>CAXBES010000003.1:0-249531 GCA_963974915.1 uncultured Ulvibacter sp. | reverse complement strand
AAGCTTTATTTGCAAGGAGGGTTTATTAGGATTCTGGAAATCCTGTTTTTAGGTTAACTTTAATATTCACTTTTTTACTTCCAAAGAAATAAGTTCAATATCTTCTGATTTCCCTTTAAGTTTGCTTTTACCATGTAACTTTGTTAAATACTTATCATCGAGATTTAAACTATCAATTAGTTGTTTAGAAATAAGGAAATCTGAACCTAGGTAACCACATAAACCTTGAATTCTTGCAGTGGTATTCAGCACATCGCCGGTAAAGAAGATTTCTTTTTTTAAGGCTCCAATTTCGCCGGTTGTAACTTCTCCAAAATGTAAGGCCGCTTTAAAATCCGGAAAAAATCCATATTTACTCATATAGCTGTCTCTCTTTTTATTGAGATCCGATTTCATATCGAAGTAACAATTGATACTATTGTTATTTTTTATACCGTTTTTATATTTCCATGAGATCACAATTTCGTCACCAATGTATTGGTATACTTCCCCATAGTTTTTAACAATTGCCCGGGAAAGATCGTAATAATAGGAACTCAATAGTTCGAAATATTTAATATGTCCTAGTTTTTCGGCTATGGTAGTGGAAGCCTTCATATCTGCAAACATAAATATTCGTGTTTCGGAAACGGGTTTATGGTATTTGCCGGTAAAGAAGTTGAGTAAAACGTTATGACCTAAGTTTTCACTAATTTCTGAATACAACAATGAAACAAATAGAGAAAACCCTAATTGAATTATTGTACTTAAAGCCGTAATACTGAAGAAAAAAGTGTTGAATTTGTCCCAAACTCTTGAGTCGAATATTGAAGTGTCCAATTCCATGCTTGCAGCGATGGGATATGTAATTAGGATAATTAAAACAAAGAAAAAAATGTATATGAGGAATTTGGAAATGATCTTTACACTCAGACTTTTCTTCTGAAATAATCTTTTCAGAAAAAGCAATTCAACAAAACCTACTGCTAATCCTATGATCGTTACCCCGATAAGTGCAAAAAACAACACCTGGGGGTCTAACTTTATAGCAGTATCTAAAGTATTAGATTGATTCCCGATTGCCGCGTGCTCCACCCAAAGAAAGAGACATCCAAGCACCAGCCATATAATTCCGAAGGGGATAATCCGGGTAATATTTCTTTTAGTAATGGGAGAAATTTTCATTTAGATTGAGCACTTTCCGAAGTAATTACTTCAAGAGTTAAAGCTATGATATGCAATAAATACTTAGGGTAAAAAGGTACGGAATTTCAGTTTAAGAGAATTAGATAATGGTAAAGTAGGAGCGATACAAATATTTCTATTGTTGGGTATAGTGATTTCAGAAAGAATAATAAGATTAAACTATAACTTCGCCTAATTGTAGATTTGGATAATTGATACCTTTGTAAAAAGAGGGAGAACTTTATGACCATAGAAAAAAACCTAAAAGAACGAATTAAGGAACTTACATGTTTATATGAAGTATCTTCTATTGTTGTAAATAGTGATTCCAAGGAGTTGGACAAAACGCTATTCTCAATTGGAAATAGCCTTCGAAAATCTTTTCAATTTAGCGATGAAGCCGTGGTAGAAATAGAGTCGGCTCCATATCACCTAATTTCTTCGGCACTCCCTACAAGTAGTATACATATAGAAAGTTGTATTAAAATATTCAATGAACAAAAGGGGTTTATAAGGGTACACTATCCTAAACAAAAATATTTGCCAACAGATTTTCTTCAGGAAGAGAAAAAATTATTAAGTAATGTTGCCATAAACATAGGAGATTTATTAGAGAGAAATTCTATCCGTGAGAATGAAGCTATACTACGACGTAAGATGGAGCATGCCGACCGATTGTCGATCCTGGGTGAGATTACTGCTGGAATAGCCCATGAACTAAACACGCCCTTGGCAAATATTTTAGGTTTTGCCGAGCTGTTAAAAAGTAAGGAGAAGACAAATACACAAACCAAAAAGGATCTTGATAAAATAATAAATAGCGCAATTTTTTCTCGTGAAGTAGTGAAGAAACTGATGTTTTTTGCTTGTGAAATGCCTCAAAACTTTGGGCAAACGGATTTTGTGTTAATTATTAAGGATGCTGTGAAACTTTTGGATCCCACGTTGAAAAAAACCAATGTAAAATTAATAGTTAATCTTCCTGAAGCTGAGGTCCTGTTAAAGGCAGATCCTATTCAACTTACTCAGGTAATCTTTAACTTAGTTTTAAATGCCATATACTTTTCACCGAAGGAAGGAAAAATAAAGATTTCACTTACCGAAAATAAATCGGAAATTACTTTAAAAATAATTGATGAAGGACCGGGGGTTGCTGTAAAAAATATCCCGAAGCTATATCAGCCGTTTTATACGACTAAAGAAGTAGGTGATGGATCAGGACTTGGACTTAGCGTTGTTCATGGAATTGTAAAAAGTCATCGGGGTAGTATTGAATATCAACCAAATACGCCTAAAGGCGCTAAATTTATAATTAAATTTCCAAAATAAAATCAACAATGCTTAAAAAGGAAAACATATTAATTGTAGATGACGATCCAAATATTCTGGAACTAATTCAAAGGCACTTACACTCATTAGATTATCATACATTTAAAGCGATTTCGGTCAAAGAAGCAGTGGCTATTCTAAGGGATACTGAAATTGATTTGCTAATTACCGATCTTAAAATGCCGGAGGTGAATGGATTCGAATTAATACAATTTGTCTCAGAGCACTATCCTAAAATGCCAAAATTAGTGGTTACCGGTTATCCTTCGGTACAAGATGAACTTTCGGTAATTAAATCGGGCGCCATAGATTATATCGTTAAGCCATTTACCAAAGATGAGCTTAAAAAGGGTGTTTTAAAATCTCTGCATACTAATAAGAGCAAAACTAAGGATAAACCACAGGCTATTAACAGGTTCAAGGAGATAATAGGTGAAAGTCAGGCAATTTCGGAGGTTACAGAGATCATAGAGAGAGTAAAAGATAATAAAGCCACTGTATTTATTAGTGGTGAAAGTGGTACTGGGAAAGAGCTTGTTGCGCGTTCCATTCATTATAATGGCAAGTTCTCCCGAGCTCCGTTTATAACGGTGAATTGTGGGGGTATCCCTGAAAATTTATTGGAGTCTGAACTTTTTGGATATGTAAAAGGCGCATTTACCGGAGCCAACGATACACGAGAAGGTCTTTTTCAAGCGGCAGATGGAGGTACTATTTTCTTAGATGAAATTGGAAATGCTTCCTTAGCGGTACAATCGAGACTTTTGAGAGTTTTACAGGAGAAAGAGGTTGTTAAGGTAGGAGCCAGAAAGAGTGAAAAGATTGACGTACGAATAATTGCCGCTACAAACGGTAACTTAAAAGAAATGATAACCAAAGAATCGTTTAGAGAGGATTTATATTATCGGTTAACCGTTGTGGAAATTGAAGTGCCACCACTTCGCAGCCGCAAAGAAGACATTCCTTTATTGGCAGATAAATTCTTGTTTAAATATGGAAATGAGTATAAGGAACGCTATGTAACTATAGATATGGAAGCACAGGCTCTATTACAGCGTTACGACTGGCCGGGGAATATTCGTGAACTGGAAAACGTAATTCAACGTGCGGTAATTATGTGTGATCGTACCATAGGAGTTAATGACCTTCCTGCCAGCTTAAAAATTCAATTAGCTTTCCCCGATGAGGAGTTTTTAACGCTCAAGGAAATGGAAAGAAAATATATTGAAAAAATACTGATCACCACCAATAATAATCAAACAAAAGCGGCAGAAATTCTACAAATAGATCGCAAAACCTTGCGATCCAAAATAAACAACACCTAAGGTTTTATTTTTTCTTACAGCAGCAAGTTTATACTAAATATCTGAATCTCAGATATGGGGAATTATACCCCACTATAGAAAATATTCCACAATTTAGTTTACTCTTATATTTTCGTTTTAATTACTTAACATATTGATATTCAATTAACAAGGAAACGATTATTGTTTTTTGAATTCTAATGGTACGCAACTTGCCTAAGGAATTACAAACAATAAATCTATGAATCGAAATGTAATAAACCTTTGTAACAGTTGCGTACACATTTCTTATTGTGTGCTCACTCATAACCATAGAACAGTATCTTCTTGTAGTGATTTTGATAAATGCGATCCACAAGAGGAGACACCGCTTTTAAAAATTATAAAACAGAAACCAGAACTGGTTAATATTTAAAGAATCGTATAATGATAAACGGACAAATGGTGGATAACCCCAAACTTATTAAAAGAGGAATGTTAGACAACGTATTAGAACAATTTAATACAGCTGCAGATCAAATAAAACTAAACCCTAATATTAGAAAAATTCTAAGTATTACGAACACCGAAATAATTATCAATTTCCCGGTGAGAATGGACAACGGCGATGTAGAAATTTTCACAGGTTATCGGGTGCAACATAACAACGCTCTAGGGCCTTACAAAGGTGGATTACGCTACCATCCTACGGTAGATATAGATGCGGCTCGCGCTTTAGCTATGTGGATGACATGGAAGACTTCTTTGGCAGGGTTGCCCTATGGTGGTGCTAAAGGCGGTATTCAAATTGATCCGGCAAAATACTCCAAGGCCGAATTGGAACGAATTACCCGAAGATTTACGTTCGCTCTTGGAGAGAACATCGGACCCGAACACGATATACCCGCCCCCGATGTGAACACAAATGACCAAACTATGGCATGGATTGCAGATACTTACATGAGTACAAAAAGTACCAGTGAAAGATCTAAAAATCAACATGTAGTGACCGGGAAACCTGTTGGGAGTGGAGGCCTGGAAGGTCGGGACAGAGCTACGGGATATGGTGTCTTTTTAACAATTAAGTTTTGGACAGAGAAGAAAGGCTCAAGTCTGAAGAATAAAAAGTTTATCGTTCAGGGTTTTGGCAACGTTGGTTATTGGGCAGCACATTTCTTAGAGAAAGAAGGCGCGAAAATGGTGGGGGTTCAGGATGCCTTTGGAAGTATTCAGAATGAGAATGGAATTCGTGTAGAAGATTTGTTGAACTATAACAAGGCGAATAATGGGAGTATTGTAAATTTCCCTGAAGCTAATGCTTTGGGAAGTGCAGATTTCTTCGGAATTGATTGCGACATTTTTATACCTGCAGCACTAGGAAATCAAATTACGAAGGATAATGCTAATTTGATTAAGGCATCTCTAATTGCTGAAGGCGCCAATGGACCTACAGATGTAGAAGGAGAAAAGATCTTATTGAGTCGTGGAGTTGCGATTATTCCGGACATTATGTGTAATTCTGGGGGTGTAATAGGAAGCTACTTCGAGTGGCTTCAGAATAGGAATGGAGAATTATGGCATCTCGACGATATCTTGACAAAACTTGAAAAAACACTTGGATCTACATTTAGGAAAGTCACAGATTATTCCGAAGAAAATCGGGTAGATATGCGTACGGCTGCATTTAGTATTGCCATTGAGCGTATTGAAAAAGCCTATACATTAAGGGGGATTTTCCCATAGTAACTTAAAAATTTGAGAAAATGCGATACGGAAATTTGATTATGGAAAAAAAGGAATACGTTTTCTTAAAAAGATTGTTAAACGTTTCTGGGTATTACAAAGACATAAATACACAGGAATCTTTAAAGAAACTGAGCGCAGAAATTGCTCATGCACAAATATGTGATAATGATGAAATGCCAAAGGATGTGATACGTTTTAATAGCATTATAACGGTCACATCGGGTGCATGGCAATCTCAGTTTCAATTGGTGATTCCTACAGAACGGGACATTTCAAAAAATAAGGTTTCTATACTTGCACCTATGGGCTCTGCAGTTATGGGGTATGCCGAAGGAGATACTGTCACTTGGAACTTTCCGAATGGAACTAAAGAGCTATTTATTGCCAAAGTAGAACAAGCCGAATATCCAGTAGATATGGACGTCGCTTTATAATATTATTAATTCTGAACAAAATGGAGATCTTTAATCACGATAGTACCGAGTCTATCATTCTTAAAAGTAATTTTGTAGAACTTGAATCTTGGATTTCTCATTTAAATTATATCGAAAAAGAAATAAGTAATTTAATGAATCTTGGAAATACAGAGTTCTCCACAGCACTTGAATATCAGCCAATTTTAGTGAAACTTTCAGTGAAAATTGATGAAAACAGGTTAAAATTGAATGAGCTAACCCGTTACCGGGATAGTTTACCTCAAATGGCAGAATGTGAAGATATAGACTGCGAAATGTATTTTATTAGTGAGCATAAAAAGTTTCGCAAAGTTTATAAATCGCATTTAAACAGTTACCGGAGCGTCAAGGAAGAATACTTTGAAGTTTTATTAAAATAATATGAACATGATCGTTTTTAATCTTTATTCAAATTAGTCGCATGTCCCTGTCAATAGAATCTAAAACCATAGGTGTACTTAAAACTCCTAACGATCCCAGAGTTTGTTTACTGCCAAAAGAAGTTAAAGCACTTTTAAACGAGTTACCCTTATCTATTTTAATTGAAACAGGTCTGGGCGATACGCTTAATATTCGAGATAAAGAATACAACGATGCTGGCGGGAGTTGTTTAACAAGAGAATCGATTTTAACGAATGCGGATATTATTGTTTCTCTCGGACATACTGAAATCCCTTTAGATGTCAGAGCGGGATTAATATTTATTGGTATTTTTAATCCGCTTTACTATCCGGATAAACTTAGTGTGTATAGAGAAAAACACGCTACACTTTACAGTTTGGATCTTATACCCCGAACGACGCTCGCACAATCCATGGATGTTTTATCATCAATGGCGTCACTAGCGGGATACAAAGCTATTTTAACCGCTGCCGAGCTATATAACAATGTTTTCCCAATGTTTACGACAGCCGCCGGAACCCTGTCACCCGTTAAAGTTTTAGTTCTTGGCGCGGGCGTTGCAGGTCTTCAGGCTATTGCAACCGCGAAACGATTGGGTGCTGTTGTAGAGGCATTCGATGTGCGAAGTTCGGCAGCAGAAGAGGTGCGAAGCTTAGGGGCTTCGTTTATTGAAGTTGAGGGTTATAGAGAATCTTCAGGTGCCGGGGGATATGCCGTCGAGCAAAGTGAAACTTACTTAAAAAAGCAGAAGGATCTTATTCACGATCATATTTTAACTTCGAATATTGTAATTAGTACAGCTAATATTCCCGGTAAAAAGGCACCGCTACTTATAGAAACCCGTTCTGTTGAAGCGATGCAGCCCAGTAGCGTTATTATTGATATGGCTGTAGAGCAAGGGGGAAACTGTGAACTTTCTAAAAATGAGGAGATCGTGTATCATAATGAAGTGATCATTCTGGGAAATTCGAGATTTTCCACCAAAGTAGCATTGTCTGCTTCAAAATTACTATCTCATAATTACTTTTCTTTTCTGAAGTATCTAGTTGTATCTCAAAAAATAGACGATCCAATATTATCGGCTTGCCAAATTCTTAAAAAGGGAGAGTGGGTACATTCGCATTTTACGGAAGAACTTCAACCAATTTAAACTATGGAATATATTACTCAAAATATCCAGGAAATATACTTTTTAATTTTCTGCATCTTCATTGGAATAGAAGTTATCGCCAATGTTCCCGCTATTTTACACACTCCGCTTATGTCTGGAGCAAATGCGATTAGCGGAGTCATTTTAGTAGGCGCTATTATGCTAATGTTTCGTGTAGAACAAGGAGATTACATCAATCTTATTTTGGGCGGCATAGCCGTTTTCTTGGGCGCTCTAAATATTTCGGGCGGATTCTTTGTTACAGGAAGAATGCTTAAAATGTTCGGCTCTAAAAATCACAAATAATGCAAGCAATTATAGAAGTGGGCTATTTACTAGCCACTATTTCGTTTTTAGGAGGTTTAAAGTTTATGAGTTCTCCAAAAAGAGCACGAATTGGTAATTTAATAGCGGCAATAGGGATGATCTTGGCTGTGGCCCTTACTTTTTTAGGAGAGATTTCTGCTTCTGTTCCAAGGATCAATTTAATTATAATATTGTTTGCCACTATATTAGGTATTATACTTGGAAAAAGGTTATCTGCTAAAGTGGAAATGACTAAGATGCCACAATTAGTATCGATCTTTAATGCGACGGGAGGGGGTTGTGCAATGCTTCTTGGCTTAGTAGAAGCAAATAATATAGAGGTAGTTACCATTGCCTTAGAGAATCAAATTTTACTTATAGCCGGATTAGTTACTGGAGCTATCGCACTAACCGGTAGCATAATTGCCGAACGAAAACTCGCCGGAAAAATTAAAGATAAAAGGAGTAAAGCAGTATTTCTTTTTTCAAGAATTCTATTAGGTTTAATTATTAGCCTACCCATACTATATTTCTTCGGAATCATTCCGATCTCCTTCTTCTTATTTACGAACATACTTGCAACTTTGGCGATGTTTTACGGCGTCATATTTGTACTTCCAATTGGAGGAGCAGATATGCCGGTGGTTATTTCATTATTAAATAGTATCACAGGAATTGCTACAGCCTTTGCAGGTTTCGTCTATGGGAATAAAGCTATGATAGCGGGAGGTATTTTTGTTGGTGCGGCCGGGATACTTTTAACCCTTCTTATGTGTAATGCAATGAATCGTTCATTGATGAAAGTACTAGCTGGAAAATTTAAAAAGAACTCCGCAAATGCACTCGAAGAAGAACAATTGATTCGAGAAATAAGTATTTCAGAAACAGCATTGTTACTTTCTATTTCCCAAAAGGTAGCAATCGTTCCGGGATATGGGTTAGCCGTAGCACAAGCACAGCATGCCTGTTCCCAACTTCAAAAATTACTGGAAAAACGTAACTGCACTGTAGATTATATTATGCATCCTGTGGCAGGTAGAATGCCCGGACATATGAATGTACTGCTCGCAGAGGCGAATGTCGATTACTCTTGTCTAAAAGAAATGGAAGAAGGCAACGAAAAAATTAAAGAATACGATGCGGTTCTGGTTATTGGAGCTAACGATGTGGTAAATCCCGCAGCCGAAACCAATAAAGACAGCCCTGTTTTCGGAATGCCGATCATTAGAGTTCATCATAGCAAGAAAGTGATTGTTATGAAAAGAAGTATGAATAAGGGGTATGCGGGAGTTCAGAATGACCTTTTCGATTTAGAGAATTGTAGTATCCTCTTTGGGGATGCCAAAAATTCGTTACAGGATATAGTAAATCAATTAAAGCTTATTTGATGCTATTGCCCGTTTCGAAATTTTGACGGGTATAATGTTTTTATGTGGATGATTAATACTTTTCTACGGAAAAAGCTCCGCAATTGCTCACGAAGCTTTTAACCAATAAAAAAACACATGAAAATTATTCTTCTATCTTTTAATTAAATAGTCCAGATCCAAGTATATTAAATGGCAGCTGACGCTATTTTAATCTAAACTTTTATCTCGATTTTATGATTTAGATCTCTTCTTTCTTTTTTTAGGTTTAGGGGCTTTCTCAAACTCTTCTTCTGTAATAAAACCATCTTCATTGGTATCGATATCTGCAAACCTTTCTTTTAGTGGTCCTTTTACTTCAGCCACTGAAAGTTTTCCATCCTTTCCCGAGTCCATTTCTTCCAATAACTCACTAAATGTTGGTGGATTCTTTGGTCTTTCTTTCCTGTCGTTAGGTTGAGCGATTGAAAATGCAGTTCCGAAGAAAAAAAGTGCCGTTGTTAGTACTACCGATTTTAAACTGATATTTTTCATATTATTTTTTGTTTTAAGTTCATTTCTATGACAGCAAAATTCGAAAATAGTTTTATTCACAAACCATCTTTTCAGCGAATCACCTCTGGTTTTAAGCAGATGGGATAAAACTCCTTGTGAATGAGATATTTTACTCTGTCAAATTGTATGAAACCAACACTTCGTTACTTTTATTTTACTTTAATTTGCTATATGAAAGTATTGATGAGGATTGTACTGCAAACTCTCTTTTGGGCCATTGTCTGGGTTATAATGGCACTTGGTCATGAAGATATGACCACGTTTATTGAACAGAACTGGGTAATTTATATTATTCAGATCCTAATCGTAATACTACTTACCTATTTTTTGGCTTCTAAAGTATTGGCTAAGAAAAACCAGATGTTGTTTGTTGTCTTCGGATTTACTTCTATTCTGGTTTGTGCTTTGCTCGCTTATCAGTTTTCAGTTCAGGGTCCGCCGCAAATTCCACTCGAAGATCGAAATGCCGATACCAGAATGATTCCTTCGGAAAGTATGAGAGCTAATAATAGACAGGATATTAACCGAAACTTGCCTCCTAGGCCCGGCAGGAATTTAACTCCCTTCGGAAGACTACTTAACTCTCCATTTTTAATCAATTTTCTATTGCTTTGCTTAACGGTAATTTTAACTACCGTTGTGGAGATATTTCTTTTTGCAAAGAAGAAAGAAGAGGCACTTATTTTAAGCAAAACAGAGAATCTGGAGACAGAATTAAAACTTCTAAAGTCGCAAATAAATCCGCACTTTCTTTTTAATGCATTAAACAACATTTACGCCTTATCGGTTATAGATTCGGCCAAAACACAACAGAGCATTAGCTATTTATCTAATATGTTGCGATATGTTTTATATGAGTGTGAGAGACCGTATGTAGCTCTTCAGAAGGAAATAGATTATATTGAGAATTACATTAAATTATTTAATTTAAAGAGTAGCAGGACCTATCCCATTGAAACAAATTTTAATATTTCAGAAGGGAATATTGAAATCGCTCCCATGATGTTGATCCCTTTTGTTGAAAATGCCTTTAAACATAGTAATATTGAGAAGATCGATGGGGCTTATATTAAAATACATCTCAATGTGACCGGTAGCGAAATTCATTTCAGAATTGAAAACACAATAGAAGAGCATATTTTTACCAAAGATGAGGTGGGTGGTATTGGTTTGGAAAATGTGAAGAAACGTTTAGAAATCCTCTATCCCCGGCATCACAAATTATCAATATCGGAAGAGAATTCTGTTTTTAAGGTCCAATTAAATTTGAAAAGTCATGCTTAAATGTATCATTATTGACGATGAAGAATTGGCGAGATCGCTACTCAAAAGCTATGTCAAAAAACTCGATTTTCTGGATTCTAAAGGAGAATTTGAAAATCCGTTGGAAGCCATCAGTCTGTTAAAAACTGAAACGATCGATGTGATTTTTTTAGATATTCAGATGCCTCAATTAAAGGGAACCGACTTCGCCAAAATGGTGCCTCAGGGAACGAAAATTATTTTTACAACGGCTTATTCTGAATATGCCTTGGATGGGTTCGAACTAAATGCGACCGACTATCTACTGAAACCGATCACTTTTGAACGTTTTCTCACAGCAGTAAATAAAGTGAAAACGAGTTCTGAAAAGTCGAAAATAAACTCGCATGAATATATCACTATAAAGTCCGGTTACGATTTACACAAGGTTAAATTAGCTGATATTCAGTTTATTAAAAGTGATAGTGAGTATGTCACATTTTATTTTGATGACAAGAAGATCATGTCTTATCAAACTTTAAAATCGTTAGAAGGCAGCTTGCCTTCAACGGTTTTTATGCGAGTACACAGGTCCTATATCGTTAATAAAGATAAAGTTACTGGCTTAAAAGGACGGGATCTGTTGCTTGGAGAAATTACAATTTCGGTTAGTGATTCATACTACGAAAATGTAAAGAATGAATTATTCTTATAACAACCTCCATTTAAATTTATTCGGGGATCTTCGTTATAAAAAGATCCTGGTTCTTTAATGCTTTTATAAATTTCTGTGAAAATTTATTTACGCCTTGCTCTATGAGGTACTCATTATCAATAGGTTGCTTTATATCCAATTGCAATTTCCAAATAATATTATCCTCTTCATTTCCGGGACAAATACAATACAATGTAGTGGCAACATGATGTATATAATAATCTTTGACATCCTCTTTATACAGATCATTATTCTGAACCATATCTTCTTTAAATGTTGAGAAATATTGATTGATATTCCTCACAATAGCCGAATTCGCATCAACTTCTTCAACACCTATTACCTTAGTAATTATCACAGAGTCAAAATTCTCATCAACTAATTTTTGCTCAAAAGGCTTCCATTCTTCGATGGTTTGTGGGACGCTTTTAAATGCAGGACCAAAAAACTCTAAACTACTAATCGAATTTATTCTATTCTTATAAAGGATCTTAGTTAATTTATCTTCAAAAATAGCGCGAACCTTTGGATCCTCTGTCATTCCAAGAATTAAAACTTTTTTAAATTTGGTATTTTTGGAATCCGGACTACGCCAGCTTTCTACTTCCTTTGTTGACGAGCAACCCGAAAAAATGAGCATTGCCAAAACAAAAAAAATGTTTGCACAGATTACTTTTATCGTCATGACCATGTAAGTATTTGAATAAGTTATCGACCTAATTCAAAGTTAGTTAATATTGTTCAGAAACTTAGACTTTTAAATTGTGAAGATTCTATAAAACATTTATAAGAATTTAACGTTTAGTTAGTTAAACATGTCAAATTTTAGAATACATTTGCTTGTTTTTACGAAAAATAAGTTGCGAATAACAACCTAAATCCCTACGTTATCTACATGATTAAAAAACAAATCTTTCAAATTTTTATCTTTTCATTATTTATAACCGGATTTTCATTAAATGCTCAAATTTCACCTTTTGCAAAAAATGGAAAAGATCTGGCTCTTGTAACTTACCCAAAGTATTCCCCGATTCTAAAAATGCCAATGGAATTGCCTGTTAAGACTCAGGGAATGGAAATTGAACAAATTGACGATTTGTATTCGGAAAGTTTACAAGCCATACTGGAGACCGAGATTTATACCAATAACACATGGAAGACCCTTGTTGAAAACAAACGCATGAGTGTTGGGATCGTTGATCTATCTGATATAAATAACATTCGATATGCCAGTCTTAACGGCAATCATATGATGTATGCTGCGAGTCTTCCGAAGATAGCAGTTTTATTAGCATCCATGGATGCGCTCGATAAGGGCGAGTTGAAAGACTCTAAGGAAATTCAGAAGGACATGCGGTTAATGATTAGCAAATCTAATAACCAGGCTACCACTAGAATGATCGATAGAGT
Organism: uncultured Ulvibacter sp.; assembly: GCA_963974915.1. Classification (GTDB taxonomy): domain Bacteria; phylum Bacteroidota; class Bacteroidia; order Flavobacteriales; family Flavobacteriaceae; genus CAXBES01. Next base: position 236,407 of record CAXBES010000003.1, on the reverse strand, counting down.
GGGTTATGAGAAGATCGAGGAAGTTTTACGCGCACCAAAGCACAATTTATACAACGAAGAAGAAGGTGGAGGCTTATGGGTTGGCAAGCGATATGCAGCGGGCGGACGGAGATATCCCGAACCACTTAAGGGATTAAGTCACGCAGCAACCACCAAGCAGGTTTGCAGTTTCTACTACCAACTGGCTATGGGGAATCTAATTAGTGAAGACAGATCGAGACAAATGCTAAAGATCATGGAAAACCCGGAGCTTCATCACAAATTCGTAAATACGCTTGATAGAGTTGCTCCAAACGCGCGATTATTTAGAAAATCCGGATCGTGGAAAAATTATCACTCCGATTCAGTTTTAGTTTGGGGACCTAAAAGAAAATACATTATAGTGGCTTTGGTAGATAATGACTTTGGAGAGCAAATCATTAGAGATTTAGTAATTCCTTTAGAAAAAGTAATGAAAAAATCACGATCTTTATAAAACAGAATACTGATGTTTTATAATGCTTAAAAACCTTTTTAAAAAGACTTTTGATATAAGAGATGGCGAAATACACATCTCTTTTTTTATGCAGTTATATATCTTTCTGCTAATCTCTGTCCTTTTAATGGTAAAGCCAACGATCAATGCTTTATTTCTCTCTAAATTAGGCGCAGAACACCTTCCATATGGTTATATATTGGTAGCGGTCATCGCATTAATAACCATGTATTTTTACAATAAGGCAGTTAAAAAGTTTTCCCTTCGGAAAATTACTATTAGCACGCTGGTATTCTTTAGTACAAGCTTTTTACTTTTAAGTGTATTAATGTATGCCGGAGCACTGAGTAACTGGTCACTCTATGCTTATTATTTGAGTGTTTCGCTATTTGCAGTATTAGTTACCTCCCAGTTTTGGATCATCGCGAATATGGTGTATAATGCAAGGGAAGCGAAGAGACTTTTCGGATTTATAGGTGCCGGTGCCATTGCCGGCGGTATTTTTGGAGGATATTTAACATCTATAATAGCTCCTGCATTTGGAAATCGTGTAGTGATGATCGTAGCCGCGACTTTGCTGCTCTTTTGCATTCCTATTTTACAAACCGTCTGGAAAATGAGGGTTAAAAAACTCAATGCGTATGTGCGGAGTCAGCGAAAGATCAACGAGCAACAAACATATTCGTCTCCCTATAAACTCATCCTAAGATCCAGGCATTTAACTTATTTAGCTGCGATCGTTGGGGTAGGAGTGGTAATGGCAAAATTAGTAGATTTTCAGTTTAGTGATTTTGCCAATCGCGCGATCCCGGATAGTGATGAACTCGCTTCGTTCTTCGGATTTTGGTTTTCTTCCTTTAACGTTATAGCCTTATTAATTCAATTGTTTTTAACCAACCGTATGTTAGCTTGGCTTGGAGTAACTACTAACTTAATGATTCTCCCTTTGGGAATTGCAATTGGATGCCTCTTGTTTCTTACTTTCCCCGAACTGTGGGTGCTAATTATCATTAAAGGAATGGATGGTAGTTTTAAGCAGTCTATTAACAAAGCCGGAATTGAATTATCGATCTTACCAATTCCTTATCATATTAAAAATCAGGCAAAATCGTTTATCGATGTCGTAGTGGATAGTTTTGCCACAGGGCTCGCCGGACTATTATTAATTTTCGTTGTTCGCAGATTAGATCTTAGCACCACCTATATCACAGTCATCATTCTCCTGTTTTTATTTATTTGGATGTTTCTAATCTATAAATTGAGGGAAACTTATTTCGAATCTTTTCGCACCAATATTCAGAGTTCGTTAGAAGCAAATGAACTGGTGACTAAGAAAATTAGTTTGGCGGCTACTACTAAATCGGCTATCCAAATCTTAACAAAAGGCTCTGAAACTGAGATATTAAATTTACTGGACAGGCTCCACGATTATCGTTTTAAATCGCTTGAACCCCAAATTATAAAACTTCTGGATCATCCGTCGCATGCAGTGAAGGCAGCTTCAATAGAGCAATTGTACCTGTCTAGAAAAGGAACGGCTTCAAATAAAATTAAAGAACTTATTCATATCAAAGATGATGCTGTTGTTTTCAGAGCAATGGAATATCTGCTTCAACATACCGATATTGATGATGTCCGAATTTTTAACACTTACCTAAACAATTCTAGTGATTATATTTCAAACGCAGCGTTACTGTGTCTAGCCAAAGAATCTGCAGAAAATGAAAAGTTAGCGGTCAAATTTGATCTGAATTCCCGAATTCAGAAGAAAATATACGAACTTTCCAAAGACGATAATGACCTTCGCAAACAAGAGATCGCAGAGTTGCTAATTACTGTTGCTTACGCCAAAGAACCGAAGTTTTACAGCTTTATATCTGCGCATTTTAATAATAGAGACTCCTATGTGGTGGGACACGCCATTAAGGCAGCTGGGATTTCAGCCCATGCGCCATTTGTTGGGAATTTGATCGATTTTTTAGCCGATAAGGAGTTTCGGAAGAATGCTATTAGAGCCCTTCAGAACTATGGAGAGGGAATAAACAAAACGATTTTAGATCTGGTAGTCTCCGAAGATCTAAAAAACAAAGTAAAACCTCATATTCCTAAAGTTATTGAAGCCTCTAAAAGTAAAGATGGAATAAAATTGTTGATGCGATTATTAAAAAGTAAAGACTTTACTATTCGATTAGAAGCCGCGAAATCGTTAAATAAACTCCAACTTAATACACCAAATCTACGTATGGAGCAACGACAAATCACCAAGATCATTTTGAAGGAAAGCAGGTATTATAAAAACACCATCAATGCGATCTCAACTTTAAAGAAAATGATCGAGAACCAGGATTTCGAAGAGTCTGACGACGATGCGCTTACAGATCTGCTTATCGCTCGCGAGAGTTTATTGGAGATCCTGGAAGATCAATTAGAGCAAAGTTTAGAGTGCGTTTTTAAACTCTTAAGCCTAAAATATGATAGAATTGATATTGAGACGGCTTACTACGGACTTAAAAGTGAAATTCAGGATACAAAGATAAATGCTGTCGAATTCTTAGATAATCTACTTCAGTCTAAACTGAAAGGCTCTATGCTCCCTTTAATTGAATATCATATAATAGATAATAATGATTACAATACTTCTTCATTTGAAGTAGAAAATACGAGCGAAAGACAAATATTAGTTATGCTTCTGAAAAATAGGGGAGCCAAGGTAAAACTTGCTGTTTTAAATACCATGCAAGAACTGAAAGATCCATATTTTATCAAAGTGATTCAGCCACTTCTGAAACACAAGAATAAAAAAGTAAGGTATTTCGCAAAAAATGCCTTAGACGCCATAAGAAGAGAAACACCTATTCTTCAGTAATTATCTTATCGATTTGTCCGGCTAAATACATATGTGCTCCGGCCGAGTTCTTACTCAATACATTGGTCATTAAACATACGATATAATTCTTGCCGTTTGGATGCTCTACCGTGATCACAGAATTCATATAGTTGAATCTATTCCCTGCATAGTCTCCACAATACGTTGGCTTGGAGCGATCACAACTATAAAAACTTCCGGATTTAAAATAAACTCTTGCGCTGTCTAGTCTTTTAGATTGAGCATATCGTATTCTACGATCCGTAATATAAAGAAGGCGTTTCATTTCAAGACTGGATGCAGAATCTACAACCTTTCCTTGTTCTAATTGAACTAAATATTTCATAAGTCCTTTTGGAGTGCCTATACTTCCTCCCATACGTCCTACGTACTTGCCGGGACCGTTAGTGAACATACCACCTAAGCGCCAGTCGTCTTCTGTTATTCCAATTTCTCGTAAAGGGTCATTTACAATTCTATTTGCATAGACTGTTAACGAATCGCGAGGCGTATCCTTAAAATAATTTTCTGATTCCTCTTCGGTTAAACGAGGGTAATCTTTACCAAAAGCCGACATCAACATTGCTTCTCTGTAAAGGACACTGGCGGCACCATTATTACTTACAGATACCATGTGATCTGCCCATTCAAAAAGGGTAAATTCGTCATTGGCGACAACTTGTCTTTTAACCAACGTATTTTTTTTAGAATCGTAAACCGGAATCGTATGGTGATCACCTACACCCCAGATGCCTGAGGTTACACGTTTATTACAAAGAAGCGAGATTCGCGCTTCAAAATCATCGGGATAAATTTTCGCTAGTTCCACAAAGAGTGCATTTAAAACCGCGATTTTCCCAACACTACCCGGCTGGTACCCCACGTTTTCCCTAAATGCTGCGTACCGCAAGCTATTGGGGTTAGAAATATCGAGTACAGCTGCAGAGTAACCACTACCGGGAAACAATCTGTTGATACGTTTGGCAAATGCAGCATCTTCAGTGAGAATGGAATCCACCAATTTATCTTCTATTGCTAATAAATTAAGCTTAATGTCTTCAATACTTGCAAAGGCACCTGCAGGAATTCTCGTGTATTTCTCCCCCGCATTAATTTTATTCTGAATATCTAATAACCGCACAATTCTCGATCTCTCATAACCGTCTATCGGATAGAATCCGAAGGATAAAAACGTGCATAAAACAAGTATAAATCCGAAGTATTTTTTCATAACATTACAATTTTGTAGAAAGTGATACTTTCTTAGTTAAATCGATATTTGGTGTGATAGAGGCTAAATAATCTGAACTTTTGGCCCGTTTATTCTCTACGAAAGGTCTAATCTGAAAAAGCCATAGTTTGTCGTGCTCGAAACCCAACTCCACATCCCAGGCTCCCTTGTATTCTGTTCCCGTTTCGGAAGGTATGGTCGTTCTTACCTTGGCAGCAATTTCCCGTATACTTTCCATATTCTTTTCATTGAGTATGGGTGCTTCAAAAGTAGTCACATTCTTAGTTGTTCCTCCCGTTTGCGGTAGTCGCAAATAGCCCGCTTCCCTGGCAGGAGCCAATAAAAAATTCTCGTTAGTGGTGATAAGTCGGGTCTCAGCAATTTGCCCGTCGACCGCACCTCCGGCACCACGACTAAAAGCTACTGTAAGGTCATCGTCATTGCCGGAATTAATACCTTTTGTGATTAAAACACCCGAATATTCAACATCTACACTGGGAATTATTAATATTGAGGGATATACATTTTCCGGATTGGAAAGATATTTCTGTCTCCATTTAAAACTACGTTCGGTGTAAGGTGATGCCCATACTTTTTTAATTCCTTCCAGGATTTTTTCTTCGGAAAGAATATTAAATAACGTCAAGTTTAATCCGGCGCCGGTAAATTCTTTTAAATCCTCCATATTTGTATCACTTCGCAGAAAAACAGGAACATTACCGATAGCGTTTCCGAAGGCATTGGCAAACTGAATTTTAAGATCTTTTTCAAACTGTGCATCGAGGGGCATTTTTTCTATGGCCTCTTTCAGTTTTGCTAACCTTATTAATTGGTAATTTTCAACTTCAGGTTCCGAAACGCCCTGTTTACGCTGGTATTCTGCCTCTGCAAAGGTAGTATTCAAAAAAGTCCAAAAACTCACATTTTCACCGGGCATTTCCTGATCCATATGCTTTCTGAAAATCCCAAAGGGAATTACGATTCCCTCAACCACATTTTCAGGAAACATCGACTTCAATTCGCCTAAATTGGCAGCCTTGGGGCCACATAGTTTACCCGAATCCTTCGCATTAACGTTCTTCATGTTGAGTACTTCACAAACGTCGAGTCTAATTTGTTCAACAGGAACGGCGATCTTTTCTTCACTTCTTTCAGTTTTACTAAAAAGTGCTTTTTCTTCAGAAGACATATCCTCTTCAGATTTTAAAATGACATTTCCTTTTCCCGAAACTGCATAAAACACCTTTTCACCAGAATATTTTGAGAGTGCCTTTAAATTGTCTCCCGATAAAGCTGCATTTGGAATCCCCAGGTTTCTGGCTAACAACTGAACATGAGAAACTAAATTTCCTTCAGAAACGGTCATAATCCCTGCAACTGGTTTTAAATCACTGGGGGGCTTTTGAAAAATGTATATTTTATCTGAATCAATTTCTATGTTTTCGGGAGTTCCTTCAATTACAACAAGTTCTCCATAAGCATATCCGGGATTTAACCCGCGAATACTGCTTTGTGATCTTAAATTGAGGACATTGTTTGAGATGGCAGATCTTTCGGCGATTAGCGCCCCTAATTTACTTACACTTTCCCCAAGATCTAAGGCCACACTCGATCGAATTCTATCGTCAATAAAGCCATAACTCAGGGGTTCGAAAGCGGTATAAATATCAACGATCTCCTGATAATTTGACTTAACCATAGAAGCACTCCATTCTACAACCCCACGCGCTGTTTGTAAAAAATTGTTTAATTCGTCAATAGAAAGTTCGGTTTTGTTAAGGTGTAGTTCTAATTGCGATTTGATACTTTCCCATTCCCACAATTCGATAAGTCCGGTGCCGGCAGCCGAAAGGCTTAAATGACGAATTTTCTCCATTAGATCTTGTAAATTCTCCGGTTCCCATTCCTGCGTTTTCTTAAGTAGAACATCTTCTAAGGCATTCGAAAGATCGAGTAGGAGTAAACGATCATTCCCGTTAGTATCTTCGGTGATATCTGTTCTTATAACGCATAAAATATCTGCTAAAGCCGGAACAACCATATTGGGAGCTTCCAAATCGCTGTAGGTATCTAAGAATTGTAGAATCCTGGCTCTGGTTGTATTATCTTTTGAAATTTTAAGTACCTGAGCCCTCAGGTTTTCCGTATTTAAGGGAGCATAAATTTCGGCCATGGTGTTCTGCAACTCCACGAGTTCGGTCTTGAGCTTTTCGGGTAAGTTCTTCTCATGCTTTACCTGAAAATTCTTAACCATTTCAATGTCTTCTATCGTAGGGTTACCGTGAATCTTTATTCGGGCATCCATAAATTTTGGAAATTCATCTGCGATAGTTTTTGATTGACTACGCATTAATTGAGCGAGATTACTATCCCCATCGTGAGGGATGTCTCTAAGCGATTGTTTCAGAAGAAAGAACTTATTTGTAATACGTTCATCTCTGGGTAAAAACTTCTGGTAGAACTCTACTCCCCATTCCTGTTCGTCTTCAATCTGAACTGCACCACGATAATATTGTGATTTACGCTGAATCCACCCGTCATCAATGCTCTCCAGATATTTGTTTAACTGGTATTGTTTTAACCTACTGTTGTTATTGGCCTCATCCCAAAATGCTGTACGATCTGTACCGGCGAGTATTTCCCCAAAGAAGAGATGATGTTTTTTGGCTAATTCTTTAGTGTCGTCTCGGTAACTGGCATGCTGAACTCCTTCTAAATCGTCTGGACAAGGGTCACGAGCTTCTCTTATCGTTCCGTCTTCACAAAACCAGTTTATGGCTTTATATGGACCCCTCGGATTTTCCTTAAAAAGCTTTATTTTTTCCTTTATAGCTGCATTAGGAAGTTCCTGAGCGACACTCACAGAGCATACCAATAGAAAAATTGAAAAAGTGAAAAGGTAAATTAATTTCATAAGATACATATTAACAAAACAGGATGCTTACAATGCTACAAATTAACCCTGTAAGATGCGTACAATAATTTGTATCAATGATAATATAATAGCTTCAAATGCGATGAACATTTAGAAGGAAATTAACAATTGTTTAAAAGTTATGTTAAAGCGAAGTTGGTCAATATACCTAAAGCGCATTATCCATTACTTCCTGTACAACTTCCGGATTGAGCAATGTACTTGTGTCTCCCAGGTTCGCAGTTTCTCCGCTGGCAATTTTTCGCAAAATTCTTCGCATAATCTTACCGCTCCGGGTTTTTGGTAAACCTGAAACAAATTGAATTTTATCCAATTTTGCGATCGGACCAATATGTTCTGTGATAATTTGATTGATTTCTTTTCGGAGATTTCCATGATCTCTGGATTCGCCGGTTTCTTTCAGAATAACATAACCGTACATGGCATTCCCTTTAATATCATGCGGAAATCCAACAATGGCACTTTCTGCAACCGCCGGATGTTCATTAATGGCATCCTCGATAGGTGCCGTTCCTAAGTTATGTCCGGAGACAATAATAACATCATCAACGCGTCCGGTGATACGATAATATCCCGTACTGTCACGTAAGGCACCATCGCCGGTAAAGTATTTATTTTCGTAGGCAGAAAAATAAGTTTCTTTATAGCGTTTATGGTCATTCCAAATGGTTCTTGCCATTGCCGGCCATGGGAACTTTATACAAAGGCGGCCATTTACTAGGTTTCCTCTTAACTCCTCACCGTTTTCATCCATTAAAGCCGGCTGAATTCCGGGAAGCGGAAGTGTTGCATAGGTTGGAATGGTGGGGGTTGCATATGGAATTGGGGAGATCATGATACCTCCGGTTTCAGTTTGCCACCAGGTATCGACGATAGGGCAGTTTTTCTTACCAATATTGTCATTATACCAGTGCCAGGCCTCTTCATTTATGGGTTCGCCCACGGTTCCCAGAATTTTCAACGAGGTAAGATCGTATGATTCAGAAAAGTCCAGACGTTCTTTTGCTAAAGCTCTAATAGCTGTTGGCGCGGTATAAAATTGAGAAACTTTGTGTTTTTCGATCACCTGCCAGAATCTTCCGAAGTCGGGATATGAAGGAACCCCTTCAAACATTACTGAGGTTGCACCATTAGTAAGCGGACCGTAAACTATATAACTATGACCGGTGATCCATCCAATATCTGCTGTACACCAATACACATCATCTTCCCGATACTGAAATACATTTTTAAAAGTATAGGCGCTATAGACCATGTAACCGGCGGTGGTATGAACCATCCCTTTAGGTTTTCCGGTAGATCCCGATGTGTAAAGTATAAACAGAGGATCTTCGGCATCCATAATTTCCGGAACGCAATCGTGATAAGCTTCGTTTAATAAAGGCTGCAACCATTTATCGCGATTTTCTTTCATATTAATTTCAGAATTAATACGTTTTGCCACCAAAACCGTTTCTATACCTTCACATGATTCTAATGCTTCATCAACGATACCTTTAAGATCGATAGTTTTATTTCCTCGGAAAGACCCGTCGCAGGTTATGAGCATTTTACAATCGGAGTCATTTATTCGGGTTGCTAAAGCTTTGGATGAGAATCCGGCAAAAACGACCGAATGTATTGCCCCAATACGTGCACAGGCTAAAACTGAAACAGCCAATTCGGGGATCATAGGTACATAGATACATACCCGATCTCCTTTTTTAATTCCGTGATCCTTTAAAACATTTGCAAACCTGCATACACGTTCATGCAGTTGACGATAACTAATATGTTCGGCCTCCTCAGAGGGATCGTTAGGTTCGAAAATTAAAGCAGTCTTATTTCCCCGCGTATAAAGATGTCTGTCGAGACAATTTTCGGTGATATTCAGTTTAGCACCTTCAAACCATTTCACTTCAGGCTTGCTTAGGTCGTAACGTAACACTTTATCCCATCGCTTCCTCCACATAAAATTTTCTTCAGCGATCTCTTCCCAAAACGTTTCTGGGTCGCGAACAGATTTTCGGTAAACTTGAAAATATTCTTCTAAATTTTTAATATGGTAATTGCTCATAAACTAAAATGCTTTGAATTTTTGCACTGAATAAGGGTAAAGTTAAGAATCTATGGATTCGAGATGAAATTCGTTTCTGAAAAGAAATAAGAATCTCTGATAAATATATAACATTTCTTAATAACTTTTGGTGTATGGTTTAGCACAAAGTTGCTACTTTTACATTCTGAAAATTTGAATAAACTATTATTATGTCTGAAACTATTGAAAGAATAAAATGCTTGATCATTGGTTCCGGTCCGGCGGGATATACAGCAGCTATCTATGCGGCCAGAGCCGACTTAAAACCTGTCATGTATACCGGTATGGAGCCGGGTGGGCAATTAACAACAACAACCGAAGTTGATAACTTTCCGGGCTACCCTGAAGGAATTGACGGTCCAACCATGATGGTGCAATTACAGCAACAAGCGGAGCGGTTTGGTACCGAGGTGAGAATTGGTATGGTTACAGCCGTAGATTTTAGTGAAGAAATTGGTGGAATTCACAAGATCACAGTAGATAATACCACTCAATTAGAAGCAGAAACAGTTATTATTTCAACCGGAGCTACCGCAAAATATCTCGGTTTACCAAGTGAACAACGATTACGTGGTGGTGGTGTTTCGGCATGTGCAGTTTGTGATGGTTTCTTTTACAAAGGACAAGATGTAGCAATTGTTGGTGGTGGAGATACGGCTGCTGAAGAAGCAACCTACTTAGCTAATATCTGCAACAAAGTGACCATGTTGGTGCGTAAAGATTATATGAAAGCGAGTAAAGCGATGCAACACAGGGTAACATCAACAAAGAATATCGATCTGCGTTATAACACCGAAATTGATGAGGTACTTGGAGATATGGTCGTTGAAGGATTACGAATGGTTAATAATGAAACCGGGGAAAAAGAGACTATCGATATTACGGGATTATTTATTGCTATTGGGCACAAGCCAAACACCGATATTTTCAAGGGACAGTTAACAATGGATGATACCGGTTATTTGATTACAGAGGGGAAATCTACTAAAACTAATAAGCCCGGAGTTTTTGCTAGTGGAGATGTTCAGGATAAAGAATACAGACAAGCCGTTACTGCAGCCGGAACAGGCTGTATGGCAGCTTTAGATGCCGAAAGGTATTTGGCAACTATCGAATCTGAGGTTACTGCATAATACCCAGTTACATACATAAAACATCCAAACGGCACTACTGTTTGGATGTTTTTGTATTTTAGGAATATCCCTAATTATATTTGTTTCTGAAGTCAAAGATTTATCTTTGTTTGATTTGTCCAGTTTATGAAACCCTCTTTCCTTATTATTCTGTTTTTAATGTTACATTCTTCCGGGATTGTGGGACAGGATATGATTGGTGAAGAAGAATTGTTTCTGAAAAACTTAAATACTCTATATCAAGATCCAGATCAATCCATCCGTGTGGCTAATTTTTTATATGCGAATGCCGAAAATGATATTGAACAAACCAGAGCTTTATACCTTTTAGCCGAAAGTGAAAAATTAAAAGGTGAACGATCAAATAGCGTAGCCAATTTATACAAAGCGAAACAGAATCTCAAGGAAGGATCGAGTCCGTTTCTTTTATCATTGGTTTTAGTTTCTATTTCTGAAAGATGCCGTATTTCGGGAATGGATGATATCTCGATAGATTATTTGGCGCAAGCCGAATTAACATCAAAAAAGATACATTTGGAGCCACACCGGACCATTGTCGATACAAAGATCTTAATAGAGCGATCTGAGCGCTTGCAATCTAAATCTAATTATAAAGCAGCGTTAGAGTATTCTCAAAGAGCTGAAGCTATCCTAAAAGAAAAACCAGAGGTGTCTCCCGTTTTAAACGCTATGGTGGGTAATGAAATTGGCCATATTTACTTAGAAATGAACAGAGTGAATCTTGCCCGCGATTATTATAACCGCTCCCTCGATATTTTGCGCCAATCGGGATTAAAAAATTCATCGGTAGAAGCTACATCTCTATACGGATTGGGAAGAATAAGTTTGGCAGGGAAGGACCTTCAGTTGGCAGAGAACTATTTCAAAAGTGCGTTGAACAGTAAGACCGTTGAAGAAGAACAAGCTGTTTCAATAACTAAAGAACTTTCAGAAGTATATAAGCAAAAAGATAGTATACCGGCCTATAGAACCTATTATTTGGAAAGTTCAGCACTGGCTTCATCCATATCTACTTCAGAAAGAAGTGTACGAAATATTATACTTTCTCAAATTGAACAAGAACAGGAACAGCAATTACTTTCAAGACAGGAAAGTTACGTTTTAATAGGAGGGATCCTGGTCTTTGTAGTAGTAATTGGATTGTTTATCTATTTCATTTACAATAAAAAACTCGATAGGGAATATGCCAGATTTAAGAAATTACTTGAAAAAATTGAGAATGAAGAAAAGTTACATGCAGAAGAAAAATTGGACGCTTCACCAACTCAGTCTACCAAAAGTTTAGTTATACCCGAGAGCACAGAACAGGCTATTTTGGAACGTTTAGAAGATTTTGAAAAAAGCACGAAGTTTACAGATACCAACATGTCTTTAAACCTTTTAGCAAAGCAAATGAAAACAAATACAAAGTACATTTCTGAAATTATTCGTACCTCCAAAAACAAGAATTTCAATACTTATATTAACGAACTGAGAGTTAATCACATTATTCATTTAATGAAAACCGATAGAAAATACCTCACTTATAAAGTGAGCTATCTTGCCGAATCTTGTGGTTTTTCTTCGCATAGTGCGTTTACCGTAGTTTTTAAATCGATTACAGGCTTAACACCTAAGCAGTTTATTACGTTTTTAAAGAAGAGTAAAAAGGAAAAATCACCATCTTTTTAGTATCTTTCATTTCGATGAAAACTCAACAATTTTTGCGAGGGAAAACCTTTTTTTTTACAGTTCTGATTTGTGTTTATTTATGTAACATCGGTTATGCGCAAAACAGAGCTATGCTTGACAGTATCCGGGCAGAGGCGACACTTTTAACATATAGCAATCCGGAATTAGCGATAGAGAAAGGCTTGAAACTCGTTGAACTGTCTAATGATGCTCCGTCTTCACAAATTAGCGGACTCATTATCGTGGCTAATGGCTATGCGATCTTAAAAAACCATGAAAAGGTGTTAGAATACGCTTTTATGGCAGATTCGGTCGCCGAAAAAAGTAAAAATTATACCGATAGGATTCGGGTTTTAGGTTTTATTGGAGGGGAGTATCAACGACTTAAGTTGGGGAATAAAGCTTTGAATTATCTGGATAAGGCATACGAACTTTCATTACAGCAACCTTTACCCGACTCCCTAAAATTTCTTCAGGGGAATATTGTTTTTGTAAAAGGATTGATTCAAAAAGACAATTTGGGATGTGAATATGCAATGCAATATTTACTACAAGCCGAAGAAATATTCAAAAATAATTTAACATCAAAAGCGATTAATACCAGCTTGGGTATTGCCAATAATAATATTGGAGATTGTTATATCGAATTAGGAGAATATGAAAAAGCAAAGGAGAATTACAATGAGGCAATATTATTTGCTACAAAGGTAAATTCGGTTAAAATAATTGCTTATTCTGAATTAGGGTTATCAAAAATATTTTCTGCTAAAGGAGAGTATTTAGAAGCGATCAACATATTACAAAAGGCACTTTCTTCCTTAGAAAACATTAATGATATTGCAATGTATACTCAAATATACAAAGCGCTTTCCGAGAATTATTCTGAAATTGAGGACACCGAGAATTTCAATAAATATACTTCCCTTTATTTAGCCGAAGAGGATAAATTACTCAATGAAGAAAAAAAATCATTAAACACAATTGTGAATGACATCTCCTTAGATAACTCCGAAAAATCTGAAGCACAAGAGAACAAATACTTTTATCTTTTTATCATTTCCGGAATGCTATTGCTCATCTTTTTGATCTATATCATCAATAAGATCATCAAAAAGAGAAGAAAAATTGCCAAACACAGAAAAGAGGTTGATTCTGCAGAGAAAAGTGACGAATAAATATTAATATACTGTTAATCAGGGTCTTAAAGCTTTAAAAGTATTTTTAAATTTCGTGAAAATTCCCGAAAACCTAAAATATATTCCTTTTTATTACCTAATTTGAATTGTAGGTTTACCATCAACAATTATTAATTCAAATACTTTATAAAATGAAAAGATCAGTACTAATTTTCCTCCTGGTTGTTTTAGGATTTGGGACTCACATTTTTGCGCAATGTGACATTTCAGAGGATTTTGACGCGTACAATAATGGAGAGGTCCCAACAGATTGGACATTAATTAATGTTACCGATGGGACGAGCAATGTTTATGGAGAAGTAACTTCTAACCCTTCTTCCCCAACACCCCCAAAATATTTTAGGATGTATAGTGGAAATGCCACTACCGGAGACTTAACTTTAATATCTCCATTAAACGCAACTACTTCAGATGGTAATCATCGTTTAAAATTCTATTCTCAAGGAACCACAACTTCCAGTCTAATTGTGGGAACAATGGATACCGATGATGGAACGGGAGTATTTACTACCCTTGCTACAATTACATTGGCAGGGACGGCGAGCGATGATTGGGAATATAACGAATTGGTGATACCGGCAGGTACCGATCAATTTATCGCTTTCAGACATAATTTAGCAGATACTTTTGATCAAGTAAATATAGATAGTATTTGTTTAGAAACTATTCCAACATGTTTGGAGGTTGCTAACGTAGCCCTTGCAAACCCGACTCAAACTACCTTAGATCTGTCATGGACCGAAAGTGCATCGGGTGAAGATGATTGGGAATATGTGGTTCAGGAAGTTGGAACAGGAGAGCCAACTACAAACGGTATTGCGCACACTTCTACCGATGCCAATCCGATGGTTACTATAATCGATCTCGATTCAGACACCGAATATGAGGCCTACGTGCGTGCAAATTGTGGAGGTGGAGATTTTGGAGCATGGATCTATACCGGAAATACTGTAAGAACAGATTGTGATATAATCACCGAAAATTATTGTGAAGATTGGGCTGGAATTCCGGACAATTCGGTACCATTTTGTTGGACTGTTTATGATGACCCGGGAACCAGCGGACATGCCTATGTTGATTACGAGGGGTCTTATAGTAAAAATATGTTCGAATTGTACTTTACCAGTTCTACAGTTGTAGGAGACATCGTGGCTATTTCACCAGATGTATCGTATGCAATGGACGGAAACCACAGATTGAAATTTACCGCCGGAGGTTCAACGAATTCACCGGACGTACTTGAAGTTGGGACGATAGACAATATGGGGAATTTCGTATTCATTACGAGTTTTACACCTACGTCTGATAGAAATGTTGAATATTTAGTGGCACTGCCGGACAATGATCATTCAAATTACGCTTTCAGACATAGTGGAATAATAAATAAGTTCATTTGGATCAACACAGTTTGTATCGAAGATATTCCTTCTTGTCTTGAAGTGACCGATATTACGGCTACAAACATACAATACAATTCTGCAGATATAAATTGGAATGCAAGTGGATCTGCCGAATCTGCCTGGGAGTATATTGTTCAGGAATCTACTTTACCGGAACCTGATGCTTCAACAAGTGGAACCGAGACAATGACGCAAACTGTAACTGTGCCTTTGGCTCAGAATACTACTTATAAGGCGTATGTACGTGCGAAATGTGATGCTACCGATTTTGGTGCCTGGATCGCGTCTTCCGAATTTACTTCGGCATGTGACGGGTTTGTTGCAGAATATCAAGATGGGTTTGAAGGAGCTAATGTAAGTGGTGAAGAAGTAAAACCGTGTTGGAATGTTATTGACAATACAAACGGAGATTTAAAAGCGTTCTCTTCTACCTTTGGAATAGATCCTTCGGAAGGTTCTTTAATGGTAAGAATGTTCTTTCCTACATCTGCAGATCCTGAAGGTTTGTTTCTGGTGTCTCCCGAATTCTTCGATTTCGAAGCAGACAAGCAATTGCGATTTAAAATGAACAAAAGAACAGGAAATGAATCTGAATTTGATGTAATTGTGGGTACCGTTGCAGATCCTAGTGATATGACAACCTTTACTGTACTTGACGATACTTCATTAAATGAAACAAATATTATCGCAGATACTTGGACAGAGTTCACAATAGATTTTACTTCCTACGATACTTCATTAGATCATCATTACGTGGTGTTTAAGCCTCAACACTCAGGAACAGGTTCTAGCATGTACGTTTTTATGGATGAATTTAACTATGAATACGTAGATCCTCAAGGTTTGAATGATGAGGTGGTTACGGCACATATACTAACTGCTTCAGATGACTTTATGTGTAATAACGCTATTACGGGTGATTTTGTTGGAGCAACACAGTCTGTTGAATTTCCGTGTACAGGTCCAACATATTCAAACTATAATGATATATGGTATCGCTTTACACCAACAGAATCCGGAATTTATGCTTTCGGTCTAGATGCTGTAAACGGAGATGATATGAATATGTTTGTTTTCGAGGGTTCTTCAGTAGATTTAACGGCAATAAGTTCTGGTTGTTCAACCCGATTCACTGCCGAAACTTTGGAAGCCGGAGTTACTTATTTTGTTTCCATTGCGAGTCCTACACCAAATGCAGAGTTTTCATTATGTGTGTATAAATACCCTGAAACACCTGTAAATGACGAGATAGCAAACGCACAAGTATTACTTGAATCTGATGACAGAACTTGTAATAATATTTTATCCGGATATACGGGGTCTGCAACCTTTTCTACAGATTCTGCTTGTTCTTCGGCTACCGTTGATGTTTGGTACACTTTTACACCGTCAGAAACAGGTGAATATACATTTAGAAGACGTTTCGTAAATGGTTCTGCGGTAACAGGAGTAAGTGTCTACTCAGGAACTCCGGGCAACCTGACTTCATTAACTGCTTGTGGTGGTCAACGTGTTTTGGCAGATCTGGTACAAGGAGAACAATATTATGTCGCTGTCTCAACTTCACCGCTGTCTCAACCGGTATATTTTACATTGTGTGCTTATAAGTCGCCACCACCACCGGATAATGATATATGTGAAACTCCATTAACATTAACTGTAGGCTCAACTTTTGAAGAAAATGAGATCGTAGGAACCAATATTTCAGCTACAGTAAATCTAGTAGGTTTACCACTACCAACTTGTGGAACTCTTGAGTTTGAGGAATATGGTCGTGATGTTTGGTTTGAAGTTGTTGTGCCAGAATCAGGAGCTTTTGTAGTAGAAACTCGATTTGAAGACGATTCTTTATTAACCGATACGGTCATTGAAACCTATACCGGAAGTTGTGGATTAACGACCTTAATGCCGTTTGAATATGAGTTGCCAAGTGGCGCCATGACACATTGTAGTGACCAGTTTATCATTGGCGGTGGCAATCAATTTGCAGGTATGCGATTTACAGATAAACAACCGGGAGAAACTGTACTTGTGAGAGTATGGGGTTGGGCACGACAGTTTGGTGATTTTAGGATTTCGGCATACGATGATACAGCCAGCTGTCTTTACCCTAACGACGTTGAAATTACCGATGTAACAGATACTTCGGCGGTAATTTCGTGGAGTGAAGTTATCCCTGCTCCAATAGGTGGATACGAGTATATCGTACAATTGGCAGACACCGGATACCCTGGTGCAGCTATGGGAACTTCAACTATAGAGACTTCAGTTCTGGTTGAGAACTTAACGCAGGATACAGATTACGAAGTTTATGTGAAGTCAATTTGTGATACTAACGAAAGTGCGTGGGACGGACCGTTCCCGTTTACCACAGATGTAACTCTTGGTGTGACAGATATCGATTTAGAAAACTTCAAATTTTATCCAAACCCCGTGTCAGATGTACTAAATGTTTCGTACACAGAGAACATCAATACTGTAACAGTATACAGTCTTTCAGGAAAATTACTTTTTACTGAAACCTTAAATACCACTAACGGTACTATTACAATGTCTGGATTAGCTTCGGGATTATACATCCTGGAAGCGCAAACAGATGCATCTAACTTGGTATTTAAAGTATTTGTTAAATAATTGTATTACAAATTAAGTACCGGTAAACCACCTCCTAGCGAGGTGGTTTTTTTTATCCCCTTATCAGGGTAATTTTATAATTGGAAAAAATCTTGAAATAAATTGATTATATTGTATTAATCAATTGCTTATGAACAATTATACCCGGTATCTAATAATCCTTCTCTTTTTTGTTGAGTTTACGTATTCGCAAACACCGGAGTTTAGTGTTGCTAATGATCTTGAGGAATTCGTAGACAAGGGCGACTTAACCGCTTCAGATACCGACTATTTAATCACCAGCCAGCATATTAGTAGTACGAGTAAGGTGCATCACGTTTATTACAGTCAGATGTTAGAAGGAATAGTGATCTATGGTACAGAATCTTCGATACATTTGCTTCCGAATGGAGAAAAGATAAGCGCTAACAATAGATTTATCCATAATGCAAAAGCAAAGCGTTATGGCTCTGGGGCGCCGCAGATCACTTCCGAAGCAGCCATACAAATCGCTGCAACAAGGCTGGGCTACAATATTACTAAACCCTTAGTGGTTCTTCAGAATAAAAACAATTCACGGGGTAAGACTCTCTTTAGTGATGGCGGAATATCAATAAATCCGATCCCTGTAAAACAAATTTACACGTTAAACGATTCTAACCACTTGGTTCTTGCATGGGATCTAATGATTCAGGAATTGGCAAACGAACATTGGTATACGGTCCATATTGATGCCATTTCGGGAGAAATTTTGAGTACTCGAAGTAATGCGTATGAGTGTTTTAATTTTCCTTCGGAAAGACATTCGGTCATCGAAAATAATAAGAGAGAAGGAAGTTTACTAACCAATTCGGTAAATGATCAAGATAACAACTCGGGTTGCTCTGAATGCTACGAAGTATTTGCGCATCCTAACCCCGATCCGTATAATGTTGAAAGAACTATAGAAGTTCAACCTGCACATAACATTGCTTCTCCCTTTGGATGGCACTATATTGACGGATCTCCAAATCCGGTAAATACAAAAACAACAGGAAATAATATTCGAGCTTATGAAGCGGGCGATAACAATGGTTATCAGCCGGAAGGTTTTACAAATCTGGATTTTACGGGATTCCCTTTTGATTTGAACTATTCAGTAGGCACACAATATGAAGATGCAGCCATCACAAATATGTTTTATTGGGGTAATATAGTGCACGATGTGATGTATATGTACGGATTTGATGAATATGCGGGAAATTTTCAAGAGGTTAATTATTTTACCAATGATCAGGGTGATAATGATCCGGTATTGTTAGAAGTTCAGAGTGCCACCAGACCTTGTAATGCCTCTTTTTTAATTCCTTATAGCGGAACTCCTCCCGTGTTAAAAATAGGAACCTGCGATACGAAGGATGGTGCTTACGACAATACTGTGCTAATTCATGAGTATTCGCATGGTACCAGTTTACGTTTAATTGGTGGGGTTGAGAATGATAATTGTTTATTGAATGGGGAACAAATGGGCGAAGGTTGGAGTGATTGGTATGCTCTAATGATGACAATGCGGCCGGGTGACAGCAGTACAGACTTAAGGGGAATAGCTAACTTCTATAGAGATACCGGTCCATATAACGGAGGAATACGAGAATTTCCTTATACCACCGATATGAGCGTTAATCCACTAACCTACGACTCTATTAAAGGTACACAAAGCGTACATGTTGTTGGTACTGTTTGGGCATCAATGCTTTGGGAGGTTACCTGGAATTTGATAGATGTCTTTGGGTATGACCCAAATATTTACAACTTTACAGGTAATATTAATCAGGATGCAGGAAATGTTATGGCAATGGCAATAGTTACTGAAGCCTTGAAATTTACACCGTGTTATCCCGGATTTATTCAGGCCAGAAATGCTGTTATTTATGCCTATAAAGCAATTTATGGTACCACTTATGAATGTCTTCTGTGGAATGGGTTTGCAAAAAGAGGCTTAGGGGTTAATTCAAATCAGGCAGATCCAGATAATGTAAACGATGGTTCTGAAGGTTTCAATTCGATAATTCAAACCGCAACCTTTGAAATTGCCGACCCGGAAATTTGTTTGGAAGAAGGGGATGTAACCGGGTTGGGTGGAGGCTCACCTTTTGGGGGAGTATATAGTGGTGTAGGAGTAACAGATGATGGCAATGGATTAACATATACTTTTACCCCATCCATAGCAGGTCTTGGATCTCATGAGATTACTTATACTGTTGAAGATGGAATTTGTACTATCGCTTCCCAGGATATTGCTAATTTAAGTGTTTATGATGACCAATCACCGCCTATAATAAATTGTTATCAATCATTCTTGGTGCAGGCCGATACTACAACCGGGTTTTATACCATGGAAGATTTTTCATCCGATTTAAATGTGAGAGATAATTGTTTTCAACCTCCAGTAATTACTCAAGTACCACCTGTAGGAGCTCAAGTGCCAATTGGGGAAACCACTGTTACATTAACGGTTACCGATCTTTCAGGAAATACTGTTGTATGTAATTTCGAGCTGTTGGTTAATGGATTTGATTTTGGTTCTATTGGCTCTATTCCAAGAATTATATATGAAGTACATATCGTTCCCAATCCTGCTGAGGACCTTATTTCGATAACAAGTAATCTCGACTTGGGACAAATACGTTTACAAATAATGGATGTTAACAGTAGATTGGTTAAAGATATTGACTTACCAGCCAACACTACCGAGCATATTGTTAACCTAGACGATCTAACACGGGGTATATATTTTATAAAAATTAACTCCGATAGATATACGGAGGTTTTTCAAATTAGTAAAAAATAATCATAATTTTAGATTACAACAATTAGTGAAACTATTTAGGCATTCTATGATCATAGCTTAAAACACGTTTTAAGATCCAATCTCCGCTGTCATTTAGTAGCCAAAGATGTGTGAATTTTGCAATACTTCCGTCTCTTTCCGGTTTTCCCTTCGGTTTTTCGTAAAAGCGATGTTCTCCCATTTGAATAGCTCCGTAGAGAACCCCGTTGTCATACAATGGAAAAACCTTAACACTTTCAGAAATTAATTCACGTCTGGAGACAAAATCTTCAGATTTACAGATACCATTTTTAAAGATTTCAATAAATTCTCTCTTCGAGTGGGTAATTCCGCCTTGATCATGGTAGAACTCAAGATCTTCGGCAACGAGTCCGTCATAAACCGAAACATTGCATGTGTTAAACCCAACGTTGAATACCAAACTATCTTTTCGTAATAAGGTTTTAAATAAAATGGAAGAGGAATCAACTTGTGCAAATAAGCCAATAGATATTAAAAAGAGGCTAGTAAATAAGAATAATTTTTTCATTTTCTTCGGAATAAAAATCCGCTCTAAACCTTGCGATAGCGAGAAAGATCTAAAACGGATTTTCAGGGTTGGTTAATTTAATTTTTACATTTTTCGAACGCTACCCGAGTGACTATCATTCTTTGAAACTGCAGCAGGATCGCCATAATATTTTATGTTTCCACCACTTGAGGCTTCCGATTGTAATTTTTCTTTTACATTCACAACGATATCGCCACCACTTGAAGCATCTGCTTTACAATTAATTACCAGTAGTTCTCGCGCATTAAGTTCGCTTCCGCTGCTGGCACTTGCTTTAAGAGAAGTAGCCTTGCCAGTTACTTTTATATCTGCTCCGCTACTTGTTTCGGCAAACACTTCTTTCGCCATGATCTCTACTTCCAGGTCGGCACCACTGCTGGCATCGAGCGTAATATTCTCATTTTTAAGAACCGAATTAACGATCACATCGGCTCCGCTGGAAGCAGCAACATGATTTACATTCACATAAGTAACATGAACTTTTTTTGCTTTAGATCTTCCAATACTCTTGATGGTTGTAACGTGCAGCTTTCCGTTATTAATTTCAGTTTCAATAAACTCCTGAAGATTCTCATCTGCTTCTACCACGATTTTATTTTCGTCACCCTGAGTAAGGTAAACATCTAGTCCCGCACTTCCTTTTACCTGATCAAAATTTGAAGAAACAGGTCGCTCTTCGGTGGTGACGTTTCCATTTCCGTTTACTTGTCCGAAGTTGATATCAAAGTTGCATGAAGTTAGCGCCGTTACAGCAACTACAGCGATTAAAATTTTAAGTGTTTTCATAATTATATTTAGATTTTTAGTTGTTAGTTTAAATTCCTGTGGTATCAGATTTCTTTTGAATGTTAACCTCAATACCATCTTCGTCCAGAATTATTCTATGACTTTCATCGTCGTCATCATCAAAACTATTCTCGAGATCTCTTTCCCAATCTGCTTCATAATCGTTAGAGTCTTCATAAGATTCTTCAATTGGGCAATCCAGACATTCGGTTTTGTTTTCGAGAATTCGTAGGTAATGTTCCTCATCCCCATTATCTAAAATATCTTTATGATATGAGTTGTTTCTATGAAAAGAATAGGTGTTTTCTTCTGCATAAAGAATAGTACCAACAGGAAGATATAAAATGATCTCAATTTCCTGATCTCTGTACTTGTTTTCTATATCTGTTATAAAGAATCCATCCAGTAAGAGTTTCCCATTCTCAAAGCTATAGTTATAGTTTATAGCTTCAGCTCTCTTTTTAGCGTTTAGGAAACTATTTCCTTCGGCTTTCTTTTCTATCATCAACTTGGCCACGCTGTCTCTTGTATGTCGAACAATAAGGCGTATGTCGTTAGAATAGATCACTTTCTCATCGTTTTCGTTGTACTCGATCTTTAAACCGCCATGTCTGTTTACGTCGTAACTGTATTGATTATCTGCTCTCATAGCTAAACGTAATGTGTCACCGGTTCTTACAGGTAGGCTATTTTCGGTTATAAAATCTCCATCGTACGCTTGTTCTGTGGCTTGTTTAATTCCTATGATTCCCAAACCGATAAGTGAACATACCCATACTAATAGGAGGATGATTTTTGCAGGTGTTCCTATAGATTTCAGGTTATTGATAATTAATTTCAGACCTAAAATAAAGAGTGCAAAAAATGGTATTCCTACTGCGAAAAATGTAAGTAGAGAAATTAGCCAAATTGGCGAATTGGTGGTATCTACCAGTGAGATATAATCCATTACTTCCCCGTGTCCCCAAAAATCTATTGAACCAAACGTAAAGAGCCCAATAATGAGTCCGATTAAGGTTGAAAGTGATATGATTATTAACAATATCCCGAAAAACTTGACAAATATTTTTAAAAGTGTTAGAAGGATACTACCAAGCGTTTCGAAAAAACCGGAAGCTCCGCTTTTTACTTTTCGCCCGTATTTGTCATAGTCTGCGTTTTTTACTTTATCCGCGACAGTATCATATCCTTCCTTAAACTTTTTTTCAATGTTGGAGATATTGATAGGTTCCCCTGTCATTTTTAACTTGTCTGAGGTACTCACGGCAGCGGGTACCAGGATCCAGAATAAAATGTAAATTATAATAAAGAATCCGCTGGAGATGATGGTTAAGAGTATCCAAAGCAATCTCACCCATATTGCATCTAAGCCCATATAGTGACCTAATCCGGAAGAGACTCCCGAAATAAATTTATTGTCTATATCTCTATACAATTGTTTATAAGAAGAATGCGACCTGCGTCTGGTAGCAGCCGGAGGAGTATCTTCGAAAATTTCTTCGTCCACCATATAGTCTTCAGGTTGCCCCATTACTGCAATAACCTCGTCTAATTCTTTAATCGAAATAACTTGCGAACTACTTGATATTTTTTCAGAAAAAAGTTCAGCAATACGCGCTTCTATATCTCGTATTATTTCATCGCTTCCCTGCGGATCTGATAATGATCGTTTTATAGCATCGAGATAGCGTGATAATTTTCCAAAAGCATCTTCGTCGATGTGGAAAAATGTGCCTGCTAGGTTTACATTTACTGTCTTTTTCATTTTTTAGTTTTTTCGCTGGTTACTCTATTCACTGCCTGTTGTAGTTCGCTCCAGGTAGTGTCTAATTCTTTTAAAAATAATTTTCCTGTTTCGGTCAAATCGTAATACTTGCGTGGTGGCCCACTTGTAGATTCTTCCCATCTGTAAGATAGAAGACCTGCATTTTTAAGGCGTGTGAGCAACGGGTAAACCGTTCCTTCAACGACAAGCATTTTGGCGTCTTTAAGGGTGTCGAGTATATCTGAAGTATACGCTTCTCCATCTTTTAGGATAGAGAGAATACAGAACTCTAAAACCCCTTTACGCATTTGCGCTTTTGTGTTTTCAATTTTCATAGGTGATTTCCTTTACTTTAAATAACTGTTCGTTTTGATTGATGCATTGTGGTGTTAAAATTGAGTCATTAGAATGACAATTCACAATTTCAATACTTGCGGTTTCATGGACTTCCTGACGTACTTCATTGCCAAGTAAGTTCAATACAGCTGCTAATAATAAACTAACTAACGTGCTCATTTTTTGATTGATTTTGCCCCGATTCTAATTGAGGTGTTGTTTTGATGAATGATATTGATAGTGGGTATTTATACAATTTTCCATTAGCTGCGTGAATGGTTGCATTGATTACTGCATAGAGTTCGAATACAAAGAGTCCGAATAACAAAATAGCAACGAGCGCAAATAATAAAATATAACCCGAAAGATTTTTAATTTCTGAAAACCTTACTTCACGAACCGTATGATCTATGGCGTCTACTAACGAAATAAAATCTGTAGCGAAAACCAATACAAAGGGAATACAAAGCGCACACAGTACTAAGGAATATAAGAATATACTCAATTGAAAATTTATCGCTTGCTTTCCATGTACATCAACAAAGTCTTTTTCTTTATTTAATGTCCATAATAAAAGAGGAGCAAAGAAATTTGCTAAGGGGAAAAAGAACTTTAAGAATGTTGATAGATGAATAAATGCACCTAAGTTTTTTTCGTTTTCTGAAACTGAATTTTCCATTGTTGATTAATTTCTTATACAAATATATGTCTTTAAGAAGGTATTATGTTACGCATAGTACTAAATATTAACATAATTTTAACATTAGGAAACTAGTCAAAATGTAATATCTTAGCTAAAAAATACCTCTTAATGCCACTAAAACCAAGTCAAATCAACACCTTTTTATTATTTAAACTACCCTCTGCTTTTTTTACCGGCGTACGTTTAAGATCTATCACGGAGACAACATGTGTTACCACCGTGAGACATAGATGGATCAATCAGAATCCGTTTAAGTCTCTTTTTTGGGCAGTGCAGGGAATGACAGCCGAATTAAGTACCGGAGCCATGGTCATGAGCGCGATAAAAGAAAGTGGTGAGAATATTTCGATGCTTGTAGCAAATAATAAAGCTACGTTTACAAAGAAGGCCAGAGGACGAATAGTCTTTACTTGCCAGGATGGTCATCTGGTGAAAGATGCCATCGAAAAAACGATTGCGACGGGGGACGGACAAACAATCTGGATGCGATCTGAAGGGGTTGATCCGGATGGCGATGTCGTGTCAAAATTCGAGTTTGAGTGGACCTTAAAACTAAAAGCCGGAAAATAGCAGGAAGTAAGTAACAAAAAAGCCATTGCTATTATGAAATATACAATTAAGTCTGAAAAAATCGTTTTCAACGATTATTTTAAAATAACAGAAGCAATTATTGAGCACGATCTTTTTCAAGGTGGTACACAGGAAGTAAAACGAAAGTGTTTCGATCGTGGCGATTCGGTCGCGATCTTGTTGTATGAAAAAGAATCCGATTCTTTGATCTTTACCAATCAATTTCGATATCCTACGGTTCAATCAGATTCAGGGTGGATCGTAGAGATTCCCGCAGGATCTGTTGAAGATAATGATATAAAGGAAGAACGTGCGAAAAAAGAGTTACTAGAAGAGATAGGGTATGAGATAAATAGTTTAGAGTTTGTTTCATCCTTTTACGTTTCTCCGGGAGGTTCCTCCGAACGTATTTTTCTATATTATCAGGAAGTGAGTAGTAAAAACAAGGTCGATGACGGTGGAGGAGTAGCTTCTGAGAAAGAAGATATTGAAATAGTAAAGTTTTCTGCTTCGGAAATAGAGAAGCTGCTACTCGAAAATCGCATTCGCGATGCGAAATCAATAATTGCACTTCAATGGTTTTTGCTTTTCAGAAGAAATAAATAATCCATACATCTCCTGTAACAATTTCTTGAAAACTACAACGAATATAGGAACCAAAACACAACTTTAAATAAAAAAATATGCAAGCACATGAGATAGATTACACCATCTACGGTGAAGAAATGCAATACGTAGAAATTGAATTAGACCCAAATGAAGGGGTTGTCGCCGAGGCCGGGAGTTTTATGATGATGGACGAAGGAATTAAAATGGAGACCATTTTTGGCGACGGATCTGCAAAGGATACAGGAGTAATGGGTAAGATCTTTGGTGCAGGTAAGCGATTACTTACCGGTGAGAGTCTTTTTATGACTGCCTTTTACAATACCATGGCCGGCAAAAAACATGTGAGTTTTGCTTCTCCATATCCCGGGAAGATCATGCCTATCGATCTCAACAGGTTTGGAGGTAAATTTATTTGTCAGAAGGATGCTTTTCTCTGTGCCGCAAAGGGCGTTTCTATTGGAATCGAGTTTTCGAGGAAATTAGGACGAGGTCTTTTTGGTGGCGAAGGGTTTATTATGCAAAAACTGGAAGGAGATGGAATGGCGTTTGTTCATGCCGGAGGAACTACTGCAATTAAGGAATTAGCGCCCGGCGAGAAACTTCGTGTGGATACGGGATGTATTATTGGTTTTGACAGCACCGTAAATTATGACATAGAATTTGTTGGAGGAATAAAAAATACCATATTTGGTGGCGAAGGACTATTTTTTGCTTCTCTTACGGGTCCGGGTACAGTTTTTATTCAATCACTTCCATTTAGCAGGTTGGCCAAGCGAGTTTGGATGGCAGCACCTAAGGGTGGGGGTAAAGACAAAGGAGAAGGCAGTATTCTTGGTGGTTTAGGCGATCTATTAGACGGTGACAACAGATTTTAACACTGTTAAAATTGATTTCAAGTACTTTTGCTTTGTTTTTTTAGTTATCTTTAAAGAGCTTAATTTTTAAATCCGATCTGCCTATTGTTGAAGACTACCTAACTAACATTAAATCCAGTTTATACTATGGCTAGAGCAATGTTTGATTATACCAAAGCCGTGCTTGCAAAGGTAAGCTTTGATACTAATCTGTTCTGTAAAGAGTTGAAAAAAGCGATGACTAGATTGCTACCTTACGAAATTGAAGAACTCAAGATCTGGGTAGATTCGCTTATCAAACAGAACCCCCAATTAAATCAATGTTTAATTTATTTAAATCCATAAAAATAACCCTCCAAGGCGATTTGCTAAGGAGGGTTTTTAATTTTCAGGATCTAATTAGTTTTTTTGAGCTTTCGGACTGATGATCTTTACATCCTGAAAAGCGATGGCACCTCTTATTACTCCCGAAATTACATCGAACAATGCATTGATGATCTGCATCTTTAATTCACTCTTACTGTAAATTATGCTCACTTCTCTTGCGGGAGACGGCTCATTAAAATAGTGTAAGTTGTTTTCTAATCCCTTCTGAAGATCTAATGTGTGCAAATACGGCAGTAAAGTCATACCCAAGCCTTCATTAGAGAGCTTTATAAGTGTTTCAAAACTTCCGCTTTCCAACTGAAAGGACTCACCGTTATTTAGCTTAGAAACTTTACACAAGTTAATCACTCCGTCTCTAAAACAATGTCCATCCTCGAGTAGCAAAATATCATCGATGTCCAGATCGGAGCTATTAATTTTTTCCTTTGTATGTAATCTGTGACTTTGGGGGATGTAACCTACAAAAGGTTCGTAATACAAAACTCTTTCCTTTATTCTGTCATGGTACAAAGGCGTAGCAGCGATCGCTGCGTCTAGATGTCCGTCGTTAATTTTGGAGATGATCTCGTCTGTAGTGAGTTCTTCTATTTTAAGCTGTACTTTAGGATATTTATTGGAAAAGTTCTTTAAGAACATGGGTAATAAGGTAGGCATGATAGTGGGTATGATCCCTAATTTAAAAGTTCCACCAATAAACCCTTTTTCCTGATCCACAACATCCTGCATTCTTTCTGCTTCGTTAACGATGCTTTGCGCCTGACTCACAATTTTCTTTCCTACCGAAGTGAGTTCGATCGGTTTTTTAGATCTGTCGAAAATTTGAATTTCCAACTCTTCTTCCAGCTTTTGAATTTGCATGCTGAGCGTAGGTTGAGTTACAAAGGTTTTTTGCGCTGCCTTGGTAAAATTTTGATGTTCGGCTACGGCTAATACGTATTTGAGTTGTGTGATCGTCATATAGGTTGAGGTTTATACAAAGATACAATTTGTTATCGATAAAATCTATTACAATATTGCCTTAAGACGATTTTAACTATAGGGCTAAGTTTAAGAATTTAAAGCAACGTTTCTTTAGACGGCTTGATGTTCGGGCAGGGATAGAGGCAGATTAGCTCGTATTAGCGCAGCAATGCGACTAATGCCGAAAGCCCGGTGGCACAGTTAACAGTGGCAGCCCGCCAAATAAAAAACCTCCTCTCGTTTACAGAGAGAAGGCTATTATAATTTAAACCGGAAAATTAATTACATTCTAATTTCCATATTAATTGGAGTTTCTGTTACCTCAAATTTGGCATCGTTCCATTGTGGCGGACCCATACTCATCACATTATTGGAAACACCATACATTTCTAAGGGCATCCCACTGGGATCGAAATCCATTTGTTTGTTCAAATTCTTATCGTGAAATAAAATGACTGCGTAGGTTCCCGGTGCCACATTATCGAAAGTTACAGTGGCCTTTCCATCCACGATGTCACTTTCTGAACCAACTGAGGGGTTTTTCATAAAATTTGCCTCCTGATATAATCCAACAACCACATTCCCTTCATTGCTTTGAACCGGTACTGTGATGGTAATAGTTGTTCCTTCGGAAGTGCTTTCGCCGTTAGATTGGGCGATCATGCTAAAAGAAGATATTAAAAATGCGATAGATAGGATTAGCGTTTTCATAATTTGTGGTTTTATGGTTATTATTTCTGAAACAAAGATGCAAACGATCTCCCTTCTGAAGTAATTAAAACTACCGAACTGTCGCTTTTTGTGGCTGAAATGTGTTTTTGGGCAGAGTTAACAGCTTGCTCTTAGCGTCCCGTAGGGTAGAAGCAGGAAGAAGGAAGCCGGGTACGGGAAGTTAATAGTAGGTTAAAGTAATCCTCTGGCTTTTATCTCTAAGTATTTATTGATCGTATTTACGGTTAGATCCTGTGGGGGCGTTAAAATAGTCTGGATCCCTCGCTGTTGAAGTTCCTTCACCATCAGTTTTTTATCAAATTCGAACTGTTGTGCTATAGTTTGATCGAATATTTGGAAAGCAGTCTCTGCTTTACCTTCTGTTAGGAGTTTTAGTTCGGTGTTTTCAAAAAAGATAACAACCAGCACGTGTTTTTTAGCGATCGCTTGTAAGTAAGGCAGTTGTCTGCGAAGTGATGAGATATGTTCAAAATTGGTATATAATAATAACAGACTTCTATGTGTTATTCTGCGCTTTATATGTGCCTGTAACATTCCATAATCTGCGTCGAGGAATTTTGTATCGACATTGTACAATGCCTCCATGATAGCATTGAGGTAGGTTTTCTTGGCATTTGCGGGAAGGAACCCTCCCACTTTGTTGCTAAAATCCATCGTCCCTACTTTGTCATTCTTTTTTAAAGCAATATTAGAAAAAGCTAGAGCGCTATTAATAGCATAATCTACTAGCTTTAATTCTTCAAAAGGCATTTTCATTACTCTACTGGTATCAATAATAGAATAAACGGGTTGCATTTTCTCATCCTGATACTGATTTACCATCAACCGGGCATTTTTTGCAGTCGATTTCCAATTTACGGTACGCACATCGTCCCCAACCACGTATTCTTTAATTTGCTCGAATTCCATGGTATGGCCAATACGTCTAATTTTCTTTAAGCCGATGTTCGAGAGTCGGTTGTCTATCGCCAGAAAGTCATACTTCTTCATTTGGATAAACGAAGGATAAACTTTTACCATTTGTTCATTACCAAAAATATAGCGTCTTCTAATAAGACCTATTACAGATGAGGTATAGCAATTTAGCTTTCCGAAGTAATATTCACCACGATCTACAGGTCTTAATGCATATTGAAAAGTATCGGGTATCTTGGCAGCGACATTCGTTTTTCTGAAAAAGTCTCTTTTTTGAAATTGAAATGGTAATTCGTCGATTATTGCAATAGAGAGCGTAAATGGGTGATTATTTTGTAATTGAATAATGACGGTATTTTCATCACTATTTGAAAATTTTTCGGGTAGGATTCGTTTCGCTTTTAACCCCTGTTTGCTATAAAGCATCGCAATTTCAAAAAGAATAAATAGCGAAAACCCGAATAACATTAGCCATGTAATTCCATATAGTTGAGGTATCCAATAGGAAATCAAGAATAGGATGGAGATGCAGGTCATTCCGTAGAAAAACCTGGGCGTAAAGTAGAAGGATTTAAGCAATTTTATCACTTAGCGGGGTATTTCGATGGATTGAGCGATCATTTCTATTACAGACTCGGTAGTCATGCCTTCCATTTCACGTTCGGGTGAAAGAATAATTCGGTGTCTTAGCACTGGCGCTAATCCACGTTTCACGTCTTCGGGGGTTACAAAATCTCTTCCGTTAATTGCTGCAAATGCTTTGGCGGCATTCATGATCGCCAGGGAAGCTCTGGGCGACCCCCCTAGATATAAATGCGGATGATTTCTCGTTTTATCAACTATTTGAGCTATATAGGTAAAGATCTTATCTTCGATTAAAATATCTTGCACTTGACTCCTGAACTTCTTTAACGACTCCGGACTGAGCACACCTTCAATTTTATCTTCCGGGGGTGATTGTTTGCGGTCATGATGTGTTTTCAAGATCGTAACTTCCTGGTCAACATTTGGGTATCCTACTTTAATTTTAAAGATAAAGCGATCCAGCTGTGCTTCGGGGAGGGCATAGGTGCCTTCCTGCTCCACTGGATTTTGAGTTGCCAGAACCATAAAAGGGAATTCCATTGCATATTCGTGACCGTCCATAGTAATTTGACGTTCTTCCATAACTTCAAACAGCGCTGCCTGCGTTTTAGCCGGTGCTCTGTTGATCTCGTCGATAAGGATTATGTTAGAGAAAATAGGACCTTTTTTAAACTCAAATTCTGAGGTCTTCATATTTAAGATCGAAGTTCCTAATACATCGCTTGGCATTAGGTCCGGAGTGAATTGAATACGACTGAAATCTGTTTTCAGGGTTTTAGCAAAAAGTTTTGCGGTGATGGTCTTTGCGATCCCCGGAACACCTTCAATAAGTACATGACCTTTAGCCAGGAGCCCTACGATCAACAGTTCCACAAAATCTTCTTGCCCTATGATGATCTTACCTAACTGTTCTTTTATTTGGGTAACAGCTTGTTTTAATTCGTCTAAGGGAATTCTATTATTAAAATGTAATTCTTCACTGGGTTTTTCAGGGTTTTCCATCTATTTTTTCTTTAAATGAGGTAATATCTTTATATAGTTTTATCAGTTCGGTCTCGCTGGTTGTTTCCTGATGCTCAACTTTTTCAATAAAAGTAAAGAGATTTTTTGTGTCTTCTACGGTGTTTCCGCTTCTGGCAGCCACGCTGCTAAAAAAGCGTGTGTTTATATGGTCTGTAGGGACTCGCAGACGAGTTCTAACAAACTCAAGAAATAGAACAATTTGTTTCTTGGCAATTTCGTGATTCTCTTTTTTATCAATGTACATTCCCGAAATAGTTCGCGTATACTCGTAAGTTTTGTTCGTTAGCTTCGGCATGATAGGAATACTTCGCTGTTTTCTCTTCCCTTCAAATAATACAAAAAGTAATACTCCTATAAGCAGTATATAGTAGCTCCATTTTAGATATTTGTTATTTAATAAAACGTGAAGGGGGGAAATGTTGATCCGTTTACCCGATTTGTAATAGGTGTCGAAGAAAAGCTTGTGATCTGTATCGAGGTAAGCTAAAGCATTTTTGGTATAGGCTGCATTATCTTTTTCAAGGAGAAAGTAATTGGTAAATATTTCGGGTTGGCTATGTAAGTACAGGTTGCCGTCCCCAAACGGAGCTTTAATATAATTTACAAGAGGCTCATCTATTTTCAGCACATCGTCATATGGTTGTGCAACCCCAAGTACAGTTTGTGATAACGTATCGATCTCTACAAAATATTTAAGATCCAGGTTTCTTTCTATATGATAGGGTTTAGAGTTTTTAAATTCACTGTTCACAAGCTCAAGCATGGGTTGCGTTTGTATTCTATTAAACAAAAACGCAGTTCGAATGTCCAGATTTAACGTATCGAGAAGGTTACTAGACAGGTGGCTTGCAGAGATATAAGCGGTATTTCCCTTAGAAACCCAGTCTAGTAGTAATTCGAGCTCGATATCGTCGAAAGCTAGGTGATTATTGACAACGAAATAAGTCCCTGTGAGGGTGGAGTCCTGTAGTTTTTCGAAAGGAGGAATTGAAACTTCTTCGAGTTGGTTTTTAAAATTATCTTCCAGCAAATCGAATAGCACATAAGTACCAAATGGGATCTTATCCATGTTGTGATAGCTGGGAAACCAATTTACAGGCTGAGGCTTTGTTGCTTCAGCGTACACCAAAATGCCGAGAAGGACAATGAAGAATCCGAGTAATATTTTCTGCGATCTACTCAACGGTCTTTGGTTTTATGGAGGTTAAACCCTGTTCAAGAGCGGTGAAAGTTCGTTGGGCTTTGTTGTAATCTTCTTCGGAAACACTAAAGCTTCCATACCAAATGTAGTCGTAGAGTACTGTAACTTTAGCGAATTGATGGTTTAGTTTTTCGGAAGAAATTTCGGAAATATAATCGGTATTTGTTTTATCGAATTCATATTCTATCACTTCCGCTTCGGTAAGTTTTTTCAGAATTAAAAGATAATAATATCGTACTGCTAGTCTGTAGTCTTTATTCTGAATTGCCTTCTGTATAAGTTTACGGATATCTTTCGTTTTTATGATCTCTTCTTCTTCGGTGAAGAAAACTCCGGGCTGTTGTTTCGATTTGAAGATTGTCGCTCCGGGATTCAACTTTAAAAACAGCCAAACAACAAATACCACCACTAAGGCCACAATAAGGTAAGGCAAAACACGAATAACAGTAGCCCAAAACGGTCCGGGCGTTACTCCTCCAAAAACCCAACGCCAAAAGCTGCTCCAAAGGTTCCCCAGCCATCGTTTAAATTGTGTCCACCAGTTCTCTTCAATTTCTACCTCCGTATAGTTAAAGTCGTCATCTGCTTTGTAGGCTTCAATTTTTTCTTGGTCGAAATTTAGGGGAGGATTAGCCTGGGCGGTGTCATACATTACAACCTTCTCTGTTTTTTCCGCAATAGAGTCCTGCTGCGCGTAAGCACTTCCGAAGAAAATAAAGAGAAGTAAAAGTAATGGGAAACGCATCATTATTCTTGAGTTCCTATAGCATCAATTGTTTCCATAGTTCCGGTAAAATTCTTTTTTTCATTTAAGTTGAAATAAACGAAAACGGCACATATTACTATCACAGTATGTAACAAATATTGGGCTACCACAGCAATCGCATTAAGTATAATGTAAACAGTATCGAACATGGAAGTTGGATCCGGAGAGGCTTGCTCGGCAATGGTGAACATTTTAATGAACATATAAATGTATTGTGGAATATTAAAGATCATGAGAATAATATAATACAATATGAACATGACCAAAAGTGTCGCAAATGTGATCCACCATTCCCCTTTTATTAATTGGAAGCTATAACTGATGGTGTCCATCACATCACGATCTTCAAAAACATGAATGGCATAGGTCGTAATTAGAACTGTCCCCAGATAAATACCCGGAATAACACAAAAAACAATTCCTACACCGGTTATTAAAGCGACAAGAAAACTTAATCCTATTAAAGACCAAAATTTTGATCTTACACCTACTCTCACTTCATTTACATCTACAATTCCGTTATTTTTAATATACGATTTGATATAATTTAGAATAGTTCCGTAAAGTAGCGCATAGAAAGCTATTATCGAACACAACATCAGTAAGATCGCCAGCACTGCATTAAAGGTGAAATTGCCTATTGGACCGGAAGGATTAGTCAAGTCGGCAAAACTTCCCAAGGTCGTAGACATGTAAAAGATATAAGAAGCAACGACTAAAATTAGTGCGGGTCCTGCAATTTTAAAGATTAGAGTGAAAAGCTGTTTCCATTCATTCCGAAGAAAACTAAAAGTATCTCCAAGAATAGCTCCCAGATCTCTTTGTTTTTTAAACTGTATCAACTTGTTCTGCATGTCTTCTTTTCAATTTTAGAGGGTAAATCACGTAATAAAAGAGTATTAGATAAAGGGATCCGCCTATTATTAGAATCGCAAGCCAGTCGGGCATTTCGGTATGTCTGGTCACAAATCCTTCCAGAAATCCGGCAATTATAAAAAACGGAATAGTACTCAGTAAAATTTTTAGGCCTGCTTTTGCTCCTTTTACAAACGATTGAAGTCTGGTATATGTACCGGGGAATAAAATACTACTTCCCATGACGAGTCCTGCGCAGCTGGCAACTATGATTACAGATATTTCTATGGTACCGTGGATCCATATTGTGCGGGCCGATTCCCAAAGCATTCCTTGTTCATAAAAGAAATACTGAAATGACCCTAGCATAATTGCATTTCTCATTACCACGTATAACGTACCTAAGCAGAGTAGAATGCCGTAGCTAAACGCCGTAAGTGCCACCCTGATGTTGTTGATGGTGATTCCGAGAAACATGGAGACTTCCTCCATTTCTTTATAGACCGCCATAGGATCGCCATTCTTTATATTTTCAAGGGTCATGTTTACGTATCCATCGCCAAGAATTAGTCTGACAAAATTACCATCGGTTGCGGCAGAGAACGCTCCAACGATCGAGAATAATAAGAAGGTAGCAAAGGCTATAAGCAGGTGTTTTTGATATTGCGAAAAAAATAGTGGAAACTCTTTTGTATAAAAAGTAATAAGTCTGCTTCGGGATTCTCGCTTTGTTTTATAGATCTTCTGGTGAGCAAGGACCGAAAGACCATTTAAGTATCTTAATGTGTTGCTATTTGGGTAAAAGGTTTGCGCATAACTAAGATGGTCTGTGACCTCAATATAGAGAGCACTAAGTTCGTCCGGATGAATTTGAATATTATTGCGCAGAACGCTTTCAAATTTTAACCATTTGTCTTTATTTTGTTTCGCAAAGGCAGCTTCGCGCATATATAGCGTAGTTTTGTTCCAAAGAAACAGATTAAATGGATAATTTTCAAATAGAAACCGCTCAAAATGTCAACATAGTTCAAAACGTTGCCGGCATTGGAGATAGGATCGTTGCATATATTGTTGACGGACTTGTAATTGGGGCTTATGTAATTTTGATCTATGTGGTTATCATTGGTTTCTTTATTTCTGATATTGATCTAAGCGATAGTGCATTGTTGATTTTATTTATGGCAATAGGTTTGCCTATTCTCTTATATCATTTATTATTTGAAATGTTTTGGAACGGTCAGAGTCCTGGAAAGAAGATAATGAAGATTCGGGTAGTAAAGCTCGATGGCTCTAAGCCGGCTTTTTCGAATTATTTATTGCGATGGTTGCTTAGAGTGATCGATTTTGGGCTCGCCAGTGGGGCTGTAGCACTGGTTACTATTCTTATTAACGGGAGAGGACAGCGATTAGGTGATTTAGCGGCGGCAACAACCGTTATTTCTGAAAAAACTCCAATTCAATTCTCGCAAACCATTTTAATGGATCTTCCCGAAGATTATGAGCCTATGTATCCGCAGGTAACCGTATTTTCAGATTCCGAAATACAGACTATAAAGAACGTTTATACGAATGCAAAATACGGCGGGAATCACAATGTAATTCTCAGGTTATCGAATAAGGTGGCTACGGTGATGGAGGTTACATTCGAGGAAACTCCAATGGTTTTTATTGACAAGGTTATAAAGGATTATAACTACTATACCCAGAACATGTGAGTTTGTTTTTTATCATAGATATTCTAGGAACCATCGCGTTCGCAATTTCGGGGGTTTTAACCGCACTAAAGAAGAAAATGGACCCTTTCGGGATACTAATAATTGCGTTTGTAACCGCGGTTGGTGGGGGAACATTGCGAGATGTTCTAATTGATGCCAATATTACATGGATGCGCAACCTAACCTTCGTATATGTGATCTTTGGATCTGCAGTTTTTGCTGTTATTTTCCGAAAAAAACTGGGATATATAAGACGTTCGTTATTTCTTTTCGATACCATCGGAATAGCTTTATATACAATAATTGGGGTAGAGAAGGGGATAGCATCCGGATTTCCTCCCGTTATTTGTGTAGCGCTTGGAACAATGACCGCATGTTTTGGCGGTGTGATCAGGGATATACTTTGTAATGAAATTCCTGTTATTTTTAGGAAAGAGATTTATGCAACTGCTTGTATTTTAGGTGGTGCGGTTTATTTTCTCTTACTTAAAACAGACCTGTCACAAGACTGGATTATCGTAATTTCGGGGTCTTTGGTAATTACCATCCGACTTTTAGCAGTAACGTTTAAGTTATCTTTACCGAGCATTTATTCCAAAAAGGAACTTTCTGAAGATATTTAGGAATAAAATACCCTATTTTAAAACCTTCGCAGTTATATAAATATTTTGTAACGGCCATTCACCATCGTCGGTAGGCAGTTTTGCAATTTTTTCTACTACGTCCATTCCTTTGGTCACATTACCGAAAACAGTATAACTTCCATTTAGGTGAGAGGTTGATGACAGCGGACCCAGAAAAATAAAAAACTCGAAGGGAGCAGAGTTCTTATCGGGGTTCTCTCTGTATTCTTTAGCTCCCGAAACAGTACCGTATTTATGAACTCTTCCAGGAATGATCTCTGCGGGAATTAGGTAGTCCTTTCCAATTTTACTTCGCTTTTCGGGTGTTGAGGTTAAATCGCTATTACCGCCTTGTATGATAAAATTGGGAACCGCTCTGTGAAAAAAAGTCTTATCAAAATACCCCTGTTTCACTAAATAAATAAAGTTTGCCCTGTGCAAAGGGGTATCTTTAGTAAGTTCAATATCAATTTCGCCAAACTGTGTTGAAATTTTCACCTTGGTCTCAGGGTTATCATTTCCGTATTGCGTTAAAAATGCAACAACATTTTCGTTTGTTATCTTCGGAAATTCTTTTTTTACCGGTTCTGTCTTATCCTCGAGCGTGTTTACTGCAACCGAATCTTTTTTATTTTCAGTCGAAATTTCTATTTTCTCTTCGGAAGGCTTTTTCTTATCTTCACAGCTTCCGAAGCAAACAAATCCAACAAGTATTATTGTAAATAATTGATCTTTAAATGACATTTTCAGAATTTGAAAAACGAATTGTAAAAGTAACAAATTTGGCACTCCCCGGCGAAGCCATTCAGCATAAAATGGCTCCTATCGAGAGACTTTCAGAATTAAAGAAAAATGCTATCCAAAAACAAACCGCACGAAAAGCGGGCGTTATGGCACTTTTTTATCCTTCTCAGAGTTTAGATACGCACTTAATTTTGATCTTGCGCAAGACGTATAAAGGGGTGCATTCTGCCCAGGTGGGTTTCCCGGGGGGCAAGATCGAGCCGGAAGATCAATCTCTTTTAGAAACTGCCCTGCGGGAAACCGAGGAAGAAGTAGGAGTGAATGCTAAAAGTATCTCAGTTTTAAAACAGCTTACAGAAATCTATATACCACCAAGCGATTTTTTTGTTCAACCATTCCTTGGAGTTACCTACCAAACTCCAATCTTTATACCTCAGGAAGAAGAGGTAGAAGCTCTTATAGAAGTTCCACTTACACATTTTATGGATGATAAAATTTTAACAACTAGTACATTATCGACTTCTTATGCAACTAATATTCAGGTTCCTGCATTTATGTTGAATGATCATGTAGTTTGGGGAGCAACAGCTATGATGTTGAGTGAGGTGCGCGAATTGTTAAAACAAGTCCTGTGAGTTCATATTTTCGTATATTTGCAATTCTGTTTGTTTGGCAAGGAAGAGCGAAAATGACGAAACCAAACTCTATAATTTCAACATTTATACATGGGGCTTTTTAAGAAAAATCCATTTGGTCATATTTTATTTCTAAAGCTGTGGCTTATACGTATTCTAGGAGCATTAACTCATCGGAGATTTAAAGGTTTTAATCAACTACAGATCGAAGGGAGCGAAATAATAAAGGGCTTGCCCGATACTAATGTTCTCTTTGTCTCCAATCATCAAACTTACTTCGCAGATGTAGTAGCCATGTTTCATGTGTTTAATGCAAGTTTAAGTGGAAGGGACGATAATATTAAAAATATTGGCTATTTGTGGAAGCCTAAATTGAATATTTATTTTGTTGCCGCCAAAGAAACAATGTCCTCAGGATTACTGCCAAAAATACTTGCCTATGCCGGTTCCGTAAGTATTGAACGAACCTGGCGCGCAGAAGGAAAAGAGGTAAACCGACAAGTAAAAATGAGTGATGTGAGCAGTATTACAACTGCTTTAAATGATGGGTGGGTTATTACTTTTCCTCAAGGGACCACCAAACCATGGAAACCCATTAGACGCGGTACCGCACATATCATTAAGAAGAATAAACCTATTGTAGTTCCTATCGTTATAGATGGTTTTAGAAGATCTTTTGATAAGAAAGGACTTAATGTCAAGAAAAAAGGTATTCTTCAATCTATGGAAATAAAAGAACCTCTTGAAATTGATTACGAAAATGATTCGGTTGAAGCCATAGTTGAAAAATTAGAATACGCAATAGAGCAACACCCATCGTTTTTAAAGGTTATCCCGGCTAGTGAACTTCAGAAAAAAGAAGAAGAGAACAAAGAACGACAGTGGCGATATTAACTTAAATTCTAAAGCCTGGTCCGAGCTGCCCGAAAGTCCTAAAGTTTCATCATTACTTAGCTCCGGTCTTCTTGCATTTAGTTACATTTCCATCTTCTCCAACTCGTTATAATTGTGCTTTAATCGCTTTAAAAGTATCCCGTAAATTAAACGATAAAACAGAAGTATAAGTCCAATAAGTACGAGTCCAACGAGCAACTGACTAATAAAAAATACTGAAGTAAAACTCTCCTGGGGTATGGCACCATAGCCTTTGTAGTTTTCAACCATCAACGAATAGAGCTCATCTTTTTTTGTAAAATAGTACAAGTTAACTCCTATTAAGAACAGAGTGGATGCTCCAACATTATATATTACAAAGTGTTTTACCGTCCTCCGTGTATTTAAAATGTTCTTCATCAAGTCTTTAACCGTATCGGTAATTTCAATAGATCTGTAATTTTTATAAAAAAGATAAATAAAGATTATAAAAATTGAATAATGAACAATATTTACAACGACAAAGGTTGTTTTTAATCCAATTCCTTCATTGATTTCCTTACTCGATTCGGGAACGAAAAATGCCAAAATGGTCCAAAATAATAGTTCTCCAATGCTAATTAAGAAAATCCACTTAATAATAGAAGACGATTTTTTCAGTAACATCCTGTAAATGTCACTATACGACAAGGTAGGGAGCTCCTGCTCTCTGGATTGCCATCTTTGCTTTAATAATTCTAATTCATCCATTGGGGGTTACGGATTTAATATGTTTCTTAATTTTTCCTTTATCCTGTTCATCTTAACTCTCGAATTTACCTCTGAGATCCCTAATGTCTCCGAAATCTCTCTGTACGATTTGTCCTCGAGATATAAGAACACTAAGGCTTTATCAATATCATTTAAATTTTTAACTGCACTGTACATTAATTTTAATTGCTCTTCTACAGTATCATCATAGGCTTCAGCACTTATTTTAAAACTTACACTTTCAAAATCCTGCGTTGTTATACGTCGTTTTGATTTTCGATATAAAGTAATAGCGGTGTTTAATGCCACACGATACATCCAGGTACTAAATTTTGAATCCCCACGAAACTTAGGAAAAGCCTTCCATAACTGAATCGTTATCTCTTGGAACAAATCATTATGCGCATCACTGTCATTAGTATATAACCTGCATATTTTGTGCACAATGTTCTGATTCTCCTGGAGCTGGGTAACAAAACTATGTTCGAGTTCTTTTGTCAATGATTGATTGTTAGTTGAAATATTAGTAGTTCAATAATTCCGATTGTTACAAAAGTCTTAAAAATTGATCAATTCTGAAGTTCTTATCAATACAAATGGTAATTTTGTAGTACAACTTCTTGCCTATGAACGTTCCAGAAACCAAAAAACCTCGTATCGTAGTAATTGGTGGGGGATTTGCAGGTATTTCACTTATAAATAATTTGCAAAATACTGATGTTCAAATCGTCCTGTTCGATCGTCACAATTATCACACTTTTCAACCTTTGCTCTATCAGGTATCAACAGCTGGGCTGGAACCGGATTCAATTGCTTATCCGCTTCGGAAAATATTCAGAAAGAATAAAGATTTTCACTTTCGAATGGCAGAAGTTGAAAATATAGATCCTAAGTCCAAAACAATTAAAACTTCCATAGGCCAATTACAATACGATTATCTTGTGATCGCAACCGGTACGCGTACTAATTTCTTCGGAAATAAAAACATCGAAGAAAAAAGTATGCCTATGAAAACAGTGCCTCAGGCACTTGATATAAGAAGTTTAATGTTGCAGAATATTGAAGAGGCAGATATTACCGAAGATCCCATAAGAAGAAAGCAACTTCTCAATTTCGTGATCGCCGGGGCAGGACCT
Source organism: uncultured Ulvibacter sp. (assembly GCA_963974915.1). Lineage (GTDB taxonomy): Bacteria > Bacteroidota > Bacteroidia > Flavobacteriales > Flavobacteriaceae > CAXBES01. The sequence goes on along the minus strand of CAXBES010000003.1, from coordinate 195,886 downwards.
ACCGGGGTTGAACTCGCCGGTGCCCTTGCCGAATTCAGAAAAGGGATCTTAGAACACGATTATCCCGAACTTGATGAAGAGGAAATGCAGGTTCACCTACTTGAAGGTGCAGATCGCGTACTGACTCCTATGAGTGATCATGCATCAAAAAAAGCCCAGGAATTCTTAGAAAAATTAGGCGTCATTGTTCATTTAAATACTATTGTAAAAGATTTCGACGGTCAAACGGTTGTTACCGAGAGTCAAAACTTCGATACCGCAACTTTCATTTGGGCAGCAGGGGTTACCGGAGCGCCCGTCAAGGGGATTGAAGGCGCATCTCTTGTAGAAAAGGTAAACAGGTATAAGGTAGATCAGTTTAATAGAATAGAAGGTTTTGATACCATTTTTGCCTTAGGCGATATCGCTTTAATGACTTCCGATGAATACCCCAAAGGACATCCTCAGGTTGCACAGCCGGCTATCCAGCAGGGTAAGCGATTGGGCAAGAATTTGAAGAAACTACTGAAAGGAAAAGAGATGACTCCCTTCTCTTATTTCGACAAAGGCACTATGGCGACCATTGGGCGTAATAAAGCGGTTTGCGATGTAAGGAAAATGCGTTTTGCGGGAGCCTTCGCATGGTTTTTATGGATGTTTGTACACCTGTGGTTTTTGGTTGGTTTTCGAAATAGAGTGGTTACCTTTTTTAACTGGACCTACAACTATATCAATTACGACCGTGCAGCCCGATTAATCATTAGGCCTTTTAAAAGAAGTTAATTTACTTCGGAAAGATTACTGCTGGATCTTAACCTTAATAGCGTCCCCATTGTTGATCCAGCCACCGCCAATCTCATCGAGGTTTACATCCAACTCATCTGAAGTGTCTATACTGTAAAGGTTCACCTTTAACTCGTCTGATGTCTGCACCCCCTTCAAATTCACATTAAGCTCATCGTAGGTATTTATATCCACTATCCTAACATCCATAGTGTTGAACTCATTTACTGGTACTAACCTGTATTCTGTGGTTATTTCGGGAGTGTTTTTATTTTCTGAAGCATATGCACTCGGAATTAGATCGGCGTCTTTTACAACATTAATTGTAAGACTTACCGCTATCACTGTTAAGACGGCTTTGGTGTAAAGATCTGTTTTCATAAAATGGAATTTTAAATTATGGAATTATAAAGATTAATATGACTGTATCAAATATTATTCCTTTCGGAAGGTTACAAGTTCCATTTCATCCGATTTACCTTTTAATTTCTCTTTTCCAATATTCTCCTTTACCACATTTTTAGGCAGTTTATAGGCTATATTCGCAAACTCTTTAGACGCCAAAATATCAACATTTAATTCGCTGCATAAACCCTGAATTCTAGAGGTGGTATTTAAAACATCCCCCGAAAAAGCAATATCTCTCTTTATTTGTCCTATTTCACCCACCATAACCGAACCAAAATGATACCCTGCTCTAAACTGAGGCGTTGTATCGTATTTTGATAAATATCGGGGTGCTTTGTACTTCAAGATCTTACGCATACTATAATAACATTGTAAGGCATTTGCATTCTTAATTCCCCATTTCATCTTCCACGTTACCACAATTTCATCGCCAACATATTGGTAGACCTCGCCATGAGTCTGAACAATCGCCGGCGCAATATCTCTAAAAAAATCCTTCAGAAAATTAAAGTACTTTTCTTCTCCCAGGGTTTCGGCTATTCCCGTAGCATTCTTGAGATCGGCAAACATAAAGATTCGGCGCTCTTTCTTCGGACTAAAATATCTACCCATTAAATAATCCGGGAACACCCCGGGTCCGTATTTGTCGTTCACCATAAGGATGATCAAAGTAAAAATCACGATCACCAGCCAGATAAGTATGTTCTTCAAAAGAAACCAGCTATTCATAAAGATCTTCATCTCGGCAATTACTTCGGGATGGTAAAAGGGTAATCCAAAATCTTCACTGTAAAAATAAAGACCCGCGAAAGTGCTAATAACTACAGCCGCAACGATATAGGTAACGATGATATACAACAACGCTTTCCAAAACGCATGAATTCTAAGCCAACGCTCCATTAAATTTACGGTTACAATACCCCCAATCAATCCTGCGAGAATTGCAACGATCAAATTAGTGATAAACGCTTGCTTAAAATCGTAAGCCGAACTTAACACTCCGTTACTTTTTAAGGTGTAATACTCATAAAAGAACAACAAATTAGCAACTAGCACCCATGAAAAAAGGATCCAGAAGGCTCTACGGACGTAGTATAAAATTTGCCGCGAAGTATATCGTTTAAAGTTCGGTTTTTTCAAATTCTAGCAATTTTTGTATTTGTCATGTAAACCAATACCTTCTTTTATCATCGGAATAATTTTTTCTAATCTCGATTGCTTGGTCGCATCTCTTTTCGCTTCATTGATGTGATCTGCATACTCCCTTTGTTTTCCCGGAGTTAAGCTTTTAAAGGATCTGTTAAGTTCGGCATCATTTTGTAACTCCTTCTTTAAAAATGGCCCCACAGACAGTGATTTGCGGGTAGGTTTTAATTCTTTTCCCGCTAACGAATTCTCTATCGCTTCTCTTACATATTCCCGTACAAGAGACTCTTCAACAATATCGTTTTGCACAAAACGCCATTGTCGCAACGCTTTGGTTTTTTCTTCCTGCGCGTTTATTAGTTTATTAGCACGATCCTTTAAAAATACGCCCTGGTGAAACCATATCCCCATATGATTTTTAAAGGCCGCCATACCTACGATTATTTTTCCGTTTAAAGTATAGGCAGGAGCACCCCATTTCACTTCTTCAAGAAGTTCTGTTTCATTAAAGATCGCTCTTAACTTCGATAGTTTTTCGCTCCATACAGAGTGCTTACTAATGTATGCGTCAATTTTTTGAGAATCTGTCATAACACTGTTATTTACTATTCCGAAGATAATAGTTTTAGAATTGGTTTATAATAAAGAAAAGTTATAATTACTTTTTACATTTGAGCTATCAAAAATTACAGTTCAGTATATTTTTTTCTGAAAGACCCGCTATTCTATTCATTTTTGAATCGCAAAACCAAACCAATCAAAAAATGAAAGCTTCTAAAAATGCATTTAAATTAATAGTTATCTTCACCTTATTTTCATTTTCAATACCAAATCTTTCTTACGCACAAACTACGGTTTCAGGAAAGGTAACCGAAAAGAACGGAACACCAATTGCGGGTGCTAATGTCTATATTGAAGGTTCCTACGACGGTGCCTCTACAGACGATGGGGGGAATTTCACTTTCGAAACAACCGAAACCGGGATTCAAACACTTACAATTTCTTTTGTATCCTTCGAAACATTATTGATGGCAGCAGATGTCACACAGATGAAAAACCTCACAATAACCTTACGAGAAGATGTTAGTTCTCTGGATACAGTAGTTATTTCGGCCGGAACTTTTGAAGCGAGCGATAATAGCAAAATATCGGTGTTGAAACCTTTAGACGTAGTTACCACGGCAAGTGCACTGGGAGATTTCGTGGGAGCCTTGCAAACCCTGCCGGGAACCACTACGGTTGCTGAAGACGGCCGACTCTTCGTAAGAGGTGGGGATGCCGGGGAGACACAAATTTTTATCGATGGGATAAGAGTATTTACTCCCTATACTCCCACTACCAATAATGTCCCAACCCGCGGACGTTACAGTCCGTTTTTGTTTGACGGAATCACCTTTTCTACAGGAGGTTATTCGGCTGAGTACGGACAGGCTTTATCTTCGGTTCTGCTGTTAAACACTATTGATGAGCCGGATCAGGAAAAAACAGATATTGGTATTATGTCTGTTGGTGCTACTTTGGGAAACACCCAAAAATGGAAGAATAATTCGCTGAGTGTAAATGCTTCGTATATCAATCTTGCACCATATATCGCTTTACTCCCGGGTAGAAATGATTGGGATAAACCCTTTGAAGGAATATCTGGTGAAGCCGTTTTCAGACAGAAACTGGGAAAAGGGTTGTTAAAAGTTTACGGAGCTTTCGATACGACCAATTTTCAACTTAATGTGGAAGATATTAATGTACCGGAAGGCGTAAATTTTAAACTGAATAATAAAAACTTTTATACGAACGCCAGTTATGAAACAGACCTGAATAACGACTGGGATCTGCTGGGAGGTGGAAGTTATACCATAGCTAAAAATGATATCGATATTGTGGACGACGATGTTGTCGATACTGAGAATTCTGCTCATTTAAAACTGAAATTAAAAAAGCGATTTAGCAATAGATTTAAACTAAGTTTTGGAGCTGAACAATTTTTGACCAACTTCAATGAAGATTTTTCTAATAATGATTTTAGTACAACTATTGGGTACGATAATAACATAAGCGGTGTATTTGCCGAAAGTGACCTTATTTTTACTAAAAAGCTTGCCTTTAAGTTGGGAGTTAGAGGTGAATACAGTGCATTGTTTGACCAATTTACCGTTTCTCCAAGAGTCTCAGTGGCATACAAAACAGGACGAAGCAGTCAATTATCGCTTGCATACGGAGATTTTTATCAACAGCCTAATAGTGAGATCCTCAAATTTGAAAGCATGTTGGAAGCGGCAAAAACGCAACATTTTATATTAAATTACCAGTACTCGGCTAATAATAGAATATTTAGAGCAGAAGCCTATAGAAAGGAATACAAGAATCTGGTGGCTTACAATACCCAAATGCCTCAATTTGACAGTATTTATACAAATTCAGGTGATGGTTATGCTCAGGGTGTCGATATTTTTTGGAGAGACGATGAATCTATAAAGAATATTGATTACTGGGTGAGTTATTCGTTACTGGACACAGAGCGAAAGTACCAAAATTACCCGGTGGCAGCGGTTCCTTCGTTTGCCAATACGCATAACTTATCTGTAGTTGCAAAGTACTGGATCAATGATTGGAAAAGTCAGTTAGGATTCAGCTACCAGTTTGGAAGTGGGCGAACTTACACCGATTTAAACAGACCCGGTTTTCTTCAGGATAAAACCAAGGATTATCACAGTTTGAGTTTAAATTGGGCTTACCTAATTTCACAACAACAGATACTGTACTTTTCGATCAATAATGCCCTTGGTTGGACTAATGTAAATGGTTATCAGTATACAAATACTCCCGATGTTGCAGGTAATTACAACCGTAGAGCGTTATTACCGGCAGCAGATCAGTTCTTCTTTGTAGGATTCTTTTGGACTATTAGTGACGACGGAACAGACAATCAGTTAGATAACTTATAATGAAATCACGGGTGTTTCCGAAGAAAAACTAATTCTGAAAGGATAAGTAATATTTTTAATTATTTACTTCTGAAGCGCCTACTATATGTGATATTACAATTCGGTATACGATTTCAACAGTTGAGTAAGACTGTTTTTTATTAGTTCCCCTTCTGAAAGATATTTACAGTGTTAAACTTAAAAACTTAAGATCATGCAAACTTTTATCACCTATCTCGCACTGCTACTTACCGGATTGTTAGTTCAGGCACAAAACACAATTGTTGTAAATATCGACGGATTTTCTTCAAATGACGGATCTGCGATGGTTGCGATCTATAATTCTGAAAATAATTTCCTTGAAAAAAGATACAAGGGCGAGTTGTCAAAGATAAACGACTACAAAGTGTCGCTCAGTTTTGACGAAATTCCCGATGGAACCTATGCAATTTCGGTTGTTCACGATGAGGACAATAATGGAAAGCTCAATATGTTTATGGGCTTTTACCCTTCCGAAGATACCGGCTCTTCCAATAATGCTCCTGCGAGGTTTGGTCCGCCAAAATGGGAAGATGCCAAATTTGAGGTAAAGAACGGCGCTATTATAACACAGAACATCAATTTATAATTATTAACTTTAAACTTTAACAAATTTGAATATGAAAAATATACTTATCATATGTATCGCACTTATCAGTTTTACCGGGATAAGTCAGACAAAATATCAAAAAGGAATGACCGCTGCTTTCGATCTCTGGGAAGCGAACAAACCATGGGAAGCTGCAAATATGTTTGAACGCATTGCAGTCGCCGAACCCGATAATTGGTTGCCTCCTTTCTACGTGGCACAAATAAATGTACTTTATAGCTTTAGCGAGAAAGACAAGTCGAAACTCACAGCTCAACTTAAAAAAGCAAGAGATTTTATCAATGATGCGATGGCTATATCTAAGAACAATCCCGAAATTATGGTACTTGAAGCCCAATGGTATACCGCCTGGATCGTTTTCGATGGGCAGCAGTATGGGATGACTTATTCTCCAAAGGTAATGGAGCTATATCAAAAAGCATTAAATATTGCACCCAATAACCCGCGGGCAGTTTTAGGTAAAACAGAATGGGAAATGGGTTCTGCACGTTTCTTTGGACAGCCAACCGATAAATATTGTCCCGAATTACAGCGAGCGGTAGAGTTATTTGATTCTTTCGAGCCAGAAGGAGAGTTTTATCCTCAGGGTGGAAAAGAATATGCGATGGAAGTGGTAGAAAGTAATTGTAAAGAATAATGAAGAATTTGATCAAAGAGATTGGAAGAGCTTGTTTTATTGGCTTCCTGCTGTTTATTGTAGTTGGGGTTATAAACTACTTAAACGGTAATTTCTACAGTTCGGGAAAACAAATTCTGATTGATTTTTTATATAATCAGATGTATTCCATTGTGCTGTACATGGCGAATATGACTCTTTTCAAGTTTTTGATCAAGTATTTCGACAAGGCATTTTTTGAATTTAAAAATCTCGTAAGAACCATCCTAGCAGGAATTGTAGTCACCGTAATTTGTATTTTTTTCTTGCGAATTATTGGAGAAATAATAATCGATGGAGAAAGTTGGAATGAGTTTGTTTCAACCGAGAAGTCAAGCTACTATTACACAACCTTCATTATCTCTATGATCGTTTCGATCATATTTTATGCGGTATATTACTATCGTTTTAAACAGGAGAATCGTGTAAAAGAACAAAAGATAATCGCCGGTACAGCATCTGCCAAGTTTGATGCCTTAAAAAATCAATTAGATCCACATTTTTTATTTAATAGTTTAAATGTGCTCACCAGTTTAATAGAGGAAAACCCCGAAGCAGCAACAAAGTTTACAACTGCTTTATCAAAAGTGTATCGCTATGTTTTAGAGCAGAAGAATAAGGATCTGGTAACCGTTACCGAAGAGCTAAAGTTTGCACAACTTTATATGTCATTGATAAAAATGCGTTTCGAGGATAGCATTGTGTTTACCTTTCCTGAAATGGTCTCAAATCCCGAGGCAAAGGTGGTGCCTTTGTCCCTTCAGTTACTTTTAGAGAATGCTGTAAAACACAATATGGTTACCCCTAATAGAAAGTTGCACATCACTATTGAAGAAAGGGATGGAAATCTGGTGATCACAAATAATATTCAAGCCAAGCAAACTGTAAAAGAGAGTAGCGGAGTTGGACTTAAGAATATTAGACAACGATATCAACTGCTAACCGACAGGCCGGTGGTTATAAATGAAAATAACAAACATTTCGGTATAGCAATACCTATGCTGACACAAAATACTATGAATATGAAAACTCAGGATAATTTTATTTCAGAAAAAAAATACAGCTATGCGAAAGAGCAAGTTGAAAAATTAAAAGGTTTTTACATACACCTAACTATTTATCTAATTTTTATACCCGTGTTTATATGGTTAAATTATATTTCGGGTGCCGGTTTTCCCTGGGCTATTTTCCCCATTGGGGGATGGGGTTTCGGTGTGCTTGGACATGCAGCCGAGACCTTCAATTATAACCCTTTCTTCGGAAAGGATTGGGAGGAACGGAAAATAAAAAAATTGATGGATGATGACGATTTATAACAATTCATCTATAGAAAACAACACTTCAGAAGAAATAACTTTTAAACCCTCTCGTCTGTACGTATTTTTATAGTAGAAATTAAAAAACACATCATCATGGAATCATCAAATAAAGACAACAAGTATTTTAAGGCCAAAGCTCGGGTAGGGGAAATTAAGAAGTTTTATACGAGCTTAATGATGTTCATTATCTTTATTGGCTTTTTAGCAGGGTTAAACTATTATACCAACGAATTACGTTACCCATGGTTTCTTTGGGCGGCTTTTGGTTGGGGAATAGGATTGGTGTTTCAAGCTGCTAAGGCCTTTAACTGGAATCCATTTTATGGTAAGGACTGGGAGAGAAGAAAGATCAAAGAGTTTATGGAGAAGGATGATGAAACAAAACCTTTTTAAAACTTATATATCATGATCACTGCTAAGATGGAAAAATATCAGAAGGCTACCGCGAGAGTTCGCACCTTTAAACTATTTCATAAACATATTGCGGTATTTATATTTGGAAGTATGTTTATGATACTAAGTAAGATCGGTATTTCGATGTTATTAAACGCCAATGTCGAGAATTTAGACCCGAACATCAATAGTTGGCTAAATTGGAACATCATCATATCCATCGCTCTCTGGTTGATAGTGTTAGTAATTCACGGCCTCATTACTTACAAGATCAAATTTGATGTTTTTAAAAAGTGGGAAGAGCGAAAAATTAGAGAAATACTAGAAAAAGATAGCTTTTTAAGCGAAAATCAATCATAAATCACTAAAAAATGGAACGAAAAAGAAGTTTACGATACTTGCGTGCTAAAAAGAAGGTAGAAGCGCTTAAAGGTTTTTACGGGCACCTCACAGTCTTTATTTTTGTGAATGCCTTTCTAATTTTAAGTAGTGCCGGACTGTTTAGTTCTTCGGAAATGGATTTTGCAGGCTTCGAGATATATTTTTCTACCATACTTTGGGGAATCGGACTCCTTTCTCACGGTTTATATGTGTTGTACATATTTAAAGTGGATAACAATTTCTTTAAGCGATGGGAGGAGAACAAAATAAAAGAAATTATGGAAAAGCAAGATGATGAGATCATTAGCAGAACTCAGAACTGGGAATGATCCATAAAGTTAAAACTACTTAATTTTCAGAAATAAAAACAAAACAACTCTAACTCGCCAACCAAACATGAACGTTATTATTATTGAGGACGAAAAGCCATCGGCACGCCGACTGCAACGTATGTTAGATAAACTCTCCGTTTCCGCAAATGTAATGCTACACAGCGTTGAAGAATCGCTCCAGTGGTTTGCAAACAATCCGCATCCCGATCTTATATTTTTAGATATTCAGCTTAGCGATGGTTTGTCTTTCGAAATCTTTGACGAGGTGGAAGTAAAAAGCTCCATTATCTTTACTACTGCCTTCGATGAATATGCACTACAGGCTTTCAAGCTTAATAGTATTGATTATTTACTAAAACCAATAGATGAGGAAGAGCTGGAAGTAGCCGTTACGAAATACAAATCGTTAAAACCTCAAAACCAGAATCTTCAACTTAACTTTGACGATATTAAAAAATTGCTCACCAACCCTGTTGAGCGTGAGTACAAAAAACGGTTTACGACAAAAATTGGTCAGCATATAAAGATGATTCCCGTAGATGAAATTGAATGCTTTTATTCAGAAAACAAAGGTACCTATGCTCATACAATTGATGGTCGGGATTATTTACTGGATACAACTTTAGAGCAATTAGAAGAAGAACTGGCGCCTCAAACTTTCTTTAGAATCAGCAGAAAATATTATATTAACATCAATGCGATCAAGGATATTATTTCATATACCAATTCGCGTCTTCAGCTAAAACTTAACAGCTATAAAACCCGGGAAGTGATCGTTGCCAGAGAACGTGTAAAGGATTTTAAACTTTGGTTAGAGTAGGAGGAAATTCGAAAAGTTAATTTGTGCAACGTTACTTTTTTCCATCGTTAAAGGAAATATTTTGACTAGACTTTTTTACTTCAATTCTATTATCATCGAAAGCTGAAGGCAATAATTTTGGGATAAATTTCACCAAGAGCGGCAACAGTACCGTTCCACCGGGCAAAAGAAAAATTGTGAGAGATGGAATACTTTTGCAAACATCCAGCAATTGTTCTCTTACTTTGTCTTTTTCGTCTTTATTAAGATCACGCAGAGTAGATTGCCCTAACAGTATCAATAATTCTTTACTTTCATTAAGCTCTTTTAAAAGGCGTTTCTGATTTCGCATAATTAACAACTTTACAGTTGCTGTAGATTGCTTATAAAATTGTTTTACCGGATGTGAGTATTCGAAGAGTTTAATACTGGAGGTGTTTTCTTCGGAAAACTGATTGAGATCGTTTAAGCTTCTGGAAAGATCGTTTTGATCCATCTGAAGCATGTCTGTTAGATTCCGCAAATACAGAAATTCTTTCGAATCCATTTCGAAATCATCCCAAACCGCTAAACAGCAAAGATCCAGAATGTATTTTTTTTCAAGAAAACTTCGTTTTGAAGCACTTCTCATGTGCTCGAGTGTAATTTCGGAGTTGTTATTGGAGAATTGAGTTAATTGTTGAGACGAAGATTCGAACATATCTATTATTAACAGGTCGTATTTGCTCTTTTTCAGTTTCGATTTCAACGCCAAAAAACAAAAAGTGATAACTTCAGATTCTAATTCCTTAGCCACTACCTTAATATTTCGATCCTCTTTCAGAAAAGAAGCAAAAGAAATAACATCTACGTAAAGCAAAGCATGAGTTAAAAGAGAAGCAGCATTTTTTTTAAGTTCCAGATTCGTTTGTTGGAGTCTTCCCGATAATATTCCTTCCAACAAGTTAAATTTGGATTGCGATAGTGATAGTTTATGAAAAATGCCCGTTTTACCTTTATCTAATTTTTTATAGAATCGGGTAATTGCTTCCACGGCATCGGTTAAACTCCCATCCCTTTCATTAAAATATGTATACAAAAGCGCATGAAATAAATTAACCTTTGTATATTCTTCTTTAGTGAGTTCAAGGTTACTTATGCTTTCATCGGTAACTGCATGAACCGAAAGGCCATAAATAAAACCGCACGAAACAAGCTGATAATAAAAATCACAATTATCTTTGTAGCTGTCTATGAGCTGTTCTTGTTTATATAGATTTAAAAATTTTTTAATCCAGTCGGGTGCAGAGGGATTCATAATGTCAGGTTGGCTGAATTAATAAAGAATTTATAACTATGTAGCTAATTACAGAGTTGACAAGGTGTTATTTTTACATTAACATTTAATTAACGCCACAAAGAAAACCATGATTGTAATTTCGTCGTAAATAATAGCAACAAGTAAAAATAATTAATAATAACAACTTAGATTATGAAAAAAACAAAAATTATTGCAGCAATCGGAGGCCTGAGTTTGGCCGTGCTTTCTGTGGTTTTAATTGCTGCAGATCACATTGATGCGCCGGCGGTAACCGGAACCTCATCAGATATTACCGATTTCTATGCATTTCAGGGTTCCAACCCAGACAATTTAGTATTTGTTGCTAATGTACAAGGACTTTTAGCTTCCGGACAAGGAACTGAACAAGCTACTTTCGATGAGAATGTACTTATCGAAGTAAACGTGGATAGAACAAACGACCTTGTTGAAGATGTTTTGATCCAGGCTATTAAAAGAGGAGATTCGATGTATTTCTTCTTAAAAGATACTCCTGCACAAACAGGTTTAAATAGTACAATTGATGTTGATAGTATGATTGGAAGTGTAAAGATCTCTACGACTACCGATGTACAAACTTCAACCAATAATGGTTACAGCTTTTTTGCCGGACCAAGAGAAGATCCTTTCTACTTCGATTTTTTACAATACAATGCCGTATTGGATGGAAGCGCTCCCGGTGGATTTAACGATCCCGGTGCAGATACTTTTGCAGGAACTAATGTGCTTTCTATTGTAGTCGAAGTACCTAAAGCTAATTTGGGTAATGCGGCAACTGGTGTAAATCCATTAAATCCCTCAGCAGCTTTGTATAATACATGGGTGGAGTCTAAAAGAAAGCAATAAAAATTTTTAATAAAGAAATAAGAAAAACATGAAAACATATAAATATATAACCGTCTTTGTAGCGATCTGTGCTTCACTTTTGTTCGTACAATGTAGCGATGATGACGATAACGGAAATGTAATAATGATGGCCACCTGTGATGATGGTATTCAGAACGGAGATGAAGAGGGAGTAGACTGTGGAGGTAGCGCTTGTGCACCGTGTACAGTGGCAGTAGATTTTACAGGAACGTACGCTCAGGAAGATCAGATGGGTCGTCCGGGTATCAACACTGTATTTGGAACTACCGGAATGAAAGACGCCTTTAATACAACAGTGCCATCGCAAATGGGAGCTAATTTCCAGGCTGCTTTCGAAACTAAGTTGTTGGCCTTAAACGCTGCTTACACGACGAATGCATTAGGTCTTGATGCACCTACTTTTACAACAGTACTTGCGAACGACGTACTTTGGGTAGCTCAAACAGGAACCACGACGTATTTTGATGGTACCAATGTGTTAACCGGAAGAAATTTAAGCGATGATGTGATCGATATTTCATTGCTATTGATCTTCGGTGGACCGGACGGAACGGACAATCCAACTCTAACCAGTGATGGAGTGGACAGTAACGATGTAGCGTTCTCTGCCACCTTCCCATACTTGGCAAGCCCATTTTAAAATTTAAGTTGAAACATTTTGAAAAAGAGAACCCTGGCTGTTCTCTTTTTTCATTATAAAATATTACTATGAAAAAACTAACGATCATTGCACTCTTGCTTTTATTGTACGCGTGTAATTCTGAATCGGATAAAAAAACAATTACGAACCCTTCAGATTATAATAAATATCTGAAAAACGATTCATTACCCACAAAAGTGGCTGTAGATGAAGAAATGGTATTCTGGCAGGAGAGAGTTGACAACAATGATCAGGATTTTGTGGCAATGAGCAAACTTGCCGACCTGAATACTGCGTTGTTCGGAGTTACAGGAGATGTCTCTAAGTTGTACGTCTCAGAAAATTTAACGAAAAAAGTTCATGATATCTCTGTGCGAAATAGAGATACTTATCTAAGATCTCTTGCTCATAATTATATCTCTCAGCATAGATTTAAGGAAGCACAAATCTTATTAGATAGTGCTTATACCTATTCAGACAATAAAAGAGCAACAGAATTAATGCTCTTTGATGTTGCAATGGAGTTAGGTGATTACACCGCTGCGGATATGTATTTAGGAAAAGTCCAGAAACCGAACGACTATAATTATTTGATTCGTTTGTCTAAATGGAGCGATTATAGAGGAGATCTTGATTCGGCCATAAAATATATGGAACAAGCCAAGAAAATTGCCGAGGCTGGTGGTATAAAGTCTTTAAAAGTATGGACGTACAGCAATTTGGCAGATTATTACGGTCACGCAGGAAGAATAAAGGATTCTTACGACCATTATTTAAAAACCCTTCAGCTAGAACCCGATAATTCTTATGCTAAGAAGGGGATCGCATGGATCGTTTATTCTTCGGAAAAAAACACTGAGGAAGCAAATAGAATTTTAGATTCCATTATGCAACACCATAAAGTTCCAGATTATTTTCTTTTGAAGGCAGAGATGGCAGAGTATGACGGAAATCTTTCCGAAGCAAAAGCACAAAAGGAAAATTTTATAAAGGCAGTTCAATTTGGAAACTACGGCAACATTTATAACACCTATGTAATTGAGTTGTTTTCAGAAACAGATCCGCGAAAAGCACTCGCTTTGGCAGAACAAGAAGTTGAAAACAGAGCAACTCCCGAAACTTATCATATCCTGGCGTACGCTCAGTTAAGATCGGGAAATAAAGCCGAGGCGCTAAAAACGATCATAACGCATGTGGAAGGGAAAACACATGAACCAATGGCTGCATATCATTCGGCTCTTATTTATGAGGCAAATGGTTTGTCTAGTAAACTGGAAGAAGCAAAGGAAGAATTACTTGAAGCTTCTTACGAATTGGGTCCTGTATTGACAAATGAAATAAAAGAATGGTAAAGGTAAAACCGTGATCACGATTTCTCCGTATATAGTATTGAAAGGTTGGTAAATCTATTTTATATAGATTTCAATAACCGGTTTTGCCGGTTTTTCAGAGTTTTTTTGTTAGTTGAGCGTCCGCCATTGGCGGACGCTTTTTTAATTATCTTTTTTGGTTAAAGTCAATTTGTATTTTGAAAGCAAATACTGTATAGTTGCAGTGTGAAAATAATTTCACCTTTCAAGGTATCTGTGTTCGTGCTATGTCTCATAAAAAAGTCCGAAACAAACGCTTCAGACTTATAATTTATATCATTACAGTTTTTTTACGAACCTACTGTTCCTAAAGTATATAATTGGGATAGGGTAGGGCTTTCACTTCCACCTTCAGGTTCAAGTGTAATTCCGAAGGCTTCAGGATCCGGGATATTTTCGAATCTGTAAATACCGTTTTCAATTTCAGTGACTCCTTCCAGTAGTCCGACACTTGAAGGTGTTAAAGGATCCATGATAAGAGACCATACCTGATATACTTTCCCGGCAGGTGCTTCCGGCAGTCCTTTAGCATCAATGTAAGCCACACCTTCAGACTTATTAAAATAAACTTTCGCAAAGGCATTTGGTGCCACGGCTTGATTACCCGGAAGTGTGATCGCATTGTACTCTTTAGATCGCAATATGTTTAACAACTCGTCTGTTTGTGCCAATGTTGCCTCTGTAGTTTCAATTCTTTTCTGAAGATCATTGTTCTCCACCGTTGTAACCTGTAATTCTTTCTCTAGTTCGTTATTTTGGTTCAATATCCAGAAAATTCCCCCAATACATAAAATTGCAGCTGCCCAACCCGTAATTGCCGCCCAATTGGTTGAAGAGGAACTACTGCTGTCAATGTTTCTAACATTCTTAATAGAATTCAGAATATAAGTCCACACCATCGCAGGAAGCGTTGGAGCTACAGCTTCAGCAAGATTGATAAGTGAAGCTTCAATACTTTCCACCTCTTTCCGAATTTCGACAGACTCATTAATTGCCTGATCTATTTCTGCAGCTTCTTCCGAAGAAAGAGCACCGCAAACATATAGTTCGAGTCGGCCGGATTCTATAATTTCTTTTACATCCATAATTTAGTTTACCCCAGTACCCTGGTTCTTAACTCATTCATACATTTTCTATTTCGGGTTTTTAAGGTCCCTAAAGGTATTTCGAGAGTTTTTGACGCATCTACTTGTGTAAATCCTTTAAAGTAAAGGAGGTCGATAATTTTAATACACATGGGTTTTAACGCATCTACAAATTTCCTTATGCCAATGGCATTCGTGCTTTTGTTTAAATTATCTGTCGTTGATAATATATGTACGAAATGTGTTGTAGATAGGTTTTTTTTTGAATTTTTAAACGATTTAGATCGGGTTTCATCAATAGCTGAATTTCGTGCTATATTGAGAATCCAAGTAAAAAACCGTCCCTTTTTTATATCATACGATTTAGAATTATTCCAGATTTTTACAAAAACATCCTGCATAATTTCTTCTGCGACCCCTTCATCCAGAACAATGCTGTAAATGATACCATAAATTGCTTCCGAATAAAGACTGTATATTCTTGAAAATGCATTTTCGTTACCGTTTTGCATTTCAATTATCAAAGAATTAGGTTGTTCCATAGCTTTTTTGCGACTCATGACGAAGATAGTGAAAAAACCTATCCACCCATTGAAGTTTAACCTGGGAGCTGTAAAATTCGAAGACCGAAAATTATATCTGATTGAAAATGAGAGGGGTTTATCTTAGTTCAGATGTTAAAAATGACGTCGAAATGCAATTAAATTATTGATTACTTATTTATTTTTAATAGATTTACGAGAATTTAAACTACTCAAAACTAATCTTTAACTTAACTTACTATGAAAAAATTTACTATTGGCGCAATTTTTTGCGCTATAATGGTATGTTCTTTTGGCACGTATGCACAGAGTCTTGTGCGACCTATTCAAAATGAACTTACTCAGTTAGTAGAGAATAACGAATTATTAACCGAAGACTTGCAATGGGAAATTACCAGTGAGCACGTAAGTAGCTCTAGTAATATTCAACATATTTATTTCACGCAAGTTCTGAACGATCTAAAAATATATGGTACCGAGTCGAGTATCCATTTATTTTCTAATGGTGATGTTTTAAAAGCGAACACTCGTTTTATAAAAAATGTCGCTAGTCTTGGGAGTCGTTCTTCAACACCTTCATTAACTGCCGAGCAGGCTGTTGTTGCTGCAGCATCCCACTTAAATTATTCCATTACCGAAACGCTTTCTGTAGTTAGCAGAAAAAATAACGCTAGTAAGGAAACATTGCTAAGCAACGGTGGAATATCATTAAGTCCGATCCCCGCAAAGTTAATGTATCAGTTATCTAACAATAACGAACTTGTATTGGTATGGGATGTTTCTATAGAGGAAGCAGCACAGCAAAACTGGTGGAACGTTCGTGTAGATGCTACGACCGGCGAAATTGTTGATAAAAATAATTGGATGGTGAGTTGTTCGTTTGAACACGATCACAGCGTACATGAAGAAATTCTAGATTACAATGCAAATTTATTCGACATTCCTAACTACAACGAATTGGTGGCTGCTTCGGAAGCAGGCTGTAGTGAATGTTATGAAGTAATTGCGGCTCCTCTTGAGAGTCCGTATTACGGCCCGAGAACTATTGAAATGTCTCCGGCTAATTTAACAGCATCTCCTTTCGGATGGCATGATACAGACGGGACAGCTGGTGCAGAATTTACAACTACTCGTGGAAATAATGTGAACGCCTATGAAGATGGTGATAACCCAGGATTTCAACCCGATGGCGGAGCCACATTAGATTTTACAGGTTTTCCTTTTTCACAAACTTATTCGAATGCTAACCAATACGAATCTGCTGCAATTACCAATTTATTTTATTGGAATAATACCTTTCACGATGTACTTTATCAATACGGATTTGATGAAGCCGGTGGAAACTTCCAGGAGAATAACTACGGAAACGGTGGCGCCGGAAGTGACTCAGTAAACGCTGAAGCTCAAGATGGCTCGGGATCATGTAATGCTAACTTTGGTACTCCTAATGATGGAACAAATCCAAGAATGCAAATGTATATTTGTAATGATAAGGATGGGGATTTTGATAACTTAGTTATTGTTCACGAATATGGACATGGAGTTTCAAATAGATTAACAGGAGGACCTAGTAATACAGGTTGTTTAAGTAATCAGGAACAAATGGGTGAAGGATGGAGTGATTTTTATGGAGTTCTTATGACCATTGAAGCCGGAGACACGGGGACAGATGCTCGTGCGGTTGGAACATACCTCTTTGGCCAAGGAGCAGGAGGAGGAGGAATTCGTCCTTTCCCTTATAGTACAGATCTTACAGTAAATCCACAAACATACGATGATATCAAGACTGCAGCCGTGCCTCATGGCGTTGGTTCGGTTTGGGCAACAACAATGTGGGAAATCACATGGGCATTGATAGATGAGCATGGTTTTGATTCAGATTTCTATACATTTACCGGTGATGTAAATCAGGATGCTGGAAACATTCAGGCATGGGCAATTGTAACTGAAGCGATGAAATTACAGCCTTGTAGCCCAGGTTTTATAGATGGTCGTGATGCAATCTTTGCAGCAGATCAGGCAATTTATGGTGGCGCAAACGAATGTATTCTTTGGGACGCTTTTGCCAAAAGAGGATTAGGAGTTAGCGCAAGTCAAGGGTCTTCTGCGAGTCGAGCAGATGGTGTAGAGGCTTTCGATACTCCTTCCGGAATGGCAATGTTTACAGCACCAAATGATGTTTGTGCTTCTTCAGATGTATTAACAGGTTTAGGCGGTGGTTCACCTAATGGCGGTGTTTACAGCGGACCTGGAGTTACAGATGATGGTAATGGATCTACGTATTCATTCGACCCTGTAACAGCAGGTGTAGGTGTTCATACCATAATGTACGAAGTTATGGCGGGTACTTGTTCTGTTGCATCTTCCGCGACAGATGATATTGAAGTAATCGCGATTCCTGCAGGACCAACAACCAATGGTGAGACAGGTTTCTGTGTTGGAGATGATGTAACTGTAACTGCAACTCTTAATGATCCTACTAATGTGATTAGATGGTATGATTCGTTAACAGGTGGAACTTTCCTATCAGAAGGTACTTCATATACATTTACGCCAACCGGTAGCACTACAGTTTACGCACAAGAGCTGCCTCCGGGACCATTATCACAACTTGTTATTTCTGAAATTACACTAGAAACACCGGATCAGTTTGAGATTCAGAATGTGGGTGTGGCGACAGATTATACAGGATATACGGTAGCCGTAAGCGATGATCCCTATCCGGATATTAATGCAATAAACAGTGTTACACAATCACTAGGAAATATGGCGGCAAATTCGGTTGTATATTACGATGACCAATCAGGTTCTCCTGTTTATTGGGGAAGTAACCTATTCTGGGATGAAAACGGAACAGGTTGGATCATAATCATAGATGATGCAGGTAATGTAGTTGATTCTCTTTTCTGGAACTTTTCAGCTGCAGAAATTGCTAACCTGAATGTTACAATTAATGGATTCAATGTTACCGCAGCCGATTTAGATTGGACAGGTGATGGAGCAACTTTTTCGGTATCGTGTAACGATTCTTTCCGAAGAGTAGGTGAAACCAATACAGCAGCCGACTGGTCCGGAACTTGTGAGCCTTCAGATTATGGAGTTCCAAATAGTGAAATTGCCTTAGATGGAGGTGAATGTTTAGGTGAGCGTACTGCTACTGAAGTTACAGTTGAGGATGAAGCACCTGTGCTTACCTGTCCGGCAGATCTTATAGAAACAGTTGAACCGGGAGAGCAATTTACTATTCCGGATTATACAGGTATGGCTTCCGTTACAGACAACTGTAGTCCTTTACCGGCGATCGTTCAGGATCCTGCGGTAGGAACTATGGTAGGAGTTGGAGTGACAACTATCACTATGACGGCAACAGACCTTGCAGGAAATGAAGGTACTTGTACTTTCGATCTCACAGTAGAAAATATACTTGGAATAGAAGATCAGACGTTAGTTAACGGTATAACACTATACCCTAATCCAACTAACGGGAATCTTACTTTGCGAAATAGCAGTTCGATTGCGCTACAAGAAATGACCATTACCGATGTTAACGGTAGGATCATTCAATCGCATGATATGAGCAACACACAGACAGAGACTAATTTCTCTGTTGATACTCTTTCAGAAGGCATTTATTTCGTGAAAATTATTTCAGAAAAAGGAAGCGTAGTAAAAAGAATTATTAAAGAGTAATAGTTCGTTCCTATTATAATTTAACCCCTAACTTATTTAATTAAGCTAGGGGTTTTTCTTTTATGTAATGCCTCATGGTTATAGTAACTACGGATAGTGGGATAATTGTTTTTTTGTTAAATGTAAATACATACAGCATTTTTAACTCGTATTTAGCTATTTTTGGTTACATAACATTTCAACTTTCCCTCATTAAATAATTTAAACTAATCAATTATGAACAAATTTACCCGGAGTGCATTAATAATTGTACTCTTATTAGCATCTACATACGGTATGGCCCAGGATGTTTCGAGAACGATTGGGCAGGAGTTAGCGAAACTTGTTGCCAGTGATCAACTTTTAGAAACTGATACGCAATGGGAACTCACTAACGATCATATTAGTAGAACAAGCGGAATTCATCACGCCTATTACAGACAAGTTGTTAATGGAATTCATGTGATGGGAACACAATCTGGTGTCCATTTACTACAGGATGGTACTGTAATATCTGCTAACAATCGATTCGAAAACAAAATACTGAATAAGATAGTAGGTGGTGTAAATCCATCATTAACTGCTACCGAAGCCGTAACAATGGCTGCCAATGAGCTGGGGTACCCTATAAACGGACCTTTTAACATTATCGAGAATATAGGTGGTGTAAGTAGGGAGGCTATACTCAGCGAAGGAGGTATATCCTTAAGTCCGATTCCCGTAAAATTAATGTATCAACCTATTGATGATAAATTAGTGTTAGTTTGGGATATTTCTATTGAGGAGATCTCAGAACAACATTGGTGGAATTTACGAGTTGATGCCTCTACAGGTGCCATTTTAGATAGAAATGACTGGATGGTAAGTTGTTCTTTTGAACATGATCATAGTGCTCATCAAAAGGGCTTGGATTACAATGCAAACTTATACGATATTCCAAATTATAAAACGACAACAACTAATTCGGTAACCGGATGCAGCGAATGTTACGAAGTAATAGCCATGCCAATAGAGAGTCCGTATTACGGACCAAGAACCACCGAAATGATGCCGGCAAATAGTACTGCATCACCGTTTGGGTGGCATGATACCGATGGTAACGCTGGGGCAGAGTTCACAGTTACAAGAGGTAATAATGTAAATGCATACGAAGATGGCGACAATCCGGGATTTCAGCCGGATGGTGGGGCAACACTCGATTTTACGGGATTTCCTTTTGACCAGGTATATACTAATGCAAATCAGTATGAATCTGCAGCGATCACCAATTTATTTTACTGGAACAACTCATTCCATGATGTATTGTATGCATATGGATTTGACGAAGTCTCCGGTAATTTTCAGGAGAATAACTACGGAAACGGGGGAGCAGGGAGTGACTCTGTAGATGCCGAAGCTCAAGACTCCTCCGGTTCATGTAATGCTAACATGGGGACTCCTCCGGACGGACAAAATCCCAGAATGCAAATGTATGTATGTAATGATAAAGATGGAGATTTTGATAATTTAGTGATTGTTCATGAATACGGACATGGAGTTTCTAACAGATTAACTGGTGGACCTGGCAATACAAGTTGTCTAAACAATTCTGAACAAATGGGTGAAGGATGGAGCGATTTTTATGGAGTTTTAATGACGATCGAAGCCGGAGATACTGGTACGGATGCAAGGGGAGTAGGAACTTATCTTTTTGGACAGGGTGCCGGAGGGGCAGGAATACGACCTTTTCCTTATAGTACAGACATGTCTGTAAATCCACAAACTTATAATAGTATTCAAACCGCTGCTGTGCCACATGGTGTGGGGTCGGTATGGGCGACTATGCTGTGGGAAATGACCTGGGATTTAATTGATGAACACGGATTCGATACCGATTTCTTTAATTTCACAGGGGATGTTAATCAGGATGCTGGAAATATCCAGGCATGGGCACTTGTAACTGAAGGTATGAAATTACAACCTTGTAGTCCCGGTTTTGTGGATGGTAGAGATGCAATTTTGGCTGCAGACGCTGCGATTTACGGAGGCGCTAACGAATGTTTGATATGGGAAGCTTTTGCTCGAAGAGGTCTCGGGTTTAGCGCTAGTCAGGGATCATCTGGCAGCACAGGTGATGGAATGGAGGCCTTCGATTCTCCTACTACTCAACTTATTACAGCCGAAGAGGTTTGTGTAAGTGAAGGCATTCAAACTTATGGTGGCGGTACACCGGAAGGTGGAGTTTACAGCGGACCGGGAGTTACAGACGACGGAAATGGATTAACGTATACCTTTGATCCTGCAACAGCAGGAATTGGGGTACATACAATTACTTATGAAGCAGTTAGTATGTGTGGGGATCCCATTGATACAGATACCCTTGAAGTCATTACAGATATTCCCGAAATTACTTGTCAGGATGTAACGTTAGAACTCGATGCAAATGGCGAGGCGGTTCTTACTATGTTCGATGTGGTAACTAATCTCGAACCCGGTGGTTTAATTGTAGATCAAACCGGAACATTTGCACCCATTGATATTACAGCTACCGGTATCGGAGTGAGTTTAACAGACGATGATGTTTCCGGAGCGCTGCCAATAGGTTTTAGCTTCGAGTTTTATGGACAAACATATTCAAACTTCTATATCTCATCTAACGGGTTTATTACCTTTAATAATGATGGTGATAACGGATGTTGTTCCGGGGATCTTATCCCTTCAGGAGGAACACCTAACAATTTTATCGCGTTTGCATGGGAAGACCTTAATCCGGCATCCGGTGGGTCAATTCGCTATGAAACGGTTGGAACTGCGCCCGATAGAAAACTGGTAATGGAGTTTGACGATGTACCTTTCTACGGAACAAATAACGGGGTAACTTCACAAGTTCACTTATTTGAAGGCTCTAACCGAATCGAAATTCACAGCACTTCGATTCCGGCAGATGGAACTGCAACACAAGGAATTGAGAATGCAAGTGGTACAGAAGGACTCGCGACACCTAATAGAAATGATGCCGTTTGGAGTGCTACTAACGACTATGTAGCGTATTATGAAACACCTCCAAGTCCGGCAGACAACTGTAACTCTACAACAACAATCGATCTTAGTCAATCGTTGTTTACATGTTCAGATCTAGGAACGAATACAATTACTGTCACTATTACAGATACCAATGGAAATACAGGTACTTGTACACCTACCATTACAATTTTAGATCCGTTAATGGTTTGTTTACTTGGAACAGATGAGAATCAATTAAATGAGAACGTGAGATTATTCCCTAATCCAACTACAGGTACGTTAACTTTAGTAAATAACAGTACCAAATTACTTCTTTCGGCCGTGGTCACAGATGTTAATGGAAGAGTGATCAAAACTTTCGATCTAAAAGGTTTAAATACTGAAACAACCTTCTCAATTGAAGACTTATCGCAAGGTGTTTATTTTATGAAAATACAATCTGAAAGCGGAAGTATCATAAAGAGAATAGTAAAAGAATAATAATTAATAAATAATGTTAAAAGCCCCGTCTTTACTATAAAGTCGGGGATTTTTTTTGCTTATTGAAAAGAATGGTATCGTATTTGCATTATATAAGTTAGAAGGTTTAAATTAGAATGAAACATAAAGTAAATTTCGAATAATCCCTTGATTTCCCTAAAAAGAAACATTGCGATTTAAACTTAAAAACCGTTTTGGAATATGCTCCAAAACGGTTTTTTAATTCTTGGGAATAAATCTTTATGTGGATCTTATTGAATTATTCCACCACAACTTACTCTGGCACCGGCAGCACCTGAGGGTTGAGACGTAAAGTCATCTTCTCCCTGGTGTACAATTATAGATTTTCCTAAAATATCCTTGTTTGGGTCGTCACAACCAATACACCATTCGTCGGTTTGCATAGAGATAAAACCATTTCCTGAGTCATCTGCGGTAAAGTTACCTATATCACCCTTGTGATATCCATCTGCAGCTCCCCACTTTCCGTGTGGCTGCGCTGTAGGATTCCAATGACCCCCTGCAGAGGTGCCATCGGCAGCACTACAGTCCGACTTTTCATGAATATGGATCGCATGTGATCCGGGAGTTAAACCTTCAAGATTTGCATTAAACGAAACTATTCCGTCTTTTTCAGAGAATACTACTTTACCTTTAGCGGTAGATTCGCTTCTTGATTCCAGGTCGAAAGATACTTTTTTAATTTCCGAAACTTCTTCCACTTCTTTGATTTCAGTAGTTTCCACTTCCTTTTCCATTTCCTTGTTTTTATCCTTGCAACTTACAAAGACAGTAAGTATGGCAAGAACTACTGCTACTTTTAAACTTTTCATATTGTGTTTTTTTGATGTTAGTATTTAGTGATAAATAAAGGTAAGATGATTAGCTTGTTCTGCCAAACTTTTAAAAAAATCTTAGCATTTCAAAAATGAGCCTTGATAATTTCCTTCTGGTCGGTAATTCCATGTTTTATATTTTCTGAAATGATCAGTGCCTTATCAATTCGGGTTTGCGTAGTTTTAATGCGAAGAATATAATAAATTAGTGAACGTTTTTTTCCGTCTGAAAGTTTTTCGAAAGCTTCAAATGCTTCGGGATCACTGTCAAGTACAGCCATAAATTCTTCAGGCATCTCTACCCCGTATTTTGAAGTATCTTCAAAGAGCTGTAATTCAAAGTAATCTGAAGGAAATACACCTAACTCCTTTTGATACCTCTTTCCGAAGGAAACGATATAATTACCCTGGTACAAATGAAGCGCTCCGTGAAAATCTATTTCCTTTCCTTCAAAGTACGCTTTTAATTTAACTCGTTTCAATCCTTTTTCAAGAAAAATTTTGGCAACGGGTTCCGGAATAATAACACTGTGCGTTCCGGTGACGGTTACTTCAAATCTTTCCGAAGAAATCAATGTCATACTTATTGGATCAAATTCGTAATAATTTGTGTTTCACTGTGCAAAGTCCTATGTACAGGACACTTGTCGGCAATCTGTAGAATACGTTTTATCTGCTTCTCATCCAACATTCCTTTAAGTTTTATTTCACGGCTGAAGGTATCAATCTTAGCACCCTCATCTTCACAAGCTTCACAATCTACAGCATGTCGTTTGTCGTAACTTATATGTACCTCCACATTTTGTACGTCCCATTTTTTACGGCGAGCATACATCTGTATCGTCATTGCAGTACATGCAGCCAATCCCGCAGAAACAAGCTCATAGGGCGATGGACCAAAATTACTACCACCGTAGCTTTCGGGTTCATCGGCAGTTAAATAATGATCACCCGCTTTTAGCTCGGTAGTAAAGATCTGCTTTTGATCTAGACTGGCAACGACATCGTGATTTGATATGATATCTTTAGTTTTGGGTATGGATGTATACCTTGAAGCCCATCCCGCGATAACCTTTCCTGCATAGAGAGAATCTTCTTTATCATTAAGTAAATGATCTGCTCCATCCAGCGAAACAAAACTTTTGGGGTGGTGAGCTGCGATATATATTTCTTCCGCATTTTGTATACCAACGATCGTATCTTGCGGTGAGTGCATAATAAGAAGAGACTTCCGCATTTTCTTTAACACATCCTTAAGTGAATTGGTTTGCAGATCTTCTAAGAATTGTTTTTTAATGGTAAAATTTCTACCCCCAACATTCACTTCGGCTATGCCTTTTTCCTGAATTTCATCTAATTCGCTCTGCAATAAATTTTGAACATGCTCAGGATTGCTAGGTGCGCCAATGGTCGAAATAGCTTTTACTGATTCTATTTGAGCAGCCGCAAACAAAACTGCCGCTCCTCCCAGAGAATGCCCAATTAATAAGGTAGGCGATCTATAATTTTCAGCTAAAAAATTTGAAGCGGCTATAAGGTCTTCCACATTGCCGGAGAAGTTTGTATCTTCAAAATCACCTTCACTTTCACCCAAACCCGTAAAATCGAATCTGAGTACCCCAAAGCCGGATGCTGTTAGCGCTCTGCTAATGTTTCTTACCGCAAGTAAATTCTTATTGCATGTAAAACAATGAGCGAAAATAGCATAGTTATGCGGTTGCTGGTCGGCAGGTAATTCTAACCTGCCGAACAACGTATTACCGTCTTTATTCTGAAAATCAATTTTCTGAAAATTCATGTGTAGCTTTGGAAGCTTTTTATTAGTTTCCTGTATCTAGTCGTTACGAATCTGCATCAATTTCAACCGATTCATTATTTTTTTCGTCCATAACTTCCAAACCTTCACCTTTTAAGTATTTATCAAGGAACTTTAAAATGCTACTGTAAGCTTTGATCTGATTCTCCTTTTTGACAAATCCGTGCCCTTCGTCCTCAAACAGAACATATTCTACAGGAACACCATTCTTTTTAACGCCTTCCACGATCTCATCAGACTCTACCTTTAGCACACGAGGGTCTTGAGCTCCCTGTAGTACGATAAGGGGTTTTGTCACGTTTTGAGTGTGGAATAATGGAGAAATAGCACGAAGCCTAATCGAGTCGGCAGTGTTTGGATCACCCATTTCGGTGTATAAAGCCTCTTTAAACGATTCCCACCATGGTGGAATACTCTTAAGGGTACGTAGCCAATTAGTCACCCCAAAAATGTTTACTCCAACATCAAATTCTTCAGGAGCATAGGTTAAAGCTGCCATCGTCATATACCCTCCGTAAGAACCTCCGAGAATTCCTATTTTTTCACCGTCAATCACGTCTTGCTGTGCTAACCAGTCTTTCCCGGCGATACAGTCTTTTAGATCTTTGTCGCCATGATTTTGGTCATCCATTTTAAAGAATGTCTTACCATAGCCACTACTTCCACGATTATTAACCGCTAATATCGCATATCCGTGATTTACTAAATATTGAATTGTAGAATTAAAACCCTGTCGCGATTGTCCTCCGGGACCACCATGAACCCAAACTAAAGCCGGTACCTTATTGGTTACCGAAGCTTGTTTTGGCACATAGTAAATGGCAGGGATCTCTAATCCGTCAAAGGACTCGTATCTAATCACCTCGGCCGAGACCAAATGATCTCCATCAATTTCGTCATTCAAATTATCGGTTAATCTATATTGTTCTTTAGTAGATAGATCATAAGCATACGAATCTGTAGGGGTATGTGATCCGCCAACACTTAAGATGGCCATCGATTCGTCTCGTGAAAAGGAAACACTGTTGATCTTCTTATTTTCGAAGGTAGGGAAAGTGACGTTCTCACCTGAAGCTACTTCAACGACTTCCAATTCGTTTGCGGCATCGGCATTGGTAAATGTTACCCGATATTTTCCATTTCTGGTAAAATAGAACCCATTAATATCCCAATCCTTCTCCATTATTTTTTCTTTGGTCCCGTTTTCAAGATCGTACTTCATCACATAACTAAATTCCCCGCCATCATCGGTGGTGAAATAAAACGACTTTCCATCGGGTGAAAAATCCTGAGGTGAATTATTACTAAGGTTATCGTTTACTTTCGTGCGCTCATTGGTTTCGGTATTCAAGATAAAAAGATCCACATCGTTCGTATTCACAGGTTTAATGAGTGCTACATATTTGCGATCCTCGCTCATTCCACCAAAATCCATTCCGTCTTCATTTTTATAAATCATTTTAGAACTGAAATCACTAATATCCATTTCGTAATGATCCATATATTTGGAGTCGCGTTCGTTACTTCCATAGAAAAAACTCTTCCCGTCTTTTGCCCAACCTCTAAATAATGCTCTTACATTGGTCTCCGGAGTAAGTCTTGTCACCTTATCACCATCCATCATAAATATTTTGTAGATCTCATCCCCATTACCATCCATTCTGTACAGAATTCGATCGTCTTCAGGGAAATAAGAGATACCAAATATTGAGGCACTATCACTTGCAGTGACCGGTTTTAGCTCACCTCCCGTGGCAGGTGTAGTGTACATATTATAGATACCGGAACGATTGCTTGTAATTAGTACTTTCGACTTGTCTGCTGAGAATCCATTCGCAAAAGCATTCTCATTGTCCATAAATTGCTCGATCGTATATTCTTCTATTTCCACATTTTCGGCGACGTTCTCCTTTTTGGCATCTTTACAGGAAAACATCGTGGCAATTGCCAGGATCGTAATTAATACATTTTTCATATTTGTATAGTTTAGTTAGTTTTAAAGGTTTCAATTTCTTTAAAAGGGGAGATATTTACCCTCTCCATTTTAGACTTATATTCTGTCCATTCGGTTACAAAGAAATTGTTGGTTTCTTTTAAAGCACTGTCTAATTGATCCTTGGCATGCTTCATTAGCGTATTTTCAGTTTGTGTCATTCCATTGGGTCTGCTTCCGCTATACCAACCGGCAGTTCCTAATCTCTGCATCACAGTTACTTCGGGGTTTCGGGTGATTCCCTGACGTTTATCTTCCTTTCCAATATACAAAGCCACAAGCGAATCAATCTTTTTTACGATTTCTTTACTGGCTTTTATTTCTTCTTTATACTTTTTATCGTCTTCTTTTTTTAGTTTTTCTGAAAGTTCTTCGGCGGTATTTTTACTTTGCACCAGTTGCTCTACGGCATCTGCCGCGATCTGCGTAAGCTCTTCCAGTTTTTTTGAAGCATTATAACTTTCGGTGATTGCCTTTTCTGAAATACTTAGGCGAGGGTCACTTTCTACTTTTACTGAAGCATTGGATGTCTTATCCATATATTGAAGCTCAACTCTATAAGTTCCGGGCTTCACCGAAGTACCTCCCGGTTCATTCTTACGCTCACGAATTCTTCTTGATGGTCGCTCAACACCTGCTTCATCCATGTCCCATTGCCAGGTATAAATCCCGGTGCTGTCGGGTATTTTTTTCTTCAAACTTCTAATTAATCGTGAACCATCGTAAATTTTCATATAGATAGAATCTTTAGAAGGCCCCTTCATTTCCTCTTCTGAATTATCACCATCTTCTTCATTATCTTCTTCTCCTTTTTCCTTTTCAGAAGAAACCTCAGCAACTTTTTTAAAATAATATTTTATTAAAGCACCATATTCTCGATTCTCCCCGTTGTAGATAGCGTCGGCTCCAAATCTACTGCCCGTTGGTTGTTGGTATGACGCCTGATAGGCTGTTGGAGGGTCGAAAACCTTAATATCCTCATTTAAAACTGAGTTGTTTCTCGCGATTTCTCGTAAAGGTTTAATATCGTCTAAAACCCAGGCGGCACGTCCAAAAGTACCAATAACCAGATCATTTTCACGTGGGTGTATCACTAGATCTTTTACCGAAACTGTTGGGAAACCATGTGTCCATTTAGTCCAGCTTCCACCGGCATTCAGGGAAACATACAACCCATCATCGGTTCCTAAAAACAGCAAGTTTCTTTCTACAGGGTCTTCTACGATACTTAGGGTATAGCTTTCGGTATCTGTTCCGTCCACAATTCGTTCCCATGTTTTTCCGTAGTTAGTAGTTCGAAATGCGTAAGGGGTATAGTTAAACCTTCGGTAATCGTTGGCCACTAAAAGTGCTTCCCCCTTATTTTTATTTGATGCTTTAATTTGGACGATCCAGCTTCCTGCGGGTAAGCCTTTTAGATTTGAAGAAACATCTGTCCATGTTTGTCCGCCATTCTGTGTATAATGCACTCTTCCGTCATCACTTCCCGCCCATAACATATTTCTTTCAAGAGGGGAAGGTTCAATAACTAAAATGGTGGTGTGATTTTCTGCCCCTGTAGCGTCCATAGTCAATCCACCGCTATCACCTTGTTTCTGTTTTTCAGGATCGTTGGTGGTAAGGTCGGGAGAAATGACTTCCCAGGTGAGGCCTTTGTCTGTGCTTTTGTGAACGAATTGACTTCCGAAATAAATAGTATTACTATCAAAAGGATCAATATTTATTGCCGAATTCCAATTAAACCTCAACTCTACATCCGGATCTGAATGCGTTGGGCGTACGGTATAATTATTACCTGTAATATGATCGTATCTGCTTACATATCCCTGCTGACTCATACTCCAGCCATATCTGCTATCGTCGGGGTCGGGGACAACATCAAAACCATCGCCAAATGAAATTTCCTGCCAGTAATCGTTTCTAATTCCCTGTGCCTTCCAAACATAAGCCGGACCTCGCCAGCTACCGTTGTCCTGCATTCCACCATAAACGTTGTATGGGAATTCGTTATCTACATTGATATGGTAGAATTGTGCTACTGGTAAATTACCCACAAAACGCCAAGTTTTACCTCCGTCGTGAGTAATGTTCATACCGCCATCGTTTCCATCGATCATAAAACTCCCATCCGTAGGATGAATCCACCATGCGTGATGATCGGGGTGTACACCGTTATCGACTCCATAGGCAGGCATGAGCTCGTCAAAATTCTTTCCTCCATCTTCCGAAACATTTACATACGTAAATACTGAAAATACTCTGTTCTCATTCTCCGGATCCACAAAAATGTCGCTGTAATAAAATGGCCGATTGCCAATATCATTTTTATCATTTATTTTTTCAAACGTAAATCCTCCATCGGTACTTTTATAAAGTGCGTTCTTCTTGGCTTCAACCAAGGCGTACACAATATTGGGTTTATTAGCTGCAATGGCTAAACCAATCCTTCCCAGATCGCCTTTTGGTAAACCGTCTGCTTCGGTTCTTTCTTCCCAGTTTGCACCACCGTCGTGCGTGATAAAAATACCTGAACCGCTACCTCCTGAGTTAAAGAACCATGGGTCCCGCTTGTGCTCCCACATTGCGACGATCAATTTATTAGGATTGGTAGGATCCATGACCATATCACCAACTCCTGTTTTATTATTTGCGAATAAAATTTTATTCCATGTTTTCCCTCCATCGGTAGTTTTAAATACACCTCTTTCCGGATGCTCCCCCCAGGGAGAACCAATAGCCCCTACATATACCGTATTTGGATCTGTAGGATCGATGATCACTCTATGAATATGTCTCGTTTTTTCCAGACCCATTAAGTCCCAATTCTTTCCTCCGTCTAAAGATCTGTAAATTCCGTAGCCCCCATTTAAACTATTACGTGGATTTCCTTCTCCGGTTCCTACCCAGATTACAGACGGATTAGATTGCTGAATCGCAATGGCACCAATCGATGCGGTTGCTTCATCATCAAAAATTGGTGACCATTTTATACCACCGCTTGCAGATTTCCAAAGTCCGCCGGAAGCCGTCCCAACATACATAATATCGGTATCGTTATTAACAACATCGATTGCTGTAACCCTTCCCGACATACCCCCGGGACCAATATTCCTGGGTTTCATGTCTTTTAAAATGTCCATTGAGAGTTCTTGAGAAAAAAGGGTAGATGCAATGCATAAAAGCATTAAGGAGAGAATTTTTTTCATGTCTTTGATTGATAATTATTTTGATTTCCTAAAGTTACTAAAATGTTATTAGTTCTCAAGTCTTAAATAGCTGTTAATCCCTTCCAGAATAATGTGAAATATCTTAATTTTAAAGAATGAAAAAGAAAACACTGCGCTCCGGTTTTGTTTTTACTAAACACACTCCAAAAGAACAATCTCCGTTTGAACGCCTTTTTGAAGTTTTTCAAGAGCTAATTACCCATACTTCAGGAGATTTTGATGAAGCTATAGATTGGCTTAGGCAACTTGATGAGGAATACAATCTAACTACGAACGAATATACGATCGACGATTTTATTGAAGATCTAAAAAAGAAGGGTTTTATAAGGGAAGAATTTAAGCCCGATGGAAGCGGTAACGGAAAAGGTAAGAGTAAAAATACCATGACCGAAAAACTTGAAAGATCACTTCGGAAAAGGGCCTTAGATCAAATCTTCGGAAAGATAAAACGAAGCGGAGCCGGAAATCATAAAACAAAATATAACGGACGAGGAGATGAGAGAGCAGGGGAGTTTAGGAACTATCAATTTGGGGACGGATTAGAACAGATCTCCATGACCGAAAGTTTGAAGAATGCTCAGGTGAATCACGGAATGGACAGTTTCAAACTGACCGAAAACGACCTTGTAGTAGAAGAAACTACCTATAAAGCTCAAATGAGTACCGTGTTAATGATAGATATTAGTCATAGCATGATCCTTTATGGAGAGGATAGAATCACGCCTGCTAAAAAGGTAGCGATGGCCCTTTCAGAATTAATTACTAGCAGATATCCAAAAGATACCTTAGATATATTGGTTTTCGGAAATGATGCATGGCCCATAAAAATAAAAGATCTTCCCTATTTAAATGTGGGTCCCTATCATACAAATACCGTTGCAGGTCTTCAATTAGCCATGGATATGCTTCGTAGAAAGCGCAACACGAATAAACAAATATTTATGATCACCGATGGGAAACCCAGTTGTTTAGTGTTGCCCGACGGACAGTACTATAAAAATAGCAACGGACTCGATCCGTATATTGTCAATAAGTGCTATGCAATGGCTGCGCAAGCCAGAAAGTTACATATCCCAATTACCACATTTATGATCGCCAGCGACCCGTATTTACAACAATTTGTGGATGAATTTACGCATGCGAATCAAGGAAAAGCATTTTATACCGGGCTACAAGGTCTTGGGGAAATGATCTTCACAGATTACGAAACCAATAGAAGAAAAAAATTACGGTAAAAACAAGAAGTTAAAAGTGAATAGCATTTGCCAACACAGAAGAAGAAAAATAATATGGAACATAAGAAAATAAACACTTTCGGAGAGTTAAAGAGTTCGGGATACGAATACAAGTCTATCAAGGATGAATTACGGCAAAATCTCCTTAAGAAGCTATTAAAAAAGGAAACTACCTTCGAAGGTATACACGGTTACGATTATACGGTGATCCCCGAATTAGAACGCGCAATACTTTCGAAACATAACATCAATCTATTAGGTTTACGCGGCCAAGCGAAAACCAGGCTTGCTCGGCAAATGGTTCAGCTATTGGACGAATATGTTCCGGTGGTCGAAGGAAGTGAAATTAACGACGATCCCTTCAAACCCATATCGAGATATGCGATAGAATTGATTCACGAAAAAGGCGACAAAACCCCTATAACATGGTTGCATCGTGACGATCGTTTTTCAGAAAAACTGGCAACCCCCGATGTGACCGTTGCCGATTTGGTTGGGGATGTTGATCCTATTAAAGCAGCAAATTTAAAGCTTACATATGCGGATGATCGTGTTATTCACTTCGGAATGATCCCGAGGGCCAATAGAAGCATTTTTGTGATAAATGAACTTCCCGATCTGCAAGCACGTATTCAGGTGGCGCTATTCAATATCTTACAGGAAGGTGATGTGCAAATTCGTGGTTTTAAGTTGCGACTTCCGTTAGACATTCAATTTGTATTCACAGCAAACCCGGAAGACTATACCAATCGCGGTAGTATTGTAACTCCGTTGAAAGACAGAATAGGCTCTCAAATTCTTACACATTATCCCGATGACATTGTGACCGCGAGAACAATTACAGAGCAGGAAACTGCGATGGCAGTTCAAGAAAAGGAAAATGTATACGTACCCGAATTGGCGAAAGATATTTTAGAACAAATAAGCTTTGAAGCACGACAGAGCGAATTTATCGATGCAAAAAGTGGTGTGAGTGCCCGATTGAGCATAACGGCTTTTCAGAATTTGCTAAGTACCGCCGAGCGCAGAGCTATAGCAAATGGAGATAAAGAAACTTCGGTTAGATTAAGTGATTTTCTAGGAATCATCCCGGCCATTACAGGAAAAGTTGAATTAGTTTATGAAGGTGAGCAGGAGGGAGCCTCACAAGTTGCTCAGCAATTAATTGCCGATGCAATCAGGAGTCAGTTCTTAAATTATTTCCCGCGAATTGAAAAATTAAAAAAGGAAGGTGATACCGATCCATACGATGAGGTTGTCGCTTGGTTCTTTGAACAAACAGGTGGCTTCGAGTTGCTCGACTCTTTGGACAATGAGGCGTATAATTTACAATTAGACCGTATAGAGCCCTTAGATGATCTTTTAGAGAAAAATGTTCCTGATATCCCTGAAAAAGATAAGCCTTTTTTTAAAGAATTTATTCTTTGGGCGCTAGTCGAATTTAAAAAGCTTAGCAAGTACAATTTAAGTGATGGTGTGAGGTTTAAGGATGTCTATGGGAGTTATATTAGCGGACTCTAATCACTGATGAATTGTTGGTAATAGTTGAAAATTGTTGGTGGTTCTGTCTAAACTCGCTTTAATTTTATTGTAATTCGATGTGGTAGGTTTGAGATTTACATATTTGTCAATGATGGTGCTATGTTTGTAAATTAAAAAGGTGTTCTCAACATTCGGATTTATTTTGTTATGACGGATGGCAGAGGAAGTATCATTAAAAGAAGGCACGAAAGTTAGAGCAGTATGTTCCAACTGAAGACTTTTACCAATTTCTGCCAACTGTTTCGTTATTTTATCCTTATCGTAATTACCTTCATTGCCATATACGAAGTAAGTTTTAAGGTATGAAGAACGCTCGGCACTTTCATTCTCTAAATAGCTTAACCATTGTTTTATTTCGTCCCAGTTTGGATCGTTCCCTACAAAGTATAGTATTCCATGGTAACGTCCGTATTTGCATACCGGACAAGTTTTTGAACCTTTATCCGGTCCCCAGGCATGAAAGGGAGTAAAAGAAATGACATCTTCACCAATAGCGCTCCCCGAACTGACCTTTTCATTATTTTTTGATGGATGATTAGGAATGTTAAGCCCCAATATTATATTGTGTTCAGCTATATGGAGATCACCTTTTTTAAGAAGTCGGAGTATCCCCGAGCCGCCCCGATTTTCCATTTCTAACCGTTTTTTAGTTGTTAGTAGCGGGTCATCGTCGAAAACAAATGCATCAATATAATATTCCTTATCCAGCGTTGGCTCTTTTATTGAAGGATGAATATGTGCGGGGTCATTCCGATTTGGGTACGCCCCCGGTCTCACTGTGTAGATTGAGTAATTACCTAACGAATCAGATTGAACCCAACCGCGAATATAGCCATGCCTTGAAGCGCGTTTATCCATTGAGTCGTTGGGAGCATAATACCCTTCGGTATTTGTGTGATAATAATATAGAATAACATTGGCTGCCGGTGTCTTTCCGTCAGGTTTGAGGATCTTACCTGTGATTAGTAGTTTTTGCCCCTCTTGTTTCCATCCCGGACTCGTATCTACCGCCTTTAGGGTTTCAGGAATACCATGATACATAAATTCACCATTTTCAAAAGGCCCGCCAACAATGTTGTTTTTTACTTCGGAAAGATCTTTCTCTTTGTTTTTTTCTGAAGAGGTTTGACTGTGACAGCTATGAAACTGAAAACACAGGAATATGGTGAACAGATAAAGGAAATTTGTTCTCATGGCTAACATTTTTTTTCAATATCTGAAGGATTTTTCGGTATTGAAAACCGGATACGCTATGCTGATGTATTTATATGCTAAGAGGAGATTAGCTTAAAACGTTTTTTAAAACCTTCGGCGTAATTTCTACTCATTCGCAATTGTTCTCCGTTGTTCAATTGAAGATCGAAATCTCCATTCCCGCGTGAAGTGAAACCGGTGATCATTTCGGTGTTAACGATAGTCGATTTATGAATTCTACAAAACTGTTTCCGTTCTAAATTGCTCTCAAATGACTTCAAGGTGCCTTTATAAAGCCATTTTTTATTGGGAGTGTGAATAGCAACATAGGGTCTTTCCGAAGAAATATACAGAATCGATGTCGGCTCTATTAAGGTCGTTTTGTTTCCGATTGTAACGGGGATTAGAAAAGAGCCATTAGCGTCTTGCGGTTCTTTGGTGTTTCTTACTACATTGCGTTTTCTAGTTTTAAAGTAGTAGAACACGGCAATGGTACTGTACACAGCAATAGAAATAATTAAATGGTTTGAAATTGTATAATCAAACACCTGTGAAAAACGAAAAGTATGATTTACAAAAATACCCGAAGTAACATTTACAAAAAGAGCGAATATTATAAGGTGTGTCAGTGTAATTAACACACTTGTCAAAAGGCTTTTAAAAAGGTTATTTTTAAGAATCTTAGTCAAAACTTGTACCTGTACCAATATCAATGGAAGGAAAAACACCCAAAAGGAGTTGTATAGCATTGATTCTGAAAAGTAAAAGTTGTAATTATTAACCTTAGAGTGCATTAAATCCTGAAATAGTCCGAGTAAGACAGCAACCGTCATTACTCCAAATACGAGTATTGTTTTACCGGAATGGCGTTTTAATATGGTACGCATTGATATAAACTTTGCTTATAAGTTACAAAAAATCGGACTATCAAGATTCCTTAAGGTCTCTAAAGTTTAATCTGTAGTTATGAGATCTCAGCAATGGATTTAACAAGTAATACTACTCCACTAATGACCATAATTGCTATAACCCACTTTCTAAAGGTGAGTTTACTCATACGTTTTAAGAGGTATCTGCCTATAAAATTACCTAAAGTGGCTCCTAATCCAATCGCAATACCATAAACCCAAAGTTCTTTAGTTAACTATCCGAAGAAGGTATAACTTCCAATTTGTGCTATTCCCAGGAAAAAAGCCTGAGCTCCTTTAGTACCTACGAGTTCTTCCTTGTCAATACCCGCGTTGAGGAGAAAAGGATTGAGAATAGGTCCCATTCCTCCTGTAAAGGTTCCAATTATTGAAATAATGAATCCGAGCGGGATAAAGTACCATAGTTTTACCTCGAACGAGCGTTCTTTTTTTCCGAAGCGATATTGAAAAAATGTGCTAACCAGAAATAATCCCACTATTATTTGAATCCAAACTATTTTAACTTCGGTAAATAACCATGCTGCTAAGATAGCTCCTATCATGGCAGAAGGGACGTAGTACCAAAAGACTTTCCAAACGATGTGTTTCCAAAAGAGGATGATCCTCGATGGTCTGCTTAAAAATGTTCCAAGATTTAATACAGGTGCCGTTTGAGATGTTCCTATCAGAAAATTTAATACGGGGATTTGCATAAGTGCACCACCACCGCCACTTATGGTAGAAAGTGTAAATGCTGCTGCCCCTAAAAGAAATAATAGGAATAGGAGGATAGGTGATATTTCTGAGAGAATTTCAGACATAAAAAAACTGCCCAAAAGGGCAGTCTAAATTACTATATATTTAAGAAGAATTACAAATTTGGAATCACTAATTCCTGTCCCGGATGAATCATATCCGGATTCTTAAGTTTATCACGATTAGCTTCAAAAATCGCATTGTACTTCATTGGATCGCTGTAGTAATGCTTGGCGATCTTACTTAAGGATTCACCACTAGATACCGTATGTCGTGCATAAACACTGCTATCGGCAACAGTAATATCCGCCATGATATCACTAGGGTTTTCGCCACCTACTCTTTTAATCTCGTCCCAAAGTTGATCTTTTTCGTACTGAGTATTGGCAACACCTCTTACTTCTAATGTGTTACCATTAACTTGTACATCACCTTTCTGAATTTTTAATTGCTCTCCAAGGTCTAGTACACTTTGATATTTTGCTTTAACCATTTTAATCTAATGTTTTATTGTTGTTAATGTTCTAAAGGTACAAATTTTAACCGACCTGATTTTTACATAGCTAATATTAAAGATGGAATCAATCTGTGTTTTCGTTATTTAACACAAAATCAGGGATTAAGGACATATTTAACTAAACATTAATCGCTTTTGGCAAAACCTTCACATATCATACAATATATTTGTTGCAAATAAAACCCAACGTTATGAAAGTGAATTTTAAAACAATGTTATTGTCATTATCCCTGGCAGGACTACTTTTTGTGTCTTGTAATGATGATAAGAAAAAAGAGGCTGAAGCACTAGCTGAAGCTGAGAAAATGGAAATGGAAGCTAAACGTGTTGCCGAAGAAGAGGCCATGGCGACTAAAATGGAGTTCGAGAAAAATACGATTGCGTCTATCGCAATGGGTAATGAAAATTTCTCTACTTTAGTTTCAGCCTTGAAAAGTGCAGATTTAGCTCAGACATTTATGGAAGAAGGTGAATACACAGTTTTTGCACCAACAAATGATGCTTTTGCTGCTGTTCCTTCAGCTACCTTAGAAAACCTGCTTAAGCCTGAAAACAAAGAATCGCTTCAAAATCTATTGAAGTATCATGTTGTTTCAGGAGAGTGGAAAGCTGCTGATGTGATCAAAGCCATAAATGATAACAATAATAAATATACGGTAACCACTTTGCAAGGTGATAACCTTGTCCTTTCTTTAAAAGACGATAAAGTTGTAATTGAAGATACAAAAGGTGGGAAAGCTACTGTAATAATGACCGATGTTGATGCTTCAAACGGAGTGATCCACGGAATTGATAAAGTAGTTATGCCGAAGAGTTAATAATTTGGTTAGTTATTAAGTTGATTAATGAAGAAGACCCCAAGCAATTGGGGTCTTTTTTTTATTTAATCTTTTTGAATCCTCAAGTTTCAAGTCCGGATGACCTGAGAATGTTATCTTGTTGGATCGATCAATTCTCTTTTGGCATCTAACGTTCTGATAGATATTTAAACTTTTTTAGATCCTCTTTTCCATGTACCTCGTGAGAAACTCTATCTTTAATTATTATGTTTTTAGTTGAAATATCCATCACATCATAGTAATAATGATCTGTAATGATCAACCCTTTTGTTTCTTTCTTCTGAAGCAGAAAATTCTTTAAGGCTTCTTTCTCGATGGGTTCTACCATAGAAAAGGGTTCGTCCAGTAGTAAAAAATCATGATCTAAATTGCCTATTAAAACTACCTCGAAATACTTTAACTCTCCCATAGATAGTTCTCCAACTCTTCTGGAACTTATTTTAGCAATAACAGGATCATAAAACACCGAATCCTGTTTTTCTTCCGAAGAAAAATAAATAGGTATGATATCATGAACCTTTCTGTTCTTAGGTAAAAATGGGACCTGCGGTAAATAAGCAATTCTTTTATCGGCTATAACCTCTAAGGGATTTAAGAGTGTATTATCGATAGTCATTTTTATATTGTTGGAAGGTACCACCCCGAATATCATTTTTAGCAGGGTTGACTTTCCGGAACCATTCCGGCCAAAGATCCCGAGTACTTCCCCTGTTTCACATGTAAAGTGAACCTTGTTTAATACTTCCTTATTTCCGAAAGACTTTGAAGCGTTATATAACTGAAGAATTGCCAAATAAAAAAGAACTTAGTATTAATAAAACAATTACGATAGGGGAACCCACTATTAAATTGATCACGAAAACGGTCTTAAATAATTTCCATTTGGTAATTCCCAAATTGTAATAAAAATAAAACTGTTCTTTCTTCAGAAGGGAAAAGGCTAAAAAACCGATAACGACTCCAACTAGCAGGAAGACTACCATGGCAGAAATGTTTCCGAAGATAATTTTACTCAAAAGTGTAAAAACAAGAATAAACGGAAGCACTTCTTTATAAAATTGCCAATAGGCGCGAATATTCATACTACATTTTAGTTACCGGCAACCTACAGTTCCCTGAAAAAATTATTGGTGTCCTAAATGACAGCCGCAACCGCCATCCATAAATCCTTGTGTTTCCTCATGCCACGGGAATGCCTGGTCGTATTTCGTTAACTCCCAGTAAAAGGGTTTGCGCTTTACATCATAATTTCCTTCCTCGTTTAGTGTATTTGCGTCGTAAAGGCGTCCGTTGATCATAACCTTTTCGATGGACTGAGTATTTTCAATATTTTCCAAAGGGTTATCGGTAAGTACCAAAAGATCTGCCATTTTACCAACTTCCAGAGAACCTATATCATTTCCTGCTCCTATATACTCAGCCGAATTTATCGTGGCGGCTTTAAGCGCCTCAAGATTGCTCATTCCACCCGATGCCAACATCCAAGTCTCCCAATGTGCTCCCAGACCTTGTAATTGTCCGTGTGCGCCCATATTTACTTTAACACCTGCATCACTTAAGGCTTTTGCTGTTTCGGAAACTAAAATATGTCCGTTCTCATATTCTTTCGCAGGTACCATAGTTCTATGTCGTGATCTGCTATCGATAATAGCCCGAGGGGTAAAGGTTAGTAGCTTTTCATTTTCCCAAACATTATCGCGTTGGTAATAATACATTTCCCCGTTCAGGCCGCCGTAATTTACAATAAGGGTTGGTGTATAACCCGAATTACTTGTGCCCCAAAGTTCCAGAACGTCCTTATATACCGGTGCAACCGGGATATTGTGTTCTACACCTGTGTGGCCGTCAATCACCATGGTGAGGTTATGATAGAAAGTGGATCCACCTTCGGGAACAACATTAATTCCCTGCTCACGTGCGGCTTGCATTACCTGCTGTCGCTGCTCTCGGCGCGGCTGATTATAACTTTTTACACTTTTCGCACCAAATGCCTTCGTTCGTCTTATACTGCTCCGTGCGTCTTCTAAGTTGTTAATTACCGCTTTAAAGTCACCATCGGCTCCATAAAGTATAAATCCGGTAGAGTAGAGGCGTGGTCCTACTAATTTCCCTGCTTTTTGTAATTCTGAGAGAGAGAATACGGTTTCAGTATTTGCCGAAGGATCGTGGGAGGTGGTAACACCAAACGCCAGATTTGCCATAAACTGCCAATTTTGCTGTGTGGTAAGTCCGTAACGAAATGCACCCACATGTGCATGGGCATCGACCATTCCGGGCATGATGGTTTTCCCAAGAGCGCCATATATTTTCGCATCGGAAGGAATAGGAGTTTCCGAAGATTTTCCAATCTTTTCAATGATATTATCCTTTATGATAATGGTTCCATCTTCGATCACCTCGTCGCCATTCATAGTAATGATTCGCGCATTCGAAAAAGCTATTCTTCCGGAAGGTTTATCTACCGGAGCCGTTAGTCCAATCTTTGTACCTGAAATGGTCATTTCCGGAACGGTTTCCGAAGAACCCGGTAAAAAGGTAAAACGATCCCTTAGCATATTACTAAAATACTCATCTCCCAAGGTCCACATGATCTTTTGACTAT
Organism: uncultured Ulvibacter sp.; assembly: GCA_963974915.1. Lineage (GTDB taxonomy): Bacteria > Bacteroidota > Bacteroidia > Flavobacteriales > Flavobacteriaceae > CAXBES01. The sequence continues at coordinate 155,682 of CAXBES010000003.1, read as the reverse complement.
TAGGTGACCAATGAATATTGATACCGGCATCTTTGGCGATTTGCGACACGGGAACCGATTTACTATTGTTGTCTAGGTCTAGGGTCTGTCCGTTCATTACCAGAGGAGCAACATAGACCTTATGAAGGTTTGTAAAAGCGATCCATTTATTATCCGGGCTTGGAACTAATCGGTTGGCATATTTAGACTTAATATGAGTCTTTTCGTCATCTCCGTTTAAGTTAACACTTATCAGACTTTTGGTTAAGTTTCCGAAGTAAGTACCTCCCGTTTGAAGAAAAATGCGCTTACCATCTTTAGTAAATACAGGATTTTCACCATTGTCTGTTACGAATTTTTCATTGGCTCCATTTGCAGACATCGTATAGATTCCGGGGTTGTTGGTAAAGGAAAAACCTTGATCTCTGTTTCCATCTTCTTTTCTGAAAACTATGGTTTGTCCGTTGGGGGAATAAGAAGGTGTTCTGTAAATTCCTTTTTCTGAAGTAAGTTTTTGTGGGGTGCCACCGGTTGCAGGTACCTTAAAAATGGCACCTTTTTCTAGGTCATTCCAGCTCACGAAAACAATGTTGTTTCCATCTGGGGAGAAGGCCGGCTCGAATTCGAAATCGGTGCCGTTTGTTAGTCTTGTTGGTGTGCCATTAGGAAGATCTTTCTTCCATAATTGACCGAGTGCGTTAAAGATAAGAAAATTTCCATTAGGAGAAGTAACTGCATGTCTAATTACTTTTGGAGTGAAGCTTTCTTTCTCAATTGGATTATTAAAATGAACGGTCTCTGCGATATCGATATTCACATCGGCTGTAAAGGGAATATTAGTGATAGCTAATGATTCGGTGTCGATCTTCTGGATCTTTCCACCACTCCAGAACACGATTTCTTTATTGTTCGGCATCCAATCGAAGTTGGGATATACACCAAAAATTGCCCATGCCTCCTGCTGGTCTTTATTTAAACCGTCGTATATAGGCCATTCTTCCCCGGTGTCTAGATCACGCATATACAGCACACTTTTCTCGCGTACTCTTTTTACGAATGCAAGCTTTTTGCCGTCGGGCGAAACCGTTGGACGCGCAGCACCTCCCGGACCACCGGTAATTGTTTCGGTATCTCCGTCTTCAAAACTATAGCGTTTAATCACATAGATCTGACTGTTAGGATCTTTGTTGTACTGAAAGAAACCACCCGGATACATATCTTCACTGTAGTATAAATACTTTCCGTCTGAAGTAATAAAAGGCTCATTCACGTCCTGCTGATCGTTCTTCCGCTCGGTTAACTGTATCCCACTACCACCGGTTCTATGATACTGCCACATTTCACCTGCACCTAAACTTCTCCCGGAAGTGAAGTGTTTTCTTGCCACTAAATAATCACCGTCCGGCATCCACACAGCATTGTTCAAAAGTCTAAAGTCTTCCTTAGTAACTTGCTTTGCATCGCTACCGTCTGCGTTCATCACCCAGATGTTATCCCCACCGCCTGCATCACTCGTAAAGGAAATTTTTGAACCGTCAGGGCTAAAACGCGGTTGTACTTCAAAAGGAATACCTTTCCGAAGTATTTTTGCTTTTCCACCTGTAATAGGAATAGTGTAAATATCTCCGAGCATATCAAAAACGATGGTTTGCCCGTTAGGACTCACATCCAGGTTCATCCAGGTACCCTCGTTAGTGCTAAAAGAATGTGTTTTATATTTGAAATCATCTCCCGGTTGGGCGACGTTCCATTTAGTTTCTTCTGTTTTTTTATTTTTCTTTTTTTGTGCGTAAGTGTTGAGCGTACATAACAGTACGAATAGTGTGCAGAAAATTCGCATAATTGATAAATTTAATTGGTTGGCTAAATATAGCGTTATTCTTCGTATTTCAGGGTCTAGACTTGATATTTGCTTCGCAAAGTTTGATGATGGTAACAATCCGTTTCACACGTGTTTCTTCACGTTTTGCCTGATAAAACCAGCTTAAGTAACTTTTTTGATATCCCGGTGAAAAATTTTGATAGTTTTTGAAGGCATCGGGATTATTTTTGAAAGCTTTTTTTAGTTCCTTCGGAATCACCAAGTTTTCAACATCATCCATCGCATTCCAGGTTCCGGCTTGTTTGGCGATCTTAATTGCATCCCAACCACTCTCATGTATTAATCCGTCGTTTTCTAATTCTGCAATATGCCGTTTATTTAATGCGCTCCAGTTGCTCTTTGGATTGCGCGGACAAAAATACTGATGACGTTTACCGTTTCCAAGACTCCTTACGGTGCTATCAATCCAACCGTAACAAAGTGCCACCTTTACGGCTTCTTCCCAGCGCATCGTTGGAATATTGGTTTCCAGTTTATAAAAAATAAGCAAAACGCCTTGTGGGTAAATTAGATGGTTATCGTGCAACCAATCTCTCCATTCGATATCCCGAGGAAAGTATAATTGCGGTTTTTCCATTAGCTGAAGGTTTAAATATTCTACGGTAATTAATTGACTTCTTCTGTTTCAACATAGAAATCGGGTTTTATGAATACCGACTTAATATCACCGATGTTTTCCTTTAATTTCCATTCGGAATTAGGATAGATCCATTCTTCTTTTCCGTTAATTACGGCGATCACGGGCATGTCAAACCCTTCAATGATATTGGTATATCTAAAAGAAAGTTCGTTAGCCTCGACTTTATATTCAATTTTTGGTACCATGGTGGTACGTAGGTACTGCTCCCAAAATTCGGTTAGATCGATTCCGCTATCACTGCTAATGTATTCTTCAACTTGTTTACTTGAAACTGTTTGATGATAGAAATCTTTGTTAAGTCCGCGTAAGAGATTTCTCCATTTCTTATCATCTTCAATGAGTTGCCGTAGGGTATGCAAGATATTGGCACCTTTGTAATACATATCCCCGCTACCTTCGTTATGAACATTGTAAACGCCAATAATGGGTCGGTCGTTTTGTATAAGTTTTCTAGTTCCTATAACATATTCACTAGCAGCTTCTTTACTAAAATGATAATTAATATAAAGACTTTCAGAATAGGCAGTAAAACCTTCATGAATCCACATATCGGCAACGTCTATATGGGTAATGTTATTAGCAAACCATTCATGACCTCCTTCATGAACTATGATAAAATCAAATCTTAAACCCCATCCGGTACCTGAAAGGTCTCTTCCTAAGTAACCGTTTTGATATTGATTTCCGTAGGTAACACTACTTTGATGTTCCATACCCAGATAAGGAACTTCTACGAGTTTAAAACTATCTTCGTAAAAGGGATAGGGGCCAAACCAGTATTCGAAGGCACGAATCATTAATGGCACCTGCTCAAAGTGTTCTTTTGCTTTTTCTTCATTTTCACGAAGCACGTAATAATCTATATCGAGATCTCCGTTGAGTCCTTCAAATTTTTCTCCAAAGTTGACATAGTCACCAATATTGATGTTAACCCCATAATTATTAATTGGATTAACTACTTTCCAAACCCAGGTTTTGGTTTTTCCGTTATCTATTTCTTCTACTAACCTACCATTAGAGACGTCCATTAGATCATTTGGTGTAGTGATGGAAATTAGCATACCATTATCAGGTTCGTCGTAGGCATGATCCTTATTTGGCCACCAAATACTTGCACCAATTCCTTGATTTGATGTTGCGATAAAGTGATTTCCATTGCTATCCTTTTTCCAGGAGAAACCCCCGTCCCACGGCGGATTTTTAGCTTCTCTGGGTTTTCCGGAAAAGAAAACGGTTAGGGTGTTAGATTCTCCTTTGTTCTGTTTTTTATGCAGTTTTATGAAATGTGCCGCACCTTTAGATTTTACCTTCAGCGATTTACCATTTTGCGTAACTTTATCGATACTCATAGGTTCCTGCAGGTCTATTTGCATTACCTTTTCAGAATTTAATACAGTATAGGTAATAGTATTACTACCCTCGATGAATTTTTTTTCAGGATCTACTTCAACTTTTAGATCGTAATAGGTAAGATCCCACCAGGCCCTTTCCGGAGTGATAGACCCTCGAAGTTCATCTGCTTTCGAAAACTCTTGTGCGCAGGCGGTAAAACATATAATTATTGAAAAGAGCGAGGTTACAAATTTTCTCATGTGCTTTATCTAAATGTGGAATTAGGAAATACGACAACACTTTCATGACCATCCTTTCCAACGGCAGCTACGCCGAAGAAATAATTATCAATAACGATGCCTTCTAATGTGAATTCTGAAATATTTCCTACATTTCTACTGTGATCCCAAGTTGGGGAGGTTGTGTCCCGCCAGTATATTTTATAGCTCTCGGCGCCATCCACCTTGTCCCATTTCAACTTAACTGAAGGCTCCACGATACCGCCAATGCTCACATTTTTTGGAGAAGGAGGTGCCCAGGCAAGACTAGCCATATTGATCGCGTTAACTGCAGTTAATTTTTTGGCGTAGTTGAAATTGACGAACTTTAACTTATCGCCGTACTCAATACCATTTTCTGTGCGAATATCTTGATGTTGTTGGGTGTAATTCTCGTGAGCTTCCATTATTCTAATTCCCGCATATCCGAGATCATTAAAAGGTCTGTGGTGTCCGCCTCTTCCAAAGCGGTCTAAACGATAAATTAGCATAGGGTTCATTTCGGGCATATAAGTTTTAGTCGTTTTATACACATAACGAGCCAACTGACGAGATATGCCATCAACTTCTCCACCATAAAATCGTCTGGCATTTCGCTCACGTTCCGTTTCGGTGGGAGGAACAGGTTCACTAAAGATCCTGAAATCTACATTGCTGATAACTCCGTCAACACCTTCGATATTTCCAATCATATCATTGTTGAGAACTCCTATAATTTCCCAGCCTTGTGTTTTGGCATATTCGGCGAAACCTTTTCCACCAAATAGGCCTTGTTCTTCTCCGCTTAAACCTAAATAGACTATGCTGCTTTCGAATTTGTATTTAGACAAGACTCTGGCAGCTTCAATGGCTCCTGCCATTCCACTGGCATTATCATTTGCCCCCGGCGCGTCTATTGTGAAGTCACTTCCGTCACTATTTCTGGAATCGATATCACCACTCATAATGATATAGCGATTGGGATATTTGGTACCTTTTTGCACAGCAGCTACATTCACGATCCATGTATCCATTGGAATCCGTCTGTTGCCTTCGGCTTTCACTAGATCCTTTTGATAGAATACATTTAAGCAATTATTACAGGCTTCAGAAATACTTTCAAATTCAGATTTGATCCACCGGCGAGCGGCTCCTATTCCTCGGGTATTGCTAAGTGTGTCACTAAATGTATTTCGGGTGCCAAATCCTGCGAGTTTCGTTATATCTGCTTCAATTCTTTCCGAAGAAACCGAATTGATAATATCGTAAATTCTCATATCAGTTTGAGAAAAACCAGTGTAGGAGATGAAGCAAAAAATAACGAAAGAAAGCAATTTCATAGTGCAGTAATTTGTACTAAAATACTCAAAAGTTTGTTTTTTTACTGAAGTTTTTTCAGAATAAAATATTAGTACGGTTCGGCTTTATAACTATCACCGGAGACCAAACTTTTTGGGTTAGCCTTAGTATTGCTGAAATTATAAGGAATGGATGTGTAAGGATATTGCCAAGAGTTAGGAGTTACTACAAAATGTAAATGTGGATAACCGGCAAGCCCTGTTGCACCACTATAACCTAAATGAGATCCTTTAACAACAACGTCTCCAACTTCTACGATTGCACCGTTATTTGTTAAATGCATGTACTGGGCAAAAGTATTATCGTCATGTTTGATGACCACCAAATTGTTGGGAAATCCGCCATCTTCACCGCTTTCCACGATATGAGCAACAACCCCTGCTCTCGCAGCAGTTACCAATTCACCTATATTCATTGCAAAATCTATTGCGAATTGATCTGGCTGCCCCGGACTGTGATACGATCCGCTACAGTGACTAAGGTTAACCTTATATGTTTTACCTACCGGAAAAGGAAGTACGTAAGGAGAATTTTCCCAGTTGGGATAATTTGTATTAGGACAACCTACATTTTCAAAATTGTTTGGAGGATCTAAATTAACTATTGCTTGCCCCATTTCATCGTCTTTTTTATCACTGCAAAAAAGTATCGTTGGGATGAGTAATATGCATAGAATTCTTACCATGATCATTATTTTAATAGGGTAGGGCGGTATAATACGTTCTCGCTTCAGGACCTCTCGGATTAGGAGCAGTATTGCTAAAATTATATGCGATAGACGTATATGGATATTCCCATCCGTCCAATGTTACCACGAAGTGTAAATGTGGATACCCCGCTACCCCGGTCGCACCGCTATAGGCAATTTCATCTCCTTTTTCAACAAAATCACCAATCTCGGGGATGGCACCAAATCTTGTGAGATGCATATATTGCGCATAGGTTCCATCGTTGTGATAAATTACTATTAGATTATTTGGGAATTCCCCATCAACACCCCTTTCTTCTACGTGCACTACCTCACCTCTCCGAGCTGCAGTTATTACAGACCCGATAGGCATTGCGAAATCTACGGCAAACTTATCGGGACGACCATCACTGTGATAAGAACCGCTACAATGACTTAAATGAACTTTATAAGTTACACCCACAGGATATGGTAAGACATACGGTGATCCTTCCCAATTATTGTAATGTGCCCCAGGACAGCCAACTTCGGTGGGTTCGTAAGTCACCGGATTTTGATGATTGACGATAGGGCTATCTTCATCACTTTTTTTAGAACAGGCACAAAGGCAGAATACAGCAAGTATAATGCTAACGTAAGATCTCATGTTTTTTTTATTTAAAGGTATGAGAGATCGTTTGCGTTTGAAGTAGATTTCTTTCTTATTCACTTAATAATAATTATTTTTAAGAGATTAATCTTTTCGTGTAGTTACATTTATATGGTGGAAATACTTAGATATTTTATATTTTTTTACTGCTTCCTCGGAGTTTTTATCGCAGGAGGATTATTCTTTAAGAAAAGAACTGCTGCCAATATTTCTTTGGCCATTTTTATCATTTTATTCACTTTAGAACAACTCGATTTTTTATATACTACCAGTAACGTAGTGCTCATTTATCCGCAGTATTATTTATATATCTATCCAATTTGTCTTTTATTTGGTCCATCGTTATGGCTTCATTTTGTGTATGTTAAGAATTCCGACTTAAAATTTAACTATAAACATCTTTTTCATGCGATTCCTTTTTTATTTTTCTTGATATTCTTACTGCTGCCCATTTTAAAATTAGAGGGTAGCGAAAGGATCGAGTACACCCGTGCTAACTTTATGAACCATATGATGCCATTAAATTATATTAGAACTACGCATGTGGTTATTTATGGTTTACTCATGGTAATCGTAATTGTAAGAGAAAGGCTTTTTAGTAAAAATGTGAAGGGTGTTTACCTCACCGCGATTGCAGCGATATATTTTTTAACAGCTGTTTTACAGTCCTATCTAACTATGTTCGCCGATAGCTATAGGCAATTTTCTTTCTACTTTTTCTTAGCCTCAACCATTGTTTTAATTGCGGGCTTTGTGTTATATCGCTATCCCGATCTACTTCAGCATTTACATCAAAAGTATTTTAGTAGTAACTTGAAAGATCAGGACAGGAAAAGAATTGTTAACAAGATCAATGAGTTTCAAAGAACTCCCTCAAATTTTTTAGATAGTTCACTTAATCTAAGTAGTTTTTGCGAAGACATCGATGAACGATCGCATCATGTGTCTCAGGTTTTTTCAGAAGATTTTGACACCTCATTTACCAATTTCGTTAATGATGCCCGGGTGAAACACGCCAAAATTATTTTAGCCGATTCAAAAAACGACCATTTAAAGATCCTCGCGGTCGCATTCGAATCGGGTTTTAATAACAATGTCACTTTCAACAAAGCCTTTGTGAAGTTTGTTGGGAAGACTCCCGGAAAATACCGAAAAGACTGTAGAAAGGTTAACGAATAAACGTTACTTTCGAAATTAAACCGTTTTCAACTTCATAAATCGCAACTGCCGAGATCGTTCCTCCGTTGATAGTTACCAGCTCTTCATCTATTACTTTATTTCCTATCACTATCCTATTCTTGATCTCACAATGAAGATCTGTAGTGTTAGCAAAGAAGCTTCCGTAACCAATTTGCATTCCTTCTTTTCCTTCGGAAGTCAAATCCCCGGGAAAATTATAAAGTTTAATATCCTCTTGATAAGTGGCTATAAATTTTTCAATATCTCTCAAATTATATGCATCCAGCTGCTTATCTACAATTATTTCAGGATCTTCATGAGATTTTTCGTTTGCGATAAACGTCATAGTCGCAATTTTTTCATTTTCCACTGTGTAGATCGTAGCTTGATTTTTTATTTCACCCATAATATTCACGACTTCTTCATCGATTACGGTATTTCCTATCGTAATTCGGTTCTTAACCGAAACATCTACATACTCATTTCGTGCATAAAAATTCTTATAATTTTCTTTCATCGCAGTCCGTCCGGTATACATAAGCTCATTCGGAAATCGTTTTACCACGACATTGTCAGAAAAACAATGTACAAATGCATCCAGATCACGGGCGTTAAACGGGGCAATATGTTTTTGAACCACATCACCAGGTGCTACTACCGCAGGTTCTGCAACTAAAGCTAATTTTTTACCGTTCGCACTAACGGTGATCCGTGATATATTCTTCAGATTGAATTCTGAAAGATCTGCAACTTCTTCCCATTTATCCTTTCCGAAGAGATCATACATAAAAAGTTTATCATTACTTCCCAATAATAATCTGGTATCATCGATCCAACAATGATCTTGAATACCAACGGGTAACTGACAAACAAAATAACTCTCTCCGTCTTTTATATCTAATTGAAAAACATCGTGATTCCCTTCTTCATTTACAGCGGTATAGCTCATGGCTTCTTTCTTCGGAATTCTGTGAATTGACCTTCCAACATTTCGCACGATGGTATCGGTTGTTTTTTTCTGAAGATTGATCCATGTTAGATCTAAAACGTTGCCCGAAAGTACCGAAGCGATCGAAATATTTTCATCGTAAAAGGCATAATATGCTACCTGAATCTCCGGAATTAAGGCCGAAGACCTCTTAACGTCCGGTTGATATCGATACAAACGTTGCAGTCCGTTAGTATCTAAACGTACAGCCGCTACATTCATCGAATTTGGTATGGCTTGCGGCGAATATTCACCCCCGGGAGTTGACGCATTGAAATTGGTAATTTGATTTTTATCAATATTAAAAAGCTTGATGTCTGTTTGTCCAAAATTATTACCTGCAAAAAGTAGCTCGTTGTCGTTTCTGAAAGACGGCTGACTATCATAACCCGGGTCGTTTGAGACATTCATCATATTTGAGATCACGACTCCATTAGGTGTAAATTTGAGATCAAAAAGGTAAACATCGGTATTTGGCTGTGCGAAGAGAGAAGTAATAGCGATCAAGGTAATAAAAAGCGCGATTTTATGCATCGATATAGATTTTTAATAAAGATAGTAAAGATTGTACCAACAATTAAAAAGCCGCACTTTTTGGTGCGGCTTTCAATAAATAACTAAGATCGAACAATTAAAAAGGATACTTTTTTTCTGCGGTAACCTTTTCGGCAATTGTTTTACGTAAACCAACAATATTAGGCATATTATGATACTTTGTAAATCGTTTTAAGCCCATTAACATCATACGTTGCTCATCACCCTCTGCAAATGAAATAATAGCTTCTTTAGCCTTCGTTTCAACCACATCTACAGCGTGAAATAAATATAATTTAGACATAGCAATTTGTTCCTTTTGCTTGTCTTCTCCGAAACGTTTTGCATTCTTTTCGGTACGAAGAATAGCACTTTCTGCCATATAGATCTCGATTAAGATATCTGAAGCTGCCAAAAGCATTTGCTGATGTTCCTCCAGATCCGGACCGTATTTTTGAACTGCTGCTCCTGCTACCATTAAGAATACTTTTTTCAATCTGGCGATCATATCTTTCTCTTCGGAAAACAACGCAGAAAAATCTGGAGTATCGAAAGAAGGTATTCCGGTTAATTCTGAAGCTACAGCTTGCGCCGGACCTAAAAGATCTACATGACCTTTCATGGCTTTTTTAACCAACATTCCTACGCATAACATTCGGTTTATTTCGTTAGTACCTTCGTAGATACGTGCGATTCTTGCATCTCTCCATGCTGCTTCCATAGGTGTATCTTCAGAAAAGCCCATTCCACCAAATATTTGAATACCCTCATCAGAGCAATTCTGAATATCTTCAGAAACAGCCACTTTCAGAATAGAACATTCTATGGCATATTCTTCAACTCCTTTAAGTTCTGCTTCCTGATGTGTATTTCCGGCTTCTACTCTTAAGGCTATTCTATCTTCAATATTCTTCGCAGCTCTATACGTAGCAGATTCACCAACGTAAGCATTGGTAGACATTTCTGCAATCTTTTGTTTAATCGCGCCAAATTCGGCGATAGGAGTATTGAATTGTTTACGCTCTACAGCATATTCAACTGCCGTAGTAGTCACACGTCGTTGTGAATCAAGACAAGCTCCGGCTAATTTGATTCGTCCAATATTCAATGCGTTCATCGCAATTTTAAATCCGTTGCCACGAGTAGAGAGCATATTTTCTACAGGAACTTTAGTGTCGTTAAAGAAAACTTGTCTTGTAGAAGACGCTCTAATTCCAAGCTTGTGTTCCTCTTCTCCCATGCTAATCCCATTACTCGGGTCATTTTCCACAATAAAGCCGGTAATATTCTTGTCGTCTTCGATACGAGCAAATACGATCATTAAATTGCAGAATCCCGCATTTGAGATCCACATTTTTTGTCCGCTAATTAAATAGTGCTTTCCATCTTCAGAGAGAACTGCTTTAGTTTTTCCGCTATTGGCATCACTTCCGGCTCCGGGCTCTGTAAGACAGTAAGCTCCAAACCATTCGCCGGTCGCCAATTTAGGAACATATTTTTTCTTTTGTTCTTCGTTTCCGTAGAGCGTAATTGGCATCGTACCAATTCCTGTATGCGCTCCAAAAGCGGTACTAAACGAACCGGTACCACTGGAAATGTAGTCGCAGGTAAGAAGTGTAGAAACGAATCCCATTCCAAGTCCGCCATATTCTTCAGGCACAGCGACACCAAGAAACCCTAATTCTCCAGCTTTACGCATCACTTCTTCGGTTAGCGCATAATCTTTAGCTTCAAATCGATCCCGATTCGCGACAATTTCGCGATCGTTAAATTCCATCACCGCTTCTTTCATCATTTTCTGCTCTTCTGAAAAGTCTTCAGGAGTAAAAATATCCTCGCATGAGGTCTCTTTAACTAAAAATTGACCGCCTCGAAGTAAGTCTTTGTTTGTTTCTGTTGCTTCCATATTAAATTTTTTATTTTAAGAATCAAGAACCAATAATCAAGACAATTTTAAAAAAGTCCGGATTGAAATCCCGATATAATTTTTTGTATTTGTTGTATTCTTCTCTTCAATTATATAGAACAAATCTTCAGATATAATTCCATTCTTTGTATCCAAACCTTAAAGTTGAGAATTTGTCTTGGGACTGAATTTTTAAAGTCCCGACTCTATTTTAAAAATTCGAATATCCCGGCGGCACCTTGTCCCGTCCCTACACACATAGTAACCATCCCGTGCTTACCTTGCATGTTTCGTTTCCGCATTTCATCGAACAACTGCACTGAGAGTTTGGTTCCTGTGCATCCTAAGGGGTGCCCTAATGCAATAGCACCTCCGTTTACATTTACAATATCCTTGTTAAGATTTAACTCACGAATTACTGCAAGAGATTGTGATGCAAAGGCTTCATTCAGTTCTATAAGCTGAATATCGTCCTGCTTCATTCCCGCTTGCTTTAGCGCTTTCGGAATAGCTTTTATGGGACCAATTCCCATAATTCTAGGCTCAACTCCTACGGCGGCATAACTTACCATTCTGGCAATGGGTTCTAAATTTAGTTCCTTTACCATTTCTTCGCTCATCACCATAACAAAAGCAGCCCCATCACTCATTTGAGAGGAATTTCCCGCTGTAACACTCCCACCTTCGGCAAACACCGGACGTAATTTTGCTAAAGCCTCTTTATTTGTTCCTTGTCGCGGACCTTCATCTTTAGTTACCTTATATTTTTTCGTAGCTTTTTTGTTATTATCATCAACATAAGTTTGTTCAACCTCGATAGGCACGATTTGATCCTGAAAACGATCTTCTGCTAATGCCTTAAGCGCTTTCATATGACTGTTGTATGCAAACTCATCCTGATCTTCCCGCGATACATTATATTCGTTGGCAACGGCTTCGGCAGTATTTCCCATACCCCAATAATACTCTTCATGACCTGCATTAACTACGTCATAATTCAATTCAGGTTTATATCCCGACATGGGTACCGAACTCATGCTTTCAGAACCTCCTGCAATGATGCAGTCTGCCATTCCGGATTGGATCTTAGCTGTTGCTATTCCAATGGTTTCAACTCCCGACGAACAAAACCTATTAACGATCATTCCCGGCACGTCAACAATATCAAGTCCCATTAATGAGATAAGTCGGCCCATGTTCAAACCCTGAGCGCCTTCCGGCATTGCGTTACCCACAATTACATCGTCAATACGCTTTTTGTCTAAGCCGGGTAATTCTTTCATCATGTATTGTATCGTTTCGGCTGCCAACTCATCGGCTCTCTTGAAACGGAACACTCCCCGGGGTGCTTTCCCAACGGCTGTTCTATATGCTTTTACTATATATGCTGTTTTCATTTTTATATTGCTTTAAGCTAAATTAGTTTATGATTAATGCCTATAGCAAAAAGCTTAAGGCATATTGCCGTAATTTTTAATTACGGAGTGGCTTCCCTTTTTGAATCATATGTTGAAGTCTTTCAAGGGTCTTTCTTTCACCTGTTAGGCTTAAGAAAGCTTCACGTTCCAGATCGAGTAAGTATTGTTCAGACACCAAAGTAGGTTCAGAAAGGTCTCCTCCTGCCATTACCCACGCTAGTTTGTTAGCGATCTTTTGGTCGTGTTCGCTTATGTAGTTACTCGCTTCCATAGAATCGGTTCCTACCATAAACAATCCAAGGGCTTGCTTTCCTAATACTTTTACGTCATTTCTCGGTACTGGTTTCGTGTAACCTATATCTGCCATTTGTCTTGCTATTGCCTTTGCGGTCGCAATTTGACGATCCTTATTAACCACTACAATATCCTTTCCGTGTTTTAAAATATCCAGATCATAAGCTTCATGGGCTGAGGTAGAAACTTTCGCCATAGCCACAGTTAAAAAATGCTGACGCAATCTATTAAGTTCAACATCGTCTTGTACAAAAGAATCACTTGCACGTAACGCCATTTCTTTAGATCCACCACCGCCAGGGATCACACCAACACCAAATTCTACCAAGCCAATATAACTTTCGGCTGCAGCAACCACTCTATCTGCGTGTAAAGTCATCTCGCAACCTCCTCCAAGTGTCATTCCATGGGGAGCAACAACTGTTGGTATAGAAGAGTATCGAAGTCTCATGCAACTATCTTGAAAATACTTAACCGCTGCATTCAGCTCGTCGTATTCCTGCTCAACGGCCATCATAAATATCATCCCTATGTTGGCACCAACTGAGAAGTTCGCACCTTGATTTCCAACTACCAATCCGTCGAAATCCTTTTCTGCGATATCGATAGCTTTGTTAAGTCCGGCAAGTACATCACCGCCAATACTGTTCATTTTACTTTGAAACTCTACATTTAAGATTCCATCGCCGAGATCTTCAACTACGACACCGCTATTTTTAAATACTTCGGAAGACTCTCTGATGTTATCTAAGATAATAAAGGCATCCTGTCCGGGTATTTTGATGTGTTTTTTCTTCGGAATGTCATAATAGTAGGTAGCTCCGTCTTTTACGGTATAAAAAGAGTCTATTCCAGCTTCAAGCATTTCATTTACCCATGATGCCGGCTCTTTCCCAAGATCTTTTATCAGTTCAACTCCCGCCTTTACTCCAACGGCATCCCAAATTTGGAACGGACCATGTTCCCATCCAAATCCGGCTTTCATGGCATCGTCAATTTTATACAGATCGTCTGAGATCTCAGGAATTCGTTTTGAAACATATGCGAACATACTTCCGAAGCTCTTTCGGTAGAACTCTGCTGCTTTGTCTTTTCCTCCCACCAATATTTTAAAGCGGTCCACGACTTTGTCCACACTCTTCGTTAATTCCAGAGTAGGGAAGGAGGCTTTTTTGCCTTTTCTGTACTCAAGTGAATTTAAATCAAGCCCCAGGATCTCGCTCTTTCCGTCATCATTTTTTACTTTTTTATAAAAACCTTGACCGGTTTTGCTACCAAGCCACTTATTATCCATCATTGTATTGATGAATTCCGGTAATTTAAACGTATCGTGTTCCTCATCGTTTGGTACATTCTCATAAATACCATTTGCTACATGAACTAAAGTGTCTAATCCAACTACATCTACAGTACGGAAAGTTGCAGATTTCGGACGACCAATTACAGGTCCGGTTAATTTGTCAACTTCTTCGATAGTAAGCCCCATTTCTTTTACGAGGTGAAATAGACTTTGTATACCGAAGATACCAATACGATTTCCAATAAATGCGGGAGTATCTTTAGCAATTACAGTAGTTTTTCCCAGAAATTTTTCTCCATAACCATTCAGAAATTCAATAACCTCAGGATCGGTATCCGGACCCGGAATAATTTCAAAAAGTTTCAGATATCGTGGAGGGTTAAAGAAGTGTGTTCCGCAGAAATGCTTTTTAAAATCATCGCTTCTACCTTCGTTCATGAACTTTATTGGTATTCCGGAGGTATTTGAAGTAATAAGTGTACCCGGAGTTCTGTGTTTTTCCAGGTTTTCGAATACTTGCTTCTTAATATCAAGACGTTCTACCACAACTTCAATGATCCAATCTACATCCTTCACTTTTGAAATGTCGTCCTCAAGATTTCCGGTAGTAATTCTCGTGGCGAAACCTTTGTGATACAAGGGTGCCGGTTTCGATTTAATAGAATTTTGTAACGCTTCATTTACAAGTCTGTTACGAACTTGCTCGCTCTCTAAGGTAAGTCCTTTGGCTTTCTCTTTCTCGGTTAATTCGCGAGGAACTATATCTAGTAATAAAACCTCGACACCAATATTGGCAAAATGACAAGCGATCCCGCTTCCCATAATTCCCGAACCAATAACGGCTACTTTGTTAATTCTTCTTTTTGACATATTATGTTATTTTTTCGGTAGTATATATTTTTTTGTTGTTTATAAGATCTAAGATCGTGTTCGCCACATTCTTAAATGTTTTCAGGTCTTCTTCGGAAACCGACTCTTTAACAGCTTCATCAAAACGAAGCACCACAAGTTTCGAAAAATCTCTCATCTCTTTCCCAAAAGGAGTGAGATAAATAAGTACGCCGCGACCGTCTAACGGATTCGGCTTTCGCTCGATTAATCCTTTATCCTCCATGGTTTTCAGGGTTCGCGAAAGACTAGTGGCTTCCATTCCCATTTTAGGGCCAAGAGAAGTGGAGGGGGTACCTTCATCAGGGTCGATACTTATAAGGGCAAAACCTGTTGCCATTGTACTTCCCTTTTTACCGGCCTCTTCGTTGTACATTTTCATAACGCTCATCCATGTTTCGCGTAAAATGTGATCGATAGTTTTTTCTTTCAATGGAGTTGAAATTTTAGAATTTCGATTACCAAAGATACAAAAATTTATTATGCATGCATAGTAAATATGTAAAATTTTGCATAAAAAAAGCCTGAATTAACAGGCTTAAATTTTTATTATTTTTTATTTTACTCTTTGTGCTCATAGATCTTATTATAAAGATCCATATATTTCGCCTTTATCACCTTCCGTTTCATTTTCATAGTAGGAGTGAGGTGTCCCGATTCGATGCTCCACACATCCGGAGTTAATTCAAATTTCTTGATCTTTTCCCACTTTCCGAAGCGCTCGTTATAAAAATTAACTTCTTTCTGAATACGATCAATCAATACCTGATCATTTACCGCTTCTGCAGGGTCATTGCTTATTCCTTTATTCTTTTTCTTCGACCAATCGTCTATAAATTCCCAATTAGGTTGAATAAGAGCCGCCGGCATTTTTTCACCTTCACCCACAACCATTACCTGCTCAATAAAGCGTGACTGTTTCATGGCGTTCTCCAATAATTGAGGGGCAACATACTTTCCGCCACTGGTTTTAAACATTTCCTTCTTCCTATCGGTAATTTTTAAGAAACCATCTGCGTCTATTTCACCTATATCACCCGTATGGAAATATCCGTCCTTTAACACCTCGTCGGTCTTCTCCTTGTCTTTATAATACCCTTGCATTACCTGAGGGCCTTTTACCAGAATTTCACCGTCGTCGGCTATCTTAATCTCTGTTTCTCTAAGGGGTTTACCAACGGTCCCAATTCTAAAACCACCATTTCGCATGTCATTAACCGTGACAACAGGTGATGTTTCTGTAAGTCCGTAGCCTTCCATAACAGGAATATTAGCTGCATTAAACACTCTTGCTAATCTGGGTTGCAACGCTGCACTCCCTGAAGCAATTGCCAATAATTCGCCTCCAAGAGCTTCTTGCCATTTACTAAAGATAAGTTTCCGGGCCAGTTTCAACTTTGTTTCGTACCACCATCCGTTTTGTCCGTAAGGCTCATATTTCAAGCCAAGGTCTATCGCCCAGAAGAATAGTTTTTTCTTGACACCGGTAAGATCGGCTCCTTTGGCATAGATCTTATCATAAACCTTTTCAAGTAAACGCGGCACCGCAGTCATTACCTGTGGGTGAATCTCCTTTAAATTATCGCTAATCGTTTCCAGACTTTCAGCGAAATGAATACTAACCCCACAATATTGGTACATATAAAGGAGCATACGCTCATAGATATGACATACAGGTAAAAAGCTCAGGGCCTTAGAGTTTCCCAGGTCAATAGGTAAGCGTTCGGCACTATAAATTGCATTAGAAGCAATATTTTTATGTGAAAGCATTACACCTTTGGGTCTGCCCGTCGTTCCCGATGTATAAATTAAGGTGGCAAGATCATCTTCTTTTACAGCAGCTTTCCTGCTGTCTACTTCCTCCTGATTGCTTGTATCTTCCCCTAATTTTAGAACTTCACTCCAATTAGGACACCCGCCAATTTCATCAAAGCAATACACTTCTTTCAACGAAGGTACATTCGCACGAATTTTATTGATCTTTTCAAGAACCTCGGTACAGGAAACAAAACAATACTTCGACTCACTATGGTTAAGTACGTATTCGTAATCCTCTTCCGAAATAGTTGGATAAATAGGTACATCCAGAGCCCCGGTTTGCAGAATCCCAATATCACAAATATTCCATTCGGTCCTATTGGTCATCGAGATGATGGCAACTTTATCATTTGGGTTTACACCTAATCTAATTAAGCCCCGACTAATCGCATTGGCTTTATCTATATATTCCTGTGTTGAAGTACCAACCCATTCGCCGTTCACTTTAGATACCAGGGCTTTTTCCTGAGGATATTTTTCTAACTGATAATATGGGAAATCGAAAAGTCTTTTTATAGTAGTCATATAAGGGTAATTGAGAACCTGCAAAATATGAAAAATAATTCAGTTTTTTCTGAAATAAAAAGGAGCAAACACGTTGCTCCTTCTCTAAAAAATATGCTTAGCCTATATTATTGTCTATGTTCCAGCCACTTTCGGGCATTTATAAAGCCTTCCAGCCATGGTGAAACCTCATCATTTCTGTCTTTTGGATAATTCGCCCAATTCCATGGGAAGGTAGAACGCTCTAAATGCGGCATCATCACCAAGTGCCTTCCTGTTTCATCGGTCATCATAGCGGTATTAAAATCACTTCCATTAGGATTTGAAGGAAATGCGTCATACCCATATTTTCCCACAATATTGTAGTTTTCTTCTCCCTTCGGAAAGCTAAATTTACCTTCTCCGTGTGCTGCCCAAATACCTAACTTACTTCCCGCAAGTGAAGATAACATCACCGAATTGTTTTCCTGAATTTCTACGGAAGTAAAATTACATTCAAATTTACCGGTTTCATTATGAAGCATTTTCGGTTTTACAGAATGATTTGGTGTTAAAAGGCCCAGTTCTATGAATAACTGACAGCCATTACACACTCCCAATGATAAGGTGTCTTCTTTTGCAAAGAAGTTTTTTAACGCCCTGTTTGCTTTTTCGTTGTATAAGAATGCTCCTGCCCAGCCTTTCGCACTGCCTAACACATCGCTGTTAGAGAAGCCTCCAACAGCAGCAATGAACTTGATATCCTCTAAGTTTTCCCTGCCTTCAATAAGGTCTGTCATGTGCACATCCTTCACATCAAATCCGGCCAGATATAAAGCGTTTGCCATTTCCCGCTCACTGTTACTTCCTTTTTCGCGAATTACAGCAGCCTTAATACGGGGCTTACCATCTAACGGTTCGGGGCGAGGACCTAATTTGCCGGTAAATTGCTTCGGAAAGTTGAACGCTAAGGGTTGATCCTTGTAATTATTAAACCTTTCTTCGGCTTTCTCTTCACCACTCTGCTTCTTATCTAAGAGGTATGAAGTTTTGTACCATGTATCTCTGTATTCAGGAATACTGAAAATTATTTCATTTTGATAATGTTTCAGCTGAAGGGTCTCTTGTTCGGTAACATTTCCTAATTTAACGAATGTTATATTTTTTTCTGAAAGCAGCTTTTCTACCGCGTTATTTTCCGAAGCCTGAATAACAACACCACAATTTTCGGCAAAAAGTACCTTGGTAAGATCTTTTTCGTCTAATTTGGTTAGATCTAAATTTGCTCCCAGATGTAGATCTGCAAAGCACATTTCAAGTAACGTTGTAATTAACCCTCCGGAAGCCACATCATGACCTGCCAGGATTTGGTTACTAGAAATTAAATCCTGTAGTGCATTAAACACGGTTTTTACGTACGAAGCATCTTTTACAGTTGGAACACTAGTTCCAATTTTATTCAAAATTTGCGCAAATGACGACCCGCCAAGCTTAAAATCATCCTGAGAAATATTTATGTAGTAAATACTTCCTCCATTTTTTTGTAGCACGGGCTCAACAACTTTTTTAATGTCGTTGCAATGACCTGCTGCCGAGATGATAACAGTTCCCGGAGAAATTACTTCATCGTTCTTATATTTTTGTTTCATGGAAAGAGAATCCTTTCCGGTAGGTACATTAATACCTAGATCGATCGCAAACTGGCTCACCCCCTCAACTGCTTCATACAATCGGGCATCTTCACCTTCATTATTACAAGGCCACATCCAGTTAGCAGAAAGTGAAACACTCTGTAAACCTTTTTCCAGCGGAGCCCATACGATATTCGTCAATGCTTCTGTAATTGCATTTCTGGAACCCGCTACGGGATCAACAAGTGCGCTTAATGGCGAATGTCCAATAGAAGTGGCAACTCCTTCTTTACCATTGTAGTCCAATGCCATGACACCACAATTGTTTAACGGGAGCTGCAAAGTACCCGCACATTGTTGTTTTGCCACACGCCCCGTAACACATCTGTCTACTTTATTCGTTAGCCAGTCTTTACAAGCTACCGCTTCTAATTGCAATACCTTAGTTAGATAATCTTTTATCTGTGAGTCCTGATATAACGGGTCTTTATAATTTCTTTGGATTCTTCTATCCTGCATCAATGTTTTTGGCGAACTGCCAAACATATCTTCCAGTTTAAAATCCATTGGTTTTTCACCTGTAGTACCACTTTCAAAACTGAAAACATGGTCACCTGTCACTTCTCCAACTTCATACATTGGAGAACGCTCTCTCTCAGCTACAAGTTTTAATTGGGCGATATCTTTTTCACCAATTACCAAGCCCATCCGTTCTTGCGATTCGTTTCCAATTATTTCCTTTGCCGATAAAGTTGGGTCACCAACGGGTAATTTATCCAAGTCAATTTTTCCTCCTGTATCTTCCACTAATTCACTTAGACAGTTGAGGTGTCCTCCGGCGCCATGGTCGTGAATAGAAACTATAGGGTTATCATCACTTTCAACCATTCCACGAATAGCATTTGCGGCGCGTTTTTGCATTTCAGGATTAGATCGTTGAATGGCATTTAACTCAATACCACTTGAAAACTCCCCGGTATCGGCACTGGAAACTGCTGCTCCGCCCATTCCAATCCGGTAATTCTCTCCTCCAAGAATAACTACTTTGTCCCCTTTATGAGGAATATCTTTTATTGCCTGATCCGCTTTTGCATATCCAATTCCTCCCGCAAGCATTATAACCTTGTCGAAGCCTAATTTTCTGGCTTCTTCTTCATGCTCGAAGGTTAGCACCGAACCGGCTATGAGAGGTTGACCAAACTTGTTACCAAAATCAGATGCTCCATTACTGGCTTTTATTAAAATATCTAATGGTGTTTGATATAACCATTCTCGTTCTTTCATTGCTTTTTCCCATGGACGATTCTCTTCCAATCGGGAATAAGACGTCATGTAAACAGCGGTTCCCGCCAAGGGAAGTGAACCTTTCCCTCCGGCTAATCTGTCTCTTATTTCTCCACCACTACCTGTTGCTGCGCCGTTAAAGGGTTCCACGGTAGTAGGGAAGTTGTGTGTCTCCGCCTTTAATGAAATGACACTATTAAATTCTTTTGTTTCATAAAAATCGGGTTTGTCTGCCGATTTAGGCGCAAATTGTGTGGCTTTAGGGCCTTTTACAAAAGCGACATTATCTTTATAAGCCGAAACGATATCGTTCGGATTTTCCTGCGAAGTCTTCTTAATAAGTTTAAAGAGCGACGACGGCATTGTTTCTCCATCTATTTCGAAGGTACCGTTGAAAATTTTATGTCGACAGTGCTCACTATTCGCCTGACTAAATCCGAAAACTTCACTATCGGTTAATTTTCTTCCAATGCGGGAAGACAAGTCGTTTAAATAATCGATCTCTTCTTGATTAAGAGCCAGACCTTCAGAGGCATTATATGCAGCAATATCATCAATTTCCCTGATACCTTCAGGTTGAATGTTTACGGTAAAAATATCCTGATTCAGTTCTTTGTATTTCTGAGATAGCATAGGGTCGAAATCGGTGAAATCTTCAGAAACATTACTAAACTCTTCAATACGAACAATACCAATAACTCCCATGTTTTGGGTGATCTCAACTGCATTCGTACTCCAGGGAGTGATCATAGCTGCACGCGGACCAACAAAAAAATCTGCGAGTGCAGATTTGTTTATTTTGGATTGGTTACCAAACAACCATTCTAATTTTTGAATATTTTCAGGGGTAATCTCTCCGTGCGTTTGGACAGCAAAAACAGTGTTTTTTACGTCTCCAAAAAAGTGAATCATTCTTTAAAGAATTTGAGTGAATTTTTGAAAGCACAAAGGTAACCAATTTTTTAGTTTTTAATTGGTATTTGTCCGGTCTTGAGAGTTACTTTATTAACGGTATTTGTTTAAAAGTTAGCTTCAGATATCCTACGATTCTTCTTCTGATGATTTTTTCTGTAGAAGTGCAATATAGAATCCGTCGAATCCCGACTTGCTAGGCAGAATCTTTTCGTCTTTTGTAAGTGTAAATTCTGAGCCTGCTTCACGCTTCAGAAACGCTTTTACTTGTTGTTCATTTTCCGAAGGAAGGATAGAACAGGTTGCATAAACTAACTGTCCACCGTCTTTTACGATTCGGGAATAAGAATCCAGGATCTCACTTTGAGTTTGTTTGATCGTTTCCAGAAATTCGGGTTGTAATTTCCATTTGGCATCCGGATTTCGTCTAAGTACTCCCAGACCGGAACAAGGTGCATCGATTAATACTTTATCGGCTTTTCCAATTAGCTTCTTTATAACCTTGGTTGAATCGATAACGCGGGTCTCAATGTTGTGAATTCCGTTTCTACGAGCTCTTCGCTTAAGTTCATTTAACTTGTTTTCGTAGATGTCCATTGCAATTACCTGCCCCTTATTTTCCATTAAAGAGGCGATATGTAAACTTTTACCTCCTGCACCGGCACAAGCATCAACGATTCGCATGCCCGGTTTTGGATCCAACATCTGTGCTACTTTTTGTGAAGAAGCATCCTGTACTTCGAACCAACCATTTTTAAAGGCTTCGGTTGTAAAAACATTAGCACGCTCTGTCAATTTTAAAGCATGTGGGTATCCTTTAAGGGTTTCGGTTTCAATTTCATTTTCAGAAAGCTGAGATTGCAACTTTGGGATGTCTGTTTTAAGAGGGTTAGTTCTAAGAACTACATCTGCCTGCTCATTCAATGCAGCTAATTCGGCATCCCATTTCTTACCAAGTTCTTTTTCTCCAAGTTCATCGAGCCAATCGGGAATTGACTCTCGCATTTTTCTAATTTTTGAAAGCTCGTCAAATCTTCCTTTGATCCTCCGGGTGGGCGTAGCTTCAAATTGTGGCCAATCGGGAATTGCTATTCCGTTTAAAGTGGCCCATACGGTAAACAGACGGAAGAGGTTGGATCTGTCGTAAGGCTCTTTCACTTCGGCAATTTCAGAATAAAGACGCTTCCAACGAACTATATCGTAAGTAGTTTCGGCAATGAAACTTCGGTCTCTGGATCCCCATCTTTTATCGCGTTTTAATGTGCTTCTAAGTACCTTGTCTGCTTGTTTCTTTTCATTAAAGATTTGATGAAGCGAATCAATGGTTGCAAAAACAAGGTTACGGTGTAATTTCATTAGAGTTTATTTGAAGTTGCAAAGGTATCTTTTTTAGCTGTACGATTAATGATTTTCGTTATAAGATTTCCGCTTTTTCTTATAGTTGGATTTTAATTTTTCAATTGTGTACTTTTGACCAAAAAAAACCGGGATGCGCATATTTATTTTTCTTTTCTGCTTATTTATATTAGTCTCATGCAATAACAAATCGGCACCAGATTTCAAGTCGGTTGCAATAGAAAGAGTCTTTTCCGATAGTCTAAGCATTAGAGCGATCGCCCCGATAGATGCGAACAAAGTGTGGTTCGCAGCAAATTTGGGGAGAATCGGGTTGATTGATAATAAAACTCCGAAATTAGCTACTATTAAATATGGCGATTCCCTTCTCAACTTCAGGGCAGTTGCGGCTACCAAGGAATCGGTTTTTGTTCTTAGTGTTGCTAATCCGGGCGTTTTGTATAAAATTGGCTATGATGGGACTGAAGCAACTATTATTGAAGAAGTCTATATGGAAGAGGGAAACAAGGTTTTTTACGATGCCATTGCGTTTTGGAATGATAAAGAAGGCATCGCAATGGGTGATCCAACCGATAACTGTCTTTCAATAATTATAACCCGGGATGGTGGCAATTCCTGGAGCAAAATCTCTTGCGATAAATTACCTGAAGTAGAGGTGGGAGAGGCAGCATTTGCCGCATCAAATTCAAATATTTCAATTTACAAAGATCACGTATGGATCGTAAGCGGTGGAAAAAAAGCAAGAGTTTTTTATTCTCCCAATAAGGGTGAAAGCTGGGAGGTGTATAATACGCCAATAATTCAGGGAAAGACAATGACAGGTATCTATAGTGTAGATTTTTGGGACGAAAAAACGGGTGTTATTTACGGAGGTGATTGGGAGAATAAAGATTATAACGAAGGAAATAAGGCGATTACCCGAGATGGAGGAAAAACATGGAATCTAATCAGTAATGGAAGAGGTCCGGGATATCGATCATCGGTACGTTTTGTGCCGGGGAGTCATGCCCAGGGTATTGTGGCTTTAGGCTCGCCCGGCATTTCATACAGCGCAGATCAGGGAGAAAACTGGATCGATTTGTCTTCGGAGGGTTTTTATGCGCTTGAATTTGTTAACGATTCGGTTGCTTTCGCCAGCGGATCGAATAAAATTTCCCGACTCATCTTTAAGGAGTAAGAAAAACTAGTTCTTCTTATTTTTATATCTATCCAGGAGCTTTCGTTTAAAGTCTTCCTCTGCTTTTTTAAGTATGATTATTTTCTTCGGGGGGACAACTCCACGGAGGTTTTTTACTAATTCTTTATCGTAATTTAACTCCTTAGTCTTTACGTCCAGAACTTTTTCTATAAGTTGATTTGCTTCTGTATCACTAATTTCATCGAGCCCGTCTTTAATTCTTTTAAAAACTTCCTTACGTTCAATTTGTCTCAGTGCGCCCATTTTTTCCTCGTGTTCGTTATAGATCGGCCAAAATTTTTGAGCTTCAGAAGGAGTGAGGTTCAATTGTTCTGTGATGAAAGCAGTTTTTAACGCTTTTATTTTTTCGTGTCGGTCATTCTGGGCGGTCATTCCAAACCCAATAAACAATATTAAGATTACAAAATTCTTCATTTTCTATTCTGTTAAAAGTGAGGTACTGTCTAAATTCTCTAAAAGATATTCTTCAATGTTTTCTTCGGAAAGAAATGCATCATCAAAAGAAAAACTCGATAGTTGATCATCGTCAATAAAAGCAACAATATCCAGCGCCGAAAAGTCGAGATTTCCATCTTCAATATAACTCTCAATATTAGAAAGCTGCAATTCGTTTATATCTGTATTTGAATTCTTCTGAAAATTGAAAACTGAAAAGATCATAACAGCACAGGCGGCAATCGCAGCTGCATAAATCATAGTTCGCTTGCCAAATAATGGTCTAACCTTAGCTGTTTCTTCAAGATTATCAATTCGTTTTAATAAGCGACCTTCAAAGCTCTCAAAGTATTTTGGAGGTACTTTATAACCGCTTTCTTTCGGCATGTTTTCTTCAGAAAGTCTCTGCAACAAACGTGCATCGAAGCTCTCGAAGTAATCTTTCGGAGTGGTGAAACCGTGTGTATGTTTTTGATCTTTCATTTTACTTTTGACTTATCTCGGGTTAAAAGGTTTCATTGCTCTTTAAAAATTCGGTAACTTTCTTTACAGCAATATGATAGCTGCTTTTAAGTCCGCCCACCGAAGTATCAAGTATTTCAGAGAGTTCTTCGAAAGTGTGTTCTTCAAAATACTTCATTGAAAAAACGAGTTGTTGTTTTTCCGGAAGGGTAGCAATTGCTTTCTGTAATTTCAACTGGATTTCATCTCCTTCAAAATACACATCGCTTACTAGGTTTGAAAGAACTCGTTCTTTTACTTCTTCGGTAGTGATGTTAGCTCGTTTAGCTTTTTTATTCAAAAATGTAAGTGATTCATTGGTTGCTATCCTATACATCCAGGTGTATAGCTTACTATCACCTTTAAAGGAATCAATATTTTTAAACACCTTTATAAAGGTATTTTGAAGCACATCATCGGCATCATCATGATCTAAAACGATCTTTCGAATGTGCCAATAAAGCCGTTCTTTATATTGAGAAACCAAAACACTAAAGGCTTGTTCTTTCTCCTTCGGACTCTTTAATGCATCAATTAACTCTATATCCTGGACCACGAATCTTTCTTCTTATTTGTTTGACTTCGGAAAGTTAAATAGGTTTAATCGATTTCAGAAATAGAAAACAATGTCTTTTAAGAGATTAGTAGATAAAATGCACATATAATCGATTAAATACTAAAAATATTTTTTTGTAGGAAAATTTTTACTATTTTTGAATCGTACTACTTACTTATGTACTTTCTATTATTAGCCCCAACTGTAATAGAAATATACTAAAAACGGGCTTAAGCGGGGGCTAGCCCGTTTTTTTTTGTGCCAATTTTTAAAAGAAATTGGCACTTTCTGTTTGTAGGAAAAAAATTAAAAAAACATTCAAAAAATCGATAAAGTGCATAAAATGAAGATTAAATGCAAATTTATTTGGTGGTTAATAAAAAGTTAAATATATTTGAATCGAACTTAATACTTATGTATTCCGATAGCATCGATAGCCCCAATTTCGATGATGTCAAAACAAGAAGAGCGGAGCCCCAACCGCTCTTTTTTGATTTTAGATATTTATTGTTGGTAATTAAATTGGTGAATTAAGCCAAAGATTGCATCTCAACCAGACTAAAGTACACCCCTTTTTTAGAAAGTAATTCATGGTGTTTACCTTGCTCTACGATCTTTCCTTTCGAAAGAACCACGATCATATCTGCATTTTGAATGGTTGAAAGTCTGTGAGCAATTACGATTGAAGTTCTGTTTTTCATCATGTTTTCAAGAGCATCCTGTACCAAACGTTCACTCTCTGTGTCTAAGGCCGAAGTAGCCTCATCGAGGATCATGATAGGAGGATTCTTAAGGACGGCCCGAGCAATACTCAACCTTTGTTTTTGTCCGCCGCTAATCTTCCCTCCACTATCACCAATATTGGTGTTCATTCCTTCGGGAAGATCTTTTACGAACTCCCAGGCATTAGCTATTTTTAACGCTTCAACGATCTCTTCATCGGTTGCATTTTCCTTCGCTACCAATAAATTTCCTTTCACTGTATCATTAAATAAAATGGAGTCTTGAGTTACTAAACCTAATAATCCTCGAAGGGAATTTTGAGTCATATCTTTGATATCCACCCCATCTATTGTAATTGAGCCGTTATTGACGTCATAGAACCTTGTAACTAAATTAGCAATGGTACTCTTTCCGCTACCACTTTGACCAACCAGTGCCACTGTATGTCCTTTAGGAACGTTTAAAGTGAAATCCTTCAGCACCCATTCCTCATCGTATTTGAAAGAAATATTGTTGATTCCTACATTTTCAGTAAATTCTTCCTTAACAACTGCATTAGGTTTATCCCTTACTGCAGATTCGGTTTCGAGAATTTCGAGAACTCGCTCTGCGGCGGCATTCCCCTTTTTTACACTATAGCTAGCTTTGCTAATGGCTTTCGCAGGCGTTAAGATTTGATATGCCAGAGCCATATAAACCAGAAATAATTCAGGTTTCAGAGTTTCTTTCACCA
Source organism: uncultured Ulvibacter sp. (assembly GCA_963974915.1). Lineage (GTDB taxonomy): Bacteria > Bacteroidota > Bacteroidia > Flavobacteriales > Flavobacteriaceae > CAXBES01. The sequence continues at coordinate 128,759 of CAXBES010000003.1, read as the reverse complement.
AAACCATTTGTCCGCCGTACCACAGTAAAACAGCAATCACTACTATCCCTAAGAATTCACTGGCAGGAGAGGCTAGGTTCTGACGGTTAAGCAGGGTGTTCGACGATTTAAATAATCGGGTAGTAGATTCTTTAAACTTTCTGGTAAACAGGTTTTCCGCATTAAAACCTTTAATAATTTTTAAACCTCCCAACGTTTCTTCTAAAATAGAGAGAAAAAAGCCTTGCTCTTGTTGTACTCTATCACTATGACGCTTCAGACTTTTTCCAATAAGAGAAATTATAAATCCTGAAACGGGAATAAAGATAAATACGAAAACGGTTAATTCTACACTTATCAGTAGCATTGCCGCGATAGCGAAAATAATTGTTAGCGGCTCTCGTACAATTAATTCTAAAATTGATAAAAACGAATGTTGTATCTCCAGCACATCGTTTGTTATTCTTGCGATCGTATCACCTTTTCGTTTTTCAGAATAAAAAGAAACAGGTAAGTCCACTGTTTTCTTATACAGATCATTTCTCAGGTCTTTAAGTACTCCATTACGTAAAAAAGTTATAAAGAACATGGCGAGATAACCGAAAAGATTTTTCATTAAAAACATGACGATCACCAGAATCACCATAAAAATAAGTACATCGTCAACACCTTCGTTCGCTTTTTGTGTGACAAAATAGTTCAGATAATTTTCTCCGTATTCCCGTACATCACCCAAACCGGTCCATTCGGGTTCGGTTTGCAATCGCTCTGTCTTGCCAAAAAGCACCGAAAGCATTGGAAACAGAGAGATCATTGCCAGAGTTCCAAAAAGGGCATAGAATACGTTGGAAATTATGTTGAGCCAGGCATAAGCTTTGTAAGGAATCGCGTAGCGAAGTATTTTTCTAAAATAATTCATTCGTGGTGGAGCTAGTCCAATTTTAAACTAGTTATAATATTATCTGTTTTCTTCTGAAGATCCTGTTTGTTTGTGCCATTCACACTTATGTAGAATTTTATCTTTGGTTCAGTTCCACTAGGTCTTGCGGCGACTTTAGATCCATCTTCGGTATAATAAATAAGTACGTTGGAAAGCGGAATATTTATTTCTTCTGAAGAATTTGTATTCACATTGATCGCTTCGTTCTTTGAATAATCTTCCAAACGGATCACCTTGCTTCCGGCAATCTCCGACATAGGGTTTTCACGAAGTTCTTTCATTATTTCCGCAATTTCTTCGGCACCTTTCTTTCCTTTTTTTACGACTGAAATTAAATGTTCTTTGTAATAGCCCAATTCATCATTAATTTTCTGAAGGTAGGCAAACATACTACTTCCTTTTACTTTTTGTTGAGCCGCGATCTCACAAGCCAATAAAGTTGCAGTTACTGCATCTTTATCTCTTACAAAATCTCCGACCATATAGCCAAAACTCTCTTCCCCGCCTCCAACGAATTCAAGTCCGGGAAAATCTTTTACCATTTTTGCGATCCATTTAAAACCGGTAAGGCCCTCTTTGTAAATTACTCCAAAATGATCTGCTATTTTACGAATCAAGGGTGTAGAAACTATAGTAGAGGCAATAAACTGGTTGCCGTTTAATTTTCCTGCTGTCTTCCATTGTTCCAACAGAAAATACGTTTTAATGGCCATAGCCTCATTACCGTTAAGGATCGCCATTTCACCTTTTTCATTTCGTACGGCAATCCCCAATCTGTCACAATCGGGATCTGTTCCTATCACAATATCGGCGTTGATCTCATTAGCAGTTTCGATCGCCATTTTTAGTGCCTCCGGTTCTTCGGGATTTGGTGATTGCACTGTAGGGAAATCTCCGTCCGGTGTTGCTTGTTCTTCAACAATGGTTACATCGTCATATCCTGCAGCTTCAAGCACTCTTGGGATCATTGTGATCGAAGTTCCGTGTAAGGAAGTAAAAACGATCTTTAATTCGTCCTTAGCCTGTTGTGGTGTATTAAAACTTCCGTTTTTAACGGAGGCATTTGCAAACGCATCATCCACGTCTTTATCGATAAATTCTATAAGCGATGGCTTAGCTTCAAATCTAATATCCGTATACTCCAGTGAATTTATTTCAGAAATTATTTCGGTGTCCTGAGGGGGCACCAGCTGACCGCCATCTTCCCAATATACCTTGTACCCATTGTATTCGGGTGGGTTATGAGAAGCTGTTAAAACGATTCCGCATTGGCAATTAAGGTGTTTAACCGCAAACGACAATTCCGGAGTAGGGCGTAAGTCGGAAAAAAGAAAAACCTTAATATTATTTGCCGAGAACACATTAGCGACTACTTGTGCGAGTTCTTTACTATTATGTCTACAATCGTAAGCAATGGCAACGCGTATTTCCTGGTTAGGAAACTGTTTCTTAAGATAATTGGAAATTCCTTGTGTGTTTTTTCCAAGGGTGTATTTATTTATTCTATTGTCCCCAACGCCCATGATCCCTCTCATGCCACCGGTTCCAAACTCTAAGTTTTTATAGAAACTATCCTCCAGACCTTCCGGGTCATAGGCAATCATTTCTTTAATTTTTTGTTGAGTTTGCTCGTCGAAAAAGGGAACGAGCCATTGGTTTACGCGTTCTAAAATCTTTGGGTCTACGTAGATCATTGTAAGCTATTAGGTAATGCCAATTTTGGCCGACGGTGCAAAAATAATGAATCTTAGGGTTACTTCTTTACGTTTAACGCTTCTTTAATGATGTAGTTCTTAGAATCCTTCTTACTTCGTAGAATTAATTCTCCAATAAAACCAGCTAGAAACAATTGAGAACCCAGGACCATTGCAGTCAATGCAATATAAAACTGCGGACGCTCGGTTATCAATCTTCCGGCAGGATTGATAAACAATTTATCTATCCCCAGGTAAAGAGCAAAACAGAACCCAACGAAAAGCGTTATTGCACCCCAGGCACCAAAAAGGTGCATTGGACGTTTCCCAAAACGCGACAAGAACCAAATGGTTATTAGATCCAAAAAACCACGAACAAATCGTTCGGCACCAAATTTTGTACTTCCGTATTTTCGTGCCTGATGCAGTACTACTTTTTCTCCAATATTTGAAAAACCTGCGTTTTTTGCCAGAACAGGAATGTAGCGATGCATATCGCCTGTGACCTCAATGGTTTTTACCACTTCCTTTCTGTACGCTTTGAGTCCGCAGTTAAAATCATTTAGCTTGACTCCCGAGGTTTTTCGCGCGGCAAAATTGAATAATTTTGATGGCAGGTTTTTAGAGACAACTGAGTCGTAGCGTTTCTTCTTCCAGCCGGATACCAGATCGAAGTTGTCACGAGTGATCATCGTATAAAGCGCCGGAATCTCTTCGGGATTATCCTGAAGGTCGGCATCCATGGTTATGATCACTTCTCCTTGCGCTAATGCGAAGCCGGCGTGTAGCGCTTGAGATTTTCCAAAGTTCTTTAGAAAGCGCAGCGCTTTTACTTCTCGGTGTTGTTTCGAAAGTGCTTCGATAATATCCCAGGAGCCATCGGTACTTCCGTCGTCTATAAAGATGAGTTCGTATAAAAAACCATTGGATTGCATGACTTGTGCAATCCAATGGTATAATTCTGTAAGTGACTCTTCTTCGTTAAGAAGTGGAATTACGATGGAAATGTTCATAGTTTTTTAGTCAATTGCATTAGGATCTTTTTTACGCATAATAAGCGCAACCAGCAATCCAAACACAGAGTAAAATGCTAATTGAAAAACAAATCCTTGAAGTTGTGATCCCAAAGAATACTGATTTTTACTTTCCATTTCGGCAATAGCTTTGTTGATCTCAGACTCTGGAGCACCAAAACTCTCCATCATTCCACGGGTCATTTCTACAATTTGTTCTTGCAGATAGACCGCCGCTTCCGGATCGATAACTACAAAGATCAAAATACTAACGATAATACTTATAAACAGACCAATTGCCATAGTAATAAAGTAGGAGGTAAAGGCTTGTTTAAATGAGATAAATCCACCTAAGATGGCTTTCGACTTGGCCACGGAGAAGATACCAATTCCTAAAGCGATTAAGAACATGATGATTCCTAGCCACCATTTTGTTAGTAATTCAATACTTACGGCATAGATAACTGCAGTTATAAATGCAAATACTAATCCTAGTATAAGTCCGTATTGAGCTGCATTCTTTTTAATTGAGGGTGTTTGTATTTCCATTGGTTGTGTTTTGTTCTGAATAAAATACTCAGATAAGTTCGGGTTGTTAGTAAACAAATATAGGAAAACGTTACAGAATAATTTGATGTTGCAATGATTGTCAATTCCATTTTATATATAACTGAATTTATAACAATTGTACGAATATTATTTTCTGTGCTAATCAATTGAGTGGTAGACTAAAATATTTGCGTTAGGGATTGAGCTAAGTTACCTCGCCTTAGCGTGTAATAGCGAAAGCCCGACGCAGACCGAACGTAGTGAATGTCTGGGTAACGCCCTAAAAACAGTATTTCTTACGAGAAACCTGTTCAAGAAATTTAGTTTAAGAACCTTGTGTAGTTTTGCAATGAAAAAAGTGTGTAATTTTATTGCAGAATTAGTTTTATTCCTTAAATTTGCACGCTCATTCCTGAAAGGTCAGGAGGTAAGTATTATAAAAGATAAGACGATGAAAAAAGGAATCCATCCTGAAAATTACAGATTAGTTGCTTTTAAAGACATGTCTAACGAAGATGTCTTTATTACTAAATCTACTGCAAATACAAAAGAAACGCTAGAAGTTGACGGTGTTGAATATCCTTTAGTGAAACTTGAAATTTCAAGAACTTCACACCCTTTCTACACTGGAAAATCTAAATTGATCGATACTGCAGGACGTATTGATAAATTCAAAAACAAATACGCGAAATTCAAACAACCTAAAGCCGTTGCTGCTAAGGAAGAAGAATAGTATTTTCGCTTACCAAATATTTAAAGCCTTCGTAATTTCGAAGGCTTTTTTTTGTCTGTTTCTTTGGTTATTCGTGGCGGCAAATTGATCTAAAACATGTTTACTTATCGCTAATAAATACTTATTTTTGAAGGATGTTGCCGTATATCAGATAACCAACTTAACTAAAACATTCGATGAATTATATCCTTTTTGACGGAAGTGTTCGGAATCAATTACTACCTTTTACTTTTACCAGACCGGTAGCCGATATTAGAGTTGGAATTCTAACCATTAGAGAAAAGTGGGAAAAATATCTGGGGTTTACTACCACAACTGTGACCGAAGATTATCTTTCTGAGAAGTATCCTATGGTAGAATTGGAAGCTAATATTCTTATTAATGCTTCGTTTCTTCCTTCGGAAGAACTCGTTGATCTGGTAAAGGGGCTTACTCCAAATAAGGCGATCTTCCATGATGATGAACCTATTGCTTTTTATACTTCTGAAGGGCAAGAAGTAGATTTTGAGACTTATGAGATCATTCAATTTTCAAATGATCTTTTAAAAATTGAACATACCTGGGACATATTTTCAAAGAATCATGCCGCAATAAAGCGTGATTTTGATTTACTAACTCAGGGTAGAACATCAGCATCAATTCCTGAAACTTCTGTAGCCTTTAACGTAAAGGATATTTTTATTGAGGAAGGAGCTAGACTTCCGTTTTGTTCGCTTAACGCCACTGAAGGGCCTATATATATTGGTAAAGATGCCGAAATTATGGAAGGAAGTATGATTAGAGGGCCATTTGCGCTTTGTGAACACGCTACAGTAAAAATGGGAGCCAAGATTTATGGTGGTACTACCGTTGGTCCGCATAGTAAAGTAGGAGGAGAAGTAAATAACTCGGTGATCTTTGGGTATTCAAATAAAGGTCATGACGGATTTTTAGGAAATTCTGTTTTGGGTGAATGGTGTAACTTGGGAGCCGATACTAATAACTCGAATTTAAAGAATAACTATGCAGAGGTACGCTTGTGGGATTATGAGACCGAAGGTTTTGCACGCACCGGACTGCAATTCTGTGGCTTGATGATGGGCGATCACAGCAAATGCGGTATAAATACGATGTTTAATACCGGAACTGTGGTTGGTGTGAGTGCTAATATCTTCGGAAGTGGCTTTCCGAGAAACTTTGTTCCAAGTTTTAGTTGGGGCGGAAGCGCAGGGATGACCACCTATTTAACGAAAAAAGCATTTGAAGTAGCTAAAGTCGTAATGTCGCGTCGTAATATCGAATTCACTGAAATAGATGCCAGGATTTTAGAGCATGTTTTTGAAGAGACTGCGAAACACAGAAGAAGTTAAAATATATACTCTAATATCACTACAATTAAAAGTACTACAATAACCAAAGCACTAACAAACCAAATATAGGTCGTTAGTTGTTCGTTTTTCCTTTCGGCCTTCAATTTCTTTTTGAACTCCTCCATCTGATAAGGACTCATTTTCTTATGGTCAACTAGCTTTTCGTAAGAACCACTGTAACCATCAACTTTCTTATTGAAGTATTTGTCTTTTTTACCTAACTGATTTTTATTGTTCTTAAGCGATGATAGCATCGCAGCAACCGATCCTCCAAATCCCATAGCGTAGTGTTTTATTATGAGTCGCAGAAAGGCTTAGAAATGTTACAGGTCTAAAAGCTAGAAAAATTAAATTTCGTCAAAAACAAACCGATATTTACCGGTCTTTTTTAACTCTTTTCAATATGAGGAAATTTTGAGGGTTGATCCCTAGTCCGCTTACCTTTTTATTGACAAATCTAACAGCCATATCATAAAACAAAGGTACAATGGGCGCTTCCCGAATTAGAATTGAATCCATTCTAGTATAAAGTAGCTTTCTTTGGTCAATATCAGAAATAGTCTGAGCTTCTACATATAAACTATCAAATACTGCATTCTTATAATGAGTATAATTTGGTCCGTTGGGGGTGAAGTTCGGACTGTAAAAAAGTGAAAGATAATTTTCGGCATCGGGATAATCTGCCACCCAGCTTGCCCGAAAAATATCTAACTCGCCACTTGATTTCATTTGTCTTAAAGTGGACGGAGGCATTACATCTACGGTAACGTCGATCCCAATTTTTTCTAACTCCCGCTGAATGTACTCACAAATATCTAAATACTGACTGTTGGTTCCAATAGTGATCTGAGGATTGTTGTCTCCAGTTTCCATTTTGTAGACTTCTACTAACTCCCGTGCTTTATCCGGCCGATAGGTAAAACCGTCAATTTCATCAAAACCGGGGAGACCTTTTGGTATAAAGCCGTGTACCGCAGGAATTCCCATTCCATTACGTAAATAAGTGACCATTTTCACACGGTCGAATCCATAGTTTATAGCTTGACGTAATTTTTCGGATGTAATTTCTTCGGAATTGGTCTCCATAAAAAAACCGAGATACTCTGTGTTAAGGTAGGGTCCGGTAATCAAATTGATCTTATCGGTATATTGTTCCTGAAGTTTTCCGGTAGTGGTTACTAGCTCATCTTTATAAGAATTATCTAATCCCGAAATAAAATCGATCTTACCCTGAGTAAATTGTAAAAATTCACTTTGTTTATCGGGTAGAAATGTAATAGCAACTGCTTCAAGATAGGGAAGTTGTTCTCCTTTTGAGTCTTTTTCAAAATACAAAGGATTCTTCCTAAGTACCAATTTTACATTTTCTTCCCACATTTTAAATTGAAATGGTCCTGTTCCCACAGGATTTCTTCGGAATTCGTTTTTGTAGTGATTTACTGCCTCCTTAGGAACAACAGAGCAGTATCGCATTGAGAGGAGTCCTAAGAACGCCGGAAAGGGCTTCTTTAACTGTATGGAAAATGTGGTATCATTTACAGCTTTGTACGAGAGCACATTCTGAAGCACCCAACTACCTGAAGAAGCGACATTTTCATCCAACAATCTGTCGAAACTGTACTCAAAATCGGAAGCGACAACGTTTCTGGTAGAATCTTTTCCGAAGACCTTATTTTTATGAAAATAAACATCATCACGTAGAAAAAAAGTATAGGAATTCGTGGTATCGTTTACGATCCAATGCTTTGCTATATCGGGTTTAATATTAAGCGAATCGTCTAATTGTACTAATCCGTTGAACAATTGGTTCGTGGGCCAGATAATTTGAGGATTTCGTGCAAATGCCGGATCTAAAGTGGAAATATTGCTGTGTTCGTTATACCGGAATATTAGGTGGTCGCGGTTGTTAGTGTTGTTTTGGGTACATGAGAAGTGTAGGAAAAGCGCAATAGCAAGTAGAACTGTTCTTATCCACAAATGGAGGCTGGAAACTCGAAGCACGGTTTTAATTTTTAGGTTTTATTGTATTTCTAAATGCAATCATCATATTCATTAAAAGATAGCATTTGCTATACTTTTCATCAAAATCTGCTTCGGAAATATACGATCTATATTTGGCTTTATATAAACAGGTCACTACTTCCGCAAGTGAACGAATTGAATAACCCAAAAACTTGCGATATTCACGGTTAGATTGTACTATACATCCTTCTGAAATATTTAAGGCTATTGAATCGGCCGCTCTTCTTATTTGCGAAGAAAGGTTATACATTTCTTTTTTAGGAAACTTGTTTACAGCGTTATTTATTTCTTCTCCGAGTGTCATTGCTTTTTGCCAAATATGCAATCTTTCAAATTTAAAACTCATATCAACTTGTTATATTGGGGAGTTGATTTTTTTTTTTTTTTTAGATAGTTTGCAGCCAACATCCAACACCCAACATCGCGCACCCAACATCCAGCACCCAACATCCAGCACCCAACATCCAGCACCCAACATCCAACATCCAGCACCCAACATCCAACATCGCGCACCCAACATCGCGCACCCAACATCGCTCATCCAGCAAAACTTCGTATCTTTGCGTCCGCACTTTCAAAAATACAAGAATGAATCTTACCAAAAAAGTCGCATTCTATACCTTAGGTTGTAAGCTAAATTTTAGTGAGACTTCTACAATTGCCAGAGGATTTTCTTCGGAAGGCTTTGATCGCGTAGATTTTTCAGAGAAAGCCGATGTATACGTTATTAATACATGTAGTGTAACTGAAAATGCCGATAAGCGTTTCAAGTCGATCGTAAAACAGGCACAAAAAGTAAACCCTGAAGCATTTGTAGCAGCCGTAGGTTGTTATGCTCAGCTCAAACCACAAGAGTTGGCAGATGTTAATGGAGTAGATCTGGTGCTAGGGGCAACTGAAAAGTTTAATATTACCGCCTATATAAACGACTTGCTCGATGATGTTACGGGAAATAGAAGGGAAGCTCAAATACATAGTTGTGAAATTGAAGAGGCGAATTTTTATGTAGGGTCTTATGCAATTGGAGACAGAACACGCGCATTTCTGAAGGTTCAGGATGGTTGTGATTATAAATGTACGTATTGTACCATCCCGTTGGCTAGGGGGATTTCAAGAAGTGATACCTTAGAGAATGTTCTCGAAAATGCAAGGGAGATCTCTAAGAAGGATATTAAGGAAATCGTACTTACCGGTGTTAATATTGGGGATTATGGCAAGGGAGAATTCGGAAATAAAAAACACGAACACACATTTTTAGATTTAGTACAGGCTCTTGATAAGGTAGATGGAATTGAAAGATTGAGAATATCTTCAATCGAACCAAATCTTTTGAAAAATGAAACTATAGATTTTGTTGCCAATTCGAATACCTTCGTGCCGCATTTTCATATTCCATTACAGAGCGGAAGCAATGCGATCTTGAAATTGATGAGACGCAGATATATGAAAGAATTATATGCAGAACGGGTAGAGAAAATTCGAGAAGTGATGCCACATGCGTGTATTGGAGTTGACGTGATCGTTGGGTTTCCCGGAGAAACCGAAGAACGCTTCTTGGAAACATATCATTTTTTAAATGAATTAGACATATCTTATTTACATGTCTTTACTTATTCTGAAAGAGATAATACTCCGGCGGCGACAATGCAAGATGTTGTGCCTAAGAACGTGAGAAGTAAGAGAAGCAAAATGTTGCGAGGCTTATCGGTTAAAAAACGCCGTGCGTTTTATGAATCTCAGTTAGGGAGTACACGTTCAGTACTATTTGAAGGTGAAAATAAACAGGGTTATATTCACGGATTTACTGAAAACTATGTAAAAGTAAAAACGCCTTGGAATCCGGAATTGGTAAATACATTGCACCCGGTAGAATTAACTCAAATTGATGAGGACGGTTTAGTACGATTCCAGTTTGTAGAAGAGTTGGTACTACGTTAACGATCTTCTTGTTGGCAGGCCTCACTAATTCCTAAAACAACCTATATACTTATCCCAACCGGAAGCAAATCTTTATAAACTCTTCGGTTTTTGCGCATAAAACCTGCTATTTCGGGACTGGTTGGAACCAGGCTTATATTCCGGTCTTTTACCTCTTCGAAGACAGCTTTAATGAAAATATCCCTAAAACCTTGCTCTTCCATCTCTTCCGGCATTTCGTATTTGGTAAGAAAGATTTTGCGATCCTGAAGTGCATACTCAATTCTGGCCATATTATCGCCAACTTCGAGTTCGAATTGTCTAAGAAATTCGTTGTCTGTAATTTCTACATCTTCAATCATAGGGAGTTAAATTAATTGATACTTAGTTAATATGATTTTCTTCTTATTTATGAATTGAAAGTTAAATCCATTCCAAATTATATATCTTGTTAATTTACTAAGTGTTTCATTATCAGTAAGTATAAAGCGCAAATTTACGAAAAATTTAAGTTTATAATTTCTGTTTATTGAAGATCGGTTTGTTAGAAATGTAAATTGTTTTGTAAAAAAATCTTTCACTTTTTTTAAACGAATGGGGATTAATTTAAAAATCGTGCCACTTCTGAGGTATTGTACAGAGCATCCATTTAAACAGAATGCATCCCATTTTCTGGTAAGATCAAAAATCTTAATCATAAAGTAAGCCCCAGTTACTATTGATAATTTTATCTTTGCTAGTAAATTTACGAATAATCTTACAAATATTGACCAGATTATTAATTATACTGAATTTTATATTTAATGAGTGCTGAAAAAATTCACGTGTATTTTGTTCCGGGATTGGCGGCAGGAAAGGAGATCTTTAGAAATATCAACTTACCTGAAGACCAATTTGAAATGCATATTTTGGAGTGGATAATACCGAAAAATAAAGAAAAACTGGCAGATTATGCGAAGCGTATGGCGGCTAGAATAAAGCATCCGGAGCCGGTATTAATTGGTGTCTCGTTTGGCGGAGTTGTAGCACAGGAAATGAGTGTTTTTTTAACATTGAGAAAACTGCTCATAATTTCTAGTGTGAAAACAAAAAAAGAACTTCCTAAACGTCTTAGGTTTGCCAGAAATACAGGCGCTTATAAACTGGTGCCAACTCGATTAGTGTTGAGTGCAAAAGATCTGACTAAATTTGCGGTTGGTCCTAAAACCGAAAAAAGACTAAAACTTTATCAGGATTATTTACATGTAAGAGATAAGCGCTATTTAGACTGGGCTATTAGAGAAATGGTCTGCTGGAAGAGAACAGAGGTTGTAAAAAACGTAATTCATATACATGGCGATAATGACCCAGTGTTTCCTGCAAAATATATTGATAATTCTGAAATAATAATTGGAGGAACACATGTAATGATCATTAATAAAGGGAGTGAAATTTCTAAGAAGATCGTCACCATTATCGAGGATAATAATAATTAGTTTTAGGAAGTAACGTTAGTTTATTTTTTATCTTTATTCAAAATTTAGAGAGTCATGAGTATTTTATCAAAAATTGGGTTGGGAGCAATTTTATTTGCAGTGAGTGGTTTATGTGTTAACGCTGTTCAAGATGCTCCAACAGATGCGAATCTGGAAAAAAAATTAGTGAACGATTATAATGTATATGCGCTTCCATTACCTGAGCATATGGATTTTGCGGGAGAAACAGTTCCTCTCAATAATCCCGACATAAGGGAACGTATGGATAGGGAATTATTAGTCAATACATACTGGCAGTCTAACGGATTATTGATCTTTAAAAGAGCGAATAAATACTTTCCTGTTATTGAGCCTCTACTGGCAAAATATGGACTTCCCGATGATTTTAAGTATTTGGCTGTTGCCGAAAGTGGACTTGAGAATAACCGTTCTCCTGCCGGAGCTGCGGGGTTTTGGCATTTTTTGAAAAGTACGGGTAGGGAATACGGACTGGAAATTAACGATTACGTCGACGAACGTTACAATTTAGAACTTGCAACCAAAGTTGCTGCAGAATATTTGATAAAATCTAAAGAACGCTTTGGAAGTTGGACTACAGCTGCTGCTGCATATAATGCCGGAAATGCAGGTGTGAACAGACAAATGGAGAGACAAGGTGTGACAGATTATTACGACCTGCTACTTAACGATGAAACCAGCCGATATGTTTTTCGAATACTGGCATTTAAAGAAATTCTGAGTAATCCGGAAAAATACGGTTTCAACTTTAGAGAAAAGGATCTCTATCAACCCATACCAACTTATAAGATAAAAGTAGATGTGCCCGTAGAAGATTTTGCTACATTTGCCAAAGAGTATGGAATTAATTATAAAATACTAAAATTGCATAATCCGTGGTTGCGAGATACTTATCTTAAAAATGCCTCGGGGAAAGAATATTATATTGAAATTCCTGAGAAAGGATATTATAATACAGGTCAATAAATAAATTTTATGAATCTTACTTTAATAGTATCGCTTATCGTTATCGGATTGTTAGCAGGTATCTTAAGCGGATTTATGGGAGTAGGCGGGGGAGTTGTTATGATTCCGTTAATGTTACTCTTATTAGGTTATAATCAGCACGAGGCTCAAGGTCTTAGTTTGGCAGTTTTAGCGGTTCCTGTGACATTTTTAGCTGCATATAACTACCACACATCCGGTAGCCCTATTAATTGGAAATATGCATTAGTAATCGCGGTGTTTTTTGTAGTTGGAGGTTTTATTGGATCTAAATTTGCCGTGAGCATTCCTCAAAACATCCTAAAAAAGATCTTTGCAATAATTTTGGTAGTAGCAGCTATAAAAATGTTCTTTTCAAAGTAAATAATTACGGTATCGGATTTTCTTTTGAAACCAGACCTTCGGCAGTATAGTCCTGCTGTAAGTTCATAAGTAAGGATAATCCATTTAAAAATGAATTGTAATTTAAGTTGTAAGACACATTGAATTCTTCATCGTAAGGGTGTAATACTCCCCGACGTACATCTACGATCTGTTTACTCTTATCAATAAAAAAGGTGGTTGGAAAACCTAAACTGTGTTTCATTGTTTCCACAATATGGTCATTCGTGTTCTCTTTTTCATCTACGTATAGAATAGTGAACTTTGAACTGTAATCTTTGGCAATTTTCTTTACTTTTTTCTTTGAATCCCAGAAGAGAACGACAAAATCTATTTCATCATGATACTTATCTGCTACCTCATTTAAGGCAGGTATTTCACCAACACCGGGAGTACACCAAGAAGCATACGTCATAAGGAAAACAGGTTTTTCAAAATCGTTGAGTTCAACTCTGCGTCCGGATATTTTCTTTACCTTAAAGTTGTCAAGATAACTGCCGTTTACAACATTGTTGATCAGGGAATCGAAGAGAAATTCAGCACGCTCAAAATCTTTTTCCGCATAAGCCTGCTGAGACTTTTGCCGATATTTTTTAATGTTCTTTCCAATAGCTTCAGAAAATGGAGTGCCTTGCTCAATTGATTGCGATTGTGCTATAAAAGAAACCAATAAAAAAAGATAAAGTAGTTTTTTCCCCATATACTACATTTAAGTACATGGCAAATGTAGATAGGATTTAACTTACTTGCAGGAACTATTCGATAAGCCGATTAATAAATTCGTTAAACTACAAATTAACTGTAGGATAATACTGATAATAACCTAGTTAAGAGCTAGATTATTACCGTCTGCCCCCTCTACCGGCACCGCGACCAAACTGTTGCCTTGGTTGTCCAACTTTTTTCATTTGCTGTTTCATCATCTTAATTTGCTCATCAAGCATATTGTGCTTATCAAGCTTTTTTGCCTCGGCCAATAGCATTTCTGCCTCACGTTTGCGATTTTTTGTCATCGCAATACCTGCCAGATTCAATTTTGCCATCGCAAGATCTGCATTCATAGACAAGCCCAGGTCTATCGCTCTTTTAAAATACTTTTCGGCTTCATTCATATTGGATTGAGAAACCATTAAACCATTCAAGTAATTGTAATACCCCTGTTGCTTCCTAACAAGAGCAGCTTCAGGATTTTTAATTTTATCAAGCCATTTTTTTGCACCCGGGAAATCTTGCTTCCGAAGTCTTAGAAATGCTAATAAGATGATTTCGTTTTTAAAATAAAGGAATATGAAAATTAACGATAATAGAATAAGCATAATACCATTACCAATATTGGTTTCGGTAAATTGCCATACGGCTAGACCTATTACTAAAACGGCTAAAATAAGTTTGAAAATTTTATTGAACATGAATCTATTTTTTTGAAGGTTTCAAAGGTACTAAAAACATTCAAAAAAAAATTTACTTTAACCCTTTGGAAAGTAAAAAATCGTTGTATATTTGCACCCGACTTTTGAGGGACTATTTCAAAAGTATTCAGATAAAGATTTTTCAGAAGAATAAAGTAATACGAAAATGAGCAAAAGAACATTTCAGCCGTCAAAAAGAAAGAGAAGAAACAAACACGGTTTCAGAGAGCGTATGGCATCTGTAAACGGTAGAAAGGTACTTGCAGCTCGTAGAGCTAAAGGTAGAAAGAAACTTTCTGTATCTTCTGAAACTCGTCACAAAAAATAATGTTGATAAGTTATATATAAAAGGTGTTGTTTTTAAAAGCAACACCTTTTTTTTATACCCTAATGCGTCGTAATTTTACGCCACTTTAAAAGTTAAGTTAAAAATGCCAAAAAACAATTCCTTAAAATCTATTCTAATTATTGGTTCTGGTCCTATCGTCATCGGACAAGCATGTGAGTTTGACTACTCGGGTTCGCAGGCACTTCGGTCTTTGCGAGAAGATGGAATTGAAACAATCCTTATCAATTCCAATCCGGCTACTATCATGACCGATCCGTCTATGGCAGATCACGTGTACTTATTGCCATTAACTACAAAATCCATAATTCAGATACTAAAAGAGCACCCACAAATAGATGCTGTTTTACCAACTATGGGAGGGCAAACTGCCTTGAATCTTTGTATTGAAGCCGATGAAAAAGGAATTTGGAAAGATTTTGATATAAAATTAATCGGTGTCGATATTGATGCAATTAATATTACAGAAGACAGAGAACAGTTTAGAACACTAATGGAAAAGATTGGTGTGAAAATGGCACCACAGGCAACAGCAACTTCTTACTTAAAAGGAAAGGAAATTGCTCAGGAATTCGGTTTTCCACTCGTGATACGTGCATCGTACACACTAGGTGGAGCAGGAGCGTCAATTGTTCATAAGCCTGAAGATTTTGACGAGTTACTTACGCGTGGACTGGAGATATCTCCAATTCATGAAGTGATGATCGATAAGGCGATGATGGGATGGAAAGAATACGAGTTAGAACTCTTACGCGATAGTAACGATAACGTAGTTATTATCTGTACCATCGAAAATATGGACCCAATGGGAATCCATACCGGAGATTCTATCACCGTAGCACCCGCGATGACCCTAAGCGATAGAACGTTTCAGAAAATGAGGGACATGGCGATCCTAATGATGAGAAGTATTGGGGATTTTGCAGGTGGATGTAACGTACAGTTTGCTGTAAGTCCCGATGAAGAAGAAGATATTATAGCCATTGAGATCAATCCGAGAGTTTCTCGTTCTTCTGCCCTGGCTTCAAAAGCAACCGGATATCCAATTGCTAAAATTGCCGCTAAACTCGCAATTGGTTATCACTTAGATGAACTGGAAAATCAGATCACCAAATCTACTTCGGCGCTTTTTGAGCCAACCCTGGATTATGTGATCGTAAAAATACCTCGTTGGAATTTCGATAAATTTGAAGGGTCAGACAGAACCCTTGGGCTTCAAATGAAAGCTGTTGGTGAAGTGATGGGGATTGGACGATCATTTCAGGAAGCACTTCATAAAGCAACCCAGTCGCTAGAAATTAAGCGTAATGGATTAGGTGCAGATGGAAAAAGCTATACAGACTATGAGCAGATTCTTGATAAATTGGAAAATGCAAGTTGGGATCGCGTCTTTGTGATCTATGATGCCATTCAGATGGGAATACCATTAAGTCGTATTCACGAAATCACCAAAATAGACATGTGGTACCTCAAGCAATACGAAGAATTGTATATGCTTGAAAAAGAAATATCTACCTATACCCTCGATACACTTCCGAAGGAATTGCTACTGGAAGCGAAACAAAAGGGTTACGGTGACCGACAAATAGCGCATATGCTAAAATGTTTGGAGAGTCAGGTGTACAAAAAACGTGACGAAATGAATATCCAACGTGTCTACAAACTTGTAGATACATGTGCTGCCGAGTTTAAAGCACAGACACCATATTATTATTCTACCTTCGAAAACGATATGGAACTGTCTGATGGAACACGGTATGCAGAAAATGATAGCGTGGTCACCGACAAAAAGAAGATCATAGTGCTTGGTTCGGGACCAAACCGTATCGGACAAGGAATTGAGTTCGATTATTGTTGCGTTCATGGGGTATTGGCAGCTTCCGAAGTAGGCTACGAAACTATCATGATCAACTGTAATCCGGAAACGGTTTCAACAGACTTTGATGTGGCAGATAAGTTGTATTTCGAACCGGTATTCTGGGAACATATTTACGACATTATAAGACACGAGAAGCCGGAAGGTGTAATTGTTCAGTTGGGAGGTCAGACAGCCTTAAAATTAGCCGAAAAGTTAGATCGCTACGGAATAAAAGTACTAGGTACGAGTTACAAATCGCTGGATCTTGCCGAGGATAGGGGAAGCTTTTCCAATATCTTAAAAGATTTAGACATTCCGTATCCAAAATTCGGTGTTGCCGAAACTACAGACGAGGCACTCGCTTTGGCAGACGAATTAGACTTTCCACTGCTTATTAGACCTTCTTATGTGCTTGGCGGACAAGGAATGAAGATCGTAATCAATAAGAAAGAATTAGAAGAGCATGTAGTAGATTTACTTCGGAAAATACCGAACAATAAACTATTGCTGGATCATTATCTTGATGGTGCCATTGAAGCCGAAGCAGATGCCATTTGCGATGGAGAAGATGTGTACATCATAGGAATTATGGAGCATATTGAACCCTGCGGAATCCACTCTGGAGATTCGAATGCCACCTTGCCACCATTTAATTTAGGTGAGTTCGTAATGCAACAAATTAAAGATCACACCGTAAAAATTGCGAAAGCATTAAATACAGTTGGACTTATCAATATTCAGTTTGCAATAAAAGATGACATGGTGTATATCATTGAAGCTAACCCCAGAGCGTCCAGAACTGTACCATTTATCGCAAAAGCCTATGGAGAACCTTATGTGAACTACGCGACCAAAGTGATGTTAGGACATAGTAAGGTGAAGGATTTTAAATTTAATCCGAAACTAAACGGATATGCTATTAAACAGCCGGTGTTCAGTTTTAATAAATTTCCAAATGTAAATAAGAAATTAGGACCGGAAATGAAGAGTACAGGAGAAAGTATCCTTTTTATTGATAGTCTTAAAGATGATCAGTTCTACGATCTGTATTCAAGAAGAAAGATGTATTTGAGTAAATAACACCTAAGTTGTTTTGGGAGATAATAAGAAATCTCTCAATAATTAACGTGGCTTTTAAATTTTTAAAACCCTATTCCTAGTTATGGAGTAGGGTTTTTCTTTTTGAGGTTGTTTTAAAGGTGTAAGTAGCAATATGTTACTAATCAATTCATATCAACTAAAAACTATAAAAATTCAATTATGAAAAATTTTACTTTATTATTTATGACGTTAACAGTTTCATTAGTTTCGGCACAAACAACTTTCGATCTCGATTGGGCGATAGGGATTAATGGGGCTGCTGCAAGTGTCACCATTGAACAAGGAGATACTGTGCGATGGACCTTGACAGATACTTCTCCACATACTGTTAGCAGTATTTCAGGAAGCACCGAGACCTTTGATAGTGGAACTCTTACCGGTACCGGAGAACAGTTCTCATTTACTTTTACAGCAGTTGGCATCAATGAGTATCGCTGTAATATTCATCCGGGAACGATGTTTGGAACAGTTACTGTAGAAGAAGCACTCTCTATAGAAGATAAATTTGCTATGAACATTGCCTTTTATCCAAATCCGGTGAAGGATAAACTCACAATAACTTCATTATTTAGGTTAAATAGCTATGAGATTTACAATGTACTGGGAGCTAAAGTTGCACAGGGACAGGCGTCAGGAAATATTTCAGAAATAAATACAAGTGATCTTCAAAGTGGAGTCTACTTTGTTAAAGCTTATGCAGGAGAACTTGATTCAACCTTTAAGGTGATCAAGATGTAAGTGTTGTTTATATAATTTGGAAAAACCCGGGATTTATTCTCGGGTTTTTTTCGTTTTCTTCGGAAAGTCCTTCGTTTTATAGGCGACAATGACGTTGTGTGACTCTAATTCTTTCAAATATTTATGTACCTTAAATTTTGAATCACTAAATTTTTTTCTTCTTTTATTTTTTAGCTGAAGTCGTTTTGCACTTTTTATAAACCTGCGAATCTCTCTTTCCGAATCTAAGATCAGTCCGGGAACAGCAACACTCTCACCGGCTTCATTCTTTGCTACCATAACAAAATACGACGAATTGCAATGCTTTTTCTCTCCGGTATGAATATCCTCAGATTCTACTCGTATGCCAATGACCATAGAAGTGCGTCCCACATAATTGATCGAGGCTTTCATCGTAACCATCTCTCCAACTTCAATAGGATTTAGAAAATCTACCGTATCTACCGAAGCAGTCACACAATAATTTCGGCTGTGTTTTGAGGCACAGGCAAAAGCGATCTAATCCATTAAAGATAAAATATAACCCCCATGAATTTTCCCACTAAAATTAGTATGCGATGGGAGCATCAACTCTGTAAAAGTGACCTGAGATTCTTCAATATGTTTATGGATTTCACTCAAATTAATTTCTGTTGAAATGAGGAGACTGTTCTTGCTCTACGTCTGTAATAAAATATTTAGAATCTCCCCAAAAGAAAAAAGTACTGTAGCGTTCTTCGTAGGTGAGCTTTACATATCGCCCTTGATATTCTTTAAGTTTTTCAATTACATCCTCCTCCTTGTCCATGACCGAAAATGAAAAGATCTGAGCCCCACTAATCCCCTGACTTATCTCTCCTTCCCAGGTTTTAACCATAAATCCCTTATGACTAAATTTAATGAGTTCTCCGGCTCTGGTCCCCTCGCTGTAAGGTACAAAGTACACAAAAGCAAAATAGAGTAGGTAAAGCGCTAGCAGGCTTCCCAGGATGATAAATAGTATTTTTTTCATAATTAATTTTCTAATAATTCGTTCTGGTCGTCTTCAGCCTTCTTCAACAACTTCTCATTGATCTGCTTACTCGCCTTCGAACCTAATTTTTTTAAGCGTTCCACCCTGGTTAAAAGGTTTCCTTTACCGGTAAGTTTCTTCATGGTCGAATCGTAACTTCCCTTTACCGTATTTAACTGGTTTCCTACTTTTAACAGATCATCTGTTAGATTTACGAACTGATCGTATAACCTACCTGCCTGTGTCGCGATCTCTAAAGCATTTTGCTGCTGCTTTTCGTTGTTCCACATGCTGTCAATAGTTCTAAGCGTTGCAAGCAAGGTAGAAGGTGTAACGATCACTATATTCTTCTCGAAAGCCCAATTATACAAATTGTTATCGTGATTTATCGCTACAGCGAAAGCCGGTTCAATTGGTACGAACAGCAATACGAAATCCGGACTTTCGATCTTATAAATATCCTGATAATTCTTCGCACTTAATTGTTCAATATGCTTTTTTAACGAATTGATATGTTCTTTTAAGAACTGACTTCTTAAATCGTCCTCTTCCTCATTGACAAAACGTTCGTAGGCGACTAACGAAACTTTAGAATCAATGATCATCTTTTTATTGTCGGGAAGATGTAAAACCACATCGGGAAGCACACGTTTTCCCTCCTCATTCGTAAAAGCATTCTGCATAAAATACTCCCGATCCTTTTCGAGTCCGCTTTTCTCTAAAACCCGCTCAAGAACAAGTTCACCCCAATTTCCTTGCATTTTGCTATCACCTTTTAAAGCCTTCGTAAGATTGGTAGCTTCCTTACTCATTTGTTCATTGAGCTCCTTTAAACCTATGATCTGCTGTCTAAGCATAGCATGTCTGTCGATGCTCTCTTTATGACTATCATCTACCTTTTTTTCAAATTTTTCTATTTTCTCCTGAAGTGGCTTTAAGATACCATCTATGTTCTCTTTATTCTGTTTGGTGAACTTTTCACTTTTACTTTCCAAGATCTTATTTGCCAGAACTTCAAAATCGTTAGAGAATTTCTCCTGAAGTTTTTCAACTTCCAGCTTTTGCTCCCTAAGTTTCGTTTCCAGACTGTCCATTTCCGAATTCCGTCTGGTTAGTTCAATATTAAGAAGATCTTTCTCTTTTCTTATTGCTTCCCGCTCCTGTAGCGCATGCTCAAAGCGCTCATTTAATTTCTCCTCCTGATCCTGTAATTGCTCCAAACGTGCCTCCAATTTGCTGGTAATGGTTTTTCCTTTGAGATTTGCAATAAGATTACCAATAAATGCCCCGATCAAAAGGCAAATAGCAGCCAGAAGTAAAAAAAGAAAAGTTTCGCTCATTTAAACAAATTTTATAAGGTAAATATACTTATTTCTTGATCGTAAACCGACCCGTTTTTGGATCAAAATCTATAGTTTCCTTCGGAAATAGAGTTTCAAAATTACCGGACTCGATCAATTTGCAAGGCGCATCAAAATGGGTAGCATTTGTCGCCATGACCAGCATTTTATCGGTAAGCTGAATAGCGAGATCTATCTCATGCGTTGAGAATAGAATAGCCTTATTGGTCTCTTTAGCCAGGTTTTTCAATAATTTCAGGATATATGCACGGTGATAAAGATCCAAGTGTGTAGTAGGTTCGTCTAAAATTATTAGTTGTGTATCCTGCGCTAAGGCACGGGCAATATAGACGCGTTGTAACTGACCGTCACTAAGCTCAAAACACTTTCTATTGGCAAGTTTTTCGGTTTCGGTAGCTTTTAAGGCATTCTGAATGGCATTTTTATCTGCTTCGGAAAGTTTTCCGATCCAGTTGGTGTAAGGTTGCCTTCCTAAAGAAACTAATTCAATTACAGAAAGATTTTTGGAGGCGGGAATTTCGGTGAGTACCACACTCAACTCTGAAGCTAACTGTATAGATGAAAAACCTTTCAGGTCTTTTCCTTTTATAGAGATACTTCCCTTTAACGGCGCTTGCATTCCCGCAAGGGTGCGCAATAATGTAGATTTTCCAACACCGTTCGCACCAACTAACCCTACCAATTCACCTTCAGATATTACAAAATCCACCCCTTGAGAAACAACGGTGTTTTCTTTCTTGTTTCTATAGCCAACCGATAATTGGGAAGCCTTAAGCACGATATTATTTCCTTCCGAAGTCATTAGAATAATAGTTTGCGTTTTCTTACCAATAACCAGATCACAACAGGTGCGCCAATTAAAGAGGTGATCGCATTAATAGGTAATGTGAATTCACTATGGGGTAATTGTGCTACGGTGTCGCAAATAAGCATTAAGATCGCGCCTACAAGAATCACAGCGGGAAGCAGGATGAGGTGATTAGATGTTTTAATAAATTGTCTGGTAATATGCGGGACAGCCAAACCAATAAAGGCGATAGGTCCAACAAATGCCGTTATGCCGCCGGCGAGAATACTGGTCGCGACAATGATCACAAATATGGTTCGTTTTATGCGTAACCCCATACTTTTCGCATAGTTTTCACCTAATAATAAGGCGTTAAGAGATTTTCCGCTCGTAAAACTAATAGCGAGTCCGATGATGCTACTAATACTTAGAATTAGCACCCCGTTCCATGAGAGATTTCCTAAACTTCCAAAGCTCCAAAAAATATATTGCTGTAGCTGTTCTGCATTACTAAAATAGGAGAGGACACCCACTACTGCCGCGGTAACACTTCCAAACATGAGTCCTATGATAAGTATCGCCATCGTATCTTTTATTCTGAAAGTGACAGCAAGCACGGCGAGTAATACCAGAAAACTACCCAAAGCTGAAGCAATCACAAGGCTCCATTCGCTTAAAAGTACACTTCCGAAGAAACCTCCAAAAGTTCCTGCCCCTAAAATTAAAAGTGCTACCCCAAGACTGGCACCACTACTAAGACCTAGCACGAACGGTCCGGCCAACGGATTTCTGAAAAGTGTTTGCATTAACAAGCCGGAAACCGATAAACCTGCACCGGCAAGGATAGCGGTAATGGCTTTTGGTAATCTGTAATCTACTAAAATATAATGCCAGGATGCCTTTGTGGTCTCCCCACCAAAAAGTCCGTTTAAAACTTCATCTAAGGGGATAGCAACCGACCCTAAACTTAAATTTAGAATAAAGAATACGGCCAAAAGAAGTGTTAGGAACGAAAAATAGACCCTGTATGAAGTAGAAGTTTGCATTAATCAAGTTTACTAAAAAAAAACAACTCGTGCTCAGGCAATAATTCCGGATGCAATATTTTCACAATATCTTTTAGTACGAGATCCGGTCTGTTTGGCGCTAACTCGTAATACAAAACTCCTCCGGTGACGCCCTTTTTATTCGTAGAACTGTATATGTTACGGTTTTTAAACGCACTAAATTCGCTGTAAATTTCATGAGAATCTTTAATTTGAGACAGACTCGTAAACTGCCCCGGACCAATCCAGTATTCGGCATCCATTCCTTTTTCTAAAACCGATTCAAGGTTTAGCGAAATACTTCCACTTCCTTTGCTGTCTTTCCAAAGGTAATCTCCATTAGCATCGGCTATAAATTGAGCTGCCCAGCTATCGCCCTGCGGAAGATACCATACGTCTTTATACATTGATCCGCTTAATACAGTTGGCTTTTGAGTTGCTTTTGAAGCTATTTCTTTTGCAGCGAGATATTCTGCTTCTATGGTTGTAAAGATGCTGTCCGCCTGCTTTTCCTTATTGTAGAGTGCTCCGAAGAATTTTATCCACTCAGCTTTTCCCAGAGGAGAAGTTTCGGTCCAATCGGCATTGTAAACCACGGGAATTCCCGTTTTTTCGATCGTAGGAAAAGTAGTGTTGTTTCCATCAACAGCAAAACCTACGACCAGATCGGGCGCAAGATCGATCAATACTTCTGTATTAATATCTTCATTTCGACCAAGCTCGGTAATTTTACCGTTATCGATCCTCTTTCGGGTTGCTTCGGAAGAAATATAGTCGAGGTTTGGAAAACCCACAAGAGTTTCAGAAACCTGAAGCATTTCTAAGGAAGGAATATGGGTTGTTGAGGTTACAACAATATTCTTGATCGGAATTTCAACCACCGCATCGTAACTTTCCGAAGAAGGAATTGATACTCCCTTTTCAACTAAAGCGTATGTGAATTGCGTATCGGACCCCGGCCACGGATTGGTAATAGTTATAATTTTATAGTTGTCTAATTGATTGATCGTAAAAGACTTTGAGTGTTTTATATTAGACGTTGATCTAACATCCTGAATTGCTGTTTTATCATTCTTCGTTTCGGTTTTACAGGCAACAAAGAGGAGGGATAAAGCAATTGGGAAAAGGAATTTTTGCATCTTCAAAAATAATAGTTTTTGTTTGGCTTCGTAATTTAATTTGGCTTATTTTCGCATTGAATTTTGGTGGAGGGTCGTAAAGACCATCCTTAAAAGGGAATTCGGTTTAATTCCGAAGCTGTTCCCGCAACTGTAAGTCATCACGATTCAATCGTGAGCGTGTAATTCTTCAAAACCACTGTCTGCCTTAGGCCGATGGGAAGGTAACACAAAATAGACGAGCCAGGAGACCTGCCGGTATTCACATTGTCAAACTTTCGGGATAAAAGTTTAGATAACACGTTTCTATACGGTCTTCTTTTAAAATTTAGACATGTAAAACGCCTATCTTTCTTTTTCTCACAATAATTCTAGCTAAAGCAGAAAAATATGAGAAGATTACTTTTTACGGTATTTGTAATTGCTACAAACACATTAATTGCGCAAACTCAGCAAAAAATTGAACAACTGGATTCGGTACAACTGGATACAAAAATTAAGATTCCACGTAAAAATAGTGGAAAGGTCATTGCAACCATAACGCAGGAAACTTTAAAAAACAACCCGGGCAAATCTGTTGCCCAGCTTGTCAACGAGGTTTCAGGGATCGAAATTAACGGAAATCAGAGTAATGAAGGTCAGAATCTCGGTTATTACATTCGGGGAGGGCGAAACAGGCAGGTTGTAATTATGGTTGACGGGGTTCAGCTTACCGATCCGTCACAAATTGCCAACGATTATGACCTGCGGTTAATTCCGGCCGCCTCTATTGAAAACATCGAGATCATTAAAGGCGCCTCCAGTGTGCTTTACGGATCGGGGGCAGCGACAGCGGTGATTAGTATTACCACGAAAAAGGCATCTCGTAAACCTATTGCTGCTACTTTTACATCAACTTTTGGAAGTAACAGATCGGCAGATGAAGAGGGCGGATACAACATCAACGAGTTTAGTAATTATGTTGGGATAAACGGAACTTTAAAACAGCTCTTTTATAATATTTCCTTCGGAAACAGGTATGTGGACGGACTCTCGGCAGTAGCGGCAGCAGAAGGTGAAGATGCCTTAGAAGAAGATGTTTTTAACCGATTTAACGGAAGGATCAATTTAGGTTATAACTTTAATAAGAACATAAAGATAAGTCAGTTTTTTAGCTTCGATGATTTTAAAACCGACTTTGACAACTTTGACTATACCGATGCGGAGAACCGTGCCATTACAAAGCAACTAAAAACAGGCGGACATTTTGAGTGGAAGTATTCCAAAGGGAAGTATGTTTTTAATGATAATTATACATGGATTCAACGTGAGATCGAATCCGGTTTTCCTGCAAAATACGATTCGGATGCCTATTCATTAGACAACTACTTAACCTATAATTTTACTGATGAGTTCACAGCATTATTAGGTTTAAACTATATAAACAGTAGTTTTAACTCTTTTAGCATTCCGTTTGGCGGGACCAACTTTGAGCAGGCAATAGACGAAGACACCGCAAAGTTTGATATTATAGACCCGTATTTGAATTTTACATTCAATTCGGATTTTGGCTTAAATTTAAATGGAGGGGTACGATTAAATATACATAGTGATTATGGAAATCACTTGGTTTATAATGTGAATCCTTCTTATAATTTTTCCTTCGGAAAAAACCTTCTTAAAGTCTTGGGTTCGTACAGTACCGCCTATATCACACCTTCATTGTTTCAACTCTACGATCCGTTGTATGGGAACGAGGAGCTTCAGCCGGAGGAGAATACCACTCTTGAAGGAGGGTTAGAGTTTTCTGCCGAAGGTGATTTGCGTATTAGCGCGATTTATTTTAACAGAGATGAAGAGAATTATGTAGATTTTATAAACGTGGACCCCGATAATTTTATCTTTCAGTATCAAAACACTTCCGAAGCATTTAAAGCAAACGGAATAGAAATAGAAATTGCAAAACGTTTTGGAAATAAATTAAATGTAACTGCGAATTATACCAATACAAAAGCAGATGAACGTTTTGCGTTGCGAATTCCCGAGCATAAGATTAATGCTAATCTGGGGTACCAGCTTAGTGAAAGCTCGTTTTTGGGGTTAAGTTATCAATTTAACAGCGATCGTGAAGACTCATTCTTTAATCCCGATACTTTCGAAAATGAAAACGTAACCTTAGAAAGTTATAGTTTGATAGGGCTTACAGCGTCACACCAAATTTCTAAGAATATCAAGTTGTTCGCTAATGTGAGCAACCTTTTAGACGAAGAATTTGAGGAGCTTTATGGTTTTCAAACACGCGGGCGAAATATGCGCTTCGGCTTTACACTAAGTTTTTAAGGGATCAAAATTCTACGCGTCTCGCATATTTTTCTAAGCAAGCCTCGATACATGGATATGCAAGGATCAAATCATTTCCTTCATACCAATACGCTAATTCTCTACCGTCGAAATAACAATCTTCGGTAGGGGAAATTGTGTTATCGGTATAGGTTCCTGTAGAACCATCGGCATTTGGATCAAACCGACACAACGATCCGGTGGTGGAAACGATTCCGTCATTGTAAAATTCAAGTATCACGACTTCGTTAGTTGTCACAAAGTTCCCACTCCCATCACCGGGGTCGTTATAATAGGCAATTAGCTGCCAGGTGGAATTAACATTGAGATCATCATCGTTATTCTTGCAGGATCCAGATACGAGTATAAATAACAAAGCGAATACAACAGTAAAAAAGAGTTTTTTCATAGCATTCATTTTATTATATAACAAGCGTAGCCACGTTTTACTACTTTTCCGCCAACATTATTTGGTACAGAGGTGAAATGGCTTTACTCTCTGAAATTTCTTCGGAATCATTTGTCATATTCCGTAAAGGTTGTGGTAATGTGAGAATATCGTTTAAAGCTGCAGCCAAAAGTGGCTCTGAAGGATCTCCAAGCGTACCAAGGTTACTGTAATCTTCATCTAAAGCGATGTCGGGCACTAAACCATCAATATAATCGGTATTTCCAACTGCATTCGCCGTTTTAAATACCAAAGGCAACATGGCATAGGTGTGATTCGGATTTGCCTGATTTCTACTAAAGCCCGGTGCGGGAGCGTCGTATAGAAGGAAGGAAGCCTGAAATTTTCCGGTGGTAGTACCTCCCACCTGAATAACATTAATATATGGATCCAGTCCGTTTATGACCAGTTCGCTGGCAGAAGCAGATCTTCCGGTGGTGAGAATATAGACGCTGGAAAGATTAAGACTGTTAATAGCATCTCCGGTACTGATCAGGTTATTAAATAATCCATCCTGCGCATATTCTGCTTGCCTGTCATCATTCCATTGCTCTGTGTAGAAAACTTGTCCGTTGAACTGTCCGGTGATCATACTGGACAGGTCTGAAGCAGTTTCAACCGAGCCACCACCATTATAACGCAGGTCTAATACGAGTTCTGTAATCCCGTCAGCTTGAAATTGAGCAAAGGCATCATTTAATTGTGGGTCAAAATCACGGGTGAACGCATTATACATTAAATAACCTATATTCTGCCCGTTGATATTCAGTGTTTGAGAGATATAAATCGGGTTTTCGGTATATTGAGTTTTTACAAGGGATACAGTTTCTCCTGTAGGCGTAATAGTTGTACCATCGAAAGTTGCGAGCCCAATAGTGTAATTATCCGGAGCAATAAGCTGATTAAAGTTACTTTCGGTGATTTGTTGTCCGTCTATCGTATTAAAAATATCTCCACGCTGTAAACCTGCTGTTTCGGCGCTGGTATTTGGAAGTACATATCGAACATACCCATACACGTTTCCACTTTGATCGGGGTATAAAACCAAACCGAACTCCATTCCATTGTTTAATGTAACACCGCTCAAGGCATTTTCAAGTTCAATATAGTCATCTACCAATAAGCTGAACCTGTCTTGAGGCGAGATTAAAAAATCGAATAAACTTTCGGGAGAAGTAAACGAGCTTAAAAAATTATTCTTCTCCGCGTCATTTGCAAATGCGTCGTTCGCAAGCTCGGGAGTATCTGCCTTATAGAGATAAAAGAAATTGAGTCCGCGATAAATAAAATCCTGAATTTCTATAGTGGAAGCTGTTTGAAGTTCGTCATCTTTATCTTTAAAGCAGGATGTGAACAGAATTGAAACAGCAAACAAGAGCAGGGATAATTTCTTTTTCATAGGTATAGGGTCTAAATAAAAGCCAATTAATTTGTAAACTCCTAAAATAGGGACATTATTGTTGTTATGAAAATAACATGTGTAAAAATAGGGAATGTTTAGATTGATTTCTTCGGAAAAACTTTCGGCTCGTTCAACGTCAAGAAGGGATTGAAATCATTCGATCTATTAGTGTAGAATTTAATGAATGTAAAAATTAATGTAACAAAATTTCAAGTAGCTCGTCGTAATGATAGAACGGCAAAATATTTGCAACACTAACCAAAGAGCAAAACATTGAAGCAAAAAGAATTCATAGCGACAGTAATTCCTTTTAAGGACAAACTTTACAGGCTGGCCAAAAGAATCCTTGTGTCTAACGATGAGGCAGAAGATGCTGTTCAGGAAGTGTATTTGAAATTATGGAAAGGCAAAAAAAAACTGAAGGATTATAGAAATCCCGAAGCATTTGCAATGACGATGACAAAGAATTATTGCTTAGACCGATTAAAATCGAAGCAAGCATCAAATTTAAAGATCGTACATAATAATTTTCAGAATACAGACAATGTTGAAAGGCAAGTGGAAGCGAATGACGGGGTAAGCATGGTTTTTAAAATTATGGAGACCCTGCCCGAACAACAACGAATAATTCTGCAACTAAGAGATGTTGAACAATTCGAATTCTCTGAGATTGCCGAAATGTTTGAAAGTAACGAAACCGCAGTTCGGGTTTCGTTATCCAGAGCAAGAAAAACAGTGAGAGAAGAATTAATTAAAAAATACAATTATGGAATTAGCTAAGATAGAAGCCCTGTTGGATGCTTATTTTGAAGGAAACACAAGTCTGGAAGAAGAAACCACACTACGCGCTTACTTTAATAGTGAAGGGGTAGCGCCACATTTGGAAGCCTACAGATCAATGTTTGTTGGTTTTGAAACAGCTAAAGCAGAAGTTTCAGAAAGAGACCTTAAGCTTCCTACAAACGCTAGTAAATCGAATAGAGCCTGGTGGTACAGTATTGCTGCGTCTTTAGTGATCGCCATAAGCGTTGGGGGGTATATATTTAATCAACCATCATTGTCTCAGGAAGAAAAAGATGCATTAGCAGCCTTTCAGCAGAGTAAAGAAGCGATGTTACTTTTATCCAGCAATTTTAATAAAGGAACAGAGCAATTAACATTTATAAATGAGATCACAGAAACTAAAAACAAAATTTTAAAATAACATTTACTTAAATAAAACAAAGATGAAAAAGATAGCAATTATTATAGCTTTAATCGTAGCCCCAATGTTGGGTACAGCCCAAAATGCATTCGATGCTTTTGAAAACGAAGATGATGTAACTTCGGTTATTGTTACAAAAAATATGTTCAAGCTTTTAAGCAATATGGACCTTGATTCTACAGATCCCGAGGCTAAAGAATACCTCGAAATGGTGAATAACCTTGATAACATTAAGATCTTTACAACAGATAATCCGGCAGTAGCGCAGCGAATGACTGCTTCGGTAACTAAATATGTTGCCAATGCTAAAGGACTAGGTGAATTAATGCGTGTGAAAGATGAGGGAAAGAATATTAAATTCTACTCTAAAGAAGGTAAGAATGAAAACTTCGTAAGCGAATTGTTAATGTATATGGAAGGTGATGTAGACGGTAAGAATATGTCGGTGATCATGAGCATAACAGGAAATATCGATCTAAAGCAAATCTCGAAACTTACCAAAGAACTTAACGTTCCCGGAAGTGACGAATTGAAAAACATAGATAAGAACAAGAAAAAATCGTAACCATGGGACTTACTAAATATATCATACCAATAGTATTAGCGGTATTAACACTACTTAGTTGTAGCAATGATAAATCGCTACAAAAGTATCTGGTAGACAAACAGGACGACGATAAATTTTTAAAGGTTGATGTTGCAACCAGTTTGCTGCAATCTGAGGATAGCTCTTTTACCCAGGAACAAAAAGATATCTTGGAAACGGTTAAAAAAGTAAACGTCGTAGCCTACAAGATCTCGAAAGATAATATGGCCGAATATGAATCTGAAAAGAAGAAACTTGCCGAAATCATCAATCAAGAGAAATACAAAACTCTTATGAAGTTTGGTTCGAACAAGCAAGGTGCAACACTGAAATATTTAGGCGAAGAAGATGCCATCGATGAAGTGATCGTTTTTGCCAGCGACAATGAAAAGGGGTTCGCTGTATTCAGACTTTTGGGCAAAGATATGCGCCCGGATCAAATGATCAAGTTGATGAATTCTATCGATAATGGAGATATCGATGTATCCAAATTATCGGGAATTGGAGAACTTTTCGAGATGTAACAAATTGAAAATTAATTAAAAAGCTTCCTTTTAGGGAGCTTTTTTTGTTTTTTGTCGAAAACCAATTTTCAAAAATTTGAAAGATGGCCTTTGGCATATGCTTTGACCTATCTTTGGTACGCAGACTTTTTGCCCCCAATAGTTAGTTATGTCAAGCCAGAGACCCCTCACCTAAAGGGATAGGTTTATAAAAGAAAGGCTTCCGTTTTTGGAAGCCTTTTGAATTTTAGAACCATTATCAAGAATTAGATTCCTGTATAATTCGCTGGAGTAATTACCCTCATTTCCTTTTTTATTTCTTCGGAAACATCTAGGGTTTCTATAAAGTCTGCGATCGACTTGCGATTTATAGTTTCGTTGGTTCGAGTTAATCCCTTTAAAGCTTCGTAAGGATTTGGATACCCTTCACGTCGCAGTATCGTTTGAAGTGCTTCAGCCACAACTGCCCAGTTATTTTCAAGGTCTTCAGCGAATTTGGATTCATTCAGGAGCAATTTATTTAAACCTTTAAGCGTAGCCTGCAAGGCAATTAATGTATGTCCCATGGGCACACCAATATTCCGAAGAACAGTGCTATCGGTTAAATCTCGTTGCAATCTGCTAATAGGTAATTTCGCAGACAAATGTTCGAATAAGGCGTTTGCTATGCCTAAATTCCCTTCGCTGTTTTCAAAATCGATCGGATTTACCTTATGTGGCATGGCACTAGATCCAATTTCACCTTTCTTAATTTTTTGCTTAAAATAATCCATCGACACATAGGTCCAGATATCACGATCCAGATCAATAAGGATGGTATTGATACGTTTTAAGCAATCGAACAAAGCTGCCATGTGATCGTAATGTTCAATTTGAGTCGTAGGGAATGAGTGATGTAACCCAAGTTTCTCTTGTACAAATTGCGATCCAAATGCTTTCCAGTCAATATCGGGATAAGCTACTTTATGAGCATTGTAATTTCCGGTCGCTCCTCCAAATTTAGCCGCACTTTTAATATCGTTTAACAAGTCGAATTGTTCTTCAATACGAGTAATAAATACCTGAATTTCCTTTCCCAAACGAGTAGGGGATGCCGGCTGTCCGTGGGTTCTTGCCAACATAGGAATTTCTGCCCATTCTTCGGCGAGTTCTTCCAGTTTGTTTTTTACTTCAAACAACATGGGTACATACGATTCGTTCATCGCATCCTTTAAAGAAAGAGGTACCGCTGTATTGTTTATATCCTGCGACGTGAGTCCGAAGTGGATAAACTCTTTATAATTTTCAAGTCCGAGTGCATCAAACTTTTCCTTGATAAAATATTCAACCGCCTTTACATCGTGATTTGTAACCTTTTCGGTATCCTTAATATGTACCGCATCTTGAACGGTAAAATCTGTGTATAATTTTCGTAAGTCACCGATCAGATTTGTGTCAAAATCCTTAAGTTGAGGCAAGGGAAGTTCCACCAAAGCAATAAAATACTCGATTTCCACCTGAACTCTATATCTAATAAGAGCCTGTTCGGAAAAAAAAGGAATTAACGATGCCGTTTTAGATGCGTATCTACCGTCAATAGGTGAAATTGCTTGAAGTGCGTTTGTATACATGATTGGAATTTTAAAGATGCAAATATACGGAAGTGTTCAGAGTTAGGGATACTTGAAACGGGTTAATTTGGTGCTGTTAGCAGGAAAGATCTTCTTGAAGAATTTATCTAAAATTCCTTATGTTCTCCAGGGTGTGTTGTCCACGTGATTTATAACCCGCACTACCTTGGTGAATGTTTTTTTCAATGATCTGTTCCAATTCAGGGTGTATCCATTCAAATTCGGTTCCCAGAAAATACAATACTGTCATCGCTCTTGCCTGGCAAGCCACTTTTTGATCGGAGATCATCCAATCGAAAGCGCATTCGGTTAAAATCTCTTTATATTCTGAAGTAAAGATAGCTCTCAATTGTTCATTTTTCGTTTTATAATATTCAATACAGAGCAATTCGGATATCAAAGCACAGGATCTAATGGCACCATGACCTTCAACTGAGGGAAGGTTTTGAAAGAATTTGTTCAAATATGGGTATAACATTTTCAAATTATCGCGAGCGATAAACTCTAACGCCCAGGTAGCTTTGGTCGCCAACTCGAGATCCTTTCCGAAGCAATAATCCAGAAGTTCTTCAAAAGTTTCCGGATTCGCCTGAACCCACAACGCTGCCTCAAGCCTGTTTTTCCGGTAGGCTTTTTTATAATTTATCTTATTGAAGAGTTCCGAATTCATTTTTACAACCTTTTTATTTCTGAAATCACTTTGGGGACACCGGTGGTCGCATTTTCAGAAATTACCGTAATCCTTTCTGAAGACGTTATCGACGGATTTGGATCTACAAAATATATTCTGGCATCGTAGGATGTATATTGTACCAGTCCGGCAGCTGGATAAACCTGCATGGAGGTACCAATAATGATCACAATATCTGCATTTTCAACTATTTGCATGGCGTCTTCCATTAGAGGAACTTCTTCGCCAAACCACACAATATGCGGACGCATTTGATGATTAAACTCACAAAAATCTCCTACATTTAAATCGTTTTTCCAATCAAGAATCAAATCCGATTTAAAAGTGCTTCTAACCTTTAGGAGCTCTCCGTGAAGATGAAGGACCTTGCTACTCCCGGCTCTTTCGTGCAAATCGTCCACGTTTTGAGTAATGATCGTTACTTCGTGTTCTTTTTCTAGAGTAACCAAGGCTTTATGCGCGGCATTTGGCTGTACCTCTAATAGTTGTCGCCGCCGGGCATTGTAGAAATCCAGTACTAGCTGAGGATCGTTCTCAAAGCCCTGAGGAGAGGCCACCTGCATCACATCATGACCTTCCCATAAACCATTACTGTCTCGAAATGTTTTTAATCCGCTTTCAGCGCTTATTCCGGCACCGGTAAGTACTGCAATTTTCAATTTTATAAGTTTTAAAAGTAAAATTACTTAAAAAAAAATCTTTTTACCTTCGCTTTAATGAATACTAATTTTGATCAGAGTTTATTCGAATATTTGCAAACTTTCCTAACAGAAAGGAGGAAGGAGTTGTTTTTCGAGATTTTGGAGAAACGTACCAGACATTTTACCGTTGCCACGGAGGACGTGTATCAATTGCATAACACGAGCGCTGTGATGCGGAGTTGCGATGTCTTCGGAATTCAGGATATGCATGTGGTAGAAGAGCGTTTGGGCAAACGAATAGACAAAGAGATTGCCATGGGGGCTCAAAAATGGGTCAACCTAAAACGCTACAATTCGGTTGAAGACTGTATTTCTACACTGAAGAAAGAAGATTATCAGATAATTGCAACGACACCTCATAATGATGCAACTTTGCTGCATGATTTCGATGTGACAAAAAAATCGGTTTTTTTCTTCGGAACCGAAAAAAGCGGCTTGAGTGAAAATGTGATGAATAAAGCCGATGGATTTTTAAAAATACCTATGTATGGGTTTACTGAAAGTTTAAATATTTCGGTTTCGGCGGCGATCATTCTTCAGAGTGTAGTGACCAAATTAAAACAGAGTAATGTAAATTGGGGTCTTTCCGAAGAAGAAAAACAACAACTCAATCTGGATTGGACAAAAAAAACGATAAAAAACGTAAACGAGATCATTACAAGATATTTAGAAGATAAAAATGCGTAAATTTAGGTACCATTAAACCTTACTGCTATGACCATATTCCTATATATTGTTTTATTTATCGTGCTTCTCGTTATCGTTTTAATTTTGGTGGCTCCAAGAAAATATGATGTTCGCAGAAGTATTATTGTGAATAGACCATTATCAGAAACATTTCAATATCTGAAACTCATAAGAAATCAGGATCATTGGTCACCTTGGAAAAAGAAAGATCCCAACATGAAACAAACTCAAACCGGAATTGATGGTGAAATTGGTTTTATAAACAGATGGGAAGGGAACAAAGATGTTGGTATTGGTGAGCAAGAGTTAATCGGATACGTTGATAATGAACGTATCGATTCGGAATTAAGGTTTTTTAAGCCATGGAAATCTGTAAGTAACGGGTATTTTTTAGTGAAAGAGATCGAACCCGGTAAAACTGAGGTTACATGGGGTTTTGAAGGTACCAACCCCAGACCTTTTAACGTTTTTATGCTGTTTTTTAATATGGATAAGACAGTGGGTAAGGATTTTGATGAAGGTTTAGCGAGTTTAAAACTTGAGCTGGAAAAGAAAATTTAAAAACAGAAATATGAAACAGAACGTGGTTGGCTGGTTCGAGATTCCGGTTACTGATATGGACAGAGCTAAAGCCTTTTATGAAAAGTTACTCGATATAAAGATCACGGTGCACGATTTTGGAGGTGTGGTCATGGGATGGTTTCCCAGTTCCGGCCAAGCATATGGCGCTACGGGCAGTTTGATGAAACACGAAGCATATATCCCAAGTGACCAAGGCAGTCTGGTTTATTTTTCCTCGGAAGACGTACAAATAGAATTAAACAGAGCCGTAAATGCCGGCGGAACAATTCTTCAGAAGAAGACATTAATCTCTGAAGAACACGGTTTCATGGCCTTACTAAAGGATTCTGAAGGAAATAGAATTGCCCTTCACAGCTTAAAATAACCTTGACAATTTTTACGTCACTTTGCCTGTTAATTAATCTCCTCAAATTACAATTACTATGAAACTCGTCTTTGCAACTCACAATATGAATAAATTTAAAGAGGTAAAAGCACTTTTACCACACGATTTGGAGTTGCTGAGCCTTACAGATATTGGTTGTGATGAAGATATACCCGAAACAGCAAACACTATTGAAGGTAATGCTGTTTTAAAAGCTAATTATGTCCGTGACAGGTATGGGTTCGATTGTTTTGCTGATGATACAGGACTGGAGGTAGCATCGCTGGATAATGAACCAGGCGTTTATAGTGCCAGATATGCCGGACCGGAAAAAGATTCGGAGGCGAACATGCAGAAATTACTCAAGAAACTGGAAGATAAGGATAATAGAGACGCCCGATTTAAAACTGCCATCGCCCTCACTTTAAAAGGTTCTAATAGCTTGTTTATTGGGATTTGCGAAGGAAAAATTATTGAAAGTGCAAGAGGTGAAAAGGGATTTGGGTACGATCCTGTTTTTCAGCCAAAAGGTTCTTTGCAAACCTTTGCTGAGATGAGTTTGGTTGAAAAGAGTAAAATTGGTCATCGTGGCAAGGCTATGAGACAACTAATCGATTATCTCTCTAATTAGATTTTCCGGGTGTTTTCGTCTCTATCACAACTATTTGTTAAGGCTTGCTTATTTATTCTAAATTAAAGCGTACCTTTGCGCCTTCAAAATCAGGGCTGTAAAATTAGCACCGGTTTTGTAGAAAATCCTCAGGGTGAGGTAGTGCAAAGTGAGAAGTCGTAGGTTTATTTGTCGATAGCTTCCCCAAGGCACACAAATAAACATATATATTACTATGACTAAATTTAAATCGTTAGGTCTTAACGATACACTATTACAGGCAATTTCCGATATGGGCTTCGAAACCCCGAGTGAAGTTCAGGAAAAATCAATTCCAATTTTATTAAATGAAGATACAGATTTTGTAGCATTGGCTCAAACAGGGACCGGTAAAACGGCTGCGTTTGGATTTCCTATGCTGCAAAAGATTAATGTTGATAGCCGCACTACGCAGGGGCTAATTTTATCCCCAACACGTGAATTGTGTATGCAGATCACCAATGAGATGGATAACTACGGAAAGCATATGAAAGGGCTTAATGTGGTTGCGATCTATGGAGGTGCGAGTATTACCGAGCAAGCAAAACAAATTAAAAAAGGAGCGCAAATTATTGTAGCTACTCCGGGAAGAATGAAAGATATGATCGGTCGTAGAATGATCGATATTTCCAAGATCGAATACTGTGTACTCGATGAAGCCGATGAGATGTTAAATATGGGATTCTATGAAGACATCACCGATATTTTATCACACTCTCCTGAAGATAAAAGTACATGGCTTTTTAGTGCGACCATGCCAAAAGAGGTGTCTGCGATCGCCAAAAAATTTATGTATAACCCTGTTGAAGTAACAGTAGGGTCAAAGAATATGGGATCCAATCAAGTATCTCATGAATACTATTTGGTAAATGCGCGCGATCGTTATTCGGCATTAAAACGATTGGCAGATGCCAATCCGGATATATTTTCTGTGGTTTTTTGTAGAACAAAACGCGACACTCAAAAAGTTGCAGAGCAGCTAATTTCAGATGGTTACAGCGCAGGAGCTATACACGGAGATCTAAGTCAGAATCAACGAGACATCGTAATGAAGCAGTTTCGTACGCGTCAGATCCAAATGATGGTTGCCACCGATGTTGCCGCCCGGGGTATTGATGTTGATGATATTACACACGTAATTAACTATCAGCTTCCCGATGAAATTGAAACCTATACTCACCGTAGCGGACGTACGGGACGTGCCGGTAAGACTGGGGTTTCGATGGTCATTGTTTCTAAGAGTGAAGTTCGAAAGATTTCGAGCATCGAGAAGATGATTCAGCAGAAATTTGAGAAAAAAGAGATTCCTTCGGGAGACGAAATATGTGAGAAACAACTATATCATTTAGCGAATAATATCAAGGATACTGAAATTAATCACGATATTGATATCCACCTTCCGAAGTTAAACGAAGTTTTAAAAGACTTTACAAAGGAAGAATTGATCAAAAAATTCTTTTCGGTAGAGTTTACACGATTTAACAATTACTATAAAAAATCGAAAGATCTGAATATTGAAGGAGGAAGTTACGCCGAAGATCAAAAAGACAGTACTCGTTACTTTATAAACATTGGTGGTAAGGACGATTTCGACTGGATGAGTCTTAAAGATTTTCTTCGTGATCTGCTTCAACTTGGGAAAGATGATGTTTATAAGGTTGATGTAAAAGATAGTTTTTCATTTTTTAACACCGATGATAAACACAAAGAGTTGGTTCTTAGTGTTTTTAGCGATTTTCAGTTGGAAGGAAGACGCGTTTCCGTAGAAATTTCTGAAGATAAAGGTCGTGGCGGAAGAGACCGCGGACGCGGACGTGGAAAAGGAAGAAGCGGAGGTCGTGGAAGAAGCGGTGATGATCGCGGCGGATTTAAAAAACGCGGACGTACCGGTGGAAGTGATCGTGGCGGATATAAAAAACGTGACGGCGGATTTGAAGGTGAGAACAAACCTAAATTCTCCGGGAAACGACGTGGAAAGTCTAAACCGGATACGAGTGGAACGGGTGGAAAACGCAGAAGAAGAGCGTAATAGCTAAAAATGTGAGGCGTTAACTAAACTTTTACATGAATTTACCATCTAATATGTACATTTGTATGAAAGCTATGAAAAGAAGTTACATATTTCTATTACTATCCTTAATTACCTTTACGGCATTTTCTCAGGAAGATCATGCCATTAAAGGGAAGGTGTTAAACGATGCTAACGACGTAGCGCTCGAGAATGTAAATATTGTAAACCTGAACAGTGTGAAGGGAACAACGACCGATTCGGAAGGAGATTTTGAAATCCGGGCTGCGGTTAACGATACGCTGTACTTCTCATATCTCGGCTTTAAGTCGATTAGAGTTAGAGTAACCAACGACTGGCTAAAATTTGGTGACATTAAAGTTAAAATGACCGAATTAGGTATTGCTTTGGAAGAAGTTGTTGTTCGTCCGGTGCAACTTACGGGTTATGTTGAGGTTGATGCGCGAACTATTCCTATTTACGATAATTACCGCTATAGAATTGCCGGTTTGGGCTCAGGTTATGAAGGTGGTAGTAATCAGCCGGGTGCGGTAAACAAAGTGTTAAGTGCTATTTTTAATCCGGCAGATTTCCTATATAATGTCTTCGGAAAACGTCCCAAACAGATGCGCAAATTGAGGCAAATGAAAGAGGATGATGCTATTAGGAATTTACTTCAAAGTAAATTTGACAGGGAAACTCTTATGGCAGTACTGCAATTGGAACGTGTAGATATTGATGAAATAATGAACAAGTGCAACTACTCTGCAGATTTCATTAAAACCGCGAACGATCTTCAAATTCTCGATGCCATTAGTGAGTGTTATGAAGAATACAAGGTCCTAAACCGCGATCGAGGTTGATTTAATTCTCTATAATTAAACTTAGATTTTTGATATTTCAATAGTATTGGGATCTCAACATCTTCCTTATTCTGCTTGATCGGTTTCTTTTCGCTTTTCTTTAACAGAACTCTAAGTTCGTTCCCTTAATTTTATATATGTGTTATTTATGAAGTAATTATTTGCTTCGGAAAGAACCTCAATATATATAACTATGCAAAAGATTATTGCTGCACAGCGTCAATTTTTTAATATCCATAAAACAAAAGACGTCACTTTCAGAATAAATCAATTAAAGACTTTTAAAAAAATGCTTCAGGAAAACGAAGAGGCATTGCATGAAGCGATTTACAAAGATTTTAAGAAGAGTAGTTTTGAGAATTACCTAAGTGAATTGGCTCTGGTTTATCATGACATAGATGAGGCAATCAAAAAATGTAAGCGATGGTCGCGAACCAGGAGGGTGTCTACTAATATTGCTAATTTTCCCGCAAGTAGTTATATAATTCCGGAACCCTTAGGGGTATGTTTGGTTATTGGCGCATGGAACTATCCTTATCAATTATCATTAGCTCCCGCCATTGCAGCAATAGTCGCCGGTAATACGGTGGTTTTAAAGCCAAGTGAATTACCAAAAAACACTTCCGCACTGATGGCTAATTTAGTGGCAAAGTACTTTAAGTCGGAATTTTTCACCGTTGTTGAAGGGGGTATTCCGGAGACGACCGAATTGTTAAAACAAAAATTCGATAAGATCTTCTTTACGGGAAGCACTAAGGTTGGAAAAATCGTTTACAAGGCTGCCGCCCAAAATTTAACACCGGTAACTTTAGAGATGGGAGGAAAAAGTCCAACATTCGTTACAGAAGATGCAAATCTGAAAATGACTGCCAAACGAATGATCTGGGCGAAATTCTTAAATGCGGGTCAGTCGTGCATCGCACCAGATTATGTGATGGTCCATGAAAGTGTGCAAAAGGAATTTCTGAAGCTTGCAAAAAAGGAGATAATAGATGCTAATTATGCGTTTCACAATGATAATTATCTTCAGATAATTAATGATGATAATTTTGAAAGATTACAAAAGTTGCTCATTCAGGATAAGATCTATCATGGAGGAAAAGTGGATAAAGCGGAACGATATATGGAACCTACGATCATGCAGGATGTTAGTTTTGAAGATGCGGTAATGCAGGAAGAGATCTTCGGACCTATATTACCGGTAATTAGTTATACAGACTTGGACAAAGCGATTGACAAGGTAAATGAACTATCTAAGCCACTATCGTGTTATGTGTTTACGAGTAGTTCTAAGTCGCGAAAGAAAATTGAACGTAAGATCTCTTTTGGAGGGGGTGCGGTGAATGACGCAGTCATGCATATTTCTAATCCGAAGTTACCCTTTGGAGGTGTTGGCAATAGTGGTATAGGAAATTATCATG
This sequence comes from uncultured Ulvibacter sp., assembly GCA_963974915.1. Lineage (GTDB taxonomy): Bacteria > Bacteroidota > Bacteroidia > Flavobacteriales > Flavobacteriaceae > CAXBES01. The sequence continues at coordinate 88,912 of CAXBES010000003.1, read as the reverse complement.
GTGTTGCAGGTTTTAAAGCTTTTACGCACTATAAAAGTGTCCTTAACAAGCCAACTTGGTTTGAGCTACCGTTAAAATATGCTCCCTACGCTAAGTGGAAATTAAAGTTGCTTAAACGTTTTATGTAGAGTTGTTTCACATTTCTTTATCTTTATTTCTGAAAAAAGGAAACAATGTGTCCCCGTTTTTCATGTTGGATTCGTCTTATAGATGAATGTTTAATTTAAACCAACTATTATGAAAGAATTTATGATGATTTTTATTGGGGCAGACTACGCTGCTTTAGGCTTATCTCCAGAAGAACTACAAGGAAGAATGGGTAAATGGTTTGCCTGGGGAGAAAAAATGGAAAAAGAAGGTGTTTTACGAGGAGGAAATGCGCTCGAACCGAACGTGAGACGGATCTCCGGACAAGAACGAACAGTAACCGATATGGCGTCTGCGGAAGTAAAAGAGCTCATAGGCGGATACTATTTAGTGGCTGCTAATAACTTCGATGAGGTTGAAAAGATCGCGCAGGATTTCCCCGATTTCGATCTGGGAGGCACTGTTGAAATTCGTGAAATTATGGTTTTCGATCGATAATGGAACCAAAACTCATAGACCATCTTTTTCGGCATCACTACGGAAAGATGGTCTCTGTTTTAACGCGGATCTTTGGATTATCACATCTGGAAACTATCGAAGATGCTGTTCAGGATACCTTTGTGAAGGCGACGCTTTCCTGGAAAAAAAAGCCTCCCCAAAATCCTGAAGCATGGCTTACGAAGGCAGCTAAGAACAGAGTTCTGGATATTTTCAGAAAACTGAATTCGGAACGTAAAAGAGTTCCGCAAGTTAGCGCGAGTCAGGATGCAATGGCAGTTAACGATCTTTTTCTGGACTCCGAAATTGCCGATAGCCAACTTCGAATGATCTTTACCGCTTGCCATCCTTCGCTGTCTAAAAGTGACCGAATCGCTTTTTCCCTTAGGACCATCTCGGGGTTTAATGCTACCGAAATCGCTTCAGCTTTACTGTCAAAAGAAGAAACAATAAAAAAAAGACTGAGTAGAGCTCGTAAAACTATTCAGAAAAAAAATATACTGTTTAAAATACCCGTAGGGGAAGAACTTCCCAGGCGTATTGAAAGTGTATTAGAAGTGCTGTATCTTATTTTTAATGAGGGCTTTCATTCTAACAGAACAGATATACTAGTGAGAACAGAACTTTGCGGTGAGGCAATGCGTTTATGTCAGATACTGCTCAAAAACCCCAAGACAAGAGCCGCCGACTGCTATGCATTATTTGCGTTAATGTGTTTCCATTCGGCCAGATTGGATAGTAAGGTGAGTAAGGAACAAGAAATTATTGATCTGGAAAATCAGGATCGCTCAACATGGCATGTACCCTTTATCCATTTAGGAAATGAGGCGATGAACAAAGCCGTTATCAATAATCGGTTTTCACACTATCACTATGAAGCTGCTATAGCTTCTGAACATATAAAAGCGCCATCCTATAAAGATACCAATTGGCAAAAGATCTTAATGTGGTACAACAAATTGTACCAAATGCAGCCGTCTGCTATTACGGCCTTACATATTGCTATTGTTCAAATTCAGTTACAGAATTACAAGGAGGCGAACCAATTATTAATTAATATTGAACCTGCGAGCTTAGGGAAGCGCGCGTATTTATATTATGGAGTTATGGCCGAAAATTATAAAGAACAGAACAAGATCGAAAAAGCATTATTAAGTTTAGAGCTGGCTATAAATATTGTGGTAAATAACGCAGAGAGAGAATACCTTATAAAGAAAAAACTGAAGTTTCAGAGCTAAAAAAAGGAAAATGTTGCAAACATTGATTCATTATTCGTTACATTTTTTAGTACCCGGGCTCATTGCATGGGTGTTTTTCAGAAACAATTGGAAAATGACCTGGTTAATATTAATCGCGACGATGTTAGTAGATCTCGATCATCTCTTGGCAACCCCTCTTTTTGATCCCGATCGTTGTAGTATAGGGTTTCATCCTTTACATTCGTATATTGCAATTGCAGGATATTTTGTGTTATTTTTTATAAAAAAAACCCGCATAATTGCTTTGGGATTATTATTTCATATGGTCACAGATGCTATTGACTGCCTTTGGATAGGTTTCACATAAATAATTTTTAGTATTATTGCTGTAAGAATTATTGTGTCAACCTGTGAAAATGGTTTTAGGCATCTTTCTTGATAGAAATGACTAAAAAGTGGAAATGAAGAAGTTTATATTTTTTATATCAATATTTATCCTTTCAAGTAATTTATTTGCCCAGAATATTACTATTACTCAGCTAACAGACTTATGTGATAAAGGGTTAGGGGAAGTGGAGGAGTACTTAAGTGCGAATAAGTGGTATTTCTTTCAGGGTGTTGATGAAACCGACGAAAAATACGGAAACGCGAAATTCGTATTCGATAGGCCAAATTACGGTCCGGGCGTAGATGCTTATTATTTTATTACGCACTATATTTCTGAAAATGATAAAGCTACAGCAACCGAAATTCTCTTTAGGGATAAGAACTTATTAGATGCTTTCGATCTTCAAATTAAGAATTTAAAGTATAAATTGAAGGATTCGGGCACCCGGGATGGTAGTATCATAAAAGTTTTTCAAAAGGGTGGTAAAACTATTGAAGTTTCCATTCCGCCAAACTTTGAAGGAACCAACAACTATAAACTCCTTTTTGCTAAAAATAAGGACTACCGAAAAATTCGGGGTTAGTTTATCTGTGATGATACGGTTCATTTCTCAGGATCGTAAATCCCCTGTATAACTGTTCTATAAAAAACAGCCGTACCATTTGGTGTGAAAATGTCATTTGCGATAACGCTATTTTGCCATTCGCCCGTTGATATACATTGTCACTAAATCCGTAAGGCCCTCCAATAACAAAGACGAGGTTTTTTAGTCCGCTGTTCATTTTCTTCTGAAGAAACTCACTAAAAGCAACCGAATGGTAAGATTTGCCTTTTTCATCGAGTAGTATTACCGTATCTGATGTTTCAATTTTCTTCAATATTTCTTCGCCTTCGGCCTGTTTTTGCAGCTCTTGTGCAGCTGCTAAGGCTTTAGACGACATACGTGCAGAAAGATTCTTGGCGCTTTTTACATCCGGGATCACCACAAAGCTAAATGGAATATAATGTTTCAGTCGCTTTTTGTAATTTTCGGTTAAGACCTGCAGGTTTTTATCGTCAGTTTTACCAATGGCAAGAAGTGTGATTTTCATTATAAGGCTTTCAGAAGTCAAAAATACAAAGATAAAAAATAGGCAAGTTTCTCAGTTTCTCCTAAACTGCCAACTCTTTTTGTTATTTTAGCTAAAATTTGCCTGCTATGATTTCAAAGAAACGTTTTAATAAGGAAATTGACATAATTATTGCCAATGCCATACGCGAAGATGTTGGTGATGGTGACCATAGTTCGTTAGCATGTATTCCTGAAGATGCCGTTGGTACCGCAAAGCTTTTAGTAAAGGATGAGGGGATCATTGCCGGTGTCGAATTTGCCAGACAAGTCTTCGATTATGTGGATCCGGGTTTGAAACTTGATATTAAGATCAATGATGGAGAGAGCGTAAAGCATGGTGATATTTGTTTTTATGTATCCGGATTGTCACAGTCTATTTTAAAGTCTGAGCGTTTGGTTTTAAATGCGATGCAGCGAATGAGTGCCATTGCAACAAAGACCAACAAATACGTTGAACTACTGGAAGGTACCAAAACAAAAATACTCGATACGCGAAAAACAACCCCCGGACTTCGAGCCCTCGAAAAATGGGCGGTAACAATTGGAGGTGGTGAGAACCACCGGTTTGCACTCTACGATATGATCATGCTTAAGGATAACCATATCGATTTTTGTGGAGGAATCACTAAGGCAATAGAAACTACTAAACAATACCTGAAGGATCACAATTTGAACCTTAAAATAATTGTTGAAGCTCGTGATCTTTCAGAAATAGAAGAAATACTTAAAACAGACGGAGTATATCGAATTTTGATAGATAACTTTAATTATGAAGACACCAGAAAGGCTGTTCAATTAATAGGAGATAAGTGCCTTACAGAATCCAGTGGCGGAATTACGCTGGAAACTGCACGAAAATACGCCGAATGTGGCGTAGATTATATTTCGAGTGGCGCATTAACTCATTCTGTTTACAATATGGATTTGAGCCTAAAAGCCGTTTAAATGAGTGTTGAGGTTGAAGAGAAATTAAATAAAATACCCGTTGTTCGCAGTTTAGTGAAACTCTTTAAACGGGTTATATTGCCCGGTTTCAACGGACTCTCGCTTTACGATCTGCTCGAAATTTATATCAATGGTATTATTAAAGGGACTTTTGGCTCCAGAGCGAGTTCAATTGCGTATAGTTTTTTTGTCGCTCTGTTTCCTTTTCTGTTATTTATTCTGAATTTAATACCCTATGTTCCGGTTGAGGGGTTTCAAACCAGATTCCTTGTTTTTATTGAAAGTTTATTACCGCCTCAAACAACCGAATTCTTCTATCCTGTAATTGCCGATATTGCGGTAAATCCACGAGGAGGGTTACTTTCATTGGTTTTCTTACTGTCGATATTGTTTGCCGCTAATGGTGTAAATGCTATTTTTAGTGCTTTCGAGTATTCGTTTCATGTTACCATCAATAGAGGATTTTTTAGGCAGTACTTTGTGGCTTTGGTTGTCTCTATAATTTTGGCATTGTTGTTGCTCACTACCGTTGTGGTGATCTTTTACGGGGAGTATATTATAAATTCCTTAAAGGGAAGTCACTATCTAACAAACGATGTTTTTTGGATTTCGTTCTTACAAATAACGGTCTTTATCTTTATGATATATATCATAATCGCAACGCTTTATTACTTTGGTACAAAGGAAGGCAAAGAATCCCGATTCTTTTCCATTGGTGCGGTCGTAACTACCTTGTTGTTTTTACTAACTACTTATTTCTTCGGAATCTATATAAATGATTTTTCAAGTTATAATGAGTTATACGGTTCTATTGGTGCACTTTTAATAATGATGTTATATATTTGGATTAATGCGAACTTATTGTTGCTGGGATTTGAATTAAACATTTCCCTACAACGTCTGAAAGATAAACCTAAACACTAATTTAATTTAAACAAAAAAATGAAAAATTTATTATTACTTGCTGTAGCGATGGTATCCTTTAATATGACTGTTGCACAAACTCAGGTTGGAGCTGTTACGCTTCCTAACACAGTGAATTTTGGAGGAGAATCTTTATCCCTTAATGGTGCCGGAATTCGTAAGAAAGCAATGGTGCTTAAGTTGTATTCTGCAGGACTTTATTTAAATGAAAAGTCTAGTGATGCCAGAGCAATTATGAATGCCGATGAAACGATGGCTATTAAATTAGTGATCACTTCCGGATTTGTTTCCAGTGAAGCTATGAGTGAGGCAGTGGAAGAAGGTTTTGAAGCTTCTACGGGCGGAAATACAGCTCCTTTAAAATCGGAAATTAAAAAATTTATTGGCTTCTTTAGTGCAGAGATCGTTGAGGATGATACCTTCGATATTACATACCAAAAAGGGAAGGGAGTAGTAGCCTATAAAAATGGAAAAGAATTAGGAACTATTAGCGGAATGAACTTTAAAAAGGCGCTTTTTGGCATCTGGTTAGGAAACGATCCGGCCGATAGTAAGCTTAAAAAAGCAATGCTTGGGAAATAATCTGTATTTATGAAACGTGTTTTTCAGTTTATATTCATTACTCTATTCGCTTTCACTTCTGTGAATGCTCAGGATGTATTCGGAAAATGGAAGACCATCGATGATAAATCAGGAGAGGTTAAATCCATAGTTTCCATTTACAAGGAGAACGGGAAAGTATATGGAAAGATAGTTGAGGTTCTGGATCCCAAGGCTCCGGAAGATGCAAAGTGTAAGAACTGTACAGGTGAGAATAAGGACAAACCCCTTGTAGGACTTGTGTTTATTAAAGATCTTGAGAAAGACGGTGATGAATATAACGATGGTATCGTACTAGACCCCGAAACAGGGAAAGAGTATAAATGTTATATAGAACTCGAAAAAGCAGATACCTTAAAGGTTCGGGGATATATTGGATTTTCCTTATTGGGAAGAACTCAGTATTGGCAACGAGTAAAATAATATTTGTTTATAAATTAAAAGAAAGGCTGTTCATAATATGAATGGCCTTTTTTACTTTTATCTTTGAAGATCCTGCAATTCAATTAAGAAACCATAATAATTCGGCAAATAGCATTCCATCTTGTATTTTATAGACGTCATTCTTCCAATACCGCTTAAACAGACTTTCACATATAACGTGAACAAGGATGAGGCGCACTTTTTAAAACAAGGGATGCGGGTTGCAGTTCCGTTTGGCAAGTCGAAGATATACACAGGCATAGTTTACTCCGTTTATAAAGATCGTCCGCCTGTTTACGAAACCAAGTCCATTGATCAAATCTTAGACGAAACCCCTATAATCACAACAACTCAATTAAAACATTGGGAGTGGATGGCCACCTATTATATGTGTACTCTGGGGGAAGTGATTAGAGCAGCACTGCCAAGTGCTTTTTTATTGGAGAGTGAAACTATTGTAACGCTTTCTTCGGAAGGCAACACTGAAGAATCTAACTTTAGTGATGAAGAATTTTTGGTGTATGAAGCCTTGCAACATCAATCGGCTTTGCATATCAATGATATTAGATCCATACTGGACAGGAAAAATGTGGTTGGGGTATTGAAACAGTTAATTGATAAAGGAGTCATTACGGTTCAGGAAGAGGTCTATGAGCAGTACACCCCAAAACTGAAGCGATATATAAAACTTGCTTCTTCTTATACTTCCGAAGAAAATTTAACAGCACTCCTTGATACCTTATCGAGAGCACCTAAACAGCGCGAGGTATTAATGACGCTCTTTATGCTTAACGCACAAGAGAAGAAACCCATTGATTCAATAAAGCTTCAGAAGAAGAGTAACGCTACTGCTTCAACAATAAAAACCTTAATTGATAAGCAGATTCTCGAGGAGTATTTTATTCAAAAGGATAGAATAGAGTTTTCTGGTGATAGTGATTCCGCCCTTAAGAATCTAAACGAATCGCAACTCAACGCTTTTTCAGAAATAAAAGAGAATTTTAAAGAGCAAGATGTCGTATTGTTACACGGGGTAACAAGTAGTGGGAAGACGGAGATCTATGTTAAGCTCATCGAAGAAATTATTTCAGCAGGAAAACAAGTGCTATATATGCTTCCTGAAATTGCACTTACCACACAGCTTATAACGCGACTTCAAGCTTATTTTGGGGATAAGATTTCTGTGTATCATTCTAAATATTCTGTAAACGAGAGGGTAGAGGTATGGAATAATGTAATGGAAGGGAAGTTAAAGGCGCAAATCATTATTGGCGCCAGAAGCTCTATGTTTTTGCCTTTTAAAGACCTGAAATTGATTATTGTGGACGAGGAACACGAGCCATCGTTTAAGCAATACAATCCGTCACCACGTTATCACGCTCGAGATAGTGCCATTGTTTTAGGGCAGATCCACAAGGCTAAAATGTTGTTGGGTTCGGCTACACCATCGCTGGAAAGTTACCACAATGCTGAAGTTGGGAAATACGGACTTACACTACTAAAAAAACGCTTTGGGAATGTCTTAATGCCCGAAATAGAGTTGGTGGATATCAAGGAAAAGCATCGCAAAAAACAGATGACGGGGCATTTTAGTGATAGGCTATTGGAAGAAATAAGAGAAACATTAGCCAATGGCGAGCAGGTTATCCTGTTTCAGAATAGGAGAGGATATTCGCCTGTTGTAGAGTGTACCACATGCGGGGTTGCACCTCAATGCCCTAATTGTGATGTGAGCTTAACCTATCACCAATTTAAGAATCAATTGCGTTGTCATTACTGTGGTTATCATATGGCGATGCAACAATCATGCAATGCATGCGGAAGTGAAACATTAGATACCAAAGGATTTGGAACCGAGCAAATTGAAACCGAGCTTAAAACGCTTTTTCCGGAACATTCTATTGCAAGAATGGATCAGGATACAACAAAAGGAAAGCATGCGTATGGGAAATTGATAGAAAAACTGGAAAACATGGAGATCGATATTCTGGTTGGAACACAAATGCTGGCCAAAGGACTCGATTTTAGGAACATAAGACTGGTAGGGGTCATGAATGCCGATAACTTATTGAATTTCCCCGATTTTAGAGCGCACGAACGTAGTTATCAACTTTTGCAACAAGTGGCGGGAAGGGCTGGCAGGACTGAGAAACGTGGAAAAGTGCTGATACAAACGTTTAATCCATTCCATCAAATACTGCAACAAGTGAGTTCTAATGATTTTGAAGGAATGTACAAACAGCAAATAGAGGAGCGATACCAGTATAAGTATCCACCATTTTACCGTACAATCAAAATTGTATTTAAAGACAGAAACTTTCCGAAGATGCAAAACGCATCGGTGTGGTTCGGACGTGCATTAGAGATGAAATTAAAGGAGAATGTGCTGGGCCCAGAGCAACCTCCCGTAGGAAGGATAAGAAATCTTTTTATAACAAATATTTTGGTGAAAATTCCGAAACAGCAATCCCTTTCAAAAACAAAAGAATTTATTCATAAGGTGCAACGAAGTTTTAACGCTATAAAAGACTTTTCTAGCGTGAAGGTGACGATAGATGTTGATAATTATTAATTGCGCATTGTAGCGGCAAGGGCCTCAACAAGATCTGCTTTTCGGTTACGACTTAATGGTAATTGTTCCTTGTCAAGTTCTATAACCTTACTATTATAACGCTCAACCTTATCTAAATTAACGATATACGACTTGTGAATTCTCAAAAAACGTTCAGAAGGTAAGAGAGATTCAAAGGCTTTCATAGTAGATAAAACTACCAGAGCATCGTGTTCTGTTACAAGTTTCACGTAATCACCAAGCGCTTCAATGTAGCGTAGTTCGTTTAGGAAGACCTTACGCTTTTTAAGATTACTTTTTACAAAGATAAAATCCTCATCGTCGAACCCTTCATCATTCTTAAGCTTATAGTTTGTAATTGCTTTATGAACAGCATTTAAAAATCGCTCTTTAGAAATTGGTTTTCTCAAGTAATCAACAGCGTCATAATCGAATGCCTTAAAGGCATATTTTGTTTTTCCTGTTACAAAAATGATCTGTGGTTTGTGGGTGAGATCGTCTAAAAGGTCGAAACCCGACAAAATTGGCATTTCAATATCCAAAAATATAAGATCTATTTCTGTAGTCGCCAGTCCCATTTTGGCTTCAATCGCGTTGTTGTATTCGGCAACCAAGTCCAGAGATGGGTGATTCTCAATGAGTTTAACAATTGAGAGTCGTTGTAGTGTAGAATCATCTACAATAGCACATTTAAGTAAAGGTTTATCCACAATTTCCTGATTTTCTTACAGCAATTATAACTATAAATTCGATGAAATGCAAGTTTTGTTAACATTTAACGTAAAAATTATACGTTTCATCTTTTTTTGTAGGAAAAGGAGTGTAAATAAAATCATTTAAACATTCTTGTATATAGGGTTTGAAAATACCAAAATATATAGTACTTTTGCACGCTCTTGGCAAGGTGCCAGAGTTGATACAATTAATTTTAATAGATTTTTTATGAATCATTACGAAACTGTTTTCATCTTAAATCCCGTTTTATCTGAAGAACAGATAAAGGAAACAGTTAAGAAATACGAAGATATTCTTGTTTCTAAAGGTGCTAAGATGATATCCAAAGAAGATTGGGGGCTAAAAAAGTTAGCTTATGCAATCCAACACAAAAAAAGTGGTTTTTACCATTTATTCGAGTACACCACTCCAGGTGAAGCGATCAACGATTTAGAAGTTGAGTTTAGAAGAGACGAGCGTATAATGCGTTATCTTACTGTAGCACTAGACAAACATGCAATTGCATGGGCGGAAAGAAGAAGACAAAGAGATAACAAAAAAACAACTGCATAAGTCATGGCAAGTATTCAAGAACAAGCAAAAGGAAAAAAAGACGGAGAGATCAGATATCTTACTCCTCTTAATATAGAAACGAACAAAGCGAAAAAATACTGTCGTTTTAAGAAGTCCGGAATAAAGTATGTTGATTATAAAGATCCGGATTTTCTTTTGAAATTTGTTAACGAGCAAGGTAAGATCTTACCTAGAAGACTTACAGGTACTTCTTTAAAATACCAACGTAAAGTCGCTGTAGCTGTTAAAAGAGCACGCCACTTGGCTCTAATGCCTTATGTAGCAGATTTATTAAAATAAAAACCAGATAGATTATGGAACTTATATTAAAGACAGACGTAGAAAATCTTGGTTTTGCAGATGACTTAGTTACTGTAAAAAATGGATATGGTAGAAACTTTTTAATTCCACAAGGACACGCGGTACTCGCAACCCCTTCTGCTAAGAAAGTTTTAGCCGAAACATTAAAGCAACGTGCTTACAAAGAGAAAAAAGTAATCGAAGAAGCACAAGCTGAAGCCGATAAACTTAACGGTTTGGAAATTAAAATTTCTGCCAAAACCGGAGAAGGAGATAAATTGTTTGGTTCAATTACCAATGCAAATCTTTCTGAAGCTCTTGAAAAAGAAGGTGTTTCTATCGAAAAGAAATATATCGCTATCGCCGGAGGTACTATTAAACGTACCGGTCAATACGAAGCTACAATCCGTTTCCACAGAGACGTAATCGAAAACTTTACTTTCGATGTAGTAGCAGAAGCGAAATAATTTTCTACTTAAAATAAATACCACCCTCCTTCGCGTAAAGCTTCGGAGGGTTTTTTGATTTTAAAAAGTAGGTAAAGTTAAAAGGACATACTCTAAAGGTCTAAATATCCATCAATCAAAAAATTTAAACATAATACATTGAAATATTCTCGACTTACAAAAGAACAATTTGAAGCGCTGCACCAGGAATTTATAAACTTTTTGGCTACACAGTCCATTACAGGAGAAGAATGGAAAACCATTAAGGAAAAACAACCCGAAGTAGCCGAAGAAGAACTCGATATCTTTAGTGACCTCGTTTGGGAAGGAGCCCTTACTCAAGCCAAGTATCTGGAAAATATTTCGGCTAAACAACTCTTTCTGTTTAAATTGGAGGATGTGCAGATGAGGCTTATCGGACTCAAGATCAACAACGATTCTATCGATATCACGACTAAAGATGGCTATGCCTGGCTTCAACAAAATTATGCTTCAGATGAGGTTGAATTCTTTACTTCAGCAAAAGAATATTCTGAAGATAAAAATGGAGATATCTTTAAACTTATTCAACAAGGTTCGGTAATTACTAAAGGAGAACTTTACGAATTTTTCCATAAAATAATTGGAGGAGCGTAATCAGTTTTCTGTAACAGTAAGCGCAATTTAAGGCATCAAATATTACTATATTCCGACTCCCAGCACCCAGCACCCAGCACCCAACTACCAGCACCCAGCACCTAGCACCCAGCTCCCAACACCCAGCTTCCAGCACCCAGCTCCCAACACCCAGCACCCAGCACCCAGCACCCAACTTCCAATCACTCGTATCTCAAGCTTTCAATAGGGTCTAATCTGGCGGCTTTCGTAGCAGGATAAGAACCTGCGATCACTCCAACGATAAAGGTTATAATCGTAGCCCAAATCATTGCTGCCCAAGGTAAAGTAAAGTCGAAATCTAATACTTTCGCAAAAGCGAGTCCGGTTAATACTCCCAGGATAATACCCAATACGCTTCCAAACTGTCCAATTACGATGGTTTCCATAAAAAACTGCATTGAAATGGTAGATCGTTTTGCACCAAGTGCCTTCCGAACCCCGATCTCCCGCGTACGCTCTGTAACCGAAACCAACATGATATTCATAAGGGCAATGGACGACCCCAGGATGGTAATGATGCTAATAATCCATGCCGCAGCCTCCAAATACCCTGTTATGGCACCAATTCTGTTGATTAGGTCATCGCTGCGTTCTATTCCGAAGTTATTTTTCTCCACCGGACTCAACCCTCGCACGTTTCTAAATGTAACGATCGCAGCATCCTGTGCGGCTTCCAGCAATTCTTTGTCGTTAACTTTTATGCTGATGTTATAATTGATGTTAGGATCGGTAAAAATTCCACGTGCCACTTGTACAGGGATCAACACTTTTAGATCCTGATTGTTTCCAAAAGTTGCACCTTTAGACTCCAGAACTCCAACAATTTTAAATTTTACCCCACGAATACTGATCGTTTTATTAATGGGATCTTCATTTTCAAAAAGGGAAGTGAGAAAATCGGCACCAATTAAACATACATTATTGTTGTTTTCCACGTCGAAAACATTCAGGTTTCTACCTATTTCAACCTCAGTCCCGGTATTTTCAAGATAGTTTTCATTTACGCCATAAACCTGTACTTCCGGATCGGTTTTATTACTTTCATATCTTACTTCGGCGGTTCCGGTTCCACGAAATGAAACAGATGTTTTGGTAAAAGGATAGTCGTATTTATCTATAAATTCACGAACATCATTATATGAAATTATCGGGTTGATCTTCTCGCGTTCTCCGCCGCGACGCTGCACCGTAAATTCATACCGCTGAATATTAAATGTGTTTGAACCCATGGAAGCAAAATCGCTTGATATTGTGTTTTCAACCGCCTTAACCGCACTTAAGATCCCTACTAGAGCCCAGATCCCAATCCCAATGATCACGATGGTTAGAATTGTTCTAAGTAACTGTGTTCTAATGGAATCGAGTGCAATTCGCACATTCTCTCTAAAAAGTGAAAACATAGTTCTGGTTATAACATTTATTGTTAGACTACTAGAAGGAGTTAAAGTTACTATTATTTTATTGTTTTTTTTAGGGCGTTTCTGAGACCTGCCTGCCGAAGGACAGGCGCTCGTTTACACTCGGTCCAGACCGGGCTGCCAGCCTGCCGTAGGCAGGTCGCTCCTCGCTTCCAGTGCAAGCGAAACTTGCGTCTGGAGAGCTCAAACAATGGCTTCTCAAGGCGAATCCATAGCGCTCCATCCCTAACGCAAAACTTCGCTTTAAACAAACTGCCGATTTTAAATATGAATTCCTTCAGAAATTAAGATATTTGCAATTGAAGTCGGAAGTTTGAAATCCGGGAGTCTGGAGTCAAAACCAAGAACCGGGAACCAAAGATCAAGAATCCAGAAATCTAATAATCAAAATACCTTGAAGAAACCCTCTATACCAAAAGGAACACGCGATTTTTCTCCAAATGAAGTGGTGAAACGTAACTATATAATGGATACTGTAAAGAGTTGTTTTACAACCTTCGGTTTTCAACCTATAGAAACACCTTCGTTCGAAAATAGTGATACCCTTATGGGGAAATACGGGGAGGAAGGTGACCGACTCATATTCAAGATTCTAAATAGTGGGGATTATTTAAATAAAGTAGACGAGGAATTATATGCATCTAAAGATAGTGTTAAGCTAACATCCCGTATTTCAGAGAAAGCGCTGCGTTACGACCTTACCGTACCCTTTGCGCGTTATGTGGTACAACATCAAAACGATATTACCTTTCCCTTTAAACGTTATCAAATTCAGCCGGTATGGCGTGCAGACAGACCCCAGAAAGGACGTTTTAGAGAGTTCTATCAGTGTGATGCCGATGTAGTAGGATCCAAATCCCTATGGCAGGAAGTGGAGTTCGTAAAACTCTACGATACGGTTTTTACAAAGCTAAAATTAACAGGGGTTAGTATTAAAATGAACAACCGGAAGATCCTTAGCGGTATCGCCGAAGTTATTGGGGAAGAAGATAAGCTTATCGATTTTACAGTTGCTCTGGATAAACTAGATAAAATTGGAGAGGAAGGAGTCATCAAAGAAATGCTTCAGAAAGGAATTTCAGAAACAGCTATTGAGAAGATAAAACCCCTGTTTACAGTGGGTGAAAATGTTTCAGATCAGTTGGCACTTTTAGAGTCACTTCTGGCATCTTCAGAAATAGGGAAAGAAGGTATTTCAGAATTAAGCTTTATTGTAAATGCCATAGAAAATTTACAATTGCAAACTGCCACTTTAGAAATTGACGTGACACTGGCTCGCGGACTCAATTATTACACCGGAGCTATATTTGAAGTTGCAGCGCCTTCCGAAGTAAAAATGGGAAGTATAGGCGGGGGCGGACGTTATGATGACCTTACGGGAATCTTCGGACTCAAAGATATGAGTGGCGTTGGGATCTCATTTGGTTTGGATAGAATTTACTTGGTACTGGAAGAATTGAACCTTTTTCCCGAAACAGTTTCTGCTAACACCAAGGTTCTCTTTATAAATTTTGGCGAAAATGAGTCTCTGTACGCAATGAAAGCGATTACAAAGCTTAGAAACGCCGGTGTTGCTGCCGAATTATACCCGGATCAAGCCAAAATGGGAAAACAAATGGGGTATGCAGATAAGAGAGACATTCCTTTCACTGTACTTGCCGGTGAAAAAGAAATGGAAACCAATAGGTTCACAATTAAGAATATGAAAGATGGTGTTCAGGATATAGTTACTGTAGAGGAATTAATAGAGCGTACATTGTAACCTTTAAAGTGATAGGTAGTCTACGGTTTAACACGGTAAGTTAATGGGATGAGTAATTAAATAGCTTTATCAATGATAAGACTGAGACCTACTACCATTAAGGATCTTCCTCTTTTACAGTATTGGGGGACCAAACGGCATGTTATCGATAGTGATCCAAGCGACGATTGGAATTGGGAATATGAACTAAGTAGGAATCCGGTATGGCGCGAGCAATTGATTGCCGAATATAATGATGAACCAATTGGATTTATTCAAATTATTGACCCTTACTTAGAGGAAACACATTTCTGGGGCGATGTAGATAAAGATCAAAGGGCAATAGATATTTGGATAGGTGAAGAAAGGAATCTCAACAAAGGCTATGGAACCATCATGATGCGTAAGGCTATAGAAAGATGCTTCAAAAATCCTCAAGTTCACAAGGTGCTTGTTGATCCTCTTAAAAGTAATGTAGGCGCACACCGTTTTTATGAACGTTTAGGTTTTAAATTCTGTGAGGATAAGGTTTTAGGAGATTTATTGTGCTGTATTTATAAATTAGAAAGAGAATTGTGTGAGACCTAAAATTAGGTGTTCTAAATTTGAATAATTATAACCTGGTTCTATAAATTGAATTTTTGTATAGATAGATAAGAATGAACAGCTCTGAAAAAAATACACTCAAAAACGAAAAGCATTACGACCAGCAATACAGTAAAGTAAATATTGAGCATATTCTAAACAAAATCAAAAATTTAGAAGTTTTTATGCGAGATGCAACAAGAACCGATACGAGCTGGGTTGGATTGTATCACGGTAATTTTCAGAATCAATTAAAAGGTAAAAAAGTACTTGAACTGGGGTGCGGCGACTGTACCAATGCGGCTGTTATGGCTGCGTTAGGAGCTGATGTCTATGCTAATGATATCGCCCAAAAATCTGGAGAAATAATCACCAAACTCAATTCTCATTATGATTTTCAATATGAAATCAAATTCGTTAACGGAGATTTTTTGAAATCCGATCTAGAGAAAAACCAATTCGATATTGTAGTCGGTAAGGCCTTTGTCCATCATTTAACTCCTCAACAAGAGATTGAGTTTACCGAGAAGATCGTATCCATATTAAAGTCGGATGGGATTGTTCGCTACTTTGAGCCGGCTGTTAACAACAAACTATTAGATGAGCTACGTTGGTTAACCCCTGTACCCGGGAGACCTTCAAAGCTCCAAAAGACAAAGTTTAAAAAATGGAAGATTAATGATCCTCACCCGGATAGAGATAATTCGTCAAAACATTATAAGAAAATTGGTAATTTGTACTTTGATGAGGTTTTGATCGTTCCTATAGGTACTGTTGAACGATTCCATAGAATACTTCCGAAGAAATACAGCAGAAAATTTAGACGATTTGCTTTTCAATTTGAAAAAAAACTACCAGGATTTTTAAACCTTTCCTTTGCCAGAAGTCATTTGATAGAGTATAAATTTCCAAAGAAAAAACAGTTGTAGTCTGCAGATGACATCGTCTTCAGAATAAATTTACCGTTATATATCACACTACATTTTTCTGCATTTAGGCGGGCCTTAACAACTAGAATTCAATAGTGGTAAGGATTCCTATTGGTTTAAAATGACCTTTCACTTAATACTTGACGAGGTTCACAGAAAACCCACAATTTAGATTAACCTATTAGATATTTTTGGTGTCATACTCATGAATTATAAACAATAAATCATGAATAAATCAAATTTAAAACAGGAAAAATGGCAGTACTACTTAGTTTCGGAATAGGTGCCCTTACGAGTGCACAAGGTCAACAGGATGGTAAAAATAAAATTTTATCAAACAGTAATGGACTTATGCAAGAAATGGATTCTGATAAAAACAAGAGATTATTCAAAAACCCGGCAAAAGGACTTTAAGCATTCTTCTCTCAAGGAATAACTACAAAATATCTTATAAGTATTATTATGGAATCATTATATAAAATAAGCATTGCGATATTAATGGGAACGCTAATTTTTACTACAGGTTGTAAAAATGGGGTGAACACTTCCGGACATTCTCACGAAGATGGAAGTCATAGTCACGAGCCCATAAACTATTTCGACTCATACGTGTTAGATGATGCAGAATACGGTACACGGACTCAAGTAACTGTAAAGGGTGATACCCGAATTATAAAAACCAATTCAATGCCTAATCACCAAACCGGGAATTTTCCAAATGAAGGCAATCCAAATACCATTGCTCCTCAAAATAGAACATACACTCTTCCCCTTACTCCCAAATATATTGGAAAAGCAGAATGGGTTAGAGAACCCGGAGTCGCTTTAAACGGTGTTAAATTTGAGCCCGAAACCGCAGAGGTCGTTTTATGTGAAAGTGGAGAACGATACAGAGTTGAAGCAAAGCAAGATCTAATCGCGATGGGATTGGACTTTAACAACGCTCATGTGCAGCCCACCGGTGCTTATCATTATCACGGTACGCCTACTTCAATGATAGAAAAGTTTGATACAGGAGAGGATTTGGTTCATATTGGGTTTGCGAAAGACGGATTTGCTATCTACTATTCTAAAAGTGGTGCTTACACTCCCAGTTACAGACTTTACGATGAAAATCGTGAAGGGGAGGAGTGCTCTTATAACAGACCGGGACATCATTTAGATGTACCGATAGAAGAGAGCGAACCCGATGGGACATTTGTATCAGACTGGGAATATGTAGAAGGACTAGGAACTTTAGATTCTTGCAACGGCACGGAGATCAACGGCACCTATGCCTATTTGGTAACAGATGCTTATCCATATGTACCACGTTGCCTAATGGGAGAATTTGAAGAAGAACGACACGGTCCGCCTCCGGGTCAGGAGTCTCAGAGAGAAAGACCTGCACATGATCATTAAAAATAGAAAAACCAGTTGTTAGTTAAACATTGCCTTACAGGGATGATAGTTTAGAAGTAATTCCGAAGAAACGTAAAAAATTAAGCATTTATAAATTGATCGCAATTTGTTTACTGAACAAAATCTATCATTCACTGAAAAGCTGCAACAGTACATTGATTGTTCAAATTTAGCCTATATAAAGTGTTTACTTTGGTACTCTGCTAACTTTTGGTTGAATGTCAGTTTATAGAATAATAACCTTTAAAAATAAAAAAGATGAAACAAATATTTAAAATAGGATTGCCCGCCACCTTCGCTTTTTTCGGCTTATTGGCATGCTCGAATGATGATTCGACTACGGAAGAGGATGATGATGAAGTGGTAACCGAATTACATGCGGCTTTTGCGGCATTTAATACTGAAGCGACCACTATTTATTTAGATGGATCTAATGTCGTGATCGAAACTACAGGATTGCCAAACCATGAAACCGTTTATTGGGGTGTAGGTCATCCATTGTACAGAGACGAACCCGATGTACAAACAACGCCTTCTATAATGTCCAGCAACAACAATGCTGTAACTATTACGGTAGATGCCACTCCAAATTTAACCGGTAGCACGGTAGCAACGCAACTAAATACTATTGGAATTGCCGTGAGTGGTTCATCTATCTTTAATGATCAGGAGGGTAACGGTCCCCTGGACCAGGCAGCAGCAAGTTTAGATTGGACAGGAGCGCACATTGGTCCGGGTGTGTACCATTATCATTTAGAGCCGAAAGCCTTTACAAATGATGACGATAATTTGGTTGGTATTCTTTTAGACGGTGTTTTTCTCTATGGAAGAAAATGTAGTTCAACCGGGACTTACCCCACAGATCTGGACTCCTCAGGAGGTCACACCACAACCACACAATATACTGTTGGGGAAGAGGAATATCATTACCATATCATTAACGAATTGTACTCGAATACCGGTTCTTATATTGCGTTTACGGGGCCTTATCAAGGATATTAAAAGATTTTTATACAAGTGCTAATTTATGTTTCAGTCTTGATATTTACAGTATTTGGCTGTAATAATAATGTTGTTGTCAATCATGACGAGGTAGCTAAAGGAAATAAAATCAATATTAAAGATTTTGAGGTGTTAAAAGAAGAACTCACACTCAATCAAATAGAAGGTAAGTGGTATTATAAAAATGAGCCTTTTTCCGGTTATTCCCTTCGTTTCTATCCAAATGACACCCTTGCTGAGCGCATTGGTTATGATCTTGGAAAACGAGAGGGTATTGCGAGAAAATGGTCTGAAAATGGGGTATTGCGAATTGAGTCATACTATAAAAATAATCGCTTAGACAGTGTTTATAAAAGTTGGTGGGAAAATGGAACATTAGCTGCCCAAACTCATTATGTAAACGGTGTAAAGCAAGGAGTTGAAAAAGAATGGTATCCAACGGGTCAGCTAGCGAAAGAGCGAAATCTTATTGATGGAAACGAAAGCGGTCTGCAGAAAGCCTGGTTGATAAACGGAACCTTATATATTAATTACGAAGCAAAAAACGGACGCATTTTTGGAATGCGCAAAACAAATTCGTGTTATTCATTAGAAAATGAAACTATCATTAGATCGAAAACTTTATAAGGCACTATTATTTCTGCTTTTTATCATTCTTATGAGTTGTGAGAGTGGAGTTAAAAAAGAAAACATTATGGTGGTTGAAACCAGTAGAACCGATTACCTTCCTTATTACCAGGAGGAATCATTTACACCAAATTGGATCACCCCAAACAGTGAAGAAGAAAGAAGTTTTCATAAGATTCCCGATTTTAAGCTGGTAAATCAGTTGGGAGATACGGTAACGCAACGAACATTTCAGGATAAGATCTATGTTGCAGATTTTTTTTTCACGGTTTGCCCCGGAATTTGTCCGCAGATGACAGATAATATGGGGAAGATACAGGAGATATTTAAAAATGATCCCGATGTACTCTTACTTTCGCACTCGGTAATGCCTTCGGCAGATTCGGTTCCTGTTCTATTGGAATACGCAAAAGTAAATGATGTCATACCTAACAAGTGGCATTTAGTGACGGGGGATAAAGAAGTGATTTACAAGCTTGGTAGAGAGTCTTACTTTGTAGAGAACGATTTAGGAGAGCCAAAAAGCATTGATGATTTTCTACATACAGAGAATTTTTTACTTATCGACTCGAACAAGCATGTTCGGGGTATTTATAATGGTTTGAACAGAGCTTCTATCGCTCAGTTGATAACAGATATCAAGAGCTTGCAAAAAGAACAGTCTTGAATGTTGTGTTGGTTAGTCATTGCTCAGATTCAGATTATTACTATAAAGCATATTGGTTTTAGAATTTTGATAATGTAGTAAGTTGTATTCTAAAGTGGAGTTAGGAGGGCGTAGATAACTTAAGTAAACTTACGAACACTCATTACACTTTCCCGTTAAAACACAATTTGCGTTTTGAACTAGATACCCATTAGGTACTGAATACTCGACCGGGATTTGCAAACACTCAATAGTGTCACAAGACAAACATCGAAAGTGAAAATGATAATTAATGTTTTCTGCCTTTTCACATTTTTTACAGATAGCGAAATATTGTTTCCCATCTTCGGCTACAATTCTATGCACTATATCGTCCTCACAAAATCTATTTAACACCCTGTAAATAGTTGCTCTATTTATTTTAATATCAAGTTGCCTTTCAATAGCGTCTTGACTTAAGGCTTTTTTCGAAGATGAGAGCAACTTTAATACAGCTTCTTTTGTAGGGGTATTTCTTCTAATCATATTTATTGCGAATGTGTTGCAATAATACAATAAAATTGTATATTTGACAAACGTACTATTGCGACTAAATCGCGTTTAAGAAATAGTTTAATGACAAGAAGAGAAGTAATACAGTTATTTGGAGCATTTGGTTTGACACTTGCTTACCCAAGTCCTTTATCGCTCTTCGCTCAAAACAATAATCAAATGAATAAAAAAGAATTTGAAGTGGTTATAATAGGTGGGAGCTATGCCGGACTTTCGGCGGCATTAACTTTAGGACGTTCTCTTAGGAATACGTTGATAATAGATGCAGGAAAACCATGTAATCGACAGACGCCATATGCTCACAATTTTCTTACACAGGACGGAAGTACACCTAGTGAAATTCTGGAAGTTGCTAAGCGGCAATTATCGAGATATGATAGTATAAAATATTTTACAGGACATGCTATTAGTGGGAAGAGAATTCTAAATGGTTTTGAAATTAACACTTCAAATGGAGATGTTTTTAAGGCACGAAAACTGGTTTTTGCTACAGGAATTAAAGATATAATACCAAATATAGAAGGAGTTAGTAAATGTTGGGGAGTTTCAGTAGTACACTGTCCGTATTGCCACGGTTACGAAATACGAAACATGAAGACAGCAATAATTGCAAATGGAGATAAGGCATTTCATCTTGCATCTTTAGTCAACAACTTGACTCGGGAAATTACGATTATTACTTCGGGAACAAAGGATTTTGAAGAAGATCAACTCGAAAAATTAGATCAACATAACATTACGATTATTGAGAAGGAAATTAGAGCAATCGAACACGAGAATGGGTACTTAGAAAAAATTGTATTCGAAGATGGTAGTTCAGAAATATTCGAAAATGCGTACGTATCAATTCCTTTTGAACTAAACTCCATGATACCAGTTGAATTAGGTTGCAAACTTACCGAGCACGGACATTTAGAAGTGAATTTTTTGCAAAAAACAACAGAAGAAGGAATTTTCGCTTGTGGAGATAATAGTTCGATGATGCGTTCTGTTGCTAGCGCAGTAAATGGCGGAAATATAACCGGAGCGATAATTAACCATGAATTAACTCAAGAGAACTTTTAATATGATAGAAATATACATGACAAATATTAAGTCGGAAACTCTGTCAAAAGAAATTTTACGATATTTAGAAAGCCATTATCCGAATTTAAAAATCAATTTCGATCTGGAAGATTTCGATAAACCATACCCTTGTGGGCATTCAATATTGAGAATTGAAGGAGAAAGTATCAACACAAATTCAATTTCTTCACGTCTAAGATCCAAAGGAATTAAATGTGAACTTCTTGAGGATAAACCATGCGTTTAATATGACAGAATTTTGGGAAAAAGCATTCAACGATAAAGAGGAAATGTGGGGAATGAAACCTGCAAAATCTGCTCTGTTAACACAAGAGTTCTTCAACGAAAAAGGAATAAAAAACATTCTTATCCCGGGAATTGGTTATGGTCGAAATGCTAAACCTTTTATCGAAAATGGAATGTCAGTAACTGGTATTGAGATCTCCAAATCGGCCGTTGAACTAGCAAGAAAACATTACGGAGACCAATTAACAATTTATTTGGGAAGCGTAACGCAAATGCCTTTTGACAATGTAAAATATAACGGAATCTTTTGTTATGCTCTAATTCACTTATTGAAATACAAAGAGAGAAGAAGATTAATTGAAAATTGCTATAGACAACTAGCTAATAGCGGATATATGGTTTTTACTGTCATAACAAAAAAAGCACCAAATTATGGACAAGGCCAACACATAAGTAAAGATCGATTTGAATTTCATAAGGGAGCTAAAATTTTCTACTACGACAAAGAATCGGTGAAATTGGAATTTGAAAATTTTGGGCTTCTTGAAATCATAGATGTGAATGAGAATCAACCAATGTATCTTATTAAATGCAAAAAGA
The DNA here is from genome assembly GCA_963974915.1 of uncultured Ulvibacter sp. Lineage (GTDB taxonomy): Bacteria > Bacteroidota > Bacteroidia > Flavobacteriales > Flavobacteriaceae > CAXBES01. The sequence goes on along the minus strand of CAXBES010000003.1, from coordinate 66,663 downwards.
ATAAACACTCGCTAACTCTCCTTTAGGACGTGGCAGTGATAACAGCCTGTCTGCCTATGGTAGAAGACTTGAACTCGTTATATAGCATAAAAAAACTCCCTAAACTTTAGTTAGGGAGTTTTGTAGCGAGAACAGCCTGTCTGCCCGTGGTAGAAGACTTGAACTCGTTATATAGCATAAAAAAACTCCCTAAACTTTAGTTAGGGAGTTTTGTAGCGAGAACGAGACTTGAACTCGTGACCTCCGGGTTATGAATCCGACGCTCTAACCACCTGAGCTACCTCGCCGTAATTTTAAGTTTGCAAAGATATAAACAAATTAATCTGTCGCAAAGTTTAAGTGTGTTTTTTACAATAACTTTTTCGGTACGAATTATGGGAAAAATAATTCTACTTTCTTTTCCATATTGTTTATTATCTATATATTGGGCATAACTAACAAGATTATGAGTGAAAAACTAAAATATGAGATGGAGTTTCCCATCCAAGTCTCTCCAGCCCTTTTATATCAATATATTTCAACGCCTTCGGGTATGTCTGAATGGTATGCTGACAACGTAAATTCCCGAGGTGAATTCTTTACATTTATCTGGTCTGAAAGTGAAGAGAAAGCCAAACTTCTGGGAAAGAAAAGTAATGAACGTATCAAATTTCGATGGGTGGAAGATGAAGGAGAAGATTACTATTTTGAACTTCGAATTCAGGTAGACGAAATTACTAAAGACGTTTCTTTAATGATCACAGATTTCGCAGAAGAAGATGAAATTGACGAAGGGAAAATGCTCTGGGAAAATATGGTGTCTGAATTAAAACAGATCTTAGGTTCGGCTTAAAGAACCTTTAAAATATAGTATCTTTGCGCCGTCTCATAAATGAGGCGGCTTTTTTTATGGTAAATTACAACGGTACAATTTTAAATGCTTCGGAAAGCACCATTGCTTCTAACAATCGCGGACTTAATTACGGGGACGCGGTCTTCGAAACAGTGCGTTTCTCCGGCGGAAAGATCTTCTTTTGGGAGGATCACTATTTTAGATTGATGGCTTCAATGCGTATTCTTCGAATGGAAATTCCTATGAATTTTACGCTCGAATTCTTGCAAGAAGAAATAGAAAGAACCATAGCTGCTACCCAAAATACATCCAAAACATTTAGAGTGAAATTGTTGGTTTGGCGAAAGAGCGGCGGAAAGTATACCCCCACTAACAACGATGTGGAATATGTGATCGATTTTGAAAACTTAGAGAATCCGTTTTACATGTTAAATGACGTAGCATACGAAATAGAGCTTTTTAAAGATCATTATATTAATTCAGGACTGTTATCCACGCTTAAGTCTAATAACAGAGTCATAAACGTTCTGGGAAGTATTTACGCTTCTGAAAATGATTATCAGAATTGTTTATTGATCAATGAGAACAAACAAATAGTGGAAGCGTTAAACGGAAATCTATTTCTGGTTAAAGGGACAGCAATTAAAACACCTCCTCTAACCGATGGATGTTTAAATGGAGTACTTCGGAAACAACTAATCAGTATTTGTGACCAATTACCGGAATATACATTAGAAGAAGCCTCTATCTCACCATTCGAATTGCAGAAAGCGGACGAACTATTTATCACAAATGTGATCATGGGAATTCAGTCTGTTACCAAATACCGTAAAAAAGAATATGAGAATGCTGTAGCAAAGAATCTACTTACGAAACTAAATGTAAAAGCTCGCTTGGGTTAATTAGAGCTGGGGTTTTCGGGCGCGTTAGACCAGATTAAGTAGTCGCCACCAAATTCGATCATCTTTTCTTTCCAAAATCCGTCATTCGACTTACCTATGATCTCATTCTTATACGTATTGGGTACTACAACCCAGCTATGTACTTCCAATTCCTGTTCAAGTTGCTCATTGGCCCATCCCGAATAACCCAAGAAGAACCGAATTTGATTTTCATTCAGCTTATCTTCCTGTAACAGACCAAGGATTGCATTAAAATCACCTCCCCAATATATTCCATTTGAGATTTCAATACTATCCGGGATGATCTCCGGGATAGTATGTATAAAATATAGATTGTCCTGTTCTACCGGACCACCATTGTAAACACGTAAGTTAGAATTTACTTCCGGAATGAAGTCTTTTAGCCTATACTCTAAGGGTTTATTTAAGATGAACCCCACAGAACCATTTTCATTGTTGTATTCGGCTAACAAAACCACAGACCTATTAAAGGAGACATCTCCAATAATAGATGGTTCGGCTACTAATAGTAAGCCTTTTTTTGGTTTTAGTGTAGTCATTTTGTTAGTTATAATGGGGAAATTGTTAGTTTAGTTAATTAAAACTAAGTTATTTTTTTTGAAAAAGCAACATATACGGGGCAACATCTCTTATTACCCAATAAAAAACCCCGTCATCGACGGGGTTTTTAAAGGAATGTATACTTTACAAATTAGTTTACACTGCTTTGTAATTCTGAACCAGCTTTGAATTTTACAACTTTCTTCGCAGCGATTTTGATAGTTTTACCTGTTTGAGGGTTTCTACCTTCTCTTGCAGCTCTCTTAGATACTGACCAAGATCCGAAACCTACTAAAGATACTCTGTTACCTTTTTTAAGTGACTTTTGTACGTTACCTAAAAATGATTCTAATGCTTTCTTTGCAGCTGCTTTTGTGATTCCGGCATCTGCTGCCATACCATCGATTAAATCTGATTTGTTCATAAGGTTTAAATTAAAATGTTTGGTTAAACTTCAATTAAATTGCTTTACAAATTTAACAGGAATATCGGTTCAGGCAAGCAATACCGTGCGAAATGCAGGTTTTTGTTAATAACTTCGGATGTTTGTTAATAAACCCAGACGATTTTAACGCAATTTAAGAGAATCAGTGATAGCAAGGGGTTACATAACTTTTGCAGTTTCAGTAAAGGTATAACCATTCAATAAGGAGGAAACGTCCATTTTTCGTTTTCCGGGCAATTGCAACTCCTTAATATATATATAACCATCAATTACAGCGATTTTTAACTCTTTTTTGTCCGAAATCACTCTGCCAGTCTCTAAACTATGGGGCTCTTTAATTCCTTTTGCGCTATATATCTTCAATTTTAGACTCTCATTAGAATTCTCAAGAGTGGTCCATGCAACCGGGTAGGGCGATAAGCCACGAACAAAAGCTTCAATTTCTTCGGCAGGTAGCCTCCAATCTATCTTCGTGTTTTCTGTAGTAAGTTTAGGAGCTTCCTTTAATATTTCAGATTCCGGCTGGACGGTGGTAGTTACTTCGCCTTTTTCAATTTGCGAGACAGTTTCAGAAACTAACTTACTTCCTAAAACCATTAGTTTATCATGAAGTGTACCTGCAGTCTCATCCTTGGTGATTTCCAGTTCAGACTTCAGAATGATGGCTCCTGTATCGATCTTTTCATCTATAAAAAAAGTAGTGACACCTGTTCTCTTTTCTCTGTTGATGATCGCCCAATTTATGGGGGCAGCTCCTCTATATTGCGGTAATAAGGATGCGTGGAGGTTAAATGTCCCAAACTCCGGCATTGCCCACACTACTTTTGGAAGCATTCTAAATGCTACTATCACTTGAAGATTTGCATTTAAATCTCTTAATTGAACTAAGAATTCTTTATTTTTAAGGTTAGTGGGTTGAAGTACCGGGAGACCTTGAGTAACAGCATATTCCTTTACGGCAGATGGTCTTAGTTTTCTTCCTCGTCCCGCCGGGCGATCGGGAGCGGTAATTACTCCCACTATATTCTTTCCTTCTTCCACTAGGGTTCGTAATATCCCCACGGCGAAATCCGGCGTTCCCAGAAATACTATTCTTAGATCTCTCATTCTATATTCTTCGGTTTTTTATAAAAGTTTTTTTCATCGACAACAAGTGTTGTTAATTCAACAGTATAATTATCGGGATCTTTGGTGTAAATTGAATGAAAAAAATGGTGATCTTCAAATGTAAAATCTAGTTTCAATTCTAAATAACGTTTTTTGGCTTTTTCAAAATTCTCCTTATTCACATTGAAAGCAAAGTGATCTACTGCATTTATTTTAGAAGTTATTCCACGATCCTTTTTTCCAGATTTCTTCGGAAAAAGTGCCACTCCCGATTTATCTGCGAACAAGAAAATTGGGAAATCACCCCACTCAGGTAGTTGATATTTCGTTAGTCCTAAGACTTTTTCATACCATGCTGCCGAAGCGTCGATATCGTTTACACGAATAGCAACATGATCTAAAAAATTAATTTCTATTTTGTTTTCATTCTGTGTCATTTCACTTGTTGAAACTTTGAACTGTTATTTCAATCTGTATTTGTTCTCATTATTTATCAAAATCTTCCCGGCATCTAGCATTAACCTTAAAACTTTAACAACTTTCGTCTCAGCAAAAGTAAGTTTTTCTGAAATCTCTCGGGAAGTCAGTTCGCTATCTTTTAAAATCAAAGTTATATTTTTAGATAACCCTATAGCTTCCTTTTTGCTTAGAGTTGGGCCTTCGGCTGTACACACCGAGCAAATTCCGCAGGGTTTTGTTTCATTTTCACCAAAATAATTTACCAATTGTATATTTCTACACAGAGTATCGTTTTCAATATAATTTAATACAGATCGAACCTGAACTTTCTTTTTTTTATTTAAGGTTTCCACTTCTTTTGCCACAACATTGATCGTTTTATCGTCTTCTCTGGGTACCAGGAATGTCACTGAAGCATCGGTTATATGTAATGAAAGCTCAATGAGTTGGTCGCGTTCCAATTTTTGTAGTACCTCGATCACTTCACTGATATTCCGACTCGTTTTTTTGGCGATAAGTTCCAAATTAATTGTGGTAGGTGTTTCAAATATGCCACCGTATAATCGTAAAATCGTTTTTCCGATTATAGATGCAAGCACATCTTTTTCAAAATAGGCGAGAAGCACTTCAGAAGAAACTAAAAACCTAAGTGTCGATTTTCTGCCAAATTCTTTTGAAAGCTGAATGATTCCCAGTCGGTCTAATGCATTTAAACCATTAAAAGTTAGCAGGGTGTTGAGCTCGTACACATTGCAAAAATCTGTAAAACTAAAACTGAATTGTTTAAAACTTCCTTCACCATACGATACTTGGAAGTAGTTACTTAGTTTTCTATATATCAATTTTAAATCTTTTGGCGAAGCAAGGGAATCAACAAATTGCTTTTGAACAAGGGTTTTGTCATAGTTATTGTAAAGAATCACTGCGGTCGCATTTTTTTGATCCCTTCCGGCTCGACCCGCTTCTTGGTAATAACTCTCTAAACTTTCGGGCAATTGAATATGAATAACATATCGTACTCCGGGGTGATCTATGCCCATTCCAAAGGCGTTGGTCGCTACCATTGTTGAGGTTTTTCCATGACGCCATGCGTCTAACCGATTCTTTTTTTCAGAAGGGGTAATTCCGCCGTGATAATAGTTACTCGAAATCCCCAGAGTATTTAAGTGATTACTGGTTTCTACGGCACTTTTTCTGCTTCGTACATAAACTATAGCCGATTCATTATTCTCTTTTAGAATTTGTTCAATTTTATAGAGTTTATCGTCAACTTTAAAAACCTGATACGATAGATTTTCACGTGTAAAAGAGTCTTTATAAACGGCAGGAAGTTCGAGTTTTAATTCTTCAATAGTATCTTTTAAAACTTCAGGAGTTGCAGTAGCGGTAAGTGCAATAATTGGCGCTAAGGGATGAAGTTCTCGGAGTATAGTAATGTTTTTGTATGCCGGTCTGAAGTCATTCCCCCATTGCGAAATACAATGGGCTTCGTCTATGGCAATACAGTTTACATTCATCTGTTTGATGGCGTTTTGTACCATTTCCTGCTGCAATCTTTCGGGAGAGAGATAGAGAAATTTGTAATTCCCATATATAGCATTGTCAAGTGTTGTTCTAACTTCATCGAATGAAATACCTCCCATAATGGAAAGCGCTTTTATATTCCTTTCCTTTAAATTTTTCACTTGATCACTCATTAATGCAACGAGTGGCGATATAACGATACAAATACCGTCATTCGCCAAAGCCGGAATTTGAAAACAAATAGATTTTCCTCCTCCGGTGGGTAAAAGTGCAACTGTGTCCTTCCCGTTTAATACCGAGTTAATGATCTCTTCTTGAAAGGATCTGAACGAGGTAAAACCCCAGTACTTCTCAAGGAGTTGGAGGGGTGACTTCAAAATATATGTTTCAGTTTATCGATTATATAATCTGTTCTTTCGGCAATACTCCCAACGGGTACTTCAACGACGTCATAATCGTAATTCTGATAACCTTTCAGAAGAAATTCGTAGATAATTTCGGCTTGCTCGAACGATTCATAACGTTCGTCATCCTGAACATAGATATCTTCCCATGGTGGTAATAAAAAAACCGCATCGTATCTGTAGCGATTACAGGTTTGTGTAAAATTAGCGGGATAATGTGCGTTGATATAATCCATATAAGCTGTTACATCGGGCATTCCACGATCATAGAACAATTTATTTTCTTCAAATTTATTCGCCTTGTGGAATTGTTGTAATCTACCTTCTAACAACTTTTTACTAAAGAGGATGGGGTTTGTTAGGAAGAGTTGCTCTATTCCCTCTTGTTGCGCTTGTTTTATTACATCTCTCGATATTTCGGGCATACAAATATGTCCTTGATCTTCGAGATGATTTATTAAAGTTGTTTTTCCGGAACCGGGTCCGCCGGAAATTACAATTCTTTTTGCTTTCAATCGTTACTATTTTATTGCACCTAACTTACTAAATGAGTTCGCACTATTAGTTTGTTACATATTCATTCCCAATTAGACAAAGTACGTAAATAATAATTGATACTGAAAGTCTATCTTTGCAGTACCTACATTTAAATTTTCTTCATGAAGAACGATCAGAAAACGGAAGACTTTTACAACAGATTAAAAGAGCAGTTAGAAGGTGACACCAAGTGGCCTGCACCTTATATGTTTAAATTTATCGTCCCTGCGAGCCTTGAAAAAATTGCAGAGATAGAGGCAGTATTTGACGGTACCGATGCAGTGATAAAAACGCGTGATTCTTCTAAAGGGACCTACACCAGTGTTTCTATAGAGGTAACTATGGAATCTCCGGATGCCGTGATCGAAAAATATCTTGAAGTTTCTAATGTGGAAGGCGTTATTTCCTTATAATTTTAGTATTTTGCGCTTAATAACAAGGTACATCTCCCCTTATAACCTGTATTCAGGTCACTTCAGGAGATGGAATTGATAAAGATCTTTCCTTTAAATAAAATATTTTGATAGAAAACATAGAGTATAATACAGAGCGTCCTAAGCTCATTATTCCTGAATATGGCAGACATATTCAAAAAATGGTAGATCACGCAGTTGCTGCCGAAACAAAAGAAGAACGAAATAAATTAGCAAAGAGTATCATTGCTGTGATGGGGAACTTAAACCCGCATTTACGTGATGTGCCAGATTTCCAACCCATGCTTTGGGATCAGTTGTTCATTATTTCCGATTTTAAACTAGATGTAGATTCACCCTTTCCAATTCCTACTAAAGAAGAACTTTCTGAACGTCCGGAGCCACTAATGTATCCACAAAATCATCCTAAGTACCGTTTCTACGGAAACAATATTAAAAGAATGATAGATGTTGCCGTAAATTGGGAAGAAGGGGATAAGAAGGAAGGTTTAGTGCTTACTATTGCGAATCACATGAAAAAGTGTTTCCTTAATTGGAACAAGGACACGGTTGAAGACGATGTGATCTTTAATCATTTATTTGAGCTTTCCGAAGGAAAAATTAATCTTAAGAACAGTAATGAAGATCTTTCGAATGCAGATCAGTTACTGAAAAATAAGAAGCGCTACAACAGCAATCAGAGTAAAAAGAATTATAAGAGCAATTCCAATCGTAACAACAATCGTAAGCGTTACTAAATCCTCAAAAAGAATTTATGGGAACTTTTCAAATTGAAGGCGGACATAAACTGAAAGGTGAAATTCGTCCGCAAGGCGCTAAAAATGAAGCCTTGCAAATTCTCTGCGCGGTACTACTAACCCCCGAAGAAGTTATTATAGAAAACATACCCGATATTCGCGATGTCAATAAATTAATTGGTATCCTGGGGAATTTAGGTGTAAAAATTCAGAAATTAGGAAAAGGGAAATATGCATTTAAGGCAGACGACCTAAAGCTTGAATATCTCGAATCTGAACTGTTTAAAGAGGAGGGAAGCTCTCTTCGTGGTTCCATCATGATCGTGGGTCCTTTGCTTGCTCGCTTCGGAAAAGGATATATACCACGCCCCGGGGGCGATAAAATTGGTAGAAGAAGATTGGATACGCATTTTGAAGGATTTATCAATCTGGGAGCTAAATTCCGTTACAATAAAGAAGAACGTTTTTATGGGGTTGAAGCTCCAAACGGACTTACAGGAACTTATATGTTGTTGGATCAGGCGTCGGTTACCGGAACCGCAAACATTGTGATGGCAGCTGTTCTGGCAAAAGGACAAACCACCATATACAATGCTGCCTGTGAACCATATTTGCAACAACTTTGTAAGATGCTCAACTCTATGGGTGCCGATATCAAAGGAGTAGGTTCTAATATGCTTATCATAGAAGGCGTGGAGAGCTTAGGGGGTTGTACCCATAGAATACTGCCCGATATGATCGAAATTGGGAGTTGGATAGGATTAGCGGCGATGACCCATAGTGAGATCACAATTAAGGATGTTAGCTGGGAAAACTTAGGACTTATCCCGGATACGTTTCGAAAATTGGGAATTAAACTTGAAAAACAAGGCGATGATATTTTCATTCCTTCACAAGAAGAATATGAGATCCAAGGGTATATAGATGGCTCTATTTTAACCGTTGCCGATGCACCCTGGCCGGGATTCACACCGGATCTGTTGAGTATTGTATTAGTAATTTGTACTCAAGCCAAAGGAAGCGTACTTATACACCAAAAGATGTTCGAAAGTAGATTGTTCTTTGTCGATAAATTGATCGATATGGGGGCAAAAATTATTCTTTGTGATCCGCATAGAGCTACAGTCATCGGACATAATTTTAAGTCGACCTTAAAGGCAACCACCATGGTTTCGCCCGATATTAGAGCAGGAATCTCGCTCTTGATCGCAGCTTTATCTGCAAAAGGAACGAGTACCATACATAATATTGAACAAATTGATCGTGGATATGAGAATATCGATGAACGTTTGAGAGCGATAGGCGCGAAAATAACGAGAATCGATTCTTAAGTAAAGAAGTTACTTCAAAAAAAACCTTGGCTTTCGCCAAGGTTTTTTTATTTAGGGTTGTTGGTTATGCGTTTCGATTCTTATTAATTTCATCCTGCAATTTTCTTCTTAGCTGTTGTTCACGTTCTAAGGTCTTTTGACGGTGGGCATCGAATTCTTCTTCCGTCTCGGCAAGCTTTAAATTTGCCTCTTTGGTTACCGCATTACTTTTATTGAACTTAAAGAAAATAAATAAGAAGGCGGCAATTAATAAGGCGATTATGGACCACATGATGGTATTGTAAGTTGATTTTTTGGTCAACATGCCCAAAATTTCTATTCCATCTTCCTTTTCAATGGAGGCCGCCAGATTTTGTTGTGTCGAAGATAAATCCTGAGTAAGAGAATCTATTCTTCCCTTCTGTTCGTTTATTTCTGTATTGGCAGTTACGATCTCAGCTTCAAGAGCAGAAATAGAATCGAGTACACTCTTTCTCAGTGCATTCAATTTTACTTTTTTTACAACTTTATACTCTTGATAATTGTTAGATTTATCAATTACATCTGTAAATTGATCTTCAATTGTATTACCGTCGGTTTGAGCGGAAAGGGATAAAGCAAGCAGGAATAGGGGGATTACTAAAATAAATTTAGATTGCATAGGTACTTCGTTAGGTTGTTACGCTTATTTAACACTACAAGAGTAGAAAAATTGTGCGGAAATAACCAAATTTACGACGTAATTAAACTTTTTTTAACAGCTTTCTTCTTCTCATTCAGACAATATGCTAAAGCACCCGACGGACACTTCTTTACTTGCGAAATAATCTTTTGTGTAGTTGCTCCGTCCAGATTGATCCATGGGATGACCGTTGTTCTAAAGACTTCCGAAAGTCCTTTAGCGCAGTATTCGGCGTGGATACACTTAGTTGGATTGTACGTGACAGTAATGTCACCATTGGTGAATTCGTTTACAGGGGCTTCCATAAGCTTACATTTTGGGGTTATGTAAATGCTCTATTATTTGTTAGGATAAATATATAAAAATAATCCATAAAACAAATTTATTTATAAGAAAATTCTTACTAAAGTGCTAAGAAACAGCTTTTTTGTACTCTTTTAAGCAGCGTTCACGTGCTTCTTTATGATCGACAATTTTTTCTGGATATTCGGAAGTACCGTATTCTTTAACCCATGTTTTAATGTATTTCTTATCCTTGTCATATTTCTCAATTTGAGTGGTGGGATTAAAAATCCGAAAGTACGGAGCAGCATCAACACCACTTCCGGCAGCCCATTGCCAATTCCCAACATTGCTCGCCTGTTCATAATCAAGTAGTTTCTCCGCAAAATAAGCCTCACCCCAGCGCCAATCTATTAACAGATGCTTACAGAGAAAACTCGCTACAACCATTCTTACTCTGTTGTGCATGTAGCCGGTAGCATTAATCTGTCTCATTCCGGCGTCTACCAATGGGTAACCGGTTTCACCTTCTTTCCACTTTTCAAATTCATCTTTGTTGTTACGCCACTCAATTCTGTCGTATTTACTTTTAAAAGCGTTGCTAACCGTTTCTGGGAAATGATATAGGATCTGGATAAAAAATTCACGCCAAATAAGTTCCTGCCAGAAAGTTTCGTTCTTTTCGGAAATAGCTTTTTTTATTAGTTTTCGGATGCTTACGGTGCCAAAACGCAGATGCGGACCTAAACGAGAAGTAGCATCCTTTGCAGGGTAGTTTCTCAGCGCTTCGTATTCTTGTATAGTCGTTGGTGTTACTTCGTAATCAGGAACTTCAATACTGGATTTTTCAAATCCGATATCGTCTAAGGTTAAATTAGGAAGTCTTGTATTCTGATAGAGGTTTCCTAGATCCTGAGATGTATAATAGATCTTATTGTCGATTTCGCCAAATTTCTCTTTCCAAACCTTCATATAGGGCGTATAGACAAGGTATGGGTCGCCATCTGCTTTAACTACTTCATCTTTTTCAAAAATGACATGGTCTTTAAAAGTATGAAACTTGATGTTTTCTTCTGAAAGCACCTTCGCCACATTGGAGTCTCTTTCTTTGGCGTAAGGCTCGTAATCGCGATTAGTAATAACGTTTTGTATGTTGTAATCTGAAAGTAACGTTTTAAAAACCTCGATGGGCTTTCCGAAGAGAATAGCAATACTACTTCCTTCCTTCTGAAGCGATTTTCGAAGCTTTTGAAGCTGTTCAAAGATAAAAGTTACCCTCGCATCATTTTTGGGAAGTTCGTCCAGTATTTCAGAATCAAAAATAAAAATTGGCAAAACGGGATATTTACCATTCAGGGCTTTGTAAAAACCCACATTGTCATCTATTCTTAAATCTCTTCTAAACCAAAATACGTTTACAGGCTCTTTCATTGCTTAGGTTTTTCCGAAGAGTGTTTCTAGTTTATTCTTGCGGTATTCAAAGATCTCCTTCAGTTTAGGTTTTACCAGAAAGGGTTCCAATAATCGTCCTATAATTCCGAAGGGAAGCTTGTAATGCACAATGTCTTCCATTATCACACCATCCTCTGTCTCAGTGATAAAATGTTTGTGATGCCATAGAGAATAGGGGCCAAAACGTTGCTCATCTACAAAATATTTTCCTTCCTGTACATGAGTGATCTCGGTGACCCAGGTAGTTTTGACTCCTAATAGTGGAGTTACCAAATATTCGATGATCTGACCCGGATACATAGCTCTGTCTGCACCTGAGACTATTTCAAAACCCATATAGTCCGGTGTGATTACCTTCAGGTTCCCGGGTTCTGTTAAAAAGTTCCAGGCTTCTGAAAGGGTGATCGGTAAATGCTGTTTGGTGTGTAAGCAGTGTAACTTCATGTAACGAATTAGAATCGTACTTTCTTCGAAATTGAAAGTTTTCTATTAATTCGCAACAAACGATACATTTCGCGGTTCATAACCTCCTTACGTTTTCCCATTAATTTTCTAATAAAAGCAATCATTTTTTTTCTTTTTTGGTAAAGTTAATTCTGTTTTATCATTTAAACAATCACTTAAACATAACATTAACACATTTTCCCTACGTATTCATAAACAATGATTTATCGATTTATGTTATTCTGCTTTGAACGAAGTAAGATCTATAAATGTTATTATTAAAAGTGAAAATTAGACAACCATTTTTCGTTGGATATCACGACTATTTTAAGGTTTTGTTAACTAATTAGAATTGTAGGTATTGTAACTTCGCAACTCAAGTTAAAAACCATTAAATACCACACCATGAAAAAACTACTTCTCTTTGCTTTTGCAGCTGTTTTAGGGACTACAGTTCAAGCACAAATTACAACACCTGCACCTAGTCCTTTTCAGAAAATAGAACAGAAAGTTGGGTTAACCGATATTACTGTTGAATATTCCAGACCTTCTATTAAAGGGAGAACCATTTTTGGTGATCTCGTTAAATACGATGAAATGTGGCGTACGGGAGCCAATGCCAATACAACTATCGAATTTAGTGATGACGTAACTATTGGTGGGAAAGAGGTAAAAGCCGGAAAATATGCTATTTATACCAAACCCGGAGTTGCTAAATGGGACGTTTATATTTATGCAAAGAATGACAATGGTGGTTTACCTCAAAAGTGGGATGACGATCTTGTGGTTGCAAGCGTAAATGTACCTGTGTATCCTCTTCCTATCGATATTGAAACATTTACTATTTCCTTTGATGATCTAACGAACAATTCGGCTAATCTTGGGATGATGTGGGAAAAAACATATGTGGCTTTTCCAATAACTGTGGATACCGATAAAGCAGTATCTGCGAGTATTGACAGGGTTATGAGTGGACCAAGTGCTAACGATTACTATGCGGCTGCAGTTTATTATTTAGAAGCAGATAAAGATATCAATCAGGCAAAAACCTGGATCGATAAAGCAGTAAATATGCGAAGCGATGCATTCTGGTTTCACAGACAAAGATCATTGATATACGCTAAAGCAGGCGACAAAAAAGGCGCGATCAACGCTGCTAAAACATCTTTGGAACTTGCGAAAAAAGCAAACAATGATGATTATGTGGCTCTAAATACAAAATCTTTAAAGGAATGGGGCGCAATGTAAATGGCTCTTATTCTTATTTTTAAAGAAACGCCTCTTCTTGTTCAATTTAAGAGGCGTTTCTGTATTATAATTTTTAATTTTCTTTTTATTAGCATGAAAAATTCCAAATTCTCGATTACAACTTTAATTTTATTAATGATTCCCCTAATATCTTTAAGTCAGCCGGATGAAGACGAACTAGGTGGATGGTATATGTATTTTTTCAATTCGAACTTTGGTGAGAGCCAGTGGGGCGTACAAGGTGACGTACAATACCGAAATTGGGACATTATTGGGGATTTAGAACAATTGCTAATTCGAGGGGGTGTTACTTACAGTCCGAAGGCCGCAAACATTAAATTCACTTTAGGGTATGGAAGCATACATACCGGCGAATATGGATCTGGTGATGCTACATCACATGAGAGTAGAATATATCAGGAAGCTTTATTTCCCGGTAAGTTGGGATCGAGATTCTATTTAAATCATCGCTTTCGTTACGAACAACGGTTTGTTGAAGATCAGGATTTTAGAACCCGATACAGGTATAATTTATTTTTAAATGTTCCATTAAATACTACCGAGTTTGTTAAGAATACCGTTTACCTCGCTTTTTACAATGAGTTGTTTATCAATGGGCAGCGTGATATTGGTGATGGGCGATCTGTGGAGATATTCGACAGAAATAGAACTTATGGCGCAATTGGGTATGTAATTAATGATAGTTTTAAAGTGCAATTGGGAGCCATGCATCAAATTACAGATTCCTGGGAAAAAACGCAGACACAATTGAGTTTACACCACTCTTTCTAGTAAGGAAGAGCTGAATAGAATTGGGGTTATTTTGTTACTATAACTTCTCAGGTTTATAGATAGTTATTAACCTTGGTTAGGATATCGAAGTATTTTTTTTATAACAACGATCTGCCCCAGATGATAGTGGTTGTGCTCGATGATTCCAAGTATGTTTCGGAAGTAATCTCCGTATTTTTTATCTTCAAAGTCCAACCAAAGTTTATCTTCGGGGATAGTTTTTATCAAGGAGGTAAATTTTTCGGCGTTAGCCCAACACCTTTTTAAGAAATTGGTCCAATTGTTTTCATTTTCTATTGGAGCATAGATAAAACTTAATTCGTCTTTGGCATTTAAGGGCTCACCCTCCAGAACTTTTGACACGGCTTCAATATAATAATTTATATGGTGGGCGATCGTTGCGATAGTATTAAGGTCGTATACCTGTGTCGTTGCTTCTTTCCAAGTAACGTCACTAAGACTTTGTTTTAAATTGGAAGCCGTCCAGTTACCTCCAAAATATACCTCATTTAAATGCGTTGCTAATTTAGCAGAGAGCTTCATTATTTTATTTCATAGTGATATGTAAGGATCTTATAGTGATCAAGCTTCCGAAAGCAATTAATCGTACCAATTCATATCGGTTAATAGTATTTTTACTTTATCATTTTCATAAAATTCCTTGAATTTTTCTTCATCGTTAACAGTCCATAAATTTATTGGAATGTTTTTCATTGATTCTTCAATTCGCGGATAGTACTTGTAAGGCATTGATAAGGAAGAAAACTTTCCCAGTCTGTAATACAATTTATACTTATAATTTCTTAAGATCGATCTATATCTGGATTTTTCGGGCAAGACCCACCAACTTGTATAAAAACCCTTGCTCGTAAAGTGTGCGAGCATAGAAAGCTCGGTAGATTCAATGAGAACATGGTCTTTATTAATTCCTTTTTCATTGATTAATTCTATTAAATTCTCACAAGATTTTTCAGTTTCATCGCTTTTTAAATTCTTGAGGTTCTTGAAATCCAACCAATAGACAAATTGATTTCCATAGGTTGCAAAAACAGAATCTAAGTACAATAATCTTCCATTGTGTTCTTTGTAGGGAAAATCATGAGAAACCACGAATTTTTGTGTTTCAATATCATAAATTACGTCGAGTTCGGTTCCTATCGCACCCTTTTCCTTGGCAAGGTTAAAACTTTCAATAGAATTAGGGCCGTTCTTTAAATCTTTAAAATAGCCGGCATGGGCGAGTACTTTATTATCCAGATTTGCAAATTTATGGTCGGGCTCAACGTTTTTTACATAGTAATCCAGGTATAGCGCAGTACAAATTACCATTACAGCTGCGACAAAACCGATTTTAAATAGTCTTTTGATCATTACTTAATTGCTTGATATAAGATTTGCATATAAATTGTTTCGTAATCCTTCTCATTAATCACCTTTTTCTTATTTAAATACTCAATAATTAAATGAGGAATTTCAAAGTGTTTAAACTCTCCTTCCAGTTTTACAGGGTTTGAGTCTTTAATGACGTAGAATGGCAAACGTTTCGTATTATCTAATTGATACCCTAAGTCTTTAATTTTATCAATTTTCGGTAAATGATCGCCAATTATGATGATCATTGAGTTAGGGTCTAATGCGATCAATCTATCAATATATTTTGAAATTGCTTCGGTACGATAATAGATCTGATTTACAGAACGTTCAAATCTACTATTTTTTAATTTATTTCCGTTTTTAAAAACCTCGATAAACGATGGATGCCTTTCTTTATCCAATTCGAACGGGCTATGGCCGTACATCCCCATCACATAATTAAAAATTGGCGTAAAAGGTTTTGCCTGCAGTACACTGTCAATATATTTTAGGTTTTGATCGAAGAGATCGCCATCGAAAATAACGAGATTCTCTTTCTTTTTTCTAAGATAGGTGGTACCATTAATATAATTCTGCTCCTCGAAGCCCAGACCTTTATACGCGTTATACGAATTAAATATGTCTGGAGTTAACCCATTGGTCGCAACCGTGTAATAACCTGCTTCTCTTAACTGATTAGGCAATGATGCCTTCACCTTTGCACCGGTAAAAAAATTGAACTCTACCGACCCAAATAACGCCAACGCAGGGACACCGGTTAATAATTCGAACTCAGACTGTGGAGTACCCCCGGCATACACCGGTGCAACGGAATAGTTTTTATAAGGATATACCGAAGTCTCAAAACTAGGGTGAATCGGGTTCACGGAGTATGTAATGCCTTCAAACATATTTGGATCATAAAAGCTCTCCAGAACGATTAAATGAATGTTTTTAAGCCTGCCTGACGGATCAATCTGTAAGTGAGGTATTTGATTTGAATCTTTTTTCGAAAATGATCCTTTGGCTAATTCTTTAAATAAATAGTTCTTAGAGGCCTCTTCGTAAAGTATAAAATTTAAATACCCACTGCTAACAACAGTTTTCTTAAGGTCCCAGGTGATATATTCGAAATTCAGTTTTTCGAACAGATTGATATATAATTTCGGACTCACCTTTACAGATATTATCAGAAGAAGAAATACAGATACCAGTAAGTACGGACGCTTCAGTTTATTAATGTCAATAGCCCAAATAAGAAGTGAAAAATAACATATAGCCACAATAAGAGTGAGAAATACCTCAAAAGTTGATATTACACTAAACATTTCGGGTATTTCATTTACGTCTGAAATCTTCGGAAACCGATCAAAATAGATATAAAATTCGTTGAAGAAAAAGTAAAAAAAAAGGATTGGAACAGAAGCGAGAACATAAGAATACCACTTGTCTTTCAAAATAGATTTAAATGCTAACCCCAACAGCGCGACAATTACTACCTCAAGCTTTAAAAAACCCATAGAACTTCCCATATTCGTTCGAGGAAATTCTAATTTGTTAATTAGATAAATCAACGACAGAAGTGCTATAATATAGAGTATTGCCCTTACACCTTTAGAACGTACCAAATATATGTAATAAGGCAGTTTGAATAACTTAGAATTAGAAACCAAATGTAGTAGTTTAAACGTGCTGGTCTATCAAAATTGCATTCCCATCGGGATCTAGGACCACAAAACTCGCCGGACCTTGTGTGTTTTCATCGGCTTCAGATTCTAGTTTTATATGATTGTCTTTCAGGTGTTTCTGAATCTTTCTTACATCATCAAAATCTTCAATAGTGTTTGCATTGCTGTCCCAACCCGGATTGAAAGTTAAAATATTGTTCTCGAACATTCCCTGAAATAAACCAATAAGTGAATGTTCATTTTTCATGATCAGGTAGTTTTTATCCATCGCTCCGGCAAAAACCTGAAATCCTAATTTTTCATAGAACTCCTTTGAAGCTTTTAGATCTTTAACACTTAAACTCACAGAAAATACCCCTAGTTTCATAACGATAGAATTGTTTATTTATATAATTAAAGATACTGTTTTTCTTCGGAAGTGATTTTTCCTTAGAAAACCCGAGTTACTTTAAAACCGAACTACTTAGGTTCAATGATTAGAAAGACCGCAGTGCTATCGCCAACATTTAACACCTCATGCCAGGTACGTTCATCCTTTGAAAAAGTATAACCCGTTGGCACATTAACTTCTCTCACGCCTGTGGTATCCTCAATCCTGAATTTACTTCCGGAAATTGTATATCCTACATGTCTGTCATGATAATGTTTTTCGTGACCAACACCCGGAGGGAATGTACATTTTAACACCCTTATTTTCGCATCTTCTTTTAACACTTCACACACCGCTTCATTATTCCACCCGGCTTCAAGAGGATCGGGTAACCCATTTTCATTCTTGCAACTTGATATAAATAGTATTCCACTTAGTAATATGATTAAGTTAAAGTATTTTGTAGGTGAATGATTCATAAAATTTTAATCTAATTATGGGGTTAAAATTGAACGTTACGCAGTTTTGTTATTACTATTTTTTCTGAAGAAATCATTTTAAAAATTAGTCTAAGTTTAGTTCGTCCAGACTAATTCTGAAAATATTTCCATAGCCGTTAAGAGTTCTGTTTGCCGAAGCTTTTAACTCATCTACACTTGAAATTATGCTTTCTTCGGAAATAATGCGTTCACTGGTGAAATAAAAATTATTGCGCTCCCAATCTATAAACGGACAAAAGTCCAGTTTATCCGAATTTATTGTGGGTCCCATGTTTTTAGCTTCTTTCCAATTTCCTTGTGCATTTTTTACACTATAGTACAAGTCACTACCGCCCATATCGTCTTTTCTTCCATATGAGCTGAAGATGAGCAGGTCTTCCTTCGGACTCACATACGCATTGAATTCGAAGGTTTTGGTGTTGATAGCAGAATCAAGAACCACCGGCGTCATGTACGAGTGGTTTATATATTTAGACATAAATATATCTTCGGAACCTATTCCCGTTGGTTTACTTGCGGTAAAATAAAGGTTCCCATTCTCGCTAAGCGAAGGATAAAACTCATCTCCTTCGGTATTAATTATGGTGTCTAATGCTACAGGTGAAGACCATTCGCCATTTTGTCTTTCACTGTACCACAGGTTATAATCATTACTCTCATCGGTATTATGCAAAGGACGGTTAGAAGCAAAATACAAACGGTTGTCATTTTGCGAGAGAAAAGGTTCGATATCCTGATATTCTCCTGAAAACCCCAAGATTTCTGGTGCACTCCATTCTCCATTAAGCAGTTTTGTACTTACCAATGCTCGTTTGGTTTGCTTGTAATCTCCCAAAGTGTAAATAATTTCATTACCCGTTTTTGAGATAGCAATATCACGTTCGTAATACTGAGTAGAAATAAAACCTTCCCAGAATAGTTCCGGTTGGCTGGGTGAGTTACCTAAACTAGGTGTTGATAAAGAAGATCTTGAATTACAACTTACCGTTAATACAATTACGAGTAAAGCTAATATCAATCTAAGCAGTTCTTTTTTAATGCGAGGATTCACCTTCTTAATTGGTCTTTTCATATTAAACTTTTAGTGAGCCTCTAAATCCTCTTGCTGCGTAATACGATTCTGCTCCGTTGTGATATATAAATACAGTATTAAACCTAAAATCGCCAAATAACGCACCTCCCAGGTCTCTAATTTCTGAAGGCGTAGCGATCCAACTCGAAGTTTTAGTGTCGAAATCTCCAAGTTCCTGAAGTTTTCTGTATTCTGATTCGGTTAATAGTTGAATCCCCATTTCTTTTGCCATTTCACAGGCACTGTGTTTAGGCTTGAACTTTTTTCTGGCTTCCAAAGCGGCCTTATCATAGCACACACTTCTTCGTCCCTTAGGACTTTCAGAAGAACAGTCGAAAAATAAATATTCATCTGTATCTGTATCATGATCTATCACATCTGGTTCCCCTCCCGATTCTTCCATTTTAAATAAGCTCAATAGTTTTTTTGGATTGGCGCTCAGTTTCTGTTCCAGTTTAGTCCAATGAAGGTCTTTATGACGCTTCATATTTTGCTCAAACCGGTGTTTTAAAGAGTTTAATAGTTCCTCACTTTGTTGTGATGATAATTCATGTTTATTATTCATGTCCTCCTATTTTAAAACTACGAAAAAGTCTTTTAAACCGCTTAAAATACTCTGAACAGCATAAGACGCTAAGATCAATCCCATGATCTTACTAATTACAATGATTCCGTATTCACCAATACGTTTCTGAACGAAGTTAGCCGCAAGTAATACCAGCATGGTTAATACTACTACCACAAGCACAAGAATAGCGGTCATAGTTTGTTGTTCAAAAGTGTATAAATGGTTGTCTGTAAGTAATACAACAGCCATGATAGCACCGGGTGAGGCTATAGATGGGATGGCTACCGGAAAAATAGTAACGTGTTTATAATCGGTTATTAAATGTTTTTCAGATTCTACTTTTCCATCGCCAAAGATCATTGTTAGAGCAAAAAGAAACAGGATAACACCTCCGGATATTTGGAAGGCGTCGAGTGTAACGTCCATTCCTTCCAGAATAATTTGTCCGACAACAATAAAGAACAGCAAAACAAAAAATGCAACAACCGAAGCGCTTATCGCTACCTTTTTTTTATGTTTCTCTTTTAATTTTTTTGTCGCTTCCAGGTATACAGGAACAGAACCGAGGGGGTCAATTACTGCAATCAAGAAAAGTACTTTGGTAAATATTTCTGTAAACATTTAATTTCAAATTAGTTTTAAGATCCTAAGAGAGGAAGGTGTTTAATGTTGTGATACGTAAGTGCCATTGTCACACATTTTTTAATCACTTCATCCGGGACTTTTTCCTTTAATTTAAATAGAATCGCTCTATTTCCTTCAAAATCTAATTCGTTTTTAAATAATATTCTAAACGTTGCAATTAATTTTGTTGAGCAGCTAAAGTACATTGCGTATTGATCTGGAGATTTTGCCTTCCAATCAATTCGTAGCGTGCTTCCTTTTTTAGTCACAAAGCTAGGCTCACCCCATTTTAATGTTTCTTCCAGTCTATCGAGTCCGTTAATTTCATCGGCAGCCGTTAAGATCAGCGACCTTAAATGATTCATTTTACGCAATACGTGGTCAGGGTATTTAGCAAATACCTCTTTAACCTTCGGATCGGTAGTTAGTTCCATTCATTATTTGTTCTATGATCTAAGAACAAATTTAATGAATATAAAAACGCTATTCAATTATATTATTTATCGCATTTAGGGCAATTTGGCTCTCCTTTTAATTTGCCATTTACATCAAATTCGTAGTTACAGCATTCGTTGAAGTTCTTTTTTAGAAGGGATTTGCCACGACGTATTCTCGCTTTTACGTTGTGAAGACTAATATTGAGTATTTTCGCAGCTTCAGATTGTTTGTTTCCTTGTGTATAGACTAATTCAATTACTTCTTTGTATTGGTTGGGGAGATCGTCTATAAACTTGTCGAAGCAGCATATTTCGTTTTGTTTTTCTGAAATATCTTCGTCAACGTCTTTCACTTGTACGCTATACTTAGACTCCGTATTAAAATAATTATTTATTTCATTACGCGCGATCTGAAAAACCCAGGCTTTAACTTTAGATTTGTCTTTTAATTGATGTAGGTTTTTATGAATTTTTAGAAAGGTGTTCTGAAATACATCATTTGCAGCATTTTTATCTTTTACTTTTTTGAGAATATAGAAATAGAGCTCATCGTTAAAACGATTCCAAATTTTTTGAGTTTCCATTTTCGAAATTATAATAGGGATTGGCCCAAAAGCCAACCCTTATTTATTTAACAACAATCACATTTATCACATTCGCATTTTGCACATTCGCAGTTATTATCCATACAATTTGTACAGTTACACACAGTGCAATCACAGTTGGTACATTTACAAATATTCATAACATTTATATTTTAGAGTTCACAGAGTAGACCCGGAAATACATAAAAGGATACATAAAATTAAGAATATTTTTCGGCTAATAGGGAAGGAGCTGGAATAGTCAAGCCGTTTGCGACCAAGAGTAAATAATCGTAGCAAACTTTCATGTACGTTTGTACCTTTCCGAAGTAAGAGAAAGTGAGCGTTTAATTGAAACCTATGTGCCGCTTATGGGTGTGCCAAATATGCCGACCGCCATTTCGATCCAAATAAGAAGTAGGATAAGGAAAATGCCTAATCCAAGAGCTATCTTGGTTTTGGTTTGCTTTTTTCTCAACATAAGCTCGACACAAAATCCCAGACCAATTAAGAGGATCCCGGCAACCAGAAAATCTCCCGGACCCCAATTCACTTCGCTGGTAAATTGCATTGCCAGTAGAGGAATGAGTAAATTAAGTAAAGCTATACTCATAATTAGCCCGGATCTTTTTATCGGTTTACTCATTTTTTTTAATAATTAACTTTTACAAATATATTTGCTCTAATTGTGAGCAGCTTATTGGAGTGAAGTTAAGAATTAATTATGTGCTGTTTTATGTAAAATAATAGTTTTTTCTTCTTCTGAAATGTCTAAGAACATGATCTCTATAGTCGGTTTATCGTTAAAAGAATACCCATTCAAATAGCCTTCACAATCAAAATTGCGCTCCTTAGTTGAAAAATTGTTTATCATTAATATTTTGCTTCCGGGACGCAGTCCAAGTTTCTCGGCTTCCGAATCGACAAGAACATATTTTACTACATAATTTCCATCGATAATTGCGATGTCGAATCCGAAGGTCTCATACCTAACCATTTTAGGTGATTTAGAATACGGACTGAAATAAAACCATCCGCTTTTATAATCCAGCGTTAGTTTTCCATATTTTAAAATGGCAGCGCCAATTCTTGGCGCACTTGCCTTCGAAAACTGAGAATAAAAGTTATTAAAAGTTGTATTTGCGATTTCCAGACGCTCAATCTTTTCCATGTATCTGGTTGAATTCTTAATATCATCCATGGTTACACCAAAGGAAAACTGTCCTTCAAATTCAAGGAGTTTTGTGTTACCGTTTCTAACTTGTCTTTTTTCGACTTCTTCTGTTTTCGGACTGTAAAGATCGCCCGATCCGGAATCGAATTCAATGAACTCGGATTTGCCATCTATGGTTACTTTGAACTCCGGCAAGCCCCTCTTACTAAATTTTAGCTTCGTCCTGTTAGCTTTATCGAAAGAAAGAGCCTTTATGTCGTCAGTCATTCTAAATGTACCTGAAGCATGATCAAACTGTAAGATCACGTCGTCGAAAAAATCCCTTCCAATCATTCCGTCCAGATCAAAACAGCTGTAAGGATATTTATGAGGAAGATCGCTAACAATCGCCTTTCTATTACTAAAAGTCCAATTGCCCAGCTTTATTTCGGGTACAACCACAGTATTTAGTTCAATTTCATTCCTATTGATATCAATGATCGTGGTGGTGGAGGTTTTATCAAAGTTAAACTCGTTTTGTAGCCCTTGCGAAATTTCAAAGATCCCACCGGTATCTAAAAGGAATTTGTAACTCATCCCATTAATTTCAACCGGTACAATGACTTTTTCTTTTATAAGCTCAAAAGGAAGTTCGTTGGTGTCTTTTATGGCGTGGGAATCATCATTATTCGGACTTTTCGTTATGACAAGTAACAGGAAAATGACTATGGTGAATTTCATGATTTCTTCGGAAACATCCGTGGTTTAATGTAAGTCGGTCTAAATAAACTTTAGCGGTATTTTTTATTGTGCTCGGAGTATCTTTTCCATTTTACGTCCCTTAGCTAATTCGTCCACCA
Organism: uncultured Ulvibacter sp.; assembly: GCA_963974915.1. GTDB lineage: Bacteria > Bacteroidota > Bacteroidia > Flavobacteriales > Flavobacteriaceae > CAXBES01. Next base: position 43,302 of record CAXBES010000003.1, on the reverse strand, counting down.
GTTTGTCTAAGTATCTAACTTCCCGAGTCAATTTATTTTCAATTTCTTCCACTCTGTAACCGCAGATGACCCCTTTAATTAAATGTGTGTTCTCGTTTAATGATGCATTTTTAAAGAATGATTCGAAGGTTGTTTTATGGGCTATTAACTCGTGAATCTTATTCTCATCATATCCGGTAAGCCACTCAATTACTTGGTGCAGTTCTTCTTTAGTTCTGCCTTTTTTTTCAACTTTTGTGACGTAATGAGGATAAACAGATCCAAAAGACATGTTCGCTATGCGCTCATCGTGGTGACTCGTGCTTTTCATATGCGTAGGTTTCAGAATAAATAAATATAGAAAAATTATAAGACTAAACCCATTTACAACAATGAAAACCGTCCATTTTAGTACTCTGATCTAATATTTCCGAAGAAACCAAAACAATATTCACTAAAATTTAACTAAAACTCTGGTGGTAAACCTGTTACACCATGCTCTTTTTGAAGTACTTTTTCCGAAGCCAAAACGAAACACGCACCAGAAAAATTAATGCCGGAACTTCTACTAACGGACCAATGACCCCGGCAAAGGCTTGTCCGGAGTTTAATCCGAAAACAGCAATTGCAACAGCGATCGCGAGTTCGAAATTATTACCTGCAGCGGTAAATGCTACCGAAGCTGTTTTGTCGTATTCTGCTCCCATGGCTTTTGTAAAGAAGAACCCAATGATGAACATTAGTGTAAAGTATATTAGAAGCGGAATGGTAATTATTAGCACGTCCATTGGTATTTTAACTATAAGTTCTCCTTTGAGGGAAAACATTACTACAATTGTGAATAACAATGCGATTAAAGTTAAAGGTGAAATTGCGGGAATGAACTTTTCGTTATACCAAGTTTCTCCTTTCAGTTTCACCAGAAAGACACGGCTTAAGATTCCCATTAGGAACGGAATCCCTAAATAAATGGCAACACTCTCGGCAATTGTTCCAATTGAAATATCGACTATAGCACCTTCAAAACCAAAATAGGGTGGGAGTACGGTAATGAATATCCATGCATAGAAACTGTATGCGAATACTTGAAAAATACTATTTAACGCGACTAACCCTGCCCCGTATTCGCTGCTACCCTCTGCCAGGTCGTTCCATACCAAAACCATCGCAATACACCTTGCCAACCCAATTAGGATGAGCCCGACCATATATTCGGGATAATCCCTTAAGAACGTAATCGCAAGCACGAACATTAAGATGGGACCTATAATCCAATTCAGGATTAAAGAAATGGAGAGGATCTTCGTATTTCTGAAAACACTTGGCAATAATGAATAATTGACTTTCGCCAAGGGTGGGTACATCATCAGAATTAACCCTATCGAAATGGGAATATTTGTTGAACCACTGCTAAATGAATCTACTATTTCGGGAAACGACGGATAAAAATATCCAATACCTACACCTATCAGCATTGCTAAAAAGATCCAGATGGTAAGATAATTATCTAGAAAGCTTAATTTTTTCATGGCTATTTTTTTAAGAATTTACCTGAGAGAAAATATAAAATAGTTCGGTTGCGATTTGCAGACTTCTCTCATTATATTTTTCGGCTTGTTGAGGGGTGTTATCAAAGATTTTAGGATCTTCGTAGGTAATAGGAATACGCTTTTCGGCGCCGGGAACGAAGGGACAGGCTTCGTTTGCCGAATCACAGGTCATAACGGCTGCAAAATTGGATTTCGGATTAAAGGAATCATCCATTTTTTTAGAGAATCCTATTATGGGGTGCTCATTTTCCGCATATTTGATGCTATAAACGGGATTTTTGCCGCTTGAAAGTGTTTTAACCTCGAACCCCGAATTTTCCAAGGTTTTGGCAACCATTGGGAAAAGCGCTGTATTTTCTGTACCACCCGAATAGCAGCTTACATTCTTAATTTTGAAAATATGAGCTAAAGTCTGAGCCCAGACCTGAGATAAATGACTCCTTCTGGAGTTATGAGTACATATAAAATTGATTCGAATTTCCTGGTTGCTATCCAGTTTTGCCTGAATAAATTCAATTAGCGGATTTAAACTGTCTTTACGTTCGTTAGAAATAGTTTCGGGCTTAAGACCTTTAACCAAGTGGTCAATATTTTGAAATACGGTTGTTTTCGTTGAAGTCATATTTGTTTGAAATTCTGTATGATCGTTGAAATAAAGTTTGATAGTGGTTTAGCAGCAATCATCAACCTTCGTAATATCCTGATTTAGGAAATTGAGCATTGTTTCCTTCATTTTAGTCCAGTTTTCGGCGTTAATGCAATAGCATACACTAGTCCCTTCAACAGTACCTTTAATTAATCCCAGATATTTTAATTCTTTAAGATGCTGTGAAATAGTAGGTTGAGCTAACCCAATTTCTTCCACCAGATCTCCGCAGAAACAGGTGTCCAGTTTAAATAACTGTTGTAAAATCATGACTCGAGCGGGGTGACCAAAGGCTTTTGCAAAAGTTGCGATCTCATTCTGCTCGTCTGTGAATATTTCAGTCTTTGCTAATCCCATAATTCATTTATTTGTACATCGCAATATTACGATTAATAAATTAGAGCGCAAAGATTTTTAGATCAATTAAGTGTTAAAATGAAAAATCTATTAAAAAAGTCGTTTTAATAGGGGAGTGGATTGTGCTTAATTATAGTTTTATTCGTTGCTGTTTTACCGCTATACTTTTATTGCTGAAGAAAACTAATCCCGTGAGCACCACAGATCGCTGCCACTTTTTCCAAATTGGGAGGGCCTTCCGGAAGCTTGGCGAGTTCCATAAACATGTGCTCTATACCGGCGGGGAATGCCGATGTGATCATTTTGGCTTTTTCAGTTCCTACAACTTTCCAGGCATGAGGAACATTTTTAGGAGCAAATGCAGTATCTCCTGCCTGGAGAATAGAAGCTTTTCCGTCTATCATAATTTCAATCTCACCTTTTATCACTCTAAATATTTCATCTTCCCTGGTATGCACATGAGGCGGTATCCCAACACCCGGCTCTACATTGTCTACCCATTCTACTATCTGGTTGTTGGTTTCGCTACCAATAAGTTTATGGGTTTGTATATCTCCTATAACGTTTAATACATCACCTTCACTATCTTTTATGATCTTAGGTTCTGAAGTTCCCGAAACACTACCGTTAGTTAATGTTGTCTCACTTCTCATGATTCCGGGGATTAGTGCAATACCTAGTCCGAAGCCCGACGTCTGTATAAATTGTTTTCTGTCCATCGTTTTAGTTTTGTTGCAATTTAATACCTAGTCGCGTGACAAACCTTAGAAAATTACGGTAAGACTTAAGAATTTAGGAACTATTAATTTTTCCGAAGTGCAGATGGTGTACTACCTGAGTGGTTTTTGAAGAAAGAACTAAAATATTCGGGAGAAGAGAAGCCTAATGAGAAGCTGATTTCTTTAACAGATTTATTTGAGAATTTTAATTCCCGTCGGGACCTCATTAGAAGCTGTTCTATGATTATGTCTTTGGAACTCACCGATAAGGCCTCCTGTACACATTCGTTTAGATATTTAGGGGTGATATTAAGCAAATTAGCATAATAGGATACATCGTGATTCTCTGTAACATTCTTGTCTACTAACCCTTTGAATTTGTACACAATGTTTGTTTTGGAGTTGCTGTTGGTGATAACAGATTTGATATTGCATTGTCCGTCGCAATAGACAAAGAAAGTATTGAGCAGGGATAAAATGGCTTCATCTCTATGGTTGAGGTGCGATCCTAAAAGTTCATCGATCATTTCAAGGATGGCCTGAGTTCGTTTTTCAATCCCCGGACTTAGTTTAAACACTGGAATTTCAGAAGTATTAAATAATCTAACCTTGTTAATATGAAGATTTTTTAAGATCGGGTCATTGAGTACTTCAGTAGAAATATATAAAACATATCCCGAAAAAGAGCTTTGGTCATTTTTTTTATTTTCCATTGAAACTTAGGGTCTAAAAAGAAAATAGAGTTGGATACATCTTTATATAGTACCTCGTCTATTTCTATACCTTGAACACCATCTTTGACCCAGCAAACGGCAAATTCATTGTTCGCACGTTTTGGTGTCATTTCGTGTGCAATTTGTGAAATATGGATGGAATCCTTGTTCATTTAGATTAGTTTGAGAATAAAGATAAAAATAAATGTAGAAAACCGATTTTTTGAATGAGTTATGACTTCCTTATAAAGTTTAGAAGTTATTTAAGTGTCTTTCTTTCTCCATTCTATTTTTACGGCAGATAGTATTTCCAGTTCCAGTCTTGTATTAGGAATAACTGTGAATCCGTTCTTTACGTAAAAGTTTAAAGGCGATCTATAGAATTCTCCATTTCGTTTCTTGTCTGTATTATGGTCAATTACCCAGCCATTTAATTCAGATTCTTTGGTCTTAGCTATGTTCAAAATTTTTCTTCCTAATCCATCGCCTTGTACTGCTGTATCTAAAATGATCGCAAACCATTTTTCACTCTCTCTTATAAAGCTAAAGTACCAACCCCTAATTTTTTGATCATTATCGATCATAACAATGTGCGACTGTTCTTTTAAACCTTCTAAGTATTTTTCAAAGGCCTCTAAAGTAGGATAGTTTAATTTTTTGGGATACTCATTATTCCATAATTCCAGAATTGCTTCTTTCTGAAAATGAGATAGTTGTGATGTTTCAATAAAATTCATAATTACTTGATAATGAATTATTTATGCATTATTTTTTAAAACCTATCCCATGGGGTTAGGTGCTATATGCCTCAAGATAAGTAGTTTCATCGTAATAATTTAAATCGCTATTAACCTAATTAAATTTACAATGAAAAATTTACTATTTACATTACTATTCCTCATTACAGGAATCACTTTTGCACAACAAAGTATTAATTACAAAGCTCTTATTAAAGACGGAACCGGTAACGTAGTTGCTAATGATCTTATTCAAATTGAATTCACTATTCTACAAGGTGCAGGGCAAACCAACGTGTATCAGGAATCTCATTCACCTACAACCGATGCCAATGGTATAGTGGTCGTAAACATTGGCGAAGGCACACCCATTACAGGAACATTCAATACCATAGATTGGGCAGCCGACGACCATTACTTAAATGTACAAATAAACACAGGTGGTGGTTTAACAGATATGGGCACAACACAATTTATGGCAGTGCCTTATGCCAAACAAGCCGAAACCGCTACCATAGCAAACAATGTTACTGGATTGGAAACCTTGGACGAAGGCAATGGGATTGGTAGACGCTTGGTAGGAAGCAACCCCATATATTTTGGTAACATCGGGATTTCCGCTGTTGATCTTAGTCAGAGTAACACCACGAACAGTTTTGGAGCTACAGGAGCCTATTCATTTGCATCTGGACGAAATGCAATAGCCTCAGGTCGTTATACTATGGCGAGCAATTATGGCAATACAGCGTCTGGAGATTTCGCCACAGCTTTTGGCTACATTACCTCTGCCGAGGCATACGCTTCATTAGCTTTAGGACAACGCAATGTAGGAGGAGGAAACCCAACAGCTTGGATACAAACCGACCCTTTGCTAGAAGTAGGTAACGGTTTTGGAAGCACTTATAGCAACGCCTTAACCATTTTAAAAAATGGAACCGTTACAGCACCTAGTTTTGATTTGACTGAAATTACCGACCCAAAAGCTCTCATTACCAAAGAGTATTTAGAAAACACAGCCGTAGTAGCCACAGGGTTGGAAGCTATAGATGAAGGCAATGGCATAGGTTGGCGCTTGATAGGACGAAGCCCGACTATTTATGGCAATATTGGTAATGATGCAGTTGATTTAAGTTTTAATAATGTTCCTGAACGTGAGGGAGCAACTGGAAGTCATTCAGTTGCAATGGGAACAAATACAGAAGCTTCGGGATCACGTTCTACAGCAATGGGTTTTTATAGTCTGGCATCAGGAAATTATTCTACAGCAATGGGAAGTCATCCAGAAGCATCAGGATCACGTTCTACAGCAATGGGAAATAGTACAACAGCATCAGGTAGTTTTTCTACAGCAATGGGAACTGGCACAACAGCCTCTGGAGAGTATTCCACTGCAATGGGAAATAGTACAGAAGCATCAGGTAATGGTTCCACAGCCATGGGAGCTAATTCTACGGCTTTAGATTTATATTCCACAGCCATGGGATATGCTACAACAGCATCAGGAAGTTCATCCACTGCAATGGGAGGTAATACAGTTGCATCTGGAGCTATATCAATAGCAATGGGAACTGAAACAAAAGCAGAAGCCCAAATTTCAACAGCAATAGGCAAATATAACATTGGTGGCGGTAATCCAACTTCTTGGGTTGCTACAGACCCTTTGTTTGAAATTGGTAATGGTGGTAGTAATTTTTCACGCTCAAATGCATTAACTGTTCTTAAAAATGGTAATCTAGGCATTACCACCAACACACCAGAAACCAAGTTGCAGGTTACAGGTGGTACAGATGCAGGTCTTAATCATGCTGGTGGTTTTGTATTATTGGGCGAGACTTCTGGTATGAATCTGGTCATGGATACCAACGAAATTATGGTTCGAAATAACGGAGTTGCCGCGCCTTTATACTTACAAAACGATGGTGGGCAAGTAGCTGTAGGAGGAAGTATCGTGCATAGTAGCGACCGTAGGTTAAAGCGCGATATAGAAACTTTGCGGTATGGTTTAAACGAGGTTTTGCAATTGGCACCTAAACAATACTACTGGAAAAACCGTGGCGAGCAAACCCACAAATCGTTAGGATTAATCGCTCAAGAAGTGCAACCCATTATATCAGAATTGGTACACACAGCCAATGATGAAAACAACACTTTAAGTGTGAACTATACCGAACTGATTCCGGTTTTAATAAAAGCCATACAAGAGCAACAGGATATTATTAAAAGTTTGCAGTCCACATTGAGCAATAAGCAGTCACAAGTAGGAATGCTGGAAAAAGATGTTGCCGAATTAAAAGTTTTGGTTCAGCAAATAATGGTGTCAAAAGATCAATCTATTAAAACAAATAGCGTGAAATAGGATGAGAGATAAGACAAAGTCCTAATGATGAATTAAATTTCATTACGGGGTCAACGAAGTGGTCTTTAGGTTAATAGCGAAACAACTTATTAGATCGCTTCGTTTTTTTGCAGTACGAAATATGTGCTGAACCCTTAAAACTTTTGCTATATTTATTGGATTATACGTAATCATTTTATAGAAAATCCAATCAATGGCTTGTTTGTACGATACGCGAATTTTTAAGCTCGTTCTAATTGTTCTGTTTTTTAGCACTCCGGAATTTATTTTTTCTCAAGACGAGGAAGGTCGTGTTATGGATGTGTTGAAAGGGTTTATCACTACGGAAAACCCCACAGATGCTATTAATGATCTCTTATCAATACAGCAAATCGTTCCTCGTGCGTCCGATTCACTTCAAGGTCAGTATTTTTTAAACCTGGGCATTGCCTATGGGCAACTCAATAAAGCAGATTCGTCTTTTTTATATTTAAACAAAGCTGAAAAAATTGCCAATACAACAAAATCCAATTTTCTTCTGGCAATGATAAATAACACTCGGGGTTTAGTTTACATGGGAAGAGCAGAGTATGAGGCTTCTTTGGCAGCCTATCAAAAGGTTATGGAGCTTTCCGAAGGAAAGAACAACCGCAAACTCAATGATGTATTGAGCAAAACTTACGGGAATTTAGGGGGTGTTTATTTTCAACTCGGACAAATGGATAAGGCTATAGAAACTACCAAAAAATGTCTGGCATTGTCTGAAGCATTACAAGATACTACAGATATGGCTTTAAATCATTTGCGCTTAGCTATGGTTTATAACGAATTAGACCAATTAGATGAAGGAATATCGCATCTTACAGAAGCCCGACGTTTCTTTAATGATCTTAACGATACAACCATGTTAGTGTATGCAGAAAACAATCTGGGTAAGGTATTCGAAAAGAAAGGGGCCCTTAATGATGCCTTTAGACATTATGAAATGGCTCATAATTTGGCAAAATCTGTTGGAGAACAAGAAGAATATGCGTTAACCTTATTGGCAATGGGAAAGGTCCAGCTTCAACAGGCGAAATTGACTTCTGCTCAGGGTTACGCTCAAGATGCATTACAATTCTCCAAACAAAATGGATTTGCCGATAGTGAAAAAGAGGCGTACGATCTGTTGTATCAATTAGCACTTCGGAAAGATAATTTGAAACAGGCATTAACCTATAGAAATGCTTTTATAACCTTAACAGATTCGTTGAACAGCGTCGATGTGAAGGAGCGAGTTGCGGCCTTGGAAACACAGTACGAAACCGCTAAAAAAGAGAAGGAAATTCAGAAGTTAACGTACGATAGTCAGTTGAAAGACGCAACTCTAGCCGAAGCCAGAAACGGTCAGATCGCTATTGGGGTAGGGGCATTGGGAACTATTGTTGTACTTCTGGTGATCTTTATAGCGCGACAAAAAAAGTTAAAAGCCGAACGGGAAGCTCAAGCGCTACAAGTAGAGGCCCTACAAAAACGTTTTATGGAGCTTCATAGCAGTCCGGCAGAGTTATCTGTAGAGCTCGATATTGAAGAGCTTAATAACAAGTTACACACAGCCCTTACCGAAAGAGAGTTCGAGGTGCTGAAGCATTGTGTTGCCGGAAAAACAAATTCTAAAATAGCCGATCAACTTTTTATTTCTGTGAGTACGGTGAAGTATCATCTACGTAACGCTTATAGTAAGTTGGGCGTTAATAACAGGAAGGAAGCGTTTCAGTTTATGTTGAAATCGGTCTGAGCTGCTTACAAAAATAATGTATTTGCTAGAAATGACACCGACTTATTTACCTTACAGGTATTTTATTCAGCAGAGATTTCTAGAGTGCAATTTTTTTAATTTCTCCGGTTACGGTGCACGACTTTTTTACAGTATTGAAGATGGTCCCAAAGTTTTCGATATTCTTTTTTAGCAATTCAATATTTAAATTTTTATCGTTGCTATAGATCGTTAGTTCATAATTGATATCATCCATTCTGGGAGGTTTTTCTAAACGTGTAGCATTGACCATTATTTCTGCAGAGCGGTATTCGAAATTCATTAGAACTGAAAATCTTTCAACATTTTTAAGTACGCAGGCTGAAAATGATCCTAAGAATAATTCGGCTGGATTTGGCAACGTATCTGCCATTTCGGGAGTTATTCCGAAGGGAATATTAGATTCTTTAATGGTAACCGAAGCATTATTCTTCGAAACTGAACTCGCTTTACTGATATAGTTCATAAATAAAACTTTTATTGAGAAATGGCCTTGTAAATGAAAAATGCATTTACAGTAAAATTATGAATTTAAGAATGATCCACATCTTAAATAATGTAATTTAACAACAAACTCAATGATCATTATTTTTTAATGAACTTTTCAAAAGCAGTACCTCGGTTTGTAAGAATCTTAATAAAATAGTTGCCAACATTTAATTCTGAAATATCTATAGCAGTACTATTCGAAACATTAGGATTATTGAGTATTTTTTGTCCTAACAAATCGAAAACTTCATACGATTTAACTGTAGCAGAGGAGTCGAGATACAAAAATGTATTTGCGGGGTTCGGGTACAATAAAATGCGATTAGAAAATTCATATTCCGAAATACTAAGTGGAACTCCAATTGTGGTGTTATAAGTGTTTGTTTCAATAGGAAAGTTAAAATCGAAATAGATCTCTGCACTATTCGAAAAAACATCTCCTTCTTGTAATGTGGGGAGTGTTTTAATATTGTACAGTACAAAACCATCGTTGTTTTCGTCGTCAAAAGGTAGATCGATACCTTCAAAAATGAATTCAATTTGATCTCCGGTTATTTGTGTCACAAATTCGTGACTACCCGATAAAACTTTAAAGCTTGACAAATCAAAACTTTGAGTATCTATTATATTTTTCACTACAATATTTTCAGCATTAAAGGTTCCTGTATTCTCAAAACGAATTCGGTAATGCACGTATTCACCTATATCATCTACCGGAATATACTCACCCTCTATGCACTGTATATCGTTTGGATCGAAAGAACCTACAACAACTTGATCCAGACTGAAAGTGTTGTCGGCAGGGTTGGCGTCGTCTGTTATAGGATTTACCACTGCTGTATAGGTTAATACATCATCAATGTTTACTGGGAAGTTAGGATCTGTTGGCGGATTGATATTGAACGAAATTTCTACTGAAAATGATTGAAAAGGATATAAATCGGTAAAATTCCAAGTAAAACTATTTATATCTGAAGCATCGTATGGTATATCTGAATCTACATAGGTGACAAAATCTTCAAGATAGGTTAGTTGAACATCGCCACTTAACACCTGATTTCCAACGTTGGTTACCAAAAGTTGGTAGTCTGCATCAAAACCGGGCCTGGCAGGTGTTAAAGGAGTTATAACTACCTGCAGATCATTTACAACAGAATTCGGTTCAAAACAAAGATCCTGTTCAAACGGACTGGCAGAACCCGGAAAAGTTACGGTGAAATTCGTTGGATTTACGTCGTATAGGGCAGGGTTGGGGTTGTTTGGCGTTATGGTATAGGTACCATCTTGTACGGGGATATAATAAAAGCCGGTGTCACCTGCAAAACCAGTTGAGGTGGTTGTTCCGTCATCAATAGTATAACTCATAAACGGCACTATAGGATCGGAAACCGAGCAACTGTTAGTGTCAAAATCGAATCTGGACATACCTTGAATTTCGAATATTTCTCCTCCAGGGGTAAAAGAGCAATAGGTATTTAAATTTACATTGCTATAGCCGTTGTTCGTTAACCAGGTTTGAACATCATTAATTTGTTCAACATCTGAACAAACATATTGCAAGTTGGGTAAATTGTTAATGTTGATGTTGAAAAGAGATTCGAAACTTCCGTTTTTAAGAAGAATTGATTCTAAATTGGGATTGTCATTAAACGATCCCCAATTTAAATTTATACAACTATTCAGATTTATTTCGGTAAGTAAATTGTTGGCTAGGTTAATTTGAACTATCTCATTATTTTCTGCTAAGATCAGTTCTTCCAATGAATTATCAGGGACTTCAACAATAGCCGCATTAGGTACATTAGAGAGGTCTAAGGTCGTTAATTCATTATCACCCATAACCAATGTAAAGAAGAACGGACAGTTTTGAATTACTAAATTATTAATTAGATTTCCACTTGCACTAATAGACTGCAATACCGGCAAATCCTCGACCACCAATGAAGTTATTTGATTGAAAGCTACATTTAAGTTTCCTAAACTCACGGCACCAGTCACATCTATGGTCGTAATATTATTATCTTCCGCAAACATAGTTGATAAACTGGTTAGACCACTTAAGTCTAAACTCGTAAGTGCACTATACTGAACATCCAGATCTTCTAATGCCGTACAACCACTTAAATTGATGCTGGTCATGCTATCATTGCTACTCGCAGATAGATTAGTGAGGTTTGTTAAATTGCTCGCATCTAAGGCAGTTAGATTGTCTGAATAGCTAATATCAATAAGATCTAATGCGCTAAGACTGCTAATGTCAACACTAGTAAATGGATTACCATATGCCCAAAGAATTTGCAGATTAGATAGTCCGGTAAGATCTACGGAAGTAAGAAGATTATTGCTAAAATTAAGATATTCTAAGTTTGTATGTGGCGTTGCGTCAAAAGTTGTTATTTCGTTTAGATTAATTTCTAAACGTGTGAGATTAACAAAATTATCCAATCCTGTAAGATCTGTAAGGTTACTTGATTTGACGTCCAACTCATAAATGAGTAGGGCTTCAGAGACGTCAATCTCATTATCTGTATTGATATCAATTGCTACATAGTCACCCGCACTGTCTTTTGCAACAGGATTTGTTGGACTCGCGGATAGAAGTTTATTCTTAAATTCAATATCAGGGAAGTTTATAATTTGCGAAAAGGACGCGGTAGAAACAAAGAAAATTAGTAAAAGGTAAAAGTATTTCATGGTGGCAGTTTTTTAAAGTTACTTTAGGCTCAAAATTAGAAAACTCATTTTCACGATGAATTAATAAAAATCAAATAGAAGTTATATGGTTTTTGAACATAATTAGTTTAATTATTTATATAACAGCTCAACTGGAATAAACCCTAACTGATTCAGTTTGTACATAAAATTATTCTTTATGGCTTAGCTAAAAGATAACAAAAAACTATCAAATATTATATGACTAAGCGAGAAGTGAAGCGTTTATTTGTTTCTTAGACTTAAATAATGGTCTTTTGTTCGTCTATCGAATTTTTCAATGGAATATCTCAAGGTTGTCCTTGGCATGGAAGCTGCATATTTATCTAAAAAGGCCCTGAGTGTTCTTTCATCTCTTTTACCGGCTTCCCTAATCCAACTCCCAACGGCTTTTTGCACATATTCATCACTATCATTGACAAGAATTTCTCCAATTTTAAAAGTATCTTCTATCTCATTTTTTCGAATGAAAAAATAAGTACTTACAATAGCGGTTCGACGTTCCATCTGATTCTTGGATTTTGCCAGATCATACAATGGTTTTCTATCCTTATCATACAAGTGTCCTCCAACTACATAAGGTGCTGCTCTGTCTACCAGGCCCCAGTTATCGATCCACTTGTGATTATTAAGATATGCATTGTATACGGCTTCCTTCTCTTCTGTTGAAGTTTTTTTATTTCTGGCTTTCCAATCTAAAATTGATACAGCTCCCATTCGATGATCGGGATCTTTATTTTTAAGTAATTTAATTACTTCGGAAACCGGCATATACTGAAACTCTTTCGCCAAGGAAAATATCTCCCTCTTCGGAATGTTTTCAGAATAATTCTGACTAATTATATCTAAAGTGGAAATAAATTCTTTAGCGGTCATGCTGTTTTTTTTGCGTTACTCAATTATGAATTTTAGAGTCATAGCTTATACTCTTTAGAAGCGATTTTTAAAATGCACAGCTTTGTTTAAAGCGAAGCTTTTTTCTGTGTGTCTGCGATTCGAAGTATTCTATAGTGGTAAATTTAAAATAAGTCCCGAACATGAATCATCTACGATTTGAAACTTTAACTTTAAATAAACTTTTATTCATCACGTTCCTTACTTTTAAAAATTCTTGTTAATCTACTATTTGTAGGATATTTTCTGTGCTTTGTGATATTATTGAAGATTAATGCGGTGACAAATAGTATCAACGTACCAGTTAATACCGGAGCAACAACAAAAAAGTAGCCTAAAGATTTAATTTTTTCTGTACCAATTACGGCAATAAGAGCAGTAGCACCACCGGGCGGATGTAAAGTCTTAGTAATCTGCATAACGACAATTGAAGTAGCGACAGCCAGGGGCGCGGTTATCCAAATTATTTCGGGTAGAAACTTGAAAATCGTAACTCCAATCAAACCGGAAATAATCTGTCCACCAAAAAAATTTCGGGGTTGGGTTAACGGACTCTGGATAGCCCCAAAAATAAGAACACTAGACGCTCCAAAGGTTCCAATTAAAAGAATATTTTCCAGCTCAGGTAGATAAGAAGACTGTAAAAGCGCGATAATTCCTATTCCAACAAATGCCCCGATAAAAGACCAAAACTGCTCTTGAAAATCCAGGCTTGTTTCTCTATAAATAACATATCTCGAGATTCTTGCATTTCTCTTTATCTTTTGACCAATTTTTTTTCTGCCTTGTTTCACGGATCGTTATAATTGAATTCAATACTGCGAAATTAGAGCTATTAACTTTATTTCTACAATAAAGCTTTTCTTGTTTTGTATAAATCCTCGGATGTCGCCAAGTTTTATTGATTTACGCGATCTAGCGTCATTTCGAAGAACTGTGTCCAGTCATCACCTCTTTTAAACTCCCCTTTTTCGTACCATTGTTCGTTATCATTAAGCCAAATAATGTACCGAACATTTTCGTTAGGGTACCAATAGAATTTATTGTCAATTAGTTCAGCTTGAAATTCGGCATTCTTACCGCTCGGTAGAAAAGACCTAAACGAGTAGTTCTCCTTTTCCTTATTATATGTTAGGATTGCGAGCGCATTATGTACAACTTTATCATCTACTTTGCCTAACCCTTCAATTAGAATTGCGGTGGAGTCCAGTTTAAATTGTATATGTTCGGTTTGTTGAAATTCAGATTTGCCTCCCTGACCCATCATCCAGCCCGAACCTTCCCAGTTTCCGACCATAAAACTCAATTCCGAAATTTTAGATTTCGATAGGGGGTCGGTTTCAGAAATTTGTGAGATAGAACTATCGGTAACGAGGATTATTAAAAAGATGGTTAAAATTGCTTTCATGGTTTATTGGTTTAATTTGCTGTGCAACGTAATTAATTTTTCACTTAGAATGGAATTAATCTCTAATGCTCCATATTTCATGGATTGGATCACCTTTGCTGGACAAACCGGAATGATGCCAGTCTCCATCAATCAATTCGTAGTTGAATTCTAAACTAAGTCCGGCTTTAGAATCGTCTCTGGAAAAGAATTCTATGTTCTCGGTATATTTCCCGTTGTTGGTGGTGTAAGTTCCACCACCTGTACCCATAAACTGTTTAGTTTCTGTGTTGTATGCTATCCATTGAAATCGGGTTCCCGATAAGATCTTCATGGTTTTTCTGGGTCTGCTGGTATCACGTAGTTGTGTTTCTCCATCTCTAATTCGGCCCGACATTAACCAAGCGCCTTGTAGTGCACCCGGTTCACCGTTATCTATTCTCTTTAAAACCATATCGTTACCTACAATTTGAATTTCGTTATCAGTTATTTTAACCTGAAATTTAACCTGAGTTCCTACGAGTTCCGGATCGTTGGTATCAAATTCTACGGTTTCGGTCATCATATCACCTTCTAAGTTCCAGGTCCCGCCGTTGGTATGTATAAATTTACCCCTAACAGCATTATATGTGGATATCACTTGATAACCATCGGCAAAGATCACAACACTCTTTAGTTCGTCTCCTTTTTCAGAAGTTGAGGTGGATTCCCAGGCGCCAATAATATCTTGCGCGTGTATTTCAGAAGAAAAAAAAGTACAGATGAGAAGAATAATAATCTTTTTCATAGTGCCGTTTGTTGTTTAAGGATTAGTATAAATGCTTAAAAAATTATTCTATTGAACTGATATTTTTCAAAATTGAGGTCAGTTATTTATTACAGAAGAAGGTAATTAAAACCACTCATTTGAGTAAGATTAAAGATAAAAAAAATCTAGGAAATGCAGGGATCGGAACTCCGTATTTTGCCCTAACTACGGGTTAATTGTAGGTTACAACATTTTTATTTCTGAAACTAAATCAATAGTATTCGTGGTATTTGTTGCAGTATTTAAGAGTTAGTTTGTATTAAAATTTCCAAAATGCCAAAGTATTCCCGAAGGATCGTGAAGGAAAAACTCCTGCCCCCAATCGTTAAATACTATTTTGGACAAGCGTACATTTTCATATGTTTCAGTCAGAGCTAAGCTTTCTATAAATCTCAAGGTGCTTTCCACATTTTCCACTTCAAGAAAGATCATAGAATTATCTATCCAGTCTTTTACATATGCGTCCTGGAGATAAAATCCGAATTCTCTACTATGGAAGTAAGACATTTTCTCAGAAGTAATAATTTCTGTAAAACCCAAATCGGTATAAAAATTACGAGAGATGTTATAGTTTTTTGAACCAATAAAAGGTCTGATAGATCGTCCGGAAATTTTCATATTTGTGTATTTGTTAAAGGCTTTTGTCAGGAATTAGCTAGCACATATATCCCTTTTTAGATAATATCTTTTGTCTGCTACTTTAAAGAGCCTGAACATAAAGGTTGTTATTAAAAGGATAATTAATAATACAAGGGACGTTTTTGCTTTCTATTTTATTGTAGTAAGATAATAAACTTTGATAAAACAAAATGACTGTCTAGGCTTCTGGTGTTGTTAGAATAATGTGAGGTTGTAAGTTATTCGAATAATAATTCATCATATTGGACCTCCTCTGAAACTTCCGGGACATTTCCAATATATTCTTTTCCTCGCAGTCTCGTCACGGTGTGAGCAGAGAGTTCATCAGCAGGGAATGCCCGGATTAGATCTTGTATAAGTTTATTATCAAGTGGATCGCTAATTGGTTTTAGCCATTCATTTTCGAGTTCCTGAGGAAGAATTAGTGGCATTCTTGGTCCTTTTAATTTTGGATTGTTATGTATTCTGGCCATTAAGGAGTTGCCGGTTGTAGTCACCAAAGTAAAGGAATTTAGAATGCCCCCGGTTTCCGGGTTTTTCCACTCACTCCAAAGACCGGCAAGAGCCATTGGCTTATTGCTTTTCCTGTAGATAAAGAAAGGATACGTCTTACCCTGATAATGATGATGCTCATAAAAGCCATCTATAAACACTACACAGCGATTATTCGCGGCGGCTGTACGGAAAGATGGTTTTTCAAATATTGTTTCACCCCGGGCATTGAGTGTGTTATTCCATTGTTTTCTAAGCTGTTCTTCATCCCGAACCCAATGAGGAACCAGTCCCCAAGTTGCTACCTCCGGGTAGTAAGGAGATCTGTTGGTATAAATTAAAAGCTCAGGATGGTTAAAACCAGAGGTGTGATGAATTGGCAAGTCTGTTAAAGGTGCCAACTTTTCTATAATCTCCTCAATGGCTTGAAGGTCACCTTTTCTTCTTGCCCGATTTAATTGAGCTTCTAAACTTGCTTTTATATCGTAGCACAAATCTTCTGTAGTTTTTGCGAGGTTAAGAAAATCACTTCAAAGCTTATGTGAGAGCTAATGGTTATCAGTTGGGAATCTTTTACGCAATTATTCTTGATTGTTAAACTATTCCTTAGCATCCGGTATAGGCGAAATCATAATGTGAGCTCTATGTGTTCCGGGGTTCATGATCCATGGATGGTTGCTGCCAATAGGTTTTTCAGGTAGCCCGGTAGATTGAGCTGTTGCAAAAGGTAAATAAACTACGTATCGATATTGAGCTCCTTCGACAATAGAGGTTTCGGGATCGTACAATTGATCCGGCCCATAATAGATGTGTAAGGTAGATCCCGGTTCTCCCATATCGAGTTTGCCCGATTTTGCTTCCTCTTCACGGATATCAAAGATTTCGGTAGCCGACTTGCCCTCAGCTCTTAGTTCTCGTCCTCTGGCCATAAAAGGTTCCAGATCCTTGTGATAGCAGGCTGAACTAAATCCAGCTTTTTTAGGGTCATCAGCTAGAACGATAAATTCGTTATCTCCTTCTTTAAGTGTGACAAATTCACCTACCATATTGTAACCAATAACTTTACATCCGGCTCGGCTTGCTTCCGGAGCGGCCATTAAAGCTGTTGCAATTAACGCTTCGTCCGTATCTATAGAAATAAGTTGCTTGGTATCATCATTTGATGTGTCGTCTGCAGCCATTTCTTTTACGGCAGATTCATCTATTTTATTTTTGTTTTTTTCTGAATTATCACAGGAGATTAAAACTACTGTAAAAAATATTGCGATTAAAAATCGTATCATCATTTAAAAGAATTTTATGGTTAGTTATTTATTGTTCTTAATGAAACTCAAAGAGTAGGTATTATGTGCATGGTATGGTGCACTCTGTTTTAAATATACAATTTACGCATTTTTCAGGACAATTATTTAGATTATAACACTCATGGTATTAAAAGCGTGATGGTAAGTTGGTCATAGTTTAATACTATTTTAAATTCAATTGTCATGAAACCCTTAAATGGTCTTTTATAAATCCAAATTGTTGACTAAAACCATAGTTATTTTATGGTATCATCACTTTTCCGTATTCAGATGACTAAGAAAATAGTCTTTCGAGTCCACTTTAATTTTTATACACCATGTAATTTGAAACTGCCGGTGTAAAAGTAGCATGCTAATTATATGCAACAGCAGTTTAGGAAATTCCAAACTGCTGTTGTTAATCTACCTATATAGTGGTAGTCTTTATGTAATTATCAGATATTAATTGTGACAATTAGTAGTACTAATTAGTTAATATGATTAAATTATGTGTACGTTCTTATTTAACCTAATGTATTATCTAAGAAAGTCAATATCTGTCGGTTATTTTTTGAATACTTCTCTTTTTAAATTATTATTAAATTTTATATCAGACCAATTAACTAAGATCCAGGGTGCTTCATTTACATCGGCTTCCCAAGTTGATTTTTTGTATTTTCTCTTAGTAGGTATTATAAAGTCATCAACTTTCTCATATTCTAATTGCATTAAAAATGGTTGTTCAATAACACCAAAATCTGCAACTGTAAATAAAAATTGATCTACTAATCCGGTTTCTTTATTAATGTACAATTGATAAATATCTGTTGGTTTATCATTTTTAGATTCAAAAGAAACTTTTACAATATCAAAATTAGTGTCAGAAAGTTCTTTTTCCCCCAAATATTCATAGTTTAAACCTGGATCTAAAAGTTTTTGAAACATGGTAAACCAATAAAAGTTGGTTGGTCTGTTAAACATTACTCGTTGTAGTGCAAGTGTATCGCTAACTAACTTTCCATCTGACTTTAACCAAAATTCGTTACCATCAAATCCTTGTTCCATAGTCCCTTCCAGATGTGGTAAAGTACGTTGATGTTTTTGATATGCCCCATAAGACAATTCCCCGTCGAAAATGTATTTCTCTTTGGAAATATCAGATTTGCCATCGGGCGTAATATAAGTATAGGTGTATACTACATCCTTTTTAGACAACAGTTGTTCGTAGTTTCCTACCTTGTCAACCATATCGGATATCAATTTATGAGCCTTGTTCTGAAAATTTCTGACATTTTCCTTTTGAACAACTTCTTCTTTTACATCTTTTTTTGAAGTGCTGTTGCAACTTATCATGGCTACAAGAAAACTTATTACTATTAGAAACGTTTTTAAATTCATCATATGTAGTTTTTGATTAACGATTGTTTTTGATGAACTGTAAAATAGTTTCAGGGTCTAATCGTTCGGTATAATCTTCAGGAACAAAACTAAAAATTACTTCTCGATCTCTATTTACAAGGTAGGTTGCGGGCATCGGTAATTCAAAATCGCTATTGCCATTATGTTTTTCTACATCAATACCAAAACCGTTGTAAACACTCTGTAAATCGTTTGGTATTTGAAACACTAATCCCACCGATTTTGCATAGGTATTGTCGATATCACTTAAAATAGTAAAGGTTAATTCGTTTTTTTGGGATGTAGAGATTGAATTATCGGGCGTTTCCGGAGAAATCGCAATTAACTCACCATTTAACTCATTTAATTCCGGTAGTATAGCTTGTAAGGCTTTCAATTCCAAATTACAATAAGGGCACCAACCACCTCTGTAAAAAGAGACGACTAAAAATTCAGATTTAAAATCCTCTAAAGAAACGTAATCTCCGTTACTGCTTTTTAATGTAAAGAACGGGAGTTTTTGTCCCGTTGTCAATGCTTTTTCACTCAGGTTTTGTGATTTGAGTTTTGCGGTGCTTTGTTGCATAATTTCTATTTTTTCTGAAGGAATTACTTTTGCACTATTGTTTCGTTTTTCTGTTAATTGTTCTGTAAGATTCATTTATATATGTGTTAATATCTAACCAATTGGTTAGAAATAATAAATATTTTAACTTTCTTTTAAAATTTGAGTGGCTTTATCAGATTCATACGGATAGTTATTTTTTTGAGTCGTTGCTAGCGTTTAAAGAAACCAAAGGCGTTTTTTCTATTTATAGTTTATGTTTAAGATAACAATTGGTAAAAATGCTATCACTTAAAAATTACCGTTTTTCTAGAAATGTAACACATTGATGATTACTGTTGTTCATTTACTTTTTAACCTCATAATTAGACGTGGGGAATTGTCTAAGTAGTAGTTCGCTTTTTCTGTTACTTTTATAAACCCTAATTTTTCATACAATTTAATTGCCGCATTATTATCGGGAGTAGTTGTTAATTGCACAGTACCAATGTTTTTGTCTTCGAACGCTTTTAACAATTCTACTGTTATACGCTGACCTATTTTCTTATTTTGTTCAGATTGAACTACGGCTAAGGCGAAGACCCAGCCCATTTTACTATCGTGATCTATGCCTCCAATGCTGTAACCTTTTATATCGTTATGCTCATTGACGGCAACGAAAAAGAGATCAGATAGAATGTCATAAAATTGCCTTAGTACAAACAATGGGTAATGCATAGGAGCAAAAGTATCTTCTTCAATTTGAAAAATTTTCGGGAGATCATCTTTTACTACGTTCCTTATTTCAATATTTGATTTCACAATTTTTAAAGAATTAATATGATCGCTAGTTCCTTACCATTATCGGCAATGTTTTTGAAAGTAGCACACGCGTTTGTATGTTGATAGTGGGGTAGTGCACTATCTTTTTTTGTTAGCCATAGTTTACTGCTAGCTTTACTTTTGGAATATAAACTTTTTAACTTTCAATAAATAAATAGCAATTCTGAAAGCTACGAGCATTTTAATTAACTGCGCTTATTATCCTGAAATTCATATTGTTGAATTGCCTTAGAAAGTATATCGGTAGCAACTTTTTTATCTCCAAATCCTTTAGATTCTACTTTTCCCGGGCCTTTATAGTTCATAAACCATAGTTGCACAATTTCTAAAACTCCATTATAATTATTCCTCAGTTCATCTAAACTATTCACGTTATACATTGGAGAGTCACTTGATACCGCAATTAATTTGTAATCCTGTTCTCCTCCGTCTTGAAGGTATAAGACGCCTATTATTTTTGATTTTAGTATACGGCCTCGTTCTACTGTGGGGCCAAGAACGAGTACATCTAAAGGATCACCATCACCACCTTTTTCTTTCGAAAGCAAAGTCTGGGGAACCATTCCATAATTACCGGGATATCCAATATAATTTACTACTCTTGGTATTCCTTCTATCATTTCCCATCGTATTTTCCCGGTGGTCTTGTCTAATTCCCATTTATCTATAGTGCCTGCAGGGATTTCAATTACTGCATTAATATCTCCATCCGCACATAGAGGTTTTATGTCGGTTAGCAAATTGAATGTATCTTTTTGCTTTTCCGGACCGATTTCAAGGGAATCCAATTTCTTACCTTCTCGCTTCGAATCACAATTGATGAGAAGTAATAATAGAGAAATAGCGATTAAAAAGACAGTACCTTTATTCATATTTTTAATTGTTGCTACAGGGTAAGTATATGTTTCCATATTCAGGGATTTCACCTACAAAAAAAATCTTTCTGAAATTATATTCAACAATTACCCACTGGAATATCAATAATAGTTATTACGATAAAACTGGATATCCGGAGAGTTTATTTAATAAGATCGTATTAAAGATTTTTTCATCTCTAAATTATCAAATTATTAGCGATTAGCAAAATAGGAGAAGCCGTTAAAACACAATGGTTACCGATTATTTGAGCAACAGAAGTTTGTATAATTGATACGCGTAATATGTTATATTTGAGAGTGTTATCTATTCTATTTTTGTTATGTTTCGCTTTTTTTATATATGATTTGTTGAAATAAATCAGTATATTTAATGATTCAGCTAACTACAAAATAAGAACTCATGGACCGCAGGAAATTTTTATCCGCTTCTGGTGTTGTATTGGGGGTCAGTACCCTATTTCCATTATATGGCAAAAACCTTATTATAAATAATATAGAAGGCGAATGGGAATCGGTTAGATCAGATTTTAATTTAACCAGAAAGGGCATTCAGATGGCACAATTTCTACTGGCATCGCACCCGAGACCTGTGAGAAAAGCAATTGAGATACATAAAACGCAGCTTGATCTTGATCCTTCCGAATATTGGCACAATGAAAGAATAGAAAAGGAAAGAAATGTCTTGAAATCTGCCTCGATTTATCTCGAATGTGATCCGGAAGAAATTGCTTTGACCGACAGCACAACCATGGGCCTTGCGACCTTATATTCCGGATTTAAATTAAGTCCTAAAGACCATGTGCTAAGCACCACACATGATCATTATTCCACAATAAAGGCACTTGAATTTGCTGTGAAGAAAAATGGAGCATCTCTTAGCAATATTTCACTCTATGATGAAGCGAATGAAGCAAGTCTTGATGTTATTTTATCACGACTTAAAAAGGGGATTAAAGAGAATACACGATTAGTAGCAGTTACCTATGTTCACTCTATGACAGGGGTGAAATTGCCCATCAAGGCGATGTCGAATTTGATTGCTGAAATTAATCAAAAAAGAACAGAAGAAAATCGAATTTACTTTTGCGTTGACGGCGTTCATGGATTTGGTGTGGAAAATATCACCGTTAAAGATCTTGGTTGTGATTTTCTGGCGGCTGGAACACACAAATGGTTGTTTGGACCAAGAGGTACAGGAATATTGTGGGCGAAAAAAGATGCCTGGCATATGGTAGATCCAATCATTCCGCCCTTCAGCAGAGCCTATGGCATGTGGATGGGAGTTGTTCCCAAAGATGATCTCAGCTTTTATGAGAGAATTACACCCGGGGGCTTTCATTCTTTTGAGCATCGATGGGCACTCAATGAAGCGTTTGATTATCACATGAAGATTGGTAAGGAAAAAATTCAGAACAGAACACGTGAACTTAATACCCTGATGAAAGAAGGCATGATGTCAAATAATAAAATAAAATTGCATACGCCTTTATCGGCTGAGTTATCTTCGGGTATTAATGCATTCGAATTTAAAGGAATCGATCCGGTTTCATTAGTCCATAAACTACGGGATTTTGAAATCTTCGGAAGTACGTCACCATACAAGACAGTTTACGCTCGACTTACACCATGCATCTTAAACACCAAAGAAGAGGTAATGGAGTGTTTAAGGGTTCTGGAATCAATTTAATGCCGAGATTAACAAATTGTAATTCATTCTTTTTATCCTTACCTCCAATATATTTTTGTGAATTTTCAAATTGAAGATTTAAACCTAATCGGTCTCAAGAATTTTATCATTGATAAGCTATTTCCATAAACATATTATACTTACACTTGTAGCTCTTTTGAGCTAACTTATTTTATTGCATATTTTTTCTGTAAGCATCAAATTTCTTCTTCATTTCTTCTCTTAATTCTAACTCTTCTTTATTAAATACCTCACCGTCCTCGTCAATTATGAAGCCATCGGATCGTATTATATGTAGAATTGTTTCCTCATATGCTTTTATCCCGAAATTGACTTTCATCATATATTCTGCTATTGACAGACTTAATTCCTTTTTAATATCCGCCGTGATTACGTTACTACGCTTTAACAAGAATTCATCTTGATAAAATTTTTGTCCCATTTCCTGTGTTAACTTTACATTTTTTTCCAATGCGCGAAAAATAAAAGTAAATTTTTTAGATATCTCTGTTGAAATACTAGGTGAAGCCGTTTGAATGGCATTAAAAACCTCATTTCTTATCTCTTTAAGATTATTATGCCAATATTGAACAGAACTTAAATAGTCATCTGTAATATCCTTAGGCATCGGTGCACCTAATTGTAAATTGTCAGTTTTCAAATTTAAGTCTTGGGTGAGCGCTAGCATGGCTCTTTCCGACTTAGGAACCGCAGCAATCAGGATGTTGAAAAGAAACTGTCTAAAAGGTTCCCATCTCTTTTTATCGCGTCCAGATATTACACGGTTTATTATAAGATAGGTAAAGAGAATATCTAATACTAATATGATTAGACCCGCAACTATGTTTAAAAGTATATTATCGATCATAAATAAGACTATTTAACCCAACCATCAATTATATAGTTAAAAAAATCTCTAATTTTCTCAATGTCCTCTTTGCGAGCTTTCTCATTTCCATCATTATTATGAGTACTAACCAGAGCTGTGACATCTGCGAGAATTGAACCCCAGACACGAGGGTCTTCTGAGAATTTAAGTTTTTCTCCATAAACAACAGGTCTGTCTTGAATCATCCAAACTCGTAAACATTCATAAGCATTTTGATTTGCTTTGATTTCAGATTCTACCTTAATTTCGTTACTGTTTGATGAAAAAAGCCCCATGTTTTTTTTGTTTTATGATTAATTAAAATGTTCAAAATTTTATTTCAAAAATTTACCTAATAATTACCGGAAACGATAATAATTGGTTTTGATATAATTTGGTATTGATGATACTAATTAACTTGTCAATTTTAGACAATTCGGTTTTATACAAATTATTTAAATAAGTTGACAATCTAAATCTACAATCGTTTTG
Organism: uncultured Ulvibacter sp.; assembly: GCA_963974915.1. Taxonomy (GTDB): domain Bacteria; phylum Bacteroidota; class Bacteroidia; order Flavobacteriales; family Flavobacteriaceae; genus CAXBES01. The sequence continues at coordinate 19,057 of CAXBES010000003.1, read as the reverse complement.
TATCAAACCAATAATTTTTCTGGAAATTTCCGAATGAATTTTATCATTAGAGGTTAGTTTCTCTAAAGATAGGATTTTAATTGAATTAGATCATTAAAATAATGAACCACAAAGGTTGAGATTACGAATATTTGCTTTGGCTCTGTCTAATATTATTTATTTAAATAGGGGGTTGCAGGAAACCGAATTCATATACTTCGTTAAATACAATGTCTATTACTATAGTTATAGACGGTATCATATTTCAATTATTCTGGAGTGTTCACGAATTCATCTGGTAAGTTTGTTTTGATTCGTAAACCAAAGGCTTTTTCAAAATATTACGATGATTTATTTAGCTATAGTTTTTTATAATTTTTCTTTTTAGGAAAAATTAATACGCTAATTATTAGGCGTTTATCAGGTTAATTTTTATATTCGAAAAATATAAAAGACTATATTTTTATTAAAATATTTAGCTTACAGCGAATCATTTTATTCTATAATTTCTTATGTGTAATTAAAATTTAACTGAAATGAAAACTAAATTCTTATTTATCTTATTATTGATTTCTCCATTTTTATTTACGAGTTGCGATGAAGAAGATGCGCAAGAGAGTTGTGAAGATCTAGGTTGTCAGTGGTACCAGCCTATTGGCGAAGATGAATTTATCTGCAGTTGTTAATCAAATCATTTACATATTAAGAGCAAAAAAACGACGTTATTTTTACATAACGGATGTCATCTTATCATTTTTGTTTTACCTATTCAAAATACTACTACCATAGTAATCTCATTTATTTGAGAAATGCTTTTGTTCTAGGTTTATCTGTTCGTACAGCAGGCCTAATATTTTCATTTATTGTTCTAGGCTGTTGAATTTAGAGCCGCTCAGATTTTATGTCTGTCACTCATGGTTTAAAGCGTTATTCTATGGATATTTAATGAAAATGATCTAGGTTTTGACATTTTGAACTCAAATATACTTATTAGGGTCATACATTGTTGAACATCACTTTTTTTGTCAATTGAATTCCAATTTTTGCTTTCGCAAGAACTGAATTGTCAGCTTGCTTTACGGGATTTAAAATAAGTCCCGTTCCTTCTTTTACGTTAGTCAAAGATTTATCATTTCTAAAATCATAAGGGGATTCTCCGTATTGTGTATAAGGTTCAACCGATGTAAATAATTCATTACAGAAATTTGGTTCAAAATACAATTCACTTGTTAAGTGTTCTTGGTCATTTAGTATTATTTTATAGTGTATATGCGGCACTCTTGGATCATACCAACCCGGAATTATAGTAGTAAATTCTGTATTTCCATTTGAGTCAGTTTTTTGATACCCCCTTAGATAAGTACTTTCATTACTAGGTTCAATATGTTGCTTTTTTCCAAATTCTAATTGTTTAGCAGACTCCCAAATATTATGGCCTATCCCTTCTTTATATCCGCTATAGTTGCCATTAGCATCACATTGCCATATTTCAACTACTGCATTTTCTATTGGGTTACAGCTGGGATAGTCGACTATTTGAAATTTTAGCTTTAAGGTTTTTCCTTTTCGTTCTTCTCTGATGTCGGTTCGCAAAGGTGACTTTAGATAATAAGGACCTTCTGAAATGGGAGATGATAACACGCAAATTTCATCGTCAATATTTGGTGCTAAAGTCATTACTGGTTCACTTTCGTTGTCTTTGCGAACAATCCAGGTTAATATTTTACGCTTTCCAAGCCATGCAGTAATTCCAATTAGTCCGAGTGCAGACAAAGCTCCAATAATGAACTTTCTTCTGGTTAATTTTGTCATTTGGTTAGTTTATAGGTAGTTGTCTTGCTATAAATATAGTTAATTAAGTAGTAAGATTCATCATTGGGTGCTTCAATTAGCCCCGTTAGAGTTCTCCGATGCGGTAGAATTTTTACTGAAATTCATTCTTTATATTTTGAGAAATCAGTTTCTTAATTAGCCAAATAAATAAAACAGTTAAAGTAATTATTAAAACGAGAAAGACTGCAGTCGCAATAATCGAGGCAATGTCCAGTGATACTTTTGAAAAATCAGAAAATTGGATGTCGAAGAAATAAAACCATTGGAAGGATGATGATGTAATAGTCCAAAGTATAGCCCAAACGAAAATACATATCATACTAATTCTAGCCCAATTTTTTCTCTTGAGAAGGCCAATTGAACTAATAAAAGTCCAAATTGCTATTAGCAGAAAAATGGCAACGATTATTTCGGAGTAGTAAAAAACATAATCCATCAAATCACTTTTCTCTGATAATTCTTCATTTGGAAATGGGAGCATGTACATCATAATATTCTGCATCAAAGAAAAGAATATTGCAAGGCCGGAGATTAATATCATAATCCATGAAAGAATCGATACGAAATTTGATTTTTCTGTTGTCAAGTACTAGTAGTTTATGATTTATGTAATGCATCGCGCCTAATGAAGCTATTGATGTTTTGTCACTTTTATTTTTTGGAATTAAAGATAATGAAAAGTGGGAAACAGAATTCGATTATCTCACTCTTACAACATCGGGCTTATATTTTGCTATGCAGTGTCATTTGAATCATGTTGCTCTTTGATAAAATTATTTTTTACAACCCCTTGTTCACAATAAATTTTTATTCCGTGATATAGATTTAAGAGTTGTTGATATCCAGCACCTTTGATATCCTTTCCCTTTTGATCACTTAATGATAAAAACGAAAAGGGATTAATGTTTTTTTGTGCCGCAGATTGTAAAATTAATTCAGTTCTATGCTCCCCTGAATCTTTTAAAAGCATCCTGTATGACCAATTAATACTATCATCTCCCCAAGCGAATTCTGATATTGGACTCCATATAACTACAAATTTTTTACTTTTTAGGGGAGTATGTTCTGACGTGATAGAAAAACTACTACCCACACCAATTATATTTGAATTAAAAGGATCTGCATTAAACGGATAGAACTTTTCAAAATGCAATGGATCAGAGATTATGCGCCAAACATTCTCTCTCGGCAATTCTATAAAATCTGAAAACTGTGAAATTTTTCTATTTTTAGTTTCAGATTTCCACCAAAAGTATCGACTAATTACAACAGATATGATCCCTCCTAAAGCTAAACTTACTATTAGTCCCATTCTCTGATTTTTATATGCTATAAAACTTGTGCTTGCAATGAATATAACACGGTATTATTTACAGAATTTTATTATTGGTTATACGGTTACGACAACGAAGCTCAACAAGTTTGAATAAGCTAGTGAGGGGTTTTGTCTTTGCTTTTCTGAAACAATTTACACAATTTACCAGAAACCAGTTAAATTTAACCGGGAATAGCTGTGCTATTATGGTTATTTGTAGTTGTAAGGTATTATTTTGCTACTTCAATTACAATCTTTCCCAAATGCCTCCCTTCTCCAAAATACTGAATTAAACCAGGTATTTTATCAAATTCGTGGGGGCCATCAATAATAGGACTAATCTGGTCTTTTTCCACTAGCTTAGAAATATGTTCTAAACCTTTATTCGGTTTAAGATTAAGTACACTTAATTTTTTATTGGTAATCAATGATATCAAAGGACCTAACACAAAAACTTCCAATAATCTGTACATGGACCCTCCAACCGTAATATAAATACCATTTTTTTTGAGGGATCGGACATATTTAAATATAGACCTGTTTGATTTTGTATCAAGAATTAGGTCATATTTTTTGTCAATATCAGTGAAGTCTGCTTTTTTGTAATCCATCACACTATTAAAACCTAACGACTTCATCATATCAAGTTTTTTATTACTGTCAACACCAGTTACATTCACCCCATATGATTTCAAGATCTGAACTCCTAAAGTTCCTACGCCTCCTCCTGCGCCATTAATAAGGACACTCTGCCCAGATTTCACCATACCTTTCTCAACAAGCCCCTGATAAGCCAGTAATGCGGCATGAGGTAGGGCAGAAGCATCGGTATGAGTTATATTGGAGGGCTTTTTAGACAAATGTTTTTCCGGTACACAAACGTATTCGGCAAATCCGCCAAACCCACATTCCGACAGATCACAATATATCTCATCGCCAACTTTAAAAGACTCGACTTTACTGCCTACTGCTTCAATTTTTCCGGATATGTCGACTCTCGGAATATTTATTTTTGGTCTTTTAATACCGTACATTAAACGAATCACAAATGGTTTGCCTCTTACCAACCCCCAGTCCCAATCATTGATAGAGGCTGAATAGATTTTCACCAGTACCTGGTTGCCATCCGGAATTGGTTTTGCTACATTTCCAATTTTAAGAACGTTCGGTAATCCATATTCACTTAATATAATCGCTTTCATTCATTGGATTTTTTCAGAACAGGTCATAATGATGCGTAACGAAATTCGTTTAACGCTAATGGGTTATAGCGTTCTTTTTGTTTTTTAAATATAACAATTATAAAAGATCCACCAGTATTTTGGGTATATCAAATAGGCACATTCGCTTCATACGGATTTGCTATCCTTTCAGAAGAAAAATTAAATAAAATACCCTTTACGTAAAAAACATAAAGGGCATTCAATTTAAACAAAGGAAAGGGTGACTAATTCAACTTATTGTACGGTTACATTAAACACAGCTGCAATATCTGTTTCTCCACCGGCATCTCCAAGACCGGTATTAGGTTTTGTTGGTTCGTGGCGTAAGGTAAAGGTGAGAGTTCCTGAACTTGCGGCTCCGGCAGTCAGGGTAAATTCTGTACCTAATGGGTTTCCATTAGTGTCAAAATTAGAATAGGCTGTTGTTACATCAAGCCCACCACCGGTTGTGTAAAAGAATTGGTGCTCTTCAGCTTCGGCTTCCACTTCCTCGGTAATAACTTCTGGCGGAGTTTCTGTTTCATTGAGCAGAACTATTGTGCCATTATAAACAACGCCGGTAGCTAAATCTCCTGAAACAGTAACTACTGGTGCATTTGGACCATCGCCATCCAAATCACGGGTTTGTAATGTAATAGGAGTTCCACCCCCGTTAGGTGCCAGCGTTACCGTTAAGGTTGTAATTACTTCTTCTTCATTTACCGGTTCGGGTGTATCGTCGTCATTTGAACACGAGACGAATATTATTGTTGCAAAAATAGCAGTTGCTAAAAATTTTAAATTTCTCATAGTTTCTGATTTAAAAAATATTAATAATTGATTTTAAGATTGAGTAAAAAGTTTCTGCCCAAATCGTCTGCGTAATAGCGTAGTCGGTTCAGGTAATTTCGATATGAAGTATTCAATAAGTTTGTGACGCCAAAACCTACGGTAAGCTTCGCTGTGTTGTTGGCTTTAAAATCGATACTGGAATTAAAATTGAGCAAATGATATGCATCCGGTGGGGTACTTACATCCACTACTTCCAAAGTTTCTGTTTCCGGAATAAATACTACAAAATTGGTGTCGGGATATTCGTTTTGTCTAAAATTATACTCACTCTGCAATGACAAGCGAATGTTGTTGAATTCTTGATTTTGGTAGACAAGTTCATTTTTAGTATTTACGGGCGGCATATTTATTAAAGGTTCATCCTTCGAAGTGTCATAGCCCTTTACAAATGAAAACTGATGATTGAATAGGAAGTTTTTGGCAAAATTATAAGATGCATCTAAGTCCACACCCAACAACTGCGCATTAGTTTGACGGTATTCCCAAACCTGAAAATTGCCTCTAATTGTTTGCTGAATTTCTGTGGGTTCAATAACGATAAAATTTGAAATGGAATTTATGTAAGGGTTAATAGAATAACTGAAAATATCATTATCTCTTCGGAATGTTAGTGCGATCTTTTGACCTACTTCTGAATTAAAACTTAAATCGCCCAGTTCTATACGTGAAGCAGAATGGTGCAGGCCTTCACTGAAAAGTTCTGAAGGATTAGGTGCTCGGGAAGCAATAGAATAGTTGAAAAAGAGTTTGTAATTCTCACTAAATGAATAAGTAGCTCCCAATGTTCCTGAACCGTTGTAAAAATTGAGCTGTGGATTGGTCAAAATCTGATTGCTCAATTCCTCCACCACTATTTCGGGGAAGAGTTCATCATAATTGCGTGATTCCCAAAATGAAGTTCTGTAAAATTTGAACACATCCATAAACGTATAATCAAATCGTCCGCCTGCTTCAATAGTCAATCGGTCATTAAATTCATAATCTGCAATTGCGTATAATCCCAAATCATATTTATCGTAATCGGGTATTAACCTTCGAACCCCGGTGCTTGGATTTGCAAAGTTGTTTTGATAACTTCCTACTATACCCATCTTTAAATTTATGGCATCGGTTAGGTGTGCGTCCAAATCGAGCAAAAGTGTGTGGGTATCTAACTGTAAATCCAATGAAGCATCATCTTTGTCTGTACCACGTCTTATGTCAAATTCTAAACGATTATTTCTCTGAAAGTCATACTGCAAACTTAATTTTCCGAAGCTGTCAAATCTCTTAAAACCTTTAATCCGTGCCAAGTTGTGAGTAACATCTTGTTTGGGAGCGGTGATGTTGTAAGTAAAGTCGTTGATGATTAAAGGTACTTCACTATTTATCGCCCTAATCTGGTCTTCTGCGCCGCCTAAGTGTGAAGCTCTTAAAATACCGATTTCATTTTTATAGAGTGAATAGTAAGCTTCAAAACCATAGTTGAAACGATTCAGGCCAATTTGAAAAGAAGCATTCCGTTCAGAAATACCTGTGTTGCTCAAGACGTAATCTGATGCTTCAAAATCGCCAAAGTGTTTTAATGTTCCCTGTAACGATGCATACCAACCGCTTTGATAACTTTTTGTCAATTTTGAAGTAACCGAAGTACCGCGACCATTGCTTGTAGCAGTAAATAGGGTCTTTCCATAAAGGCTGTCTTTAACTGGAATTTTTGAGGATTCAGCGACAATTACACCGCCTACCGCATCACCACTATACTGTAGTGCACCGGCGCCTTTTATCAAGGTAAGGTTTCCAATTGAGTTGACATCCACATTAGGAGCATGCTCGGCGCCCCATTCCTGGTCTTCCATCCGTACACCATTGTTGATAATTACAACACGACTGCTATGAAGTCCGTTTATAAGTGGTTTTATAACGGTACTTCCTGTATTTAGAGAAGAAACCCCGCTCAAACTATTTAGGGCATCGCCTAACGAACCACTACTGAAACGCTCCAATGACTCTTTGTCTATAGTGTTTTCGAGTATTGTTTTAGATTTATTGCTATATGCTTTACCCTCCAGCGTAATCGTGTTGAGCTCTTCCAAGTGGTGTTCCAGTTTAAAGGACTTTGTGGTGTTACCGGATATTTTGACAGTGAAACCTTGTGTCAAACAAAATGGATGAGATACTTGTATGGAATAGGTGCCATCACAAAGATTTGACAGAATGTATTTTCCGTCATGATCTGTTTGCACAGCTTGGTCTGTACCTGCAACAATAAGAGTTGCTCCATTAAGTATAGTGCCGTCGTGTAGGTCTGTTACTGTACCTGTGAGTGTGTTGTCACAATTTTGTGAAAACGATGTAATACTGCTGAATAGCAATATCAATAGTGCATACTTGCGCATAAATTTTCTTAATTAACATAAAACGTATCGATTTGTTTCTTAAGAAAAAATAGGGGGCGCACGCAACTGAGCATTGCTTATTTTAAAAGGCTGAAAGTTTAAAGAAGCAAAATTGAGATTAACTTCTTCTGAAATTTTAGGTAGTTCTAGATCAGGATATTTTGCAATATCATAGTTAAAAGATGCTAAGTGAAAATCACATACATCACATTTGGTAGCAGATTGATGAACATGCGTCGCGTTCTCGGAACACGCAGTATGTTCGTGAGCTTCGAACATATGAAAAAATTGAACGGCAGTAGGCACCATTAAAGCTACAAAGAGCAATAATGCTACTAAATTTTTACCGAACTGTTTTTTATCTTCCATTATTCGTCTGTAAGGACCAAAACGCAAAAGTAAGAATTATTGTTGTATTCTGGCAATTATGTGAGGGAAGATCGTAGCTTTATAACTCAACTGTAAATTTAGCATCAATATTCTCGGCAAGGGAAAGTGAAGAATACAAATTCATTTAGCTTTTTGTAAGTCGTTACCTCGTTAGTTGATTTATTAAAGTCTTTTAAATGCGAGCATAAATATTTCTAATTTGCTCATTCTCTTTTTTGAATCTTATTCCAATTACTAATCTTTATAAAGAATTTAATCATTTGGTTAGTGGCTAGTTAATCGTGCGTTATTTTCTTGATTTCAATCTGAAGTTTATTGGCAATTTCATGTAATTGTTCGTAGAGATCATTCAAATAACTCGTCCCAGCGTTTCTGGAATGACTTCCAACAAAGGCAGGATAGTTTAGAATCTTCTGTAATTCATCCATGTCATCCTGGGATTCGATATTTTGAAAAATTTTTCGAACTATAGGTTTTGTTTTTTGTACTACATTGTTTTTATACATATCATATTCCATTTCCTCCATAAAGTTGTTGAGACTTTGTTCTTCATTCCTTATTTTTTCAACTAAGCTATAGTATTTATATAATAGTGTTTCCACTTCGGTTTGGTGAATTTTGTTTAGGTATCCGGAGTTTTTTAAAGCGTCAAATCCGCTTTGATTAGATTGAAAAGACTCATCAAGCCAAGGGTTGAATTTGAAGTATTTGGAAAAATAGGTCTTGAATTTCTCGTTAGACTGGTTTTCGATCATATTCATAAAATACTGTGAACCAATTACTGAACTGTCCCTGAAGTTTGCAATATTTTCAATTTCAATTTGGTCCGCCTTTACGTTTTCAGTGATGTTATTCAAATAACCGTTCAATGTATCAGTGTCTTGCCTTTCAGTATTGAGATTGTTGATATACAACGCAATCAAAATTCCAATAACTACAAGTAGAATTTCTCCAATTGCATAGAGAAGATAATTGCTGAACTTGTTTTCAGTTAATAATTTTTGTCTAATTTTTCGGAAGATTTTTATCATTGAATAAAGATAGTAAAATGTAGGAGACGCAATTCATTAACCCTTAGCGCCGTTAGTGTTATACGTTGTTGGCAATAGTTTTTATTCTGAATCACCCATCCAATAAAGGTTATTTTCGTATTCGTAATTCTCATTAGTTAATACCCGAAAGTTCCGTTTAATTGATGACTGTCCTAATTTTTGTAATAATGAATCCATTTGTGGTTTCGGAATATTTTTGTCAGCTACTATAACAAATTTAGCGGCTTCCAAGGGTATTTCTTTCAAATCACTTTTGAATTTTGAAATATCTTCTTCTAATCTTTCTAAAGTTGAAGAATAATCGGTTTTGAATACTAATTTGTCAGCTCGGTATCCAGCATAAATTGTAAAGTTATATCGGTTATTCCCAATCTCTATCAACTCCTTGTTTACTTTAGGCAGATCAATTTTTAAATTTGTCGATTTTTGTAAAAAATCCATGGCATTTCTGGCTTTTACAATATCCTTGAATTCAATCATTGTGTCTTTATAAATTTTTAAATCGAGCAGGTTATTACTCTTAAGTCTATAATCATAGGTTATATTGGAATCTTCTGAATACCCTTTTATATCGTACAGTATAATCTGGCTATTAGTCGCTTTCCACATCGCAGTAGATCTACCCATAATGGAATTTATCACAATGGAATCAGAATAAATTCTAAACTCATTCAAATGTTTCGCACTTTCTGGTTTATCGTAAAAATACCAATTTCCTAAAAGTTCGGACTTATATTTATCTGAATTACAAGAGTATAAAAGAACAATTATTAGAATATAGAACAGATTTTGTTTCATTCAAATTAATCAGAGTAATTTTAAATTTCATTTGAGTTTAAGTATGATTTGGGCAATTGGTAATTCATAGGATTTTCCATCCTATGAAAAAAGTTAATTAAATATACTATTGTAAAAGGAAGTAGGAGGTGAGCATCAATTAAACACAGTGTTATAGGGTCTTTTTACTCTGTCCTTATTTCCAAAACATTATTTTTAGCAGAATCTTTTAAAAATTCGTTTCGTTTTAATTTCATTTTATCCTGCATTTCGTTCATCTCAAATTTACCCTTTTGAAATTGAATTTCTAAATCCAATAAGAATATTAATTCGGATAGAGATTGTTCATAAATCTCAGATGTTTTGTAATCAGCTAATTTTTTTAAATTTATCAATTCTGTATAAATTTCGTTGTGGGAATATTCAGATATATTCTTAGATAGAATTTCGGTTGTTATCACAGTTTCCAACAAATTAGGAAACGGAATAGGATTGTGTTTTTTAATTTTTGAAATCCTTATACTATCGGCATCTATAGTGTCCTTTTCGAGATTTCTGATCCTATTACTTAATTCCAAACTATATGTTCGTGTATTAATTAATATCAATTTTGAAGTCTTGAGAAGTTTTATAGTATCTTCCTTTTCTTTTTTTCGGATGCCTGAATTAGTCAAGGATATTGCAATAAATACTCCAATTAAAGTCGCAATTAACGTGAGGATAAATGACCTTAACTCAACAATTGGGATACTAATTTTTTTCAATCTTAACTTCATATTTTTTATTAAGTTATTGAATTCTGTGTAATTTTTTCAAGCGTATTACAACGGTTTAGCAAAACTCCGTTTTAATACATTTCTAGGAGTTGTTGGTGGTAGTTTTAATTGTAATAGATTAATCTATTCCATACAAAATATCCTCACCGTTTGGCACAAGCTTTCTCACACGAGTTGTGTTTCTAGAAGAGAATTCCATAATCCACATAGTTCCGTTTTTATCAATCATTCCTCCACAAGGAGACCAGCCTTCTTCAGATACGAATACTGTTGAAATTTTTCCAGCAGAATTAATTTTCTTGATCTTGCCAGCTCCATATGAGGCAACATATACATTATTGTTTGAGCTTGTCCATATACCAAATAAATAATGCCGATCGGTCACTCCCTTAAATGAAGGTTTATCTTCTTTAAAATCGTCTGCTAATATCAACACATCTCCAGATTGCGTAACCTTCTTAATGGCTAGCTGATCTACTACATAAACATTTTTATCAATTTCAGAATAATGAATCCAACGGATGTCTGTAAACAGATGCTGAGTTAATTTATAACTACAGCCATCCATTGTTTGTTTCATAAGTAAATCACTCTTACCAGACTTTTTCGACCAATAGGAGTTTCCTTCAGCATCACGTATTAAAGTTGTATTGTCCAGAAAACCTTCAACATCGGGGATTACTTTTTCAAGGACTCCATTTTTGCTTAAACACCAGACATAATTTCCCCATTTGTCTGTCGCTTCTCCTTCATACCATTCGTGAGACCCATATAGATCTCCATTTGAATCAAGGTAAAGTTCATGTGTGTGCACATTTTTAACTGCTATTGTCCGTGTTCCTTTAGGGGATATTTTCCAAACATGAGTTAGATCAGTGTAAAATACATTTCCATCATTATCCATTACAATTCCAATTCCCGGATGGGCTGACATTGTCATTATGAATAAGAAGTAAGAGAAGAAAAGTAAAATCAATTTTTTCATATTCCCTCTATAGTATTAATTACCGCCAACGGTTTAGGCTATAATTAGTTGGTTTGGTTGTGTTTTTTGGTGTAGTACTAAATTAAGGAAATTGTGGGAAACCAAGTTCATTTAATTTTTATTTATCAATTGCTCATAGCGATTGTTGGCGACTGGCTATTTTTTCCAAACAGGACTTTCATTTCTGCCATTAGTGTTCGTTAATTGTAATCGTTCTTTGGTAGCAATGTTTATTTTCCAAATATTATAGTTTCCTTTACTTCCAGCTGTGTAAACAAGCCATTCTCCATCTAATGACCAATCAGGTGAATAACACTCAATAGAATCATTTGTCAGATTGTATAGGTTAGCACCATCATAATCCATTATATACAAATCCCATTCGTTATTCTCGTTGCTGCCATAAAATGCAATTTGTTTTCCATTGGGTGAAAATTTAGCTCCAGAATCATAACCGAATTTGTTTGTAAGTCTTCTTACATTATTACCATCTAAATTAATTATAAATATTTCTCCATTGGCTGCGTGAGATGTGTCTGAAGAATCTCGTAATTGTCTAGTGAAAATAATCTCTTTTCCTGAGGGTGACCAACAAGGACTTTCTTCATAAGATTTATTTTGAATTAATGGTTTAATATTTGAACCATCTTTATTCATTAAATATATGTTTTTGGAAAGAGAATCTCTATCACTTATAAAAACAATTGTTTTACCATTAGGCGAAAGTTCCGGAAGAACATCAGATGATGGATGATTTGTAAGTCGTTTTAAATCTGTTCCGTCAGATTTAAGAGAGTATATCTCTGGATTACCTTCTCTTTTTGAATAGAAATAAAGACTTTGACCCCCCTGGGACCAAGAAGGATTAAAGTCAAGAGAATCATTTTTTGTTATGTTTCGCAAATTGCCTCCATTAATATCCATTATATAGATTTCGGAGTTACCATCTCTGTCAGTCACAAATGCTATTTCTTGATATAATGATGATGTCTCATCATTTAGAGTTCTTTTTTGACCGTCCTTACAAGACGTAAAAATTAAAAAGCATATTAAGAGCTTAAATTTATTCATAATTTTTCTTTTTTTGCTGGCACCTGTTTAGTATAGCGTTTGAAGTATTTTGCCGGCTGCTTAGAAAAGCTCGATCACTCCTTTGGCGTGTTGACGGCAGCAACTTTGCTACATGTAATTTAGCAGTGCGATGGTACCGCAGGTTCAAATTTATGAGATGGAATTTTACATACATTGAAGGAATGTAAATCAACTTATATCGCTAACTAGCAATGGGTTAAACACGTTATAGTGCGTAGTTATTTTTTCGTATGCTTTTGAATCCATTCCATAAGTTCATATTTATCTATGGCATCCCAAGTTGATTGTGTATTCTTTTTTGTTGATGGGTTGTCTAGTGGTTGTAAAACAATTAATTCGGTATTCTCATTTCCTGCTAATTTCAATTCTGCTAAAAAGCCAACTATATCTGTTGAATTATTCTCGTACAAGGTTCTTAGTTGTTTTGTTAGCTTATATTTTATTGCTGGTTCAATATATGCTCGAACCGCATAGTCTTTGTAAATGTTTACATTTTCATTTTTTTCATCAGAGTAACTATAAGATGAGAAATTGTGATAATTTTCGGGATTAGTTTTTGGTGTTCCTCCCAAGTTCGTTTCCAATAGATAGTTTATAAATTTTGGTTCCCAAAGGTCAATTCGGTTAATTCTTATATCACGTTTATGTTGATACCATTTTCTTGTAAAATCCATTGTGAAATTGCAAGCGACAATACCTTTTATTTTAAGTTGAAATTTGAAGTCGCTATCTGCCATAAATTTAATATAACGCATTGCTCTATGTCCAACTAAACTTGCTCCAAGAAAGAAAATATTGTCGTTTGGTAAATTATGTTTATCGAATACATCTCGAATTAGCTTATGTGTGGAAGTCATAGATGGTTTAGAGAAGTAAAAGTCAAGAGGTATTTCGGTTGAAACAGATAATACCGCAAAGTCTTTTTCCGATGCGTGAATGTACATCTGCTTTGCACTCCTGTTCTTTTTATCATACTTTGAATCTTCCAGGAAAATTAGTACGCCTTTTATTTCCTTATTTTCAGGAAGCATTAGAGTATAACCTTTTTGAATAAAAGGTAAAAAATCATTTTCTCCTATTCCAACTCTTAGGCTATCTTTTTTTACTGGTTCGTAATATTCAACCATTTCCTGTGAAAAAGATTTTGCACAAAAAATAGTTAGGAAGAGTAAAAAATATACCTTAAAAGGTGTTTTCATTATTGTTAGTTTTAAATGTGCACAACGAGATTGTGTATGATTAGTTGCGAGTTTCAGGAACTAATTTAGCAAATACAAACCGCATAGAAAATCAGTGAGTACTAGCAATGAATTATACACAGTGTTTTAACAACTTAATAATTCGGTTTTGATTCTTGTAATTTCGAATGAGCCCTTCTTCCTTCTCTAATTATGATATCGATAATCTCTTTAATATCTTTCTTTGAAGTCCTGAAATTAACAATACAAGCTCTTAAACAATACATTTCATTTACAACAGCATTTGATAAAAATAACTCACCACCAGTTTGTAACTCATTCAATAATTCTTCATTTAGTTTATTCAGATAATCGTTATCTTTTTTGCAATTCAATGGAATATATCTAAAAGTAGTAATACTTAAATTTTGAGAAACTGCTTCTAATTCAGGATTTTTTTCAGCTAAACCAAATAGCATTTCAGAGAGTTCAATGTCCTCACTAATTAATTTTTTATAACCACTTCGACCCATTTGCTGTAATGACAACCAAACCTTTAGAGCTCTAAAGCCACGTGAATTTTGAAGGCCATATTCGTAAAAATTTTGAGCAAATTCGTTTTCGCTGTTACTAAAGTTGTAATATTCTGGATGTGAACTATAGGTATCTATTAGGTGCTGAGGATTCTTAACTAAAGTACAACCCGCTTCAAGTGGACTATATAACCATTTATGCGGGTCAAGAGCAATAGAATCAGCTTCTGAAAGACCATCAAATAAGTTCTTAAATTTTGGAATAACTGTAGCTGGAACACCATAAGCTCCATCGATGTGAAACCATAAATCATGATCGTTGCAAATAGTCGAAATGCCTTTCAAATTATCAACTATACCAGTACTAACGTCGCCAGCAGTTCCAATTACCATTATTGGTTTAAAACCACTTTCTATATCCTCTTTAATGGTTTCTGCTAGTAATTTATTGTTCATTTTATTAGATGAATCAGTTTGAATCCAACGAACAGAATTAGTACCTAAACCAAATAAAATTGCAGCTTTGTCAATCCAAGTGTGTGTGGTTTTAGAACAATAAACTGTTAGTTTTTGGGATATGTTTGAGAGTCCGTCTTCTTTTATGTTTTTAGGTGATTTAGCTGTTCTAGCTGCTAAAAATGCTGTGAAATTTGCCATATTTCCTCCGCTGACTAAAATTCCTCCATAGTTAGGTGAAACACCAATGAATTCTGCTAGCCATTGAATAGTTTGTTTCTCAATTTCAGTAGCAATTGGACTTAAAATATGCGCTCCAACATTTGGATTTACAGAAGCTGCTAATAAATCAGCTAAGGCTCCAATCGGCGCAGCAGATGAAGTAATATAGCCTAAGAATTTGGGGTGTCCATTAAATAATGAATGATTAATTAATAAGTTTGTTGTTTTAGAAATCAGTTCGTTTGCTGGTATTCCTAGTTCTGGTAAGGATTTTTTTCCCAATATATTTTGTAATTGGCTTGGACTTTCTTTTGTAGTAACAGGTTTTTTGTCAATAGCAGAAAGAAAGTCAGAAATATCATCTATTAATTGATGTCCGATTTTTCGAAATTCTTCTTTGTTGATTTCTATTGAATTATTTCGATTTTCCATCATTATATTAACTTTTACTTTAATGTGTTACAACGAGTTTGTATAACGCTAGGAGGGGAGTGCGCTATTTTTTGTGTGTTATAAATATAGTTAATTATATAGGATTTACCATTGGGTTAACCAACGACACCTATTAGTGTTATACGTTGTTGGGTTATGACATTTGTACTATAGTTCAGTTATGGTGGAGTGCAAATGAATTATTTTCCAACAGTTGTTCTTCTTTTGCCAAATTTTGGTTACTATTTCTTTTTTGTAAATCTCACCATCCTTTGAAAATTCCATTGTTCTTATAACGAAAGCTGAACTTTCATTAATAGGAATGTATTCCATATCCATTTTCGATGGTTTTTCGAATGGTCTTTGGATGTTTTCGCAGAATTTAATCAGGGCCATCTTTCCTGGAGCTTTTCTCCCATTTAAATAAAGCGATGCGTTTTCGTCGAATAAAGCACCGAGAGTATCACAATCACCATCTTTAAAGGCTAGCATCTCTTTTTTACTTTGCTCCATTATTTCATTTTTGATGAGTTCCAATTCAGAGTCTTGTGCATTTAAACTAATTATTGATCCGAATAATAATATAATTAGTACGATAAAACCGTAGTAAGTGTTTTTCATAATAAAATAATTTTACACAACAGGATTGTGCGTGATTAGTTGCGTTTTAGTTATTGTTTTTTGGGATGGAGTTTGATTTTATTAAAAGTATGAATTTAATTTTTTTTAGCCCTCTGTAAGCAATTAATTATACACGTTGTTAGCCTTTCGTTATTTACACTTTTTTTCTTTTAATAGTTTTATGGGTTCTTGTATTTCTTGCTTTAAATTAGAAAAATGCTGTTTCTGCCTAATTTGCATACCCAAAATAAAAACAAGATTATCCTGAAATTTTATGAATATAGAGTGAGTAGGGTCGTTGGTCCAATTCGTTTTCGGCAATAAAGCAATATGTTCTTTATCAAGTTCTCGATTCATATAATCAATATCTTGATACCCTAATTCAGTAATAAGCTCAAAATCCGTATATCTTTTAACAACTTCATTTCGATTTTCTTTTAATAGATTTAAAGTGTTGTTCAAAAATGTACTGTGCTGAATCAGTCTGGTCTTTAATTTAATATCTGTTAACAGTTTTAATTGTCCTGAAGATGTTAAATCTTCGAAAGTTATGTTACTGGGTAGAGAAACATCGTGTCTTAAAGCAAGTACAAATTTATTCAGAATTGAACTTCTATCATTTGGTATGTTGTTTAAATCTTTTATAAGCTCTTTGGTGAGTTTTATTCTGTTGGTTGTAAGCTCATAATTTTCATCAATTAACTTCTCATTGAGTTCCAAATCATCTAAAATTCTACAGTAATAATCTGCTTCAGTAATCTTATTTTTTCTGTTTTCATTCCAATTATTAATCTGAAGAGCAATTAAAATACCAATGACTACAAGTATAATTTCTCCAAAAGCATATTTAAAGTATTTACTTGTTTTATTTTCGCTCAAAAGGTTAAAGCGTATTTTACGAAAGAATTTTATCATTAGAGGTTAGTTTCTCTAAAGATATGATAATTAAATTATTGAGGTTCCGAAATAATGAAGCACACCGACGTGTTTATATAAGATTAGTTGCGTTGTTTAAGCAATTAATTTAGTAAAAATGAAACGAATCGGAGGAAATTCTGCAGGAATTATCAAGTAGGCTAGAACTAGCAATTAATATTATACAGTGTTGTGTGCAGTTTTTTTTCTTTGTTTATATTTTCTTTTAGTTCGGATTAATTTATATCTAAAATCATCGTAAAATAAGCTAATTAATAAAATTATTGCTCCAAAAATCAGTGTGTTTAATTTTAAGTCAAGTCTTGAGTAAAGATATCCACCTATTATTCCTCCAAGGAAAAAGAAACAAATTATATAAATCCGCAGTTTTATTGTCGATTTAAGTTTCTCTCTATTCGGATGAGATTCAGGAAAGAAAAGTTGCGATAGTTCTATTCCTAAATCTGTGAATAGTCCTGTTAGATGCGTTGTTCTTACAATTGCATTTGAAATTTTGGTTACAAAAGAGTTTTGAAGTCCCATAGCAAAAAGTAGTAGGCAAACAATTAAATCAGGGTATTTTATTTCTACAGCATTACTAATGATTGCGATTGATAATAAAATCAGACATTCAATTAATGTTGGTAAAACAAAAACATTAAGTTTTCTGTTTTCCTTGAATTTTTCGATTAGGAAACCTGATAAAAAAGAACCAAAGAGAAAGGAAAAAATATAAAGAAAATAAACTGTTCCTTTCCAAAATTCGAAATTTGCAACGTCGCTAATAAAAAGAGCAAAATGACCAGTTACATTGGTTGTCAATTGTTTAAAAGCTAAAAATCCTGTAACATTCACAATTCCAGCGACAAAAGACAAAATCGTAGCAATTCGCAGATTGTGTTTTAAAGTTCTGCTTTTGCCTTGATGTCTAAACATTTTATTTCCATTTAGTTTGGTTTTTCAAATAGCACACAACGAGTTTGTCTAAGGCTAATGGCGTGGTCTTTCTTTGTTTTAAGTAATCTAATTTACATAATTTGTAGGAAACTAATTAACTTAAAAGAACTCGTAGCGTTATTGGCTTTATATATTGTTGTGCTTTCGTTATTTTCTAGTTTCTTCTAAAATTTCGCTGATTAATTTATCAGTTTCTGCATAAACATTTTCCAAAAATTGCGAATAAAGTACTTTCTCATCAACTTGATTTTCAAATTTTAAATCATTAAAGAAATTGATATTATTAAAATCTAAATCAGACTTGTTAATTGAAATTCGATTATGGTTTACATTTCTCAATGAACCATAACTTTTGATGTAATCAACAATATCCTGCGAACTTTTTTCCATTCGTCTATTCCATTCATTTACATTTTCAGATTGTCGTTCATATTCAAAAAGTAGTTCCTTTATGTTACTATTTTTAATTAGTGACAATTTACCGGTACTTTTGAGTTCATTTAAGACAAAATTAGTAGGTTTCCAAGTTGGCCAAAAAAGCGAGGTTTCTATCAAGCTATCAATATTTGTACGGTTCAGCTCACTTTCTGATTTTCCCATCATTGACAGTATTTTTAAACCTCCACGTTTTGTCCATTTCAATCCAAGTAATGCTGTACTTAGAGCTTTTTGATTAGATTCAAATTCCTGAATCAAGTTTTGGTTTATTTTGTTCAATTCCAAATTTGATTTTCGAACTTCACTTAAATTGTTGACCTGCAAAGCAATTAAAATTCCAATTACAACAAGTACAATTTCTCCAATAGCATATTTTAAATACTTTCCAGCTTTTCCTTCTGAAAGCAAATTTTGTCTAATTTTTCTAAAGAATTTTATCATTGGTTAGTTATTTCTCTAAAGTTAGAATAATTATTTAATTCCGTGAGAGTGAGAAATAATGAAGCACAACTAGTTTGTATAACGCTTCGTTGCGTTTTTGTTCTTTTATTTTGGGTTGGGATTAAAGATAGTTAAAAGTAGGAAACGAAACTCTTTTAACAAACAAGCGCAATGAGTCTTATACGTTGTTAGAGGCAGTTTTTTCTTACTGTCCTAATTCCTTTAATTTAGTT
>CAXBES010000002.1:0-321228 GCA_963974915.1 uncultured Ulvibacter sp. | reverse complement strand
AGCCTGTCCTGAGCGTAGTGCAACGCAGGCGAAGGGAGTCCAGTTCCCGCTACTAAGAAGCTTCAGAGAAATCTGGAGCTTTTTTTATACTTATAACTTGAAGAATCTTGCTGGACGAGAAGCCTGTCGTGAGTGAAGTGGAACGGAGGCGGAGGAGGTGCAGCCTGTCCACTCGAAGCGTAGTATAGGTGGATTCCAGCTACAAATAAAAAGTCTAACTAAATGATAATCAATTATTTCGCTTTTTTTTATTTGGACGAATGCTGTACGGGTGTTATTATTTAGCTTCAAATCCTCACTTTTTAAGGGCTAATTTTACTGAGTAGCAGGTCCTTTAATTCTTGGTAAAAAAATGATTGTTTTCATCGTTCATATTTATCATATTTTGCATTTACTAATAGATTCAATATTTTAATTCTTGAAAAAGATTTAAAAGGTAACACGTTTTTTGTAATTTTATTAAGTTATTCAGTATGAGTGTAACTTAAGTTACAGTCTATAACGTATGCATTTTTTAGATTTGTCTAGATAAGAATATTTTGAAATCATTGTTATCCATATCATTATCTTTAGTTATTCTCATGCAGAGTTTTGGGATTAGCTTCAATGATTTATCTCAGATAGATGAATTCATTGAGCATGCCCAATTTCATAATGAGCAATATGGAGATAGTGTATTTGTTTTTATGTCTAAGCACTATGGTGAATTAAAGGCAGATCATAACAAAGAGCATCAAGAAGAAAAGGAAAATCACGAACAACTGCCATTTCAAAATCAAACAAATGTTTCTTTAATTTCTGCATTTACTTTGAATTCAAATAATGAAACATTTAAGACACCAGAACCTTTCGAATTGAAAAGTTATAATTTCTACTATTTAGAGCCTACTTCGTCGGTTTATTCCTCAGGACCTTTTCAGCCACCAAGGCAGTCATAAAGTTTATTGTTTAAGAATATTTCTGAATTCACTCTTTGAATTTGGGACTATAATCATTTAAAATTTTATGAAAAGATGCTATCACATATTATCAATTTCAGCATAAAGAACAAGTTCATTGTTCTATTATTTACCACTTTTATTGTAGGATTTGGATTGTACTCACTATCGCAAATCCCGATTGGTGCTGTCCCGGATGTTACAAACAACCAGGTGCAGGTTATCACTACGTCCCGCAATTTGTCAACGCAGGATATGGAGCAATTCATCACCTATCCGGTGGAGTTGGAAATGGCAAACTTGCCTGGTGTTCAAGAGATTCGTTCTGTTTCAAAATTTGGATTATCCGTTGTTACCATTGTCTTTGATGATGATATGGGAACTTATTTACCTCGCCAACTTATTGCTGAAAAAATCAAATCGGCTTCTGAGAAAATACCTGAAGGTTTTGGAGCACCCGAAATGGGGCCTATCACAACTGGGTTGGGAGAAATCTATCAATATATACTCGATGTAACGCCAGAGTTTAAAGATCAATACACTGCTGAAGATTTAAGAACTATTCAAGATTGGATAGTAAAACGTCAACTCTCAGGAATCCCCGGCGTAGTAGAAGTCAACACTTGGGGAGGTTTTCTAAAACAATACGAAGTTGCCATAAATACCGAAAAGCTCAATGCAATGAGCATCACTGCACAAGGTGTTTTTGAAGCACTGGAAAAGAATAATAGCGTGTCTGGTGGTGGCTATATCGAAAAAGTAAATCAGGCGTATTTCATCCGTGGTGAAGGCTTGGTTTCATCTTTAGATGATATAAGGAATATTGTAGTTAAGAATGATGACAACTTTCCCATCTACATTAAAGATGTGGCGAAGGTAGGTTTCGGAAATGCCACGCGTTTCGGTGCCATTACAGGGAACGGCGAAGGAGAAAAGGTACTTGGACAGGTGATGATGCTTAAGGACGCAAATTCTAAAAAAGTAATTGAAGCGGTAAAAGAACGTGTTGCTGAAATTTCCAAATCCTTACCCGAAGGTGTTTATATTAATGCCTTTTTAGACCGAAGTGAACTTATCGGAAAAACCACGTTCACGGTAACAGAAAACCTTGTTTTTGGCTTTCTCATTGTCATTTTTGTGGTAGTGTTGTTACTGGGGAACATTCGCTCGGGATTGGTCGTGGCTTCGGTAATACCATTGAGTCTGTTGTTTGCTTTGTCGATGATGTATATTTTTGGGGTAGATGCCAACCTGATGTCCCTTGGTGCGATTGATTTCGGAATCATCATTGACGGCGCTGTGATTATCGTGGAGTTTATCGCCTTTCAGATTACGCAAAAGGCAGATAAGATAAACGTCTTAGCAAAAGCGAAAAAACAAGCCCTCAAAGATAAAATCACAATTAATGGAGCATCGAAAATGATGAACTCGGCCATCTTTGGTCAGTTGATTATATTAATAGTATTTATCCCAATTTTATCCTTGTCTGGCGTTGAGGGTAAAATGTTCAGACCTATGGCATTGACTTTTAGTTTTGCTTTAATTGGTGCGATGATACTTTGTTTTACATATGTTCCGGTAGTGGCATCATTATTCTTAAAGCCTTCCAAAGCTTCAGATAAAAATATATCCGTACGCTTAATGAAATGGATTAACAAAATGTATGAGCCAATTATTCATTGGGCGTTGCATAGTAAGCGTTTGGTGTTGGGCATCGCAGGGATTTTGCTCTCACTAGCTGTCTATTTGTACGTCACAATGGGAGGCGAATTTGTTCCTACGCTGGATGAAGGAGACTTTGTAATCCAACCCGTTTTAAAGACAGGTACTTCATTAAGTAACACCGTAAAAATTACTACGGAAATAGAAAAAATCCTGCTCGATGAATTTCCAGAAGTCAAGCAAGTAGTCACACGTATTGGTGCAGCCGAAGTACCCACAGACCCTATGTCTATGGAAGAAAGCGATGTGATTATCGTATTGAAGCCAAAGAGCGAATGGGTTTCTGCCAAAAGCAAAGACGAGCTCGCCGATAAGTTTAAGGAATCTTTGGCGATTATCCCTGGGATGGAAGTAGAATTCACACAACCTATCGAAATGCGTTTTAACGAGTTAATTACGGGCGTACGTGCAGATATTGCCATTAAAATTTTTGGGGATGACCTTGATATTCTCGCTAACAAAGGGAATGAAATAGGTACTCTGATAGAAAACGTGCCAGGTGCGGCAGATATATCTGTAGAGAAAGTTGCTGGACTTCCAGAGATGAACGTGAAATTCAATAGAGCTAAAATTGCCCGATACGGACTTAATATTCAAGAGGTGAACGATATGGTATCAATGGGTTTTGCAGGACGTAGTGCAGGTAGCGTTTTTGAAGGGGAAAAGCGTTTTGACCTTGTTGTGAGATTAGATAAACAGAAACGACAAGACATTGATAATTTAAAAAACCTGTATATCGATTTGCCTAATGGAGGCAAAATTCCTTTAAGTGAGTTAGCAGAAATTACCTATCAAAAGGGCGCAGCAAAAATATCGCGTGACGATACAAGACGCAGAATCGTAGTAGGTATTAATGTGCGTAATAGAGATCTACAATCTGTAGTGGATGATGTACAACAATTGATAAACGATAACATAAAACTCCCTGTGGGTTACACCATAACCTATGGCGGTCAGTTTGAAAATCTTGAGAGCGCAAAGGCCAGATTATTGGTGGCGGTTCCCGTTGCACTTATTCTTATTTTCATTTTGCTCTATTTCGCTTTCAAATCGGTCAAGGAAGCCTTGATGATTTATTCTGCTATTCCTCTGGCAGCCGTAGGTGGCGTTCTTTTATTGTGGATACGGGATTTGCCATTTAGTATCTCGGCAGGAGTCGGATTTATAGCATTGTTTGGTATTGCGGTACTCAATGGTATTGTTTTAATTGAACACTTTAAAGAATTAAAAAAGGAAGGAAAATTTAGCGATATCAATGAACTCATTAAACAAGGAACTAAGGACAGATTGCGAGCAGTACTTCTTACCGCAATTGCAGCAGCTTTAGGGTTTTTGCCAATGGCGATATCAACAAATGCAGGTGCCGAGGTGCAACGACCGCTTGCAACAGTAGTGATTGGAGGACTGATAACCGCAACTATATTAACACTTGTTGTACTTCCTGTTTTATATGCATATTTCAATAGTTCTAAAAAAGATAGAAAATCTTCAACAGGAAAGGGTGTTGTGGGACTTACAATTGTTTTGTTATTGGTTTCAATGAATCTAAAGGCACAACAGAATCCTATGACCTTGGAAGAATTAATTCCTTTGGCGATAGAAAACAATGCTGGACTTAGTGCCAATAAATTAGATGTAGATAAATCAGAGGCTCTCGTAAACAGCGCTTTTAGTTTTGATAAAACACAGATATATTACGAGTTCGATGAAAATAATCTGGCTCTGAACAATGAGCCATTGCGAGTCTTCGGAATTCAACAAGATTTTCGTTTTCCAACGGTTTATTTTTCAGAAAAGAAAGTGAATCAGGCAAATGTAGCTGTAGCAACCAGTACTTATGCCATTCAGAAAAAAGCCTTGGAGCGTAAAGTAACAAGCGCCTATTACACCTATCAAATTGCAAGGGAAAAACAGCGCGTTCTTAAAACCTTGGATAGTTTGTATTCCAGTTTTGCGGGTATAGCCGCAAGGCGGTTTGAATTGGGCGAGACTAATTATCTTGAAAAGATAACCGCTGCATCAAAACAAAAACAAATCAATCTCAATTATCTGGAGTCTCAACAAAATATGGTAGTTACTTATGGTAATTTGGTGAGAGTTGTACAGCCTAAAGACACTCTTGTAGTTGTAAAAGATGATGTGCTGAAAATACCACTCAAGACAATTGACATCAGTTCAAGTGCAGAGCTGAGGTATTATCAAAATAGAGTGTCGCTATTACAACAACAACAAAGATTTGAGAAGCAACAACTCTTACCGGACCTTAGCTTCAATTATTTTCAGGGCACAAATTCCGGCTTAAATAATAGTCTGTATGGGTATCAAGTTGGTTTAAAGATACCGCTGTTATTTGGCGGACAATCTTCACGAATTAAGGCAGCTGGTATTGCCGAAGAAGTAGCAATCGAAGAGTCTAACGAGTATAACATTCAGCTCAAAGCAAAGTTCAATGCACTCATCGTACAAATGAATCAATTAAGCACAGCACTTGTCTACTATGAAGAGGAAGGTGCTGCATTATCTGATGAGATTCTAAAAACAGCCAACGGAAGCTTTAAAAACGGAGAGATAGATTTCTTTCAATATATCCAGAGTCTTGAGAGTGCCTATGAAGTGAAATTAGAGTACTTGGACAAATTAAACGAATACAATAATATAGTGATTGATATCAATTACTTAACTCTATAAATAAAGAATTATGCGAGGAATTATATATAAAATAGCGATGATAATTGTGGGACTAACAGTTTTGAGTTGCACAGATAAAGAAGCGAAAAACGAAAAAGTGGAGATGCAAACCGAAACCAATGAAGATAGTAGAATCTTTGTTTCCAAAGCACAATTTGATCGTAGTAAAATGTCATTGGGCACGATTAAAGAAATGTCTTTTCCCATCATAGTACAGAGCACCGGTATGATAGATGTTCCGCCAGAAAACCGAGCCGTAATTAATGCTACAATGGGTGGCTATATCAAGACTACGCCACTATTGATAGGTGATAAAGTTCGAAAAGGTCAGGCACTGGTTACGATTGAAAATCCAGAGTTTGTAACCTTGCAGCAAGACTATATGCAAGTTAATGAACAACTTACCTATTTACAATCTGAATATGAAAGACAGAAAACAATGTTGGCCGAAAATATTACCTCGCAGAAAAGTTTTCTTCAAGCAGAGAGTGCTTTCAAAACAGCAAAGGCTCGCTATAATGGTTTACGGAAGCAGTTACAAATGCTCAATATTGCACCATCTAGCGCAGAAGCAGGTAACTTCAGTTCTGTAGTGACTATTTATTCACCTATCGCAGGCAGTATTACAAAAGTAAATGTGACCAGAGGCACCTATGTTTCACCAGCAACAGCAATATTGGAAATTGTTGATAATGACCATATACATTTGGAATTATCAGTTTTTGAAAAGGATATAATGAAATTAAAAAAGGGGCAGCTCATCGATTTCAAAATTCCTGAATCCTCAAATGATATATATAAGGCAGAAGTACATCTAATAGGAACAGCTATTGAGGATAATAGAACAATAAAAGTACACGGACACTTGGAGAATGAATCGGAAGCTAATTTTTTACCAGGAATGTTTGTTGAAGCAATAATTGTTACAGAATCTGCTTTTGAAAAGGCACTACCGGAAACAGCAGTTGTTAAATTAGAAGACAATCATTTTATTTTAAAGTTAACCGAAGAAAATGAAGAAGGCTATTACTTCGACCAAGTTGCCGTAAAGGTTGGAAGCACCTACGACGGAAATACATCATTAACTGAGTATAAAGATATTACCAAAACCGATAGAATACTTACAACTGGTGCATTCAACCTAGTAACAAATGAGTAATGTATCAAAAAGATAATACATAGGTGGTAATAAATGACATTTCAGTGACAGCATCCATTGTTAGAATAAAGATGGTTTTAAAAATGATAAAACAAGTTGAAAAATATTGCACCAATCTCTTATCAAGCACCGAAGTAGACAAACTACCTTTTCACAATCTTTTGCATACACGTGAAGTAGTTCAAAATGTAAAGTACTTATGCGCTGCAATGGATATAGGCAATAGGGATACTGATTTGTTAATCGTAGCCGCTTGGTTTCACGATACAGGATTTATAGAAACCTATATTGGGCACGAAGAAGTGAGCAAGGCCCTTTCAAAGGAATTTTTGACCAAAATAGAAATGGACAATCAATCTATTCAACAAATCTGCGATTTTATTGAAGCAACTAAGATACCACAACATCCTACCACAGAACTTGCGGAAATTTTATGCGATGCAGATATTCTTCACACAAGCAATTTAAATTTCTATTATCGCAAGTTGTTATTAAGAAGAGAGTGGGAATTGTTCTGTGATATTACAAAGACAGATAAGGAATGGCACGAACTCAATTTAGAATTCCTCAAGAGCCTTCATTTTAAAACTTCATACGGTAAAAATATTTTGGAACAAGGGAAGAAAGAAAACATAGAAAAGGTTGAAAGAATCCTGCGATATTATAGATAATACAAAGGTTTTAGAGGTTTTGTATCAAAGGTTATAGCAATTGGTTGTAACCTTTTTTATCTTTATATAAAATTTTAAAGTTATGAAAATTAAACAATTTGAATACAAACCGCTAGCCCACTATTCCTATGCCATTGTCAGTGATGGGAAGATGGCAGTTATAGACCCCGAAAGAAATCCCGAACAGTATTACGCTTTCGCGAAAGCGAACAATTCAAAAATCGTCGCGGTAATCGAAACCCATCCACACGCCGATTTTGTGAGTTCTCATTTAGAGATACACAAAGAAACGGGTGCCACTATCTATAATAGTGAAAAATTGGGTGCAGACTATCCGCACGAGACCTTCGACGAAGGTGATAGCATCCAACTGGGAAGTGTGACACTCAAAGCCATTAACACACCAGGACATTCACCAGACAGTATTACCATAGTTGCGACAGAAGGAAAGGAAACCGCTCTTTTTACGGGCGACACTTTATTTATAGGCGATGTAGGACGTCCCGATTTACGTGAGAAAGCAGGAAATATGAAAGCCAAGCGTGAAGAGCTTGCCGAAATGATGTACGATACCATTCAAAATAAGTTTACAGACTTGCCAGACGATGCCGTTGTATATCCAGCTCACGGGGCAGGCTCGCTTTGCGGCAAGAATTTGAGTGACGATAATAGCAGTACCTTGGGTAATGAGCGAATCGGCAATTGGGCATTTAAAAATCAGTCCAAAGATGAGTTTATGAATACCATACTCGATGGGCAGCCATTTATACCATCCTATTTTGGGTATGACGTTGATATGAACAAGAGAGGCGCAGATGACTTAAATCCTTCGATTGAGAAAGTTCCGTTTACTGAAAATTCCACAGCAGAAGGTCTCATTGTCGATATGCGTGATGAAGAATCCTTCAAGAAAGGGCATTTAAAGGGAAGTTTCAACATTCAGGCGGTTTCAGATAATTCTCAGTTTGAGACTTGGTTGGGCTCAATTATTGAACCGGATGAAGAATTTACGCTGGTAATCGACAGTAAAGAAAGCAAAAAGAAAATGCTACATCGTGTGGCTAAAATTGGTTATGAAAAGCAAATAAGACAAGTCATTACGCTTTCAGAAGAAAATTTGGTTACTACCGAAAAGCTGGACTTGACAGATTTCAAAGCTAACCCTGAGCGCTACACTATTGTTGATATTCGCAACAAGAGTGAAGTGGAAGAAGACAAGTTTTTTGACAGCGCTATTTCGCATCCACTTAATGAACTGAGGGATACGGCAAATGAAATCCCTACAGATAAACCTATCGTAGTGCATTGTGCAGGTGGGTACCGAAGTGCTGCGGGAAGTAGTATTCTTGATAAAAAACTGGAAGGTGTCACAGTATTTGATTTAAGTGAAAATATTAACGATTTTAAATAATAAAATTATGGAAACTAAAAACATAGATAACATTGGTTCAGATATAGAAAAGGAAATAGATTTTTAAAAATTTTATGAAAATATATCGCGTAGAATTCTCCTTGGAATTATTCCCTCATCTCTGTTACTAACTTTTGGGTAGCATCTTTTATAAAGATTTCTAGTTCATCTTTTTCTACTCCTTCATATCCTTTTCTTTCTTCATTTTCTCTGGCTTTTCGTTCCTTCGTCAATTCTTTCAAAGATTTTGAAATGACACAGCCATCGACGCAAGGGGTATAATTGAATTTATAAATGCCAGCAAATTCGTTGGAATTGATAAGAATTACCTTGAATTCAACGGAAGCCCCATAGCGCTCATGGGTAAATGAACTTTCTATTTTTTCGTCACCATTTTTATTATAGTATTTGTTCGTTTTGTATAATACTTGTGGATTTAATTTGGTTAATTCGATAATGAGATCGGTATCTGACTTGTCCTTCAACTTTTCGTAATCCACCGTATTTTCTTCATTTCCTATTATCTGATTAAATAATTGTCGGTCTCTCACAATAAACCCACTAGCCAACAACTGGTTTTCAATAGTGTTGTATAGA
Source organism: uncultured Ulvibacter sp. (assembly GCA_963974915.1). Taxonomy (GTDB): domain Bacteria; phylum Bacteroidota; class Bacteroidia; order Flavobacteriales; family Flavobacteriaceae; genus CAXBES01. The sequence goes on along the minus strand of CAXBES010000002.1, from coordinate 312,042 downwards.
TAATCTATATTTTCATCTTCCGTTACCGTGTATGAAGAAGAATTCACCCGAAGAACTACTTTAGGATTTTTGTTAGAGTTTAAAAATTGACGTAACGATTCTGTATTTACGATATCGTCTTGCTTATTGGAAAAACGTAATGTTTTGGAGGTAGAACAGGCTGTAAAAATAACGACTTGAAGTAATAAAAATATCGAGGTAATATTTTTCATTTTTAAAAAGGGTTGGTTATTATACTTCAAACTTAACTTCTAAGTAAAACAATCCCTTACGGATACCCGTAAGGGAGCTCTTTAGCCACTTAATTTATACTCCCCAGTATGAAAGAAGCTTACTAAAGGCATGTCGAAATTAAGAATTCATCGGTTCTCATTCTTACGGAAATCCGTATTGTGGGATTTATATAAGTCCAAGATCCTTAACTATCGAAACCAAATGAATGGCGTTGTTGGCCTTAAACTGAATCCGTAGTTTATTGAGTTTTTTTTCAATTGAACTCAGACTACTTGGAGAAGTATTATTTTTTCTGAAAAGACGACTTATTTCATCTTGGGAAAAACCTTTCGATAAGAGTTTTAGTATTTCAATTTCATAATCATCGATTTCTATATGAATCTTATCATTAATCGCATGTGCTACTTGAGGGGACAAGTATTTTTGATCCTTAAAAAGCGTTTCAACTGCTGTTCTAAGCTCCAGAAGGCCATTTCTTCCTTTGCATACGTAGGCATCTAAATTCTTAGATAACATCAACGATCTAACTATTTGAATACGATCTTCTACAGAGTAGACTATTATTTTCAGATCGGGATGTTCTTTCTTTAGTTTTTCAGTTAATACCTCTCCGGACGTAATTTTCTCTTCTCGGTGATCTGATTTGAAAGACAAATCGGTTATAAGTAGATCGAAGGGATTATTCTCATGAAAACCTTTCTTAATTTTAAGATATGCATCATCACAATATTGAGTTTGTTCAATATCTTTAATTTTTAACGATTCAAGCACCGAATGAATCCCTTGGTTGATACTCTCTAAATCATCTGAGATTAATACTTTTTTGAACATTTTATAGAGTAATTATAGCTTTAAATCCGTTTTCAATATCACTTTCAAAACTAATGGTACCATTAATTATTCTTATACGGTTTTCCACATTTAGCAATCCATTACTCTTTTTTAACTTACATCCAACACCGTTATCTTTGCACTCGACTTGTAATTTATTGCCAATATGAGAGAAGGTAATGGCAACGAGAGAAGCTTGACTATGCTTCCTTATATTCGTTAGTAATTCTTGGAGCACTCTATATAGAACTGTTTTTTTTGTTTCTGAAATTGCATTCCAGTTTATTTTAGACATGTCCTTAGCGATTATGTTAATATCATCGTTCTGATAATTAATAAGCAAATCATTTAAGATTACATCAAAATTATCGCCTACGTTAATGACTCCACTCTCTTTTGAAATATTTCTAGTTTTATTATAGATTATCTCCAAATCATCAAGAAGTTCTGTATTATTAGAATTTTTACTCTGTAGCTTACTCATAACGTGGTAGACATCATTTGCAACCTCGTCATGCACTTTTCTGGAGATCCGTGTTTCAGTTTCATAGACTTCTTTAAGCTTTTGTTTTTTAAATCGGGATCGAAGCATTAAGTAGAGCAGCCCGGAAGCAATTAAAATGAAACCACCTATGAATTGATACAAAAGTGTCATTCTCTTTTGTTTCTCTCTTTTTATTTCACTTTCCATTGTTTTACGTTGCTCCTCTTCAACATTGTATCTTGTAATTGCATACTTATTGTCATTTAAGAGTTTCGCTTTGTTAATGCTATCCCTTAAATTTCTGTATTCGATAACTATTGAATCGTTACTCAATTCTAATAAATTATCTAAAGCTTCCAATTTGTACGCAGGACTATATGATCTGGCATATTGATAGCCGAGAGTCGCATATAAATTAGCTTTTGCCAGATCGTCGTTATTCTTGTAATAGTTTGTTAAGTGATTATAACTGGAGAAGATGCCGGATTGATCCTTCTCTTCTAACCTTATATCTAGTGCACTGAGCATATTTTCAATTCCTTCAGAATCGTTTAATTTACTCTGAACCGATCCTAAATTATTCAATGCTCTCGCGATCCTTCTTTTATCACCATGTAACAATCTTAGATCGTAAACTTTCTGATACAAATCTTTGGCCAGATGCCATTTGCCTTGATTCATATATACATTCGCCTTGTTGGTCATCATAGAGACGCTATCCATATTTGGATGCGAAATAGAAAGTGTATTGTCATACACGACGAGCGCTTTATCATAGTTGTTTAAAGCTCTGTACACTATCCCGAGTTCGTTATATAACCTCAGTTTATCTTCAAGGAAAGAATCCGGATGACTATTTAAATCGATTAATTCAAGAGCTTCAGCAATGGAAGCTTTTGCATCGTAGTAAGCTCCAAGTTCGGACTCAGCAATGACTATCATTTGTAAATCGAATAGGATAGAAATCGTGTCATTATTCAAGGTACTCTTCTCTTTATGATTTCGAAAGAAAACATAACCGGCTATTAGGTCATCAGTATTTCTTGCATCCGTAACTAATTTTCTGTAGTCGAGAATACTGTCTAATGCAGTCTGCTGTCCATAGACCGGGAAATAGATCACTGCAGTTAGAGTAGAATATAAAAAGAGAGATAAAAGTTTTGCCAATTTCATCCCCCTAAGTTAAAAACTAATTTGATAGGTTCTCTAATCAAATTTTATTCACCCTTAATCTCCATTTGGTGGTGGGGGTGGAGGGGGTGGAGGTGTATGATCATCATCACCGCAGCAAGCTTGAGTTGAGGTAGTTGTTCCATTGACTAACGCATCTGGAGTACAGGAAAATAATCCTATATTGAGGAAAACCGTAAATAATATTAAAGCTATTCTTTTCATTTTTGTATGAATTAAAATTGAACAATAGTGTTGCTGTCCGAGTTTTTACTCAGATTGTTTTGTTGCACAGCAACACTGTAAAAAATAAAGAGGCGCCTCTTCTTTTTGAGAAGATTGGAGTACCGAAGTAAAGATTAATAATTACTTCTCAGGTCATTATTATTTCGCTAAGACACTCCAGATTAGAATTATAATGTCACTCGTGTTATGAATGTATCAAGGTGGTTTACAATTCTTAAACAAAAGAAGAAAGAAAGTTAGAGTCTGTTGTCAACAGTTCGTCAACAGTTTTATATAATTAATGTCTAGACACTCATGTAAATTAAATGTCCAGTCGTTTTTTATATATTTAGATCACTATAAGAGTATCATGAAGAAGAAACTATTCACAGCTGTTTTTGAAAAGGGAAAATTGCAAAGCGGAAAGGAAACCAAGCATGGATTATCCAATTTCTTGTCGAATGCCATAAATGAAAAATTAAACTTTTCAATTAATTCAGTTACCCTTGCGCGTTATTATGAAAAATACCTTGAGGGGAATAAGGCCAACACGTATAATCCAAGCACGGAAATACTCGATGCTATATCAGCATATTTGGGTTTTGATAATTTTGAAGATTTTGTTGTGAGAAATAGAGAGCATGATGACGATAAGAAAAAAACTAATAAACGAGATACTTTTGCTTTAAACTCAATTCGATTATTTTTAGATAAGTACAAGAAATTTTTAATAATTTTTTTGTTAGTCCTAGTTGCAATTTTCGTAATTGTGTCGGTTAACCGTCATCGTTGGATGCTTTGGGATGAGGATGAATACATTGAGGTTAAATTTGATGCAGAAAAACTAAGTTCTGGTGAATTGAAAGTATTTAAAAAGGAAAGAATTGAATTTTTTAAGATGGTTAAACCAGATTGTGACTTTAAGTTTTTTGGCGAAGATGGTAGTGAAAGACTTTGGTATGGAAAGAATAAAGAAGGTCAATTAGAATTTTTTAGCGCTTTAGGAAGACATCCAACTACGGGCAAGACGTTAAAGGCTATTACGCCCTATATGATTCGAAAATACATTTGTAAAACATATTAGATTTATAACATGAAGGTAATTTGTTTCAGTTACCGGACTACAGATTAAAAATTGATTCGTAACCAAAATAGTTTTTAGATATATTGAAACGAGAATAATTCTATTGTTTTAGAATAGATTAATAAAAAACATGCTGGTCCTAAGTCCGATAAAACAAATGAGCTAACTATTTTGTTTTGCACTCATAATTCGAAGGTCATTGCTGCAAGCGCAGTTCCCGCTAGAAGGAAGAGCCTCTTGAGATTTCAAGAGGTTTTTTATACCAAAACTTGAAGAAACTTGCTGGACGAGAAGTCTGTCCTGAGCGAAGGGAAACGGAGGAGAAGGAAGTCGAACTTGTCCACTGCAGACGTTGTGCGGGTTGGTTACGATTTCTAGAAAGAATCAGAGAAATTTGCAGCTTTTTTTATATCCATTTTTTATTTTTATTTTCGGTTCAATGACATTACTACAAATATAACCTTACCAGCATGGACGTCATAAACCCTGACAATTATCATAGCATTGCTTAGTGAACAGATTTATTTTTGAAGCTAACAACACTCTATGCTAACTCGATATCTTCCCGTATTTATTATTCTCTCACTTCTAGCAGAAATATTTGGTACGGTAGGGGGGTTTGGCTCGTCAGTATTTTTTGTTCCGGTGGCAAACTTCTTCTTAGATTTTCAATCGGTGTTAGGTATCACAGCTTTATTTCACCTGTCTAGCAACGTGACTAAAATTGCCTTTTTCAGAAAAGGAATTGATAAAGAGGTAATTTTACAACTTGGCGTACCGGCGGTTATCTTTGTAATTATTGGAGGTTTCCTAAGTAAATATTTAGATCCAACCTTGTTAACCTATATTTTAGGAATATTTCTAATTGTGTTGAGCTTAGTATTTTTAATATTTAAGAAACTGGTAGTGAAACCTACTCCAAAGAATGCATTCACAGGAGGGGTTTTATCCGGGTTAAGCGCAGGTATTCTGGGAACAGGAGGTGCCATCCGTGGTATTACTTTGGCAGCTTTTAAAATGAGTAAGGAAAAATTCATCGCCACATCGGCAGTAATCGATCTCGGTGTTGATTTTAGTCGAACCATTGTATATTATCTCAACGGATATATGCGTAAGGATCTACTGTATTTAATTCCGATATTAATTGTGGTAAGTATTTTAGGAACGTGGATTGGGAAACAAATTTTAAATAAAATGTCTCAAGAACAATTTAGATATATTGTGCTTATTCTAATCTTAGGGATTGGTATTGCAAGCATAATTAATGTACAATAACTTACTCTTTCAATCTGCCAACTGCACAACTCACATATGATGTAGCTTTTTTCAGTATTGTATTTTCATCTCCGGCAATTGGATATCCAATTTTAGAAAGTCTATTTCGAACAATTTCGAAAACTTCCTCGTCATTGTATTCGATTGTTAAAGTGCTTTCTACAACATTAAGTGCTAGATTTTCAACTCCATTAATGCTTAATAAATTTGATATGACGGTATTCTCACAACCTTTACATTTTAAATTCTGAATTTTAACCTTTTTTTCCATTGTGTTCATTTGATTACCTCAAAATTAACATGGCAAAAGTTTTTAGCCCATGATATTTGTCATTTCCACTAACTGATTTATATCATTTCTGTATCTGTGAGGGGATTCTATATTTAGAAATAAAAAAAATAGCTTTTGGTTTCTCATAATTCCTTTCAGTCACGAACCAAACATTTCTTTAACGAAATAGGAGATATCACATATTTTGCCTTTCGTTTTTTTAAAGAAGTGTTTACAAAACCATTCGAATGGCGCGAGTTTATTCGTCAATGTTATCAGATGGGCAATCGGTCATTTTTACTGATTGGTGTTACCGGATTTATATTAGGATTAGTATTTACATTACAATCAAGACCAACTCTAGAAGAGTTCGGAGCTGCTTCTTGGATGCCCTCCATGGTGAGTATCTCTATTGTTCGAGAGATTGGTCCGGTTATAATTGCTCTTATTTGTGCGGGAAGAATAGGTTCAGGAATTGGGGCCGAATTAGGTTCAATGCGTGTTACAGAACAAATTGACGCGATGGAAGTCTCAGGAACAAATCCATTTAAATATTTAGTTGTTACGAGAATACTGGCTACTACATTAATGTTGCCTTTACTCATTATTATGGGCGACGCAATAGCTTTACTGGGTTCGGCAATCGTTGAGCACCTGAAGGGTGAGGTTTCATATATGCTTTATTTTAATAAGGTATTCGACGCATTAAAATTTAGTGATGTCATTCCGGCAACTATAAAATCATTTTTCTTTGGTTTCGCAATTGGGTTGGTAGGTTGTTACAAAGGATATAATTGTTCTAAAGGCACAGTTGGTGTAGGTGAGGCTTCAAATTCGGCAGTGGTTTATACTTCAATGCTATTATTTGTAATCGATTTTATTGCAGTGTTTATTACCGACATTTTTATTGATATGTAATGGAAAAAACAACAAATAAACATCCCATTTTAGAGATTAAGGATCTTCATAAAAGCTTCGGTTCAAACCATGTACTTAAAGGGTTTAATTTAAAACTTTATGAGGGAGAAAATCTCGTGATCATGGGGAAGTCAGGTTCGGGTAAATCGGTAATGATCAAATGTTTAGTTGGGTTAATGGGTGCCGATAGTGGTACCATACGAATCAAGGATTTTGATATCGTCCAATTGGGTCGTAAAGAGCTCGATGTGCTACGTACAGAAATAGGATTTTTATTTCAAGGAAGTGCCTTATACGATTCAATGACCGTACGGGAAAATTTAGAATTTCCCTTGAGACGGCATAAAGAAAAAATTGGGAAAGGAATAAATACGGAAGAATTAATTGTTGAAGCTTTAGAGAATGTAGGTTTGGTGTCGGCAATAGATCTTATGCCGGCAGAACTTTCAGGGGGGATGCAACGTCGCGTCGCACTGGCCAGAGCGCTTATCTTAAAACCTAGTATTATGTTATATGATGAGCCTACTACCGGACTTGATCCCATCACGGCCAAAGAAATTATTCAACTTATGCGAACGATTCAACAAACATATAAAACTTCCTCACTTATAATAACCCACGATGTGGATTGTGCAAGGGTAATTTCTAATCGTATGATTTTGTTGGTTGATGGAATAAATTATGCCGAAGGCACTTTTGAAGAGTTATCCAGATCGAAGGACACCCAGGTTCAAGCCTTCTTTAAAAATTGAAACGTATGAAAAAGTCAACAAAGAAAAGAACACAAGTTGGAATATTCGTAGTAGTTGGAACCCTATTATTAGTTGGGGCACTTTACTTTATTGGAAATAGGCAGCATATCTTTAGTAAAAATATCAAAGTTTATGCGGTATTTAGAAACGTTAATGGCTTGCAGCTGGGAAATAATGTACGTTATTCCGGAATAAATATTGGAACTGTCACCAAAATTGAAATGGTGCATTCGGCTAAGATTGTAATTCAAATGATGGTAGAAGAAAAAACCGGCAACTTCATTAGAAAAGACGCTATTGCCACCATTGGTTCGGATGGTTTAGTAGGTAGCATGGTTGTGAATATCACTCCGGGAAAGGAAAGTTTGAAGGTTGTAACATCGGGAGATACTATTTCTTCATATAGCAAAATTGGATCGGATGATATGCTTACAACCCTAAATGTTACTAATGAAAATGCGGCGTTACTTACTTCCGATCTGCTTAAAATTACAAATAAGATCTTAGAAGGAGAAGGTGCACTTGGAGCTCTAATCACCGATTCTTTACTTACTAAAGATCTAAAAGAAACAATGCTCGGACTAAGGCGAACTGCACAAGGAACCGATAAAGCTGTCTCTAATTTAAATAGGCTATTAAATTCAATTGATCTGGACAATAGCGCTGTAGGTTTGTTATTAACAGACTCTATCATGGGAGATCAAGTGAAACAGGTCTTCTCAAATCTTGAAAAATCGAGTATGGATATATCAAATATGACTGAAAAACTCGAGCTGGTGGTAACCGATCTCCAAAATAGCGAAAGTACTTTTAACTACTTGACTAAGAATGAAAAATTGCCCAAGGTGATCGATTCAACAATGAAAAATATTAAGCAGGCTTCCGAAAGATTAAATGAGAATATGGAAGCGCTAAAGCATAATTTTTTCTTCCGAAGTTATTTCAGAAAGAAAGAAAAAGAAGCGGAGAAAGAAGCTAAAAAGAACCAATAATATATAAGGTTATGAAAATTGATCATCTGGAAGAACGAATAATGGATTATAAGGCTAGTATTGAAACCGTGGTAGCCAAAAAAACACAATGGCGAAATGAAACAAAGCCACTATTGCTAGTAACTTTAAACACTATTGTAAATAAATATGTGATTGGCTGGAAGGTTCAGGAACTCAATTGGATTCAAAATAGTGAGGCGGTGAATATTACATTTGAGTCGTTTCCGGAAGAACTAATAGATTGCACAAACCGTATTCCGGCGTATCGATTTATTCCGGGTGGTGCTCTGGTTTTTTCCCAAACGTACAGTGGTGATGTATATATATTTGTAATGTTTCCAGAGGTTGAAGGAATTCCTTCTGAAAGGAACACAGTTGAAATTGGCGCCTTTAAACCATCCGAAATTACTGAAAAGTCGGTCGTTGAGAATGTTGATGAATTCTTGAAAGAAATGATCAAATGGGAATTACCAAATAAAAGAGGTAAGGTTGGATATGCTTCATAATAGCTGTAAACCTTTATACAAACTTTACATTGCGTTGTGGTAACCTATTTTGAATAGGGTATCTATATCTTTAAAACTAAACATTTTGTGCTTAAACAATTCTACCATCGCTCATTTCAATAATTCGATCTGTTTTGTTTGCAAAATCCTGATCGTGAGTAACGACTAGAAGAGATAAACCTTCTTCATCACTTAGCCGCTTGAATATATTAAAGACATTTTCTGCATTATGGCTATCTAAGTTTCCGGTTGGTTCGTCACCCATTATAATCGAGGGACTGTTAATTAAAGCTCTGGCAATGGCTACCCGTTGTTTTTCACCTCCGGAAATTCTGGAAGCTCGCTTCTTAGCAAGGTTTTCAATATTCAGCATTTGCAGTTTTTGAATGGCATCCTGCTCTATTTCAGAATGACTTTTAAGCCCTAATTTCTTTGCAGGAAGCATTACATTCTCAATAACAGAAAACTCAGATAATAGATAATGAAACTGAAAAACAAAACCAATCTCGAGATTTCTAATCCGTGAAAGTCTTTCGTTTTTTTGCCCTGTAACCAATTCATTATTTAAATATAATTCCCCTTCATAATCTGTATCCATCGTTGAAAGTATGTACAGCAAAGTTGATTTTCCACAACCCGATTTACCCATAATGGAGGTAAACTCTCCTTTGTTTATTTGAAAACTGATGTCCTTTAAAACCTGGAAGTCAATTGGTTTTCTGAAGTACTTATTGATATTTTTTGTTTCGAGAACTATACTCATATTTTCAAATTATTGTCCACGGATAATTTTAACAGGATCTATCCGCTTTGCCTTAAGTGAAGGTAAATAGCCGGCTAAAAAGGTTGAGACCATAGCAAAGGTTATTCCTATGAGATAAAACATTAAGTTATGATTAACAGGATAAGTAGTAATTGTAGGTAACGCCTCTGTTTCGAATGGGGTTTTATCTATGATCAAAGATAGTCCCAAACCGAGCAGTAACCCTAAAACGCCACCTACAAAACCAATGATAATGGCTTGACTCATAAAGATAAGTTGAACATCCTTTCCCGAGAAACCGGTTGCTTTTAAAATAGCAATATCATTCATCTTTTCATAGATAAGCATATTCAGGATATTGTAAATTCCAAACCCGGCTACGATCAACAGGGTAATGGAAACTGCATACGTAATTAGATTCCGAATGGTTGTTCCGGTTTCAAATTGTGCATTGGCCGTTTTAATATCGATAGCAGTTAAATTGAATTGCTCTTCAATTTTTTTCGACATAGCAGGTGCCTTCTCAATATCTTTAAGTTTCACATTGATGTCGGTAAAATAGCTTTCTGTTTCTCCTAAAATGCGTTGTGCGGTCTTGATATTAACATAGCTCTGGATATCGTCAATTTCGGAGATTCCACTCTGAAAGATTCCAACTATTTTGAGCGGGAACACTTCTCCACTGCTATTTCCAATTTGAATTCGGTTTCCAATCTGAACCGACATTTTTTTGGCAATTCCTGAACCCAACAATATTCCGTTATCGGTATTCATAAGTGCTTTTGGGGATCCTTCAACTACATAATCTGCGAAATTGAATAATTCAACCTCCTTTTCAACATTTATTCCTGTAATACTTCCGCTTAGCTCTATAACTCCCGAGATATAGAATCCTTGTGATTTTACCTGCGGAATCGCCCCATGCACGGTTTCATCCGAATTTAAATAATTTAGTATTGGACGGGCATTATAAATTTTCTTTAATGTCTGCTTAGGTTTTATGGAATGAACCACATTATAAGCATCCGCGAATTCAGAATAAAGATCAATTGGTTGTATTTCTGAAGGTTCGATCTCATTGAAAATATGAATATGCGGGGTTTGATTTAAAACAAGGTCATCTAACATGGTATTGAGACCGGTCATAAAACTGACTAACGTAATGTAGGAACCAATACCGAAGGTGACCCCTAGTGCGGCAATAGCAGTTTGCTTGATCTTAGTTAGCAGATGAATTTTTGCAATTCCGAGTATAACCTTCCAGTTAGTCATTGGTTAGGTTTATAGATCCAAGTATTCGAACTAATGCCTTTACGTATTTCAACACTATCTAAATTCTGTAAACCGATTTCAATTTCAATAATTCCTTCATCAGTTTTTACACTATTACCATCAATTAAATACCCCTTTGGAATAACAAGAGATTCACTTTTTTGAGCAACAACAATATTCGCTTCTCCGGCAAGTCCCGGATATAAAACCTTTGGAGGTTGGTCGAATGATGCTTCTACGATAAACGTCTGATTTCTTTCGTCTTTTTTCGGATAAATTTTTTTAACCTTAGCTGTAAAAATCTCGCCGGTATATGCATCAAGTGTTACGATTACATCCTGCCCATTGGTAATTTTTACTATATCAACTTCATCGACTAACATTTCAATAATGAAGACCTTTGAACTTCCAATTAGGGCTAGTGGTTCTATTGAACTTACGATCTCACCCGGATTTTTATAAAGTGCATACACCTTACCGTGAATTTTGCTCTCAACGGTAAAATCTTTCGTTGTTACTATTGTCGTGCGATAGTTGTTTTCTGCCTGCATTAACTGTGTCTCAAGCTGATCTTTAGTCTGAAAGTACTTGTCTTCAACTAACTTTAAAGCATTTCTGGATAACTCATAATTCAGCTTTTTACTATCATACTCAACTTTTGAACCTATTTGCTGTTCCCATAATGATTTTTGTCTGAAATAATTGATCGAATCATTTGTTAATTTCAATTTTGCCGATCTAATTTCCTCATTAATACTATTTAAAAGTGCAGAATTTCCATTGAGATTATTCTTTGCCAAATCCAATGATAATCTTGCATTGTCAACACTTATTCTCGGATTGGTATTTATAATTTGAGCGATGGCAGTTCCTTTAGATATTTTATCTCCCTCCTCAACCAAATTTCTATCCAAAATCCCATTAACTGCCGCATAAGCCTTGTATAGGCTATCGGGTTGAATCGTTACTGAAGAATACACAGACTCAGTAATTGAAGTAGCACTAGGAAGAATCTTAATTTCTTTACTTGAACAAGCAGTTAATAATAAGAGTATCCAAATCCAATAATTTGATCGAAACATACATTTAATTTTGATGCCAAAGATTTCCTTTTACAAGAATGCGATTACGTGGTTTAATTAATTTCTAAATCTTTTTTGGCTAAATAAAAATCAACTTTCTCACAAGAATCGTCATTGATGCGTTCTTCCATTTGCTTCAGTGTTTTTGGAGGCGGAACGATTACCTTATCACCTTTTTTCCAATTCAGAGGAAGAGCCACCTTGTATTTTTCAGTGACTTGAAGGGCTGTTAAGGCTCTAAGAATTTCATCCATATTTCTTCCTACGTTTAAGGGATAATACATAATGAGTCTTATTTTGAGGTAGGGATCTATAAAAAATACGGCCCTTACTGCAGCAGTCTCGCTCTCGTTGGGTTGAAGCATACCATACAGCTTTGCAACTTTCATATCTATATCTGCGATAATTGGAAAATCTAGATAAACTCCTGTTTTCTCTTTAACGTTATTTACCCATGCGAGATGAGAATGAATACTGTCGATGCTTAACCCCATGAGCTTAGTGTTAAGAGCTTCAAATTCATTTTTTCTTTCTGAAAAACCAGACAATTCTGTGGTGCATACAGGCGTAAAATCTGCAGGATGCGAAAAAAGTATAAGCCATTTGCCATTGGCATAATCTGATAGTTTTAATTTGCCATGTGTAGTGATTGCTTCAAAGTCCGGTGCATCGTCCCCAATTCGGGGCATGATTGTAATTTCTTTTTCTATAATTTCCATGATCAATCTTTTAATTTAATAATAGTAAAGGTGTCATTATTCGTATGTAAGGCTATTAATTTAGGAGCAATAAATGTTGAGAGAATCCTGGGAGAATTTTTCTGTAACGCATTTATTTCAAGTAGAAAATTTACAGGACCTCTTATGTGTTGTACCGTTTTGTTGTATTTATCTATTACTAATTCATTGTATGTATGTTTTACAATTTTCTTACCCAATGCATTAGTATTTCCTGTTTCGGTTACGTAGTGTTTTATTACTTGGGCTAAACCATTTTCAAAAGATGTAGCGGCCAAATATTCAGGCTTGATTACTACTTCACCTTTTGTGTTGATATAACCAAAAAAGGTTATTCCTTCTTTTTCTTCGAAAATCAAGCAATAGCCATCATTAAATTTAGGATGCCCATTGTGTGGAATATATACATCAGTTCTAAAATCAATAACCATAGTTCCTGCTTCATTTATAAACCCCCAACGGTCACCTTGTTTTACAGCGGCGAGACCTTCGTGAAACGCAGCGATCTTATCAATATTTTCAATGTTTTGTGCAGTACTGATATTTAGTGCCATAAAAGCAAGAATCAATATCATGTAATTCTTTAGTGTTTTCATTTTAATTTGTTTTAATTTTTAGTTTTTCTCCATAAGCCAAATCCCCGGCATCACCCAGACCAGGAATTATATAACTGCGATCGTTTAATTCTGCATCTATAGTAGCGATCCAAAGATGCGTAGATGAAGGGAAAATTTTCGATACATGATCAACCCCGGGTTGTGAGCCTACTGCAGAAAGAATATGAATTTCCTTAGGGTTACCGTAATCGCGCAGAACCTTCAATACATTTTCCAGTGTTTTTCCTGTTGCAAGCATAGGGTCGGTTAGTAGGAGAATCTTTCCTTCCAGTGAAGGTGCTGCAGCGTAATTCACAATTATTTCAATTTCATCTTTCGCGTCGCGCTTTCTGTAAGCCGAAATGAAAGCACTTTCAGCGCTATCAAAATAGTTGAGTACACCTTTGTGAAGCGTTAATCCGGCCCTTAGTACAGAGCAAATAACCACAGTTTCTTGAAGACAATATGTGTGTTTTTTTCCAAGAGGTGTTGTAACAACTTTAGATTGATACCTGAGCTTTTTACTCAATTCGTACGCCAACAATTCTCCAACTCGTTCCAAATTTTTTCTGAATCTCATGGAGTCTCTTTGAACGTTGATATCACGCAACTCAGAAGTAAAAATGTCGAGAAGTGAAGTGGTTCGCTCTAAGTTGTGAATATTCATAACTCATCTTTTGGCTAAATTACCTTTCCGAAGAGAAGAATAAAATGATAATTATCAGTACAATAGTTAATTTACAGATATGATAAAAGTCATAGCAGAATATAAATTTGGAAAGTATCTTAGTAGTTAAAGAAATACGTAAACATGGATCGAATAATTTTTTTGTTAAGCTGCTTTCTAATAGTTAGCTGTAGTGCTACAAAGAATGTCATTGACAACAGAGTTTCCTTATCGTCGAGGATTGATCAGGATAAATGGATGGTATTATGCTTGTCTAATGTGAGCTCATTTCGTAAGGAATTTGAGTTGGAAACAAAACAGCAATTAATTTTTCACGATGTACATGCCGCAACTAGCATAGAGTATCTTCCAAAAGAGCTTAAAAAGGATATTGAGACCAAGAATAGACTGGAAGATTTTGTGAGTCAACTTCCCGAAAATGGATTTTCTATGTTAATTATTTCGACTATGGGAAGTGTTGAAAGAACAAAGCTCGATGCAGAAGGATATTTCGGCGACTTTACATTGTATCATTATATCACGAATGTATATTCATTGGAAGATAATGATTCCCAACCTATTTGGTCTATGTGTCTGTGTGTCTATGACTACCAGTTAAATCAATTAACACTAAGCGATATGGTACACGCAATAGTTGCTGAAATGGCGAAGGATGAAATCATCCCGCAAATTGATTCAGAGTTACTTGAATTGTATCATTTATAAAATCAATACAGATGAAAACTAAGTTTAGAAACAGAGCCCTTATTTTACTCGGATTGTTGATTGTACTTATTGCTTTTGCCTTTTGGTATAAGGTCTCCTATTCGATGGAATTAGCACAAAATCAAGGAATCAATTCCCCTAATAGTATTACTAAGATTCTAATCGCAACACAAGGAAGTGAATTTAAGAATGCAGTAGTGGCTAACATCATTGATAACTACAAAAATGATTCGATTCATTTAAAAACCATCGATGTATCTCAATTGCCACAAATGAATGCTAATATCTATAACGCAATTGTAGTATTACACACATGGGAATACGGGCATCCGCCACAATCTGTTATTGAATTTGTCACGAAAAATAAAGAATTTGAACATAAGATGATAGTCTATTCTACCTCCGGTGCTGGGGATAACAAAATTGAGGGAATTGATGCCTTGTCGGGTGAATCTATTCTTGAAAATGTCACAGTAACTTCAGATAACATTATTGCACGAATTGAGAACTTGCTTAAATAAGGCTGTAAAGAGAAAAATCACTTTTGAAATGTGAATGTGGAATTTGATAATTAATTGACCAATTATATGGAGTTACTTGAATTAATAAGCGAATGGTCTTCCGAACACCTCACTGTAGAAGATTTAAATCACAAATTGCTGTCGAAGTTTTTTTGGGATAGTTTTATTGTCATTTAAGTTTTTCAATCTGATATATATCATAGTTTTTGATGTTGATCGCACCTATTTTTGAAGGATAAAATGAGTATTTATTATGACTATTACTATTCAATTTGTAAAAATGCCCACGAGCGAGAGCATGACCAACTACGTGTCTAAAAAACTTCAGAAAATAGAGAAAAAATATGATTGGGTTATACGTGCTGATGTGGCTTTCAAACTAGAAAATGATCCTTCAGAAAAAGGACATATTTGTGAAATTGAACTCAGTCTTCCGGGTCCAAGGATATTTGCCGTGTCTAACGAAAAGAATTATGAAATGGCAGTAAAGGAAACAATTCGAGACCTTGAAAGACAACTAAAAAAACGCAAGTCGAAAATTATCAATCACTAATCAAATATAACAAGAATGAAAAAAATTTTAATTCCGGTAGATTTTTCTGAACATTCAGAATTTGCACTTAAAACTGCCGCAACATTAGCTAAAAGGCATAATGCAGACTTGGTAGTTCTACATATGATGGGGCTTTCGGAAGCTGTACTTACCAAAGACGAATCGCAAGAAATGTTTGAGGCTATTTATTATATGAAATTGGCAGAAAAACGCTTTAGTGAATTTTTGGATAAAGACTATCTTGATGGGATCTCCATTGAGACCACTGTCCAAAATTATAAGGAGTTCCATGAAATTAATAAGGTAGCAGAAGATTTTGGTGCAGACTTAATCGTGATGGGCTCTCATGGCGCGAGTGGACTCAAAGAAGTTTTTGTTGGATCAAATACTGAAAAAGTAGTGCGCACCTCTTCAATTCCCGTTTTGGTGGTCAAGAGTGAAATGCGACAGTTTACAATGGAAAGAGTTGTGTTTGCCTGCGATTTCAATTTAGATTTCGTAGAGCCATTTAAAAAAGCTTATAAATTTTTCGAACCTCTAGATACTAAATTTGAGGTGGTTTTTATTAACCTCCCTGATAAATTTATGAGTACTCGGGAAATGGAAGAAAAAGCATTTAAATTTATGCTGCATGCGGGTCTGGAGAATAGTGAAGTACATCTTAATATAGCTTATTATTCAGATTACAACCTGGAAAGTGGTATCTACAGTTTTAGTAATGATCACCATGCCGATCTGGTGGTTATTCCAACTCACGGTAGACGGGGTCTTGCACATTTCTTTTCAGAAAATATTGGCGAAGCCTTAGTGAATCACTCAAATTTACCCATTATGACTTTTAAAATATAATTTCGAGATTACCAATAAAAAGAAAGCCGAAGATACTTATATATCTTCGGCTTTTTTTATACTATAATTTTAAAAATTACGGTTGAGTGTGATAGTGTTTATAATATGCGATTGTTAGGATGAAGTGATCAAATTAATGAGTTCGTGTTTAGGAATTACTCCACTTTGTCGCCAAACTTGCTTACCGTCTTTAAACAGAATAAGTGTTGGAACACCCTGTACCCGATATTGCGACGCTAATACCTGATTCTTATCAACATCTATTTTAACGATTTTTACGTCCTCTCCTAATGCTGCTTTTACTTCTTTCAGAATTGGAGCCAGTGCCTTACATGGACCGCACCAAGTTGCGTGAAAATCTATAAGAACGGGGACGTTAGAATCTAATATGGTTTTAAAATTGCTATTCATCTTACATTAAAAAGGGATTTAATTTATATCGTCTCAATACAGGAAGCAGTTTTTCTAACGGAATTTCTACCGAAAAAGTGCCTGTGTACGACGGACAAATTACACAATCGTCGAAATAATACTCAACTTTTTGATCATCGACTACGAAATTGTCTTTGTACTCAAAGAAATCATCGAAGGAGATCTCCCAACAATCGTAATAGATATCACCCGAATTTATTTTTTCTGAAAGTACTTCATTAATGATCTTTTTCATCTCTTCTTCACTTCCTTCATTAAAAAAATCCTCATAATTCATAAAAACAGAACGCTCCAGGTCAAAATTTAAACAATCGAACGTATAGGACGGATGTAAGGTCCCGGAATAATAATTCTCTTTGTAGAAAAGAACGCTAATAAGCTGTTCATTCAAATTGTAAATTTTATAATCTACTATTCGCTTTTCTCTGAATCTATTAATTCGTAAAGTGTCACAATAAAGCTCTTTATCTTCAAGAATACTCGCCTCTACTCCGTTCAAATCCATATACGAATCTTCCAGATACTCATTAAAGTTTCGATACGACTCTTTAATGTTCTCGTTTAAGTATGGATATTTAAAGTCGATCAAATATAGATCTTCATCTTTTTTAAAAGTTTTAGAAACCACTAGTTTTTCCAGTTCCTTTTTGTCGTCTTTCTTTTCTACTAAAGATTCTCTTTTTATAATTATATGCTCTTCTTTTCTCAGTTCTGGATCATTTACAACCTTCGTAGAGTCTAATTCAATTGATTCTTCAAAAGTTGGTTCACTCTCAATATCATTAGCTTTTTGCATATCATTTTTACACGACAAAATTGAGAAGAATAAAATTAGGGATAATAGATATTTCATTATTTTAAGTTTTATTTCTTGAATAGCGTTTCCAGTTTGGACAGCATGATCAGTTCGCTCTTGTTTGTTCCATTAAATGAATTCGCAATTTTACTCGCTGTTTTAAGAATAAGCTCTTTTCTCTTTCCGTAGAAAAGATTCTGATGTTCTTCATAATAGTCTTTAAAACTAGAAAAACATTCTTGGGCATTCATACCTTCATAATCAAACCATTCAAAAACAATGGCAATTTGGTAAGCTGCATCAGTTTTAAATTGGTCTTCATAGTCGTCCATACTTTTCCATTCTTTCTCTACTTTTTCTGAAAGTGCTTTATATTCGGCCTTACGTACCACTTTATCTGAAGCAGCTATAGCATAGAATAACTCACCTAACTTCTGGTAAAAAAGTAATTCGGTATTGCTCTTTTTGTCCATTTTTTTAAATTTTCGTTGGATAAAACTACGTTCATTACAAAATTAATACAATGACATTTATCATCTGCAAGGCAAACATATATTTGCTACATTTGAAGTATGGAGATTTTTAAGAAGGGTAGTAATGTTTTTAAAATTCTTTCTGAGGCGGTTTCAGAAGGAATAATTGTGGTGAATAAATCTCAGAAAATCGTCGCGACTAACAATTCTGCTAATGAGATTTTTGGATATGAGGAAAATGAACTCTTAGGTCGGTCGTTAGATGTATTAATACCAAAAAAATATCACCACAATCATGCGCATCACGTAAAGGATTTTTTAGAGCAAAGTGCTAAACGACAAATGGGTCATGGAAGGGATCTGTATGGAGTTCGTAAAGATGGATCTCAGTTTCCGGTTGAAGCTGGATTGAATCCTTTTAACGTTTATGACAATGATTATGTTATGGCGTTAGTAATTGATATTTCGGTAAGAAAAAAAGCCGAACAAGAATTAAGACATTGGGCCAATATCTTTAATGAATCCCTTAATGAGATTTATATTTTTGATGCCGAAAGTTTACATTTTATCGATGTGAATAAAGGTGGGAGAGCAAACATAGGATATTCTTTGGAAGAATTGAGGAAAATTACCCCGGTTGATATAAAACCTGATTTTACAGAAGCACAGTTCAGGAAAAAAATTGATCCAATTCTCAATGGCTCATTGGACAAGTTGGAATTTCACACTGTACACCAAAGAAAGAATGGAACTACATATCCCGTTGAAGTACACTTACAAAAATCTGATTATGAAAATAGTACTACTATAGTAGCCATTATTCTTGATATTTCTGAGCGTGAGCAGTACACCAAAAGACTTGAAAAAACTGTAGCCAAACGAACGCGCCAATTAGAAGAAGCCCTTAAAAAAGAGCAGGAACTTGGAGAGCTTAAAACCAAATTCCTATCCTTGGTTTCTCACGAGTTTAAAACTCCTTTAAGTGGAATTCTTACTTCGGCAACTTTGGCGGGTAAATACGAGAAAGAAGAACAACAAAGTAAGAGAGAGAAGCATTTAGCTACCATTCAAAACAAGGTTAAATATCTTAATAATATTATCAACGACTTTCTCTCCATAGAGCGTTTGGAAAGTGGGAAGGTGAAGTACATTTACACCACTTTTCCATTGAGTAAAGTGATCAACGAGGTGATTTACGATGCTAATATGTTGCTTAAAGAAGGGCAAACAATTCAATATCCGGAAAACATTGATGCGATCTATTTAGATTTTGATGAAAAGATCTTGGAGTTAATTATTACAAATCTTGTTAGTAATGCGATTAAGTATTCTTCGGAAAATACCACGATTAGAATTTCTGCGGAAGTAAAAACTTCAAATTTAGAGATTTCGATCATTGATGAGGGCATCGGGATCCCTGCCGAAGAACAAAAGCATGTTTTTAACCGTTACTTTAGAGCAGAAAATGCGTTGCTTAATCAAGGGACCGGGATAGGACTCAATATTGTAAAAACTCACTTGGAAAATCTAAATGGCACTATTACCTTTACTAGTGAAGAAAACGTTGGGTCGGCTTTTATGATTACGATCCCGATCACACCTAATTAAACCAATATGAAATCTGTACTTATAATTGAAGATGATACCGCTTTACGAGAAAATACGGCCGAACTGCTGGAGCTCTCCAATTATACTGTATTTACTGCACCAAATGGTAAGTTAGGTATTGAGATGGCAAAAAAACATACTCCAAATATCATCATCTGTGATATTATGATGCCGGAGGTAGATGGATACGGAGTGTTGGAAGCAATTAGTTTGGACAGTGCCACTTCGCACATACCCTTTGTGTTTCTTTCTGCCAAAACCGAACACAAGGAAATTAGAAGAGGGATGGACTTAGGTGCAGACGATTATCTTACCAAACCTTTTGAGGAAGATGAACTACTAAGCGCGATTGAAAGTAGGCTGGCAAAAGCCGAAATTTTAACCAAAGCAATTGCGTCTGGAGATACTACCACGGACAAAAATGATGAAGTTAGAAATCTCAATGAGCTCAAAAATTTTTTTGATGATAACGGTACGATAGATTCCTTTAAAAAAGGTGAAATAATTTATAGTGAAGGGAGTCATTCAAATAAAATATATCTTATCCTTAAAGGAATTGTAAAGAGCTATAAAATGGATGAGAGCGGTAAGGAACTTATCACTGCACTGCATAAAGCCGATGATTTCCTGGGCTTTACTTCTTTTACTGATATATTGCCATATCAGGAAACAGCAACTGCTGTTGAAGATGTTGAACTTGCCGGGGTTTCGAAAAAGGATCTAAAAGAAATTCTTGAAAGAAACCAGAATGTAACGTTAGAACTAGTTAATGTTTTAAGTGAGACTGTTTCAGAAATAAAAGAGCAACTACTTCAAATGGCATATAGTTCGGTACAAAAGAAAACGGCTCAAACCATTCTACAGTTTGCTCGTATTCTTAACAGAGAACCCGATGAAGCGATTAAAATTTCTCGGTCCGATCTGGCCAGCGTTGCAGGAATCGCTACCGAAAGTCTTATTAGGACCCTCTCCGATTTTAAGAAAAAAGGGTTAATAGAAATAGAAGGACGAACCATACGTATTCTTCAAATGGAAGAACTTGAAATGATGGAATAGTTTTGGGAAACTGACATTTGTCATTATTCAGTCGCAAGTGCTATGCTACTTTTGTTTTTATAAGAAGTAGTTTTGTAATGCAGCATATTTTAATACCCACAGACTTTTCAGAAAATGCATGGAATGCCATTCGCTATGCATTATTTTTCTTCGAAGGAAAGACAGTTACTTTTCACTTACTTCATATAGATATTACACAAGCGACTCGTGAAGATAAATACTTGAACACTGCGGGGATTTTTCCGAAGAGAGAAAACACAGAGGAATTATACGAGCAATTAGATAAATTAGAAGAGAAGATCTACGCGAATTTTACAAACAATAGACACACATTTGTCAAGGTAGTAGTGACTTCGCCTTTTATTTCGGGAATTCGGGAGTATGTGACTGCTAAGAATATTCGATTAATAGTCATGGGTACCAAAGGAGCTTCCGGTTTAAAGGAAATAACCATAGGAAGTAAGACCGGAGCCGTTATTACAAAGGTAAAATGTCCAATTTTAGTTATTCCCGAAGAGGCAAAATTTAAAGTACCAATTCATATAGGATTTCCAACAGATTTTAATTTATTGTACAAACAAAGTATAATTAATACTCTTTTAAAGATTTCTGAAGTTCATAACACGTCGATTAAAGTTCTACGAGTAGCACAGACGCAACAGCCGCTAGACGAATTTCAAAACAGGAATAGGGATTTTTTAAAGGAACACTTAAAAGAAGTTCCCAATAGCTTTCATGTGGTAGAAAATTTGAATCTTGAAAATGCGTTGGAAGATTTTGTCACTACTATGAATATTGATGTGGTAGCGATGATAGCTAAAAATCTCAACTTTTTTCAACGAATTTTGCTGAAACCGAAGGTTGCAAGATTAAGCTATCATATTAAAATTCCATTTTTAGTGCTTCACGAATAAGCTTCATTATACATTTTATTTGGTTTTTGTTTCTTTAGGAGCTTTAGTAACTGACATATATCATTTTATTTTTCGTGGTCTCCTTGTAGCTTTGAGAGAACAAAATCAACCTGCAAACGATGAGAAAGATAATAGTGCCTACAGATTTTTCGGAAACAGCCATGAATGCGATTCGCTACGCGGTAGAACTTTTTAAATATGAACGAAGTGAATTCATCATTTTAAATGCATACGCAGATGAGGTATATGAAAATACACGGGAAATGTCGCAAGAATTTTTTGAAGAATATAAACTAAGTGTAGAGATCGCTACTAATAAGGCTCTTCAAAAAGTAGTAGCAGACATTTTGGAAATATCACCAAATCCCAAACACAAATACGATTATGTCTCAAAATTTGGGAGTTTGGTCGATGAGGTCAATGATCTGGTAGATAAAATTGATAGCGATATTGTAATCATGGGTACCAAAGGTAAATCTAACAAGCGAGAGGTAACCTTTGGAAGTGAGACGCTTCAAGTGATCAAATATGTGAAGTGTCCTGTACTCGCTGTACCGGTTGGTTTTCATGGCTTTCCACCGAAGAATATCCTTTTTCCAACAGATTATATGGTACCGTTTAAGCGTCGTGAGCTTAAATTATTAAGCACTTTGGCCGCAAGAAATGTCACTAAAATTAAATTTGCTCTTATCTCTAATTCTGAAGAAATGTCTCATAGACAAAAGGATAATCAATCGTTTTTATCCTGTTGTATTGAAGATGTTCAGACTGTTTTTATGCAAATTCCGGGCACTAATATTTCAGAAACTGTAAATAGATTAATAGCTGAAGATTCAATAGAAATGCTGGTAATGATTAATCACAGGCATTCTTACTTAGAAAACATATTGTACCGTTCTACCATAGAGAAAATCGGACTTGAAATTTCGATTCCTTTTCTGGTGTTACAAAACATTTCAAGGTAGAACTCTTACGTAATTAAAAACATATGCAAAATGAAACGTATCCTGTTACCTACAGATTTTTCGGAGAATGCCTTTAACGCAATGTGCTATGCCTTCGAATTAAATAAGCATGACAAATGTGAGTTTTTTATTCTCCATACTTTCACGCCAACAATGATTAGTGCCGGCAATATGATGGATAGTTATTCGGCCTTAACACTTCAAAAAATTGCTCAGGAGAAGGCTGAAAAACAACTAAACACCTTAGAAACTCAGATAAAACGAGATTTTTCCAATCCAAATCACAGCTACAAAACGATAGCCTCATTTAATCTTTTGATATCTGAAATGGAGCGAATAGTTGCCGAAAATGATATTGATATGGTAATCATGGGAACTAAAGGTGCTTCAGGTGCGAAAGAGGTTTTTGTGGGTACTCACACTATGTATGCCATTAAGCACTTAAAAGTCCCGGTGGTTGCGGTGCCATCTGAATTTGATTTTGAAGAACCTAAAGAAATACTATTCCCAACAGACTATAAATTGAGTCAATCCAATAAATATCTATCGCTTATTCGGGATATTTGCAGTAACCACACTTCTCGATTACATATTTTAAATGCATATTATGGTACGCCTCTAAACGAGGATCAAGAAGCAACAAAATCTTTTTTTGACGATTTTTTTAAAAGTACGGCACACCTTTTTCATATCGTTGAAGATACCGATGTGATAGGCGCAGTGGAAAGATTTCAGAGAAGGGCTAAGGTTAACTTGATCGTAATGATTCATAATAAACACTCCTTTTTCGAGAATTTATTATTCAAGCCTGTCATTAACCAAATAGTTTTTCACACCAATGTTCCCTTTTTAGTAATTCCTTCTGAAGAAATGCAGAATAGCTAATCGTTAAAACAATGAAAACAATTTTAGCACCTACAGATTTTTCTCTAAATGCATATACGGCCCTTGCCTATTGTGTTCAACTTCTGAAAACTGAGTCGTGCCGGTTTATATTATTACACTCTTTTGAAAATCAGGTTACCCATAGAACTAGTCGTATTGATATTGCCAAAACCGAATCTGTTGTGGATGAACTCTACAATGATAGTGAAGAGAAATGTGAAGAACTTAAAAACAGGATTATCAATGAATCGAGTGGCGAAAACCACACCTTCGATATTATAACTACTTCCATTTCTTTATCCCGCGCCATTAATAAATTGGTCGAAAAGGAGAATGTTGATTTAATAGTTATGGGTAGTAAGGGGAGAACTGCAGCCGAAAATGTTTTTATGGGAAGTAATACGCTTACTACATTACGTAAGAATACAAAAGCCGCTTTACTTATTATTCCGAAGGAAATTTCATTTCGATCGATTCAAAATATAGCCTTTGTTACCGGTTTTAAAAGAAAATACCTTCAAAATGAATTGAAACCAATAAAATATTTAGCCTCTGTTCAACAAGCGGAAGTTAAAGTTGTTCATATACATGAGGCTGATGAGATTAGTGATCTACAACGGGAGAATTTCCATGCGCTCTTCAAAGTGTTAAATGACCATAATCCCGAAGCAAGATGGCTTACACTCGACTTAGACCGGCATCAAACCATTTTAAATTATCTCAAGAAGGAAAATATGGACCTGTTGGCTATGGTCTATTACAAACATAACTTTATCGCAGAATTATTTCGGGAAGCAGTAGTAAAGAATATAGCAAAAAAGTTACCAGTTCCTTTTTTGGTTATTCCTGCGATGGACTGATATATATCATTGTGCACTTCTTCATACAAAACTATTTTTAGTGAATTAACGATTAGATTCTCGCTATGAAAAAGAAAATATTATTGCCTACAGATTTCTCTAAAAATGCCTGGGCAGCACTAAAATATGCCAGTGAGTTATATAAAAATGAACGAGTAGAATTTTATCTGCTGCACGCATTTAGTGTTCAATCGTACTCCTTAGACAAGATGATGGGGATTAAACAAGGGGATACCAGATACGATGAAGCAATGGCCGAGTCTGAAGCTGCCCTCAAAAAACAATTAGAACATATAGAGATTTTAGATACTCCACCGCGACATACCTATTTTACCAGATCTCTACATAACTCCCCTGTTGAAGCAGTAAAGGATTTCGTGGAAGAGAAAGATATCGATTTAGTTATCATTAGCAATAAAGGTGAAACCAATGCCGCTAATGTGCTTATGGGCAGTAACAGCATTGATATTATGGAAAAAGTACGTAATTGTCCGGTGTTTTTAGTTCCGGCCGGTGTAGAGTTTAAAGAGCCTAATGAAATTGTTTTTCCAACAAGTTTTAAAACTCATTTTAAAAGAAAGGAACTGAGTCATCTCTACGAAATTTCCAGGATCACCAATGCTCCGGTTCGAGTTTTACATGTTTCTAAAAAAGAATTAACAAAGGAACAACTCAATAAGAAAGCTCTACTGGAAGAATGTTTTGACGGACTCACCTTTACGTATCATTTTTTAGAGAATGATGATGTGCAAACAGGTTTAAACCTGTTTACCGAAAGTCGGGGCAGTGAAATGATAGCATTTATCAATAAAAAACATGCATTTTTTAATTCTGTTTTCAGTAAACCTATGGTAAAAGAATTAGGTTTTAATGCTAAAGTACCTGTTTTAACCTTACATGATTTAAAGAATTAATTGGAATAGATGAATAAAGAAGATTTTGAGATAATTAAATCTACAGGAGAAAAGGTTTCATTCTCGATTCCTAAACTACGGGGTAGCCTGCACAAGAGTGGTGCAGATGCTGAAACGGTAGAAAGAATTATTAACATTGTTAGAGATGAACTGTATCAAGGGATTTCTACTAAAGAGATATACAACAGGGCTTTTGCCTTACTCAAAAAGAACAAATCGGTCTACGCATCGAAATATAAATTGAAACGCGCGATTTACGAATTAGGACCTACAGGTTTTCCTTTCGAAAAATTTATTGGCGCAGTATTACAATATTCGGGTTATGATATTATAGTTGGAAAAATTCTTCAAGGCAAATGCGTATCTCACGAAGTAGATGTCGTTGCGAAGAAAAACGGACATCATATTGTTGTAGAATGCAAGTTTCATAGTGAGAAAACGATAAATTGCAATGTAAAAGTACCTCTCTATATAAATTCCCGATTTCAGGATATTATTGGTAATTATAAGACCACTAATAATTGTCCCAATGAATGCTGGGTCGTTACGAATACTCGATTCACAACAGACGCACTTACCTATGGGAAATGTGTTGGATTGTTTCTATTAAGTTGGAATTATCCTAAGGATGATGGCTTAAAAGATAGAATAGATAGACTAGGACTTTATCCAATCACAGTTTCAACTTTGTTAACACAACGTGAAAAGCAATTTTTGTTAAGTAGGGACATTGTGCTTTGCCGACAATTGTCCAACGATGATTTCTATCTGGACCATTTAGGGATTTCGGAATCCCGGAAGAAAAGAATACTCAATGAAGTAAATGATCTTTGCAACATATAATGATATGGCATCAATAAAAATTCATTTTCTAGGTGCTGCAGGCACAGTTACCGGTTCAAAATACTTGTTGGAAACACCAGAGATCAATATTTTGGTTGACTGTGGAATGTTTCAGGGGCTTAAAGAACTTCGCGAAAAAAATTGGGAACATCTTCCAATTGATGTCTCACAGATCGACCTTGTCTTGTTAACACATGGGCATTTAGATCATACCGGATACTTACCTAGATTAGTTAAGAATGGTTTCCGTGGAAAAATACTTGGTACATCTCCAACCTTAGCAATTACCGAAATTATACTATTAGACAGTGGGAAAATACACGAAGAAGATGCCGAAAGAGCAAATAAAGAGGGGTTTTCTAAACACAATCCTTCATTGCCATTTTACACGGTTAAGGAAGCCGAGTTTACCACCGGTTTTTTTCAATCTGAAGAAAAAGAAAAATGGATTCAACTTTCAGATTCCATAAAGTGTAGGTTTCAGTATAACGGTCACATAATTGGTGCGACTTTTATTGAATTGGATCTCTTCGGAAAGATCTTCGTTTTCTCCGGTGACGTTGGGAGAGAGAATGACCTATTACTGTTTCCACCACAGAAACCACAATGGGCGGATTATCTTTTTCTGGAGAGTACCTATGGAAATAGATTACACCCTTCAGAAAGCGTTTCAGAAAAATTAATTGAACTAATCAATAAAACAATCCACAACCGTGGAACGCTTATTATACCATCGTTTGCAGTTGAACGTTTACAAACGCTAATGTTTCTTTTATCGAAATTATACAAAGAACGACGCATCCCCAATATCCCGATTTTTGTTGATAGTCCGATGGGGAATAATGTGCTCTCAGTTTTTGAACGTTTTCCGGATTGGCATAAAATTCCTGTAAATGAATTTAGTGCCATGCAAAATCGTATGAATATTATAACTTCCTATAAGGAAACCTGGGAAACGATCGATAATCCACAGCCAAAAGTTGTAATCGCCGGTAGCGGGATGGTCACCGGTGGGCGAGTACTTACTTATTTAAAGCAATTAATTGATGTTAAATCAACTTCTATTTTACTAGTGGGTTATCAGGCTGAGGGTACTCGCGGCAGACAGCTTCTTGAAGGCGCACATGAGTTAAAATTCTTCGGAAAGTATTATGATGTGAAAGCTGAGGTTCATCACATTGAAAGTTTATCGGCTCACGCAGACCAACAAGGTTTATTAGACTGGACAAGTGAGATAAAAAATATTCCTGAACAGGTGTTCCTTGTACATGGGGAACACACCGCTCAGGATGCATTGAGAGTGAAATTGCAGGATACCTATAAATGGCGTATTATTTTGCCGAAACTTTATGATATTGTTGAAGTTATGACCTAATTCATTTTATAAAGTAACTATACTTTAGAAATTGCAGAGGTCTTTTATTTCTTTCATAATTCTTTTTTTTCGCAATGGCGATACACTAATCTTGTCTAAAATAAAGGATGATTCGTAGAGTTCTTTAGTCAAGATGATGTTGTTTTCAATGAGAAGATCCTTTTCGTGTTTCGTCAATGCCGTTAATGTGGTGATAGGGTAAAGAGCAAATTTATCCACATTTTGCTTTATACCATTATTTTCAGGATAGTTCCAACTCAATAACTGAAGACCCACGCATTTAGCATAGTCAATAGCATCTTCTGAAAAACGCGTGTTCGTTACTAACCATCCTTGTTTTAAATGTGTAGCCTTTTTCGGATCTTTGTTCCAACGTTTTTGAATGTCCAAAAATCTTGAATGTATATACAAAGGAACTTTAACGTTGCTAATAGATTTGGGGTCTGAATGAAATTTACATTCTACCGTATAAGTATTTCCATCTTTTTCAGCCAGTACATCCACTTCGTGGGAAACACATTCGCCCTGTAAAATTGCACCTATTTTAGTTTGAAAACCTTTATAACGGAGCAAAGCTCCAACTAAACGTTCAAAGGGATATCCTGTTGGACCCAGGTCAAGGATGGCACGTTTTAAACTATATTTGGAAGCCGAAGTGCGGTTGTGCTTCTTTAATAGCGAAAAGGCTTTTTTATATATATCTTTTGAAGGCATGCCATCGTAGAGGGAGGGTGCTATACTTTTAACTATTTCATCTATCTCATTTTCGCTGGCTTTGCTACGTCTAAGGGAGTTTTTTAGTTTTTCGACCTTGAATTCTTCGATCTCACCATCGAACTTTCTTATTTGTATTACTTTATTTTCCATTTTTTAATAAGAATTTTAAAACCGCATGATTTCGGTCATTAATCCAAACCGAATGATATCGAGATGATGCTGAAAATAAATATTGTAATAATCCAGTCCGTGATAAAACTTGACAAAAAAGCCAACATCTTCTAAGAATTTTGGGTGGTAATAAAATGTAAATTCACCGCTAAAACGCTTTAGATCAAAGGTTTTCCAA
Source organism: uncultured Ulvibacter sp. (assembly GCA_963974915.1). GTDB lineage: Bacteria > Bacteroidota > Bacteroidia > Flavobacteriales > Flavobacteriaceae > CAXBES01. The sequence goes on along the minus strand of CAXBES010000002.1, from coordinate 283,347 downwards.
TCGTTTATTGGGTCAAGCATCCAGGTGGTTTCCATTTTTACTGAAAAGTTGGCTTTTCTTTTTCTGCTGAAGAAATCGCGATCTATGGGTAACTTATAGGCAAAAAAAGAATTATGCCAGCGAAATCCACTATACTGGCCTTTCATTTCATCAAGCATCCAGCTCTTAGGATGAATCTCGAATGAGCTTTTAAAAAATTTTACTGCGTTTGTTTTAGAGCCATAAGAGGTATCGATAAATCCTATCTGAAAAAAATTGGTCGCAAAATTCCCGGATTGAAGATTTATCTGGTTATTCCCGACTTCCGAAAGCACATTCTCTACATAAAAACTACCATCCTGACCATTAGAATGATGTGCAATTCTTGCAAATAGGGTGGTATGATGAACCAAATCGGGGTAGCCAAATAGATAATACATTGATAATTGAGGAATATAGCTTGGCGTTTTTACCGGATAGGATTTTTCATTGAACATCCTAATGGTTATTTGCGGAGTAAGGACCATCATCAATTTTGAATCTGCTCGTTTTCTAACTATGAAATTTGGATTAATGTTTGCCTCGAACATTAGGGGCTCCACATTGCCAATATCGGTTGGAAATGTGATATAACTATCACTTTGATTAATATGCGCTATTTTTGCCAAATCCAACTTCGGAATGGTATCAGACTTATTTTGTGCAATAGATCCTGTCAGCCATATTAGGGATAACAATATGAGATTAGGACGAATCATTTCTTTTTTCTTAATTCTCGGTACATAATCCAGGTAAAAAAGAGTGTTACGGCAATCCTAAAAGTCATGGCAGCGAAAGTTCGAGTTTCATATAGACCGCCGGAGCTCATATGAATAAAAAGACCTATAAAGGCCAACAAAAGCACGATTAATGCTGCAAGTATCACTTTAAAGGGCCAGGTTCTTGATAGTATATATCCATATGCAACTATGAGATATAACAGGCTCGCGATGAAATTTGACCAGACTACTAATGGCACAAAATGTCCTTCTTTCTCTCTTATTCCAAACCAATCGAATAGAATAGAACTACTTAAAAAAAGGGTTAATAAAGCAAAAGCAATTAGGCTAATCGCGACAGACAATTTGAATATTTTATAAGTGTTCATAATTTCATACTCTAAAATTTTCTTCGATTCTCACCGTACCACCATTTTGGTTTGTATTGTTTTTTAACCAATCCGAACTTTTCAATGGCATGAGTTTTTATATACTCTACCACTTCTTCTGCAGAATCGGTCACAAAAAACAGTTCCATATCTTCAGGGCTAATACTTTCACTTTCAACCATAAGTTGAATGTGTTGACACAATTCCTTGTGATATTCAGAATCAAAAATAACGATCGGGAAGTTTTTAATCATTTTAGTCTGGATCAAGGTAATAGCTTCGAACAATTCATCTAAAGTCCCCATTCCACCCGGCATGACCACATAGGCGTACGAATACTTCATCAATAAAAACTTGCGAACAAAAAAGTAAGGAATATCGATCCACTTGTGTAAGTACGGATTGGGTTTTTGTTCAAAAGGCAGGATAATATTAACTCCCACAGAGTAGCCACCGGCTTCATAAGCTCCTTTGTTAGCAGCTTCCATAATACCCGGGCCGCCACCGGTCATAATTGCAAAGCCAAGTTTCGACAATGCAGCCCCTATTTTCTCTGCGTTTTTATAATGATCTGAAGACTCGGGAAATCGTGCAGATCCAAATACAGTTACACATGGCCCAATAAAGTGCATCTTCCTAAAGGCAACAATAAAATTGTATTGCACTTTAAATGTAAAAAGAAGTTCTTTAAATCTTGAGCGGGGACCTTGAAGGAATCTGGATTCTCCTTTTTCTAAATGATATTTGGTTTCGGGTTTCATTAGGTTACTTTTTTATAACTCCAAACGGCAAGCCCGTTTATGAGCAGTGCATAGATACTCAGTTTCATGAGTTGCGGTAAGATATCCTGTAGTGAAGATCCTTTCAGCATAACCATTCGTACTACCTCCACGAAATACTTCACCGGATTGGCTTCGGTAATTAGTTGTGCCCATACAGGCATACTCTCTATCGGGGTAAAAAGACCACTCATTAAAATAAATATGACGGCGAAGAACCACGATAGAAACATGGCCTGTTGCTGAGTGTTGGTAAAGTTCGAAATGAACATTCCGATACCCAAAACCACCAAAAGGTATACGGAGGCAAATAGGAATAAAAGACCCAGATTACCTACCATTGGGACATTAAAAATTATTTTGGCAATGATGAGTCCGATGGCTAATTCAAACATTCCCAAGATCCAAAAGGGGAGAAGCTTACCAATAATAAATTCACTTTTTTTAATTGGAGTAACGTTTATCTGTTCCAGAGTACCTAATTCTTTTTCGCGCACAATATTCATCCCTGAAAGAAAAAGGGCAACCATTGTAACTAACAGCACTAAAATGCCGGGAACCATAAAGGTTTTATAGTTCAATTCCGGGTTGAACCAAAAAAGGGTGTTAATATTAAGTTGCTTCGGTTGAATTGATGTGGCTTCTCTGGTAATTAACTCCAATTGAATCGCTTTATTGAAATCCTTTAGGATGGAAGTAACATATATATTTTCTACAGCAGCTGCAGAACCATTAATCGCATTAATTGTCGTTAAGACCGTTGCAGTTTTATCCTTCTGAAGAGAACGTTCAAAATGTAAAGGGATGTATAGTACAACATCAACTTGCCCATTCTGCATTGCCTCTGTTGCAATTTTTTCGGAAGGAAATACTGCGATAAAATCGAATTGTGAGGAAGCCTGAAATTTACTTAATAATTCCCTCGAATAAGAAGAATGATCCCCATCAACAACGGCAAATTTGATGTTTTTTACTTCATAGGAAGCCGCGTTAGAGAGAATTAATAATTGAATGAGTGGCAATACAAAAATAATAAGCAACATCGCCTTGTTGCGAAAAATTTGCTTGAATTCTTTCACCAATATGAAGCCTATAATTCTCATTCAAGTCTTGTTTTATATTTCTTGACACTCAAACCAATAAAAACAGTTATCATCGCAATTAAAACCAACGTTTCTTTCCACAATACCTCGAGTCCTACGCCTTTTAATAAAATACCCTTGATTAAAATAATAAACCACTTTGCAGGGATAATGTTGCTGATAATCTGTAGCGGCATCGGCATACTTGAAATGGGGAAAATAAACCCGGAAAGTAGAATTGTGGGTAACATCAAGCCCATTAGTGAGGCCATCATCGCGGTTTGTTGTGTTTCAGAAACTGTTGAAATTAAGATTCCCAATGCCAGAGCGCTAAAAATAAAGAGGATCGTTTCAAAAGCCAAAAGGAAATAGCTGCCTTCTATAGGCATTTTGAATACGAAAAACCCCAACATCAAAATAACGATCGCATTGATGATGGCAAGAAAAACATAGGGAAATACTTTTCCCATGATAACTTGATATGGCTTTAAAGGAGAGACCAGCAAAATTTCCATGGTACCCAGTTCTTTTTCGCGCGTTATTGAAATAGAGGTCATAATTGCCGAGACCAACATTAAGATCACTGTCATAATCCCTGGTACGAACATAAAGACGCTCTTTAGCTCAGGATTATAGTACATTCGTGTTTGAGGAACGATTTGGTAAGGGACTTTTCGAGTTCGGTTAAGGTCGGTTTGGTATTGTTGTAGAATAGAAGTGAGGTAGTTATTGACAGAATTGGCCACGTTGGGTTCGGTAGCATCGGTTATTACTTGCACGTTTGCTGCATTTGATGCAGTAAGATTCTTTTCAAAATTCTTTTCAAAAACCAATACGGCTTTTACATTTCCTTTTTTGAAAATAGTTTCGATTTGCTTTTCTTCTTCAATAAGATCTGTGATTCTAAAATACTTTGAGGCTTCAATATTGCTAATTATCCTATTAGTTTCACTACCCTTAGAGTGGTCCAGAATAGCAATATTCACATTCGTAATTTCGTTGGTCACCGCAAAACCGAAAAGCAGAATTTGTACCACGGGCATTCCAAAGAGAATAACCAATGTGCGCTTATCTCTAAAAATGTGATAAAATTCTTTAATAACAAATCCTCTGAATCTTTTCATGATTCTATATTTCTTGCCAATTTCAAAAACACCTCATTCATAGAATCAACATTAAACTGTTTCTTAAGATTTTTAGGGGTGTTCAATGCTTCAATTTTCCCTTCCACCATAATAGAAACCCGGTCGCAGTATTCGGCTTCGTCCATATAATGGGTTGTAACAAAAATGGTCGTGCCTCTATTAGCTTCACGATAGATCATTTCCCAAAACTGTCTGCGCGTTATTGGATCCACTCCTCCGGTAGGTTCATCTAAAAAGACAATTTTAGGTTCGTGCAATAAAGCTGCAGAAAAAGCCACTTTCTGTTTCCATCCCAAAGGAAGAGAACGCACTAGATCATTTGCCTTATCATGTAAACCCAGCTCGTCTATAAGCTCCTGAGTTTTTTTATCAATTTTTTCCTTTTTTAAACCGTAAATACCTCCAAAAAACGATATGTTTTCTCTAATGGTCAAATCGTCATAGAGCGAAAACTTCTGACTCATATAACCAATACTTTTCTTTACAGCTTCCGATTGGGTTTTTACGTCAAATCCGGCCACGATAGCGATACCATCGGTAGGTTTTGAAATACCGATGAGCATTTTCATAGCTGTTGTTTTCCCCGCTCCATTGGCGCCTAAAAACCCAAAAATCTCTCCTTTTTTTACATGGAAGCTTATGGCATTCACAGCAGTGAAATCACCAAAGCGTTTGGTGAGATTTTCGACAGTTATAGCATTATCGGCTTCCATCAGTGTTTTCTTTAGAGAGTCTCATAAACGAATCTTCAATTGTTGGGATAGCTTCAGAAACTTCAATATTGGTATGTTCTTTCTCTTTTAAAAATTGAATTAATTCTTCGGAAGAAAACGCTTTGTCTTCACTGGTAAAATGCAAGTGCTCGCCAAATGGATAAACACTATGAGTAGAAACATAAATTTCTAGATCCTTTAGAAGACGAAATGTTTCTGAAGCTTTTACATTATAGATCTTTCTGGGAAATTTCTCTATAATCCGCTGAGGCGTGTCAATTTCTAAAATTGTACCATCCTGTATCAGCGCTACGCGGTCGCAGAGGCTAGCTTCGTCCATATATGCGGTTGAGACAAGCATCGTGATGTCTTTTTCCTGCAATCTTTTCAGCATTTCCCAAAATTCCTTTCTTGAAACGGGATCAACTCCCGTGGTCGGCTCGTCCAAAAACAGTACTTTCGGTTTGTGGATCAAAGCACAGGAAAGAGCGAGCTTTTGTTTCATTCCTCCGGAAAGTTTTCCAGCCCGGCGGTTTTTAAAAGGCTCTATTTGTATGTAAATATCTTTAATGAGATCGTAGTTTTCTTCAATGGTAGTTCCGAAAATAGTGGCAAAAAATTTCAGGTTTTCCTCTACGGTTAAATCTTGGTAAAGCGAAAATCGCCCCGGCATATACCCCACAGAGCTTCTAATCGCTTTGTAATCTTTTATCACATCCATTCCGGCTACCGATGCCTTACCCTGATCTGCCAATAACAAGGTCGTTAAAATTCTAAAGAGTGTAGTTTTCCCTGCTCCATCCGGACCTATGAGTCCGAAGAGCTCACCAGAATTAATCTCAAACGAAATATCCTTTACGGCTTGCACCGTTTTAAAGGATTTGCTGATATTGCGCAGGGAAATACTCATTTTATTTAAGATTCAACTATTATTTTCGGGTTCATACTAACTTTCGATTTAATCGAATTAGTGATGAGACAAGCGGCTTCCGATTTTTGAAGCACTCGTTGGGCACGTTCTACATCCTTTTCGGTTTTAATAGTTACTGTGGGTTCAAGAATGACTTCGGTCATGGCATATTTTCCGTCCAATTTGTCCAGGATACCCTTCGATTTACAGCTAAAACCGATAAAATCTAACTTAGAGTTTTCGGCAATGGCTAAAAAAGTGGTCATTAGACAACTGCTTACAGAAGCAGTAAAAAGATGTTCTGGTGACCAAATATGTGGGATGCCCTTTGGAAATTCAGGTGGTGTGGCAACCTCAATACAGTTGGAAGAAGGTTTATTACCCTCAGCCAATTCTGGTGAGCACATCATTCCCTTCCTGTCCTGGTTCCAATTAATGTCTACATTATAAGTGTGTTTCTCCATGATTTTCAATATTTTGTTTATTTGAAATAATTGTAATAACCGTTGAGGTTTTCTTCAATGCTAGCGGTAATCTCAGAACCTTCGGTAGTAGTTGATACTTTCCCTAGGGCATCGATTTTCTCGATGAGGGGAAGCAAAAAAATGTGTAGATTGTCGTGCGAAGCACCTTTCATTGTACATTCTTTAATGACAAAATTTTTCTCCTCATTTAATTGAGATGCCAAATTGTGATAGTCGGCTACGGTTTTTAAATCGCCTGATTTCAACAATTTTAGCATATTATTCACTCCTACGGTTGTTTCCGGATTGGCCTGCCATTTATTTCCATTGTCTAAATTGATTTCATTTACCCACAAATTGTTTGTTGAATGGTTTTCAGAGGCTATTTCATTTGATTCGTGCTGTTCAACGACTTCCAACCCTCCTTCGGTTTCTGTGTTTTCATGTTTGTGCTTGGTGTCGTTGCAGCTAACTAGTAATGCTGAAACGATAACTGTTGTAAGAAATGCTCTTTTCATAGATTATAGTTTAAATTATTGTGGTTGCTTTTTTAGTTTTTTTTAAATGTTTATGCCGAATAAATAACCGACTAGCGCGGTAATTCCCATAGCTATTGTTCCCCAAAAGGTAATTCTGATAATTGCTTTCCGGATGCTTGAACCTCCGGTTTTGGCTGCTACAATGCCTAATAATATTAAGAAAGAGATCGCTGAGCCATATAATGTATATTCCATACTTTTTAAAGGAAGAAACAGAGTTACGATTAGTGGGAGAATTCCCCCAACTATAAATGAGGCACCAGAAGCCAATGCTGCCTGAATAGGTTTTGCCTGACTAATTTCGTTGATTCCTAATTCATCTCTAACATGGGCTGCCAAAGCATCTTTCTCGGTTAATTCTTTTGCAACAGTTAGTGCTGTCTCTTTTTTTAATCCTCGTTCTTCATAGATCTCTGCCAATCGGATTAGTTCAATTTCAGGCATTTGTTCCAATTCAATTTTTTCACGCTCTATATCGGCTTTTTCAACATCGGTTTGAGAGCTTACCGAGACATATTCGCCTGCTGCCATTGATAATGCTCCCGCCACTAGTCCCGCCAAAGTCGCTAAAACTATAGGATCTCTCATGTCACTTGCGGCCGCTACCCCTATAGCAATACTGGCGGTAGATAAGATTCCGTCATTCGCTCCAAGTACAGCCGCTCTTAACCAATTACTGCGATGTATATAGTGGTTGTCTAAATAGCTGTCTAAGTTCTCTGTATTAGTTTCCATAAAATCTTATTGTTTCTTATTACCTATTTATAAACGTTTTTTCTATTATTTCCTGAACAGTGAATCTTGATCATTCATGTTCAATCCACATTTCTGCAGGCATACCAATTTTTAAGCTCCCATCGTTCTTAACGGTTATTTTTACCGCATAAACTAAGTTTACACGCTCCTCCTTAGTTTGAATGATTTTTGGAGTGAATTCTGCCGTTGCGGAAATCCAGCTTATAGTTCCTGAATAATCCTTCATGACTTCGCCCGAATCAATTTTTACGGTAACCTCTTGCCCAATTTTAATATTTGCGAGTTGTGTTTCGCTAACATAAACGCGAAGGGTCATATCTACTAGATCTGCAATTTGGTACAGGGGTTTTCCGAAGGAAACAATCTCACCACCTTCCGAAAATTTCGTCAGCACAGTTCCATTTATTGGATTTATTATTGAGCATTTAGAAATTTGATCAACGATTTGATCTACTTTGGCATCAATAGATTTAAGTTCGCTCATTATAGGCTCGTTCTGAGTTTCAACATTTCTGATTTGCTTTTTTAATACATCCACCTGGCTATTCGCCTGATCTACCTGACGCTGAGTGGCAGCATTTTCAGAAAACATATTTTGGATTCTTTGTTGTTCGGTTTTTGCTGTTTCCAATTGTTGATTTAAAACACTAACCTGAGACCAAACTCCACCAGATTTTGATGCAACCGTCGCTTTTGATGCCAAAAGTTGTTGTTTGCTTAAATGGAGCTGAAGGGTATCTACTAACCCAACAATTTTTCCTTTTTCCAGCATCTGACCTTCTTCCAAATTGAAAAAAATCAGTTTTCCGTTGGCTTCAGATGAAACCGTAATTTCCGTGGCTTCAAAATTACCGTAACCATCTGCTTTCTCCCCGTTAGCACAGGAAAATAGGCTTCCGAAGAGACTTACCAAAAACAATATTTTTATATTTTTCATAGTAACTATTTAATTAAAATCTGCTGAGATCACTTTATAATTTGCTTTTGCGAGTGTTAGCTGAATCTGGTGCAACTGCTTTTCAATTTTTGCTTCGTACAAATTGTTCAACTCGGTAATATATTGGGAGGATGTAATAGTACCATTCTGTAATTGTGATGTTGTTGCCTGTAATATATTCTCGCGCAGTACTATTATACTTTCGTCTTTTTGAAGCAATTCTGTGTATTTCCTGATATCACTTTCAGCTTCTTTCTGCTGCATTTGATTGTTCAGTAAAAAGGTTTCTTTTTCGGTAGTGATGATTTCCTTCGAAATGTCGAGAATTTGTTTTTTCTCCTTTGTTCTTCCCCAATCAAAAATGTTCCAATTTAGTTTTAACCCGGCCAGGTAGAAATCCTGAAAGGAATTATCTAGCATATTGAGTCCGGGGTTGCCATAACCTGCCTGAGCGAAGGCTTGCAGTTTCGGGTATTTGGATTTTGATAGTACCTCTTTTGAAGTTTCCAACTGGTTCTGCTGCAGTTCGAAAAGCTTCAATTCAGGGCGATTATAGGGGGTTTTAGATGAAACTAAAATCTCTGGATTCTCCAAAGACGTATTGGGGTCTAAATTTTTAGATAGAAGTAAAGAGAGATGGGTTAGAGCTTTTTGCCGATCAATCATTACCTGCGAAAACTGCTGCTCTAGTTTTAAAATTTCTGCTTCCAGAATTTGCTGGGAAGCAGGAAGTATTGCGCCATATTTCACACCCGTACCCACTTCCTTCAAGCGGGAACGTAGCTGTTCCATTTTTGAAGTTAATAGTTTTTCCTGCTCCTGAAAAAGCAAAATACTAAAGTAGCTTTGGTTGATTCGGCTTTTTAAAGTATAAAGATCTACGGTTATTTTTTGTTGTTGTGTTGCAAGTTCAGCAGATTTTAATTTCTTAGCTGCGGCAATATTTCCACCGTTGTAGATCAATTGGTTTGCGTCCAGCGAAGCGCGATATTGGTCTTTATTTGGAGGTTCTACTGTTGAATTTGGAATTTGGAATGGGAATTCAATTACGTCTGATTGGTATGTGGCCTGAGCATTAAGATCTAATTTGGGTAGTTTTTCCTTTTCCAGAACTTTTATTTCTGAAAGTGTCTTTTCTTCCAATAATACACTTTGCTTTGCCAGTGGATAGTTTATTTCTGCCAATGAGTAACAATCGGTTAAAGTTAAAACCTCCTGGGCAGATGCTAGGAATGAAGAGATTCCGATGAGTAAGAGAACAATCCATTTCATAAGCTACTTTTTTATTGAGTTGATGATAAAACTAGAAACTTCTGTTTTTCGTCGCTCCATTAGTGCTTCATATTCTTTTTTGTCTTTTTTTAGAACCCCTCTTATTAAAGGACTTGCTAAAAAGGAGAATATATTTAATGATATAATGTTTATAAAAAGTTGCTCGGCGTCGATTGGTTTTAGGATTCCATTATCTACTTCCTCAGCAACCTGTTGCTTAAACTTATCGAGCGAAGGAAAAGAAGGGTTTTTTTGTAGTTTTTCAAGGAATTTTGGATTTCTGTTGAGCTCCTGAATAATAAAATTTGGGAGATATGGATATTTTCCCAGAAATGAAATCTGACTGTAAGTAAAGTTTTTTATTTTTTCTTCGATGGGAGAATCGTCGTTTAGAATCTTGTTCAATTGTGGCGCCAGTAAAGCAAATGCATTCTTGAATACCGCTTCGAAAAGTAGTTGCTTACTACGATAGTAATAGTGCAACATGGCCTTATTAATATTTGCTTCATCGGCTATCTCCTGCATACGAGCCCCATCCATACCCTTTTTTTGAAAAACCTCTTTTGCAGCATCTAGTATTTTTCCTTCCGTATCCTGACTTTTCTTCGTCCTTGCCATAATATAACTATTAGGTTTAACCATATGGTTAACAAATATAATATTTCTATTTTGTTCAGAAACTGATATTTATCATTTCACAAACTTTTTTAGTTAGATAATTTTACTTTTCATCATTTCAGCAACCTTTCCGGACTATACGTTATGAAAACACATTTTAAATATATTGAATGGCGAGATACCAAAGGACTGCATGAAGACACCCTTCAAACATTGTCTGAGTTGGCGTTTTTAAAGGATGAACTTCAGTTCTTGCAGGATCTCGTCGCAGACCATACCTTAGAGCTTATCTATGGAAAGCCTTTCGAAGAAAGTAGAATGATCGCCCAACAAATTTCGAAGCACAAAAAAAAATTGAATAAGTTGGTTACAAGTTTAAAAGATCATAAAAACGAATTGAAGGTCTTAATGGACGATATAGATGTACCTAACGAGTTGCGTGATTATAAAGAAATGCACTACAATCTTATGATCGATACTATGGATTTTCATACCAATGTTAAGCGAACGAAGCGAGATATCTTCTCCATGCTTTCAGATATTATGAAAAAAAGTAAAGCAAAGCGACTGCAATAACCGAACGAACGAAATTAACTACCATGAAAAAACTCTTTTTATACTTAAGCCTTATAACGGTGCTTCTTTTAACGGTAAATTGTACATCAACGAAGCTCGTACAGCAATACACCAACCCGGAGTCTTTCAACTTTATGGCCAACAAAGTACTGGTTGTTGGAATTACCGGCGATAAAGAAATTCGTCGGAATTTTGAAAAACGGATGACAGAAGAGCTCGAAAAGAAGGATGTGATCGCTGTTAAAAGTATTGATTTCTTTGAGAAATCGTTTACTGAAAATAAAAAATCGATAGACCAACTCAACAAAATTGAAAGTCAACTGCTCGATGCAGGTTTTGATGCGATCTTATTTTCTAAAGTTACGGGCCAGGAAAGTAGGATGACCGTAGTGGATTCTTATCGAAGTTTTGCAAAGAGTTATCAAAATTTTGAAGACTATTATTACGGCAATCAACATCTATATTTTAAGGAACAAGAAGAACGATATCAAGTATACACTACCGAAACTTCGTTATTTTGTATTTGTCCGGGTAAAGAACGAGAATTGCTCTGGACAGGTGAGATTGAAGTAGTCGATGCTGAGAAACTAAATAAGAATGTAAACGCTTATATTAAGATCCTAATCAATACGCTTAAAGATAACAACATTCTTATCTTCGAATAGTAATGCTTTCTTTGTATCTATTTTTTAAGAAATAGCACCGGAACCTTCGTTCTATAGGTGATCTTTGGTGTTTCAGTGCCTAAAATTAGACGCTCGAAGAATGACTTTTTCTCTATAAAAACAGCATTCAAGTCGGTTTTTAGTAACTGAGTTGCAGTATCTATCACAGACCACTCAATTTGCTCGTTTAAACAGTAGTAGTCGAAAGGATAGTCGTTAAACGATTTTTTTAATTCACTATTTTCTTGCCCTTCCGAAACAGCAAGAGCATCGTCATCGAATTCGATAATATGTAGCTCCGAATTGTGCACTTGCATCAGATCTTTAAACGGTGTTAAAATTGTATCAAGCAAGTCTATTTCTTTAGGAATACAAAGTAAGGTTTTGTTGTTTCCTTTAAATCTATAGTCCTGAGGTATTGCTAGAATAGGACAGTTAACATTTCTTATCACCTGAATCGTGTTGCTTCCAAAAACTACTTCTCGTGCATTGGTGGCTCCGTTAGTTCCCATCACGATCAGTTCAATAGAATGATTTTGAATTATTTGATTTATTGCTTCGGAAAGATTATCGAAATCAAACAGCATGTTTATTTTAAAAGGAGTACTAGCGTATTTCTTATTAAGGTCGTTAACGAGTTGTTGTAATTTCGACTTGTTGTCACCGGCAATCGCACTGTGAATTGATTCGGAAGGAGAAGCAGTCATTATATCGTCTGTAATATATTCGGAAGGCTTCTGAACATTTAATACATAAAATTCGCATTCCCAATTTTTAAAGAACTCCAGGGCGTATTCAATGGCGTTTAATGAATTTTCAGAGAAATCTGTGGGTAAGAGTATATTTTTCATCTTGTGATAATTAACTAGAATTTTAGTTGAAATTTAACCGAAAATCCACCCGGCAACAATGATAAATGTCATACAGAGATTTTTATGACTCCTACCGCAGATTTTCTAATCTAATATTTTTGAATTTATTTCTCAATTCATCTTTTTCAGGCGATACTAAAAAGTGTATCGGGCAGGGATTTTGTGCGTTGCATTTGTCAAAATTCAGGACGCACATCTTCAAGCGATCATTTCCTTCAACTTCAACAATGATATCTAAGAGAGATCCCTTTAGTTGCGCTTCAGAAAGATAAAAACCTCCATTGGGGCCTTTGGTTGAAGAAATCATATTTTTTGAGCTGAGTTGCCGTAACAATTTTGATAAAAAAGGTTTCGGAATATCGCAGTTCAAAGCTATTTCAATTGCCTGTACTTTGTGAGTTTCCGAAGAGTTATTTACAAGATAAACAAGAGCTTTAACGACGTATTTAGATGGATTAGAAAGCATTGAGACATTTTTATGCAAATGTAGAAAATAAAAGACAAAATAGTATTTTATATGATATTTATCATTTTTTAATCACTACTCCACAGGTATTTTTGACCTATAATTTTAATCAACATATATCATGAGATATTTTATCAAAACACTGACGATTATTTTTTCTGCCTTACTCATTAGTTGCGGAGGCGGAGATGAAAAAAAGGAAAAAGAGAGTGTGAAAATTGGAACTAAGCAAAAGGTAGAAACAAAAACACCTGTTTCAAATTCGGATGAAGTTCCGGCCTCACAACGTATCACATTGGATAATAAGGGGGTGGGTGTGATCAAAAATATAGACCTCAGCCCAACAATTGATCAGGCGATGGTGGATAGAGGAGCAGCATTATTTAAAACAAACTGTACTGCTTGCCATAAAATAGGTAAACGTTTTATTGGACCGTCACCTAGTGGAATTATGAGCCGTAGAAGTCCGGAGTGGATCATGAATATGATCTTAGATCCGAAACTTATGGCAGAAGAGGATCAATGTGCAAAAGATCTGTTAGTAGAGTTTAATGGTGCTGCGATGGCAAACCAGAATATGACCGAGGCTCAGGCTCGCGATATCTTAGAATACTTCAGAACATTAAAATAAACTGATATGAAAACCAACCCAACTATTAAGACAATCGTGATGTTGTTGTTTATTGTGGCGTTAAGCAGTTGTAAGAACGAGACGACAAGCAATGCGGCTACAACTTCATCGGAGATTGAAACAACAGCAGATACCAAACAAGGACAAGCCTTTATCGAGGATGATAGTTCTACTCCAAATGTACTGCAAATAGCCATTAATTCACCGGATCACACAACATTGGTCGCAGCTGTACAAGCGGCAAGTTTAGAAAATGCATTGGTAAATGCAGGTCCATTAATGGTGTTTGCGCCAACCAATGATGCTTTCAACGCGCTACCCGAAGGAACAGTAGAAGATCTGCTGAAACCGGAAAATAAAGAAGCGCTGGCCAATATCTTAAAGCATCATGTTACTGCCGGTAATTACTCTAAAGAGTTCTTAAAGAAATTCAAAAAGCTAGGGCAGGCAAATGATCAAAGTACAACCGTAGAGGTGAAGGGGGATGATGTATTTGTGGGCGGTGCCAAGATTCTTGCAAGTATAGATGCGGGTAACGGAGTTGTTCATGTTGTGGATAAGGTCATTTTACCGCCTTCAAATTAAACTATTTAACCAATAAGAATTAAAAAATAGAACCAATGAAAACATATAAAATTTCACTTCTGTCGCTTTTTAGTGCAGTACTTTTTTTAACTAGTTGTGGAAACAACAATAATTCGTCTTCCGGTGGAGCGCTTAATTCTAGTGCTGCCGAAAAGGTATATGTAGCTCCGGGAGAGCAAGACGAATTCTACGCTTTTATGTCTGGGGGTTATAGCGGGAACTTAACTGTTTATGGCCTGCCTTCAGGGAGAATGTTTAAAGAGATCCCTGTATTTTCTCAATTTCCAACTTCGGGCTACGGATATTCAGAAGAAACCAAACCCATGCTTGAGACTTCTCACGGGTTCGTACCTTGGGATGATGCTCACCACCCAGACATTTCTCAAACCAATGGAGAATTGGATGGAAGATGGATATTTATTAATGGAAACAACACGCCAAGAATTGCACGTATTAGTCTTAAGACCTTCGAAACCGAAGAGATCATAGAGGTGCCAAATAGTGCAGGAAACCACAGTTCTTCATTTATAACCGAAAACACAGAATATGTAGTGGCAGGAACCAGATTCTCTGTTCCGGTACCACAACGTGATATTTCTATCAAGGATTACAAAAGTAATTTTAAAGGTGCTTTGTCTTTTATCAGCGTAGATCCGGAACACGGACATATGGATATTAAATTTCAATTGATGATGCCCGGGTTCGATTATGACCTTTCTCATCCCGGACGTGATAAATCGCATGGCTGGTTCTTTTTTACAACCTATAACACCGAAGAAGCCAATACTTTATTAGAAGTTAACGCTTCTCAAAATGATAAAGATTTTATTGCAGCGGTCAATTGGAAGAAAATTGAGGAATATGTGAACAATGGCGGCGGAACAAAAATGCCTGCTAATTATGCGCACAATGTGTACGATGAATCAACACATACCGCGACCACTACAATGAAAAAAGAAGTATTAACGGTTGATCCGCTTAATGTGCCGGGTGCGGTATTTTTCTTACCAACACCTAAATCACCTCATGGTTGTGATGTAGATCCTTCCGGTGAATACATCATTGGAAATGGTAAATTGTCTGCAGATTTAACTGTACATTCCTTTACGAAAATGTTGGATGCTATTGAAAATGAAAAGTTTGATGGAGAAGCTTATGGGATTCCTATCCTGAAATTTGAAGACGTACTTGCAGGTACAGTAAAAAGTGGTGGATTAGGTCCGTTACATACCGAATTCGACGGACAAGGGAATGCCTACACAACATTCTTTATTTCTTCGGAAGTAGTAAAATGGAAGTTAGGATCTTGGGAGGTTATTGATAGAAAGCCAACTTTCTATTCGGTAGGACACCTTATGATCCCGGGAGGGAACTCTAGAAAACCGTTCGGAAAATACGTGGTTGCCATGAACAAAATTACAAAGGATAGATATCTGCCAACAGGTCCTGAAATGGAACATTCGGCTCAAATTTATGATATCACAGGTGAGAAAATGGAACTGATCTACGATTTTCCTACGCATGGAGAACCACATTATGCAGCGGGTATTCCAGCGAGTATACTTGCGCCTAAATCTCAAAAGATCTATAGATTAGATGAGAATAAGCACCCCTATGCTGTGCTTAGCCCAGATCAAGCTCGTGTAGAACGTAAAGGCAACGAAGTTCATATATATATGTCCACTATTCGTAGCCACTTCACACCAGATAACATCGAAGGGATCAAGGTTGGCGATAAGGTTTACTTCCATATAACTAACCACGAACAAGATTTCGATGTACCTCATGGTTTTTCAATAATCGGTCAAAATACTTCCGAATTATTAGTAATGCCCGGTCAAACTAAGACTTCTATCTGGGAACCTAAACAAGTAGGCGTTTGGCCTTTTTACTGTACAGATTTCTGTTCTGCGCTGCACCAGGAAATGCAGGGATATGTTAGAGTATCTCCGGCTTCTTCAAACCTGGAATTAAGTTGGTCTTTAGGAGAGGATTAATTCTTGGAAATATGATAGGTAGTGATTAATTGTATTTCTAAAAAGACGGGAGTTTTCGACTGCTCCCGTCTTTAACAAAGATCACCGAAACAACAAATAATCCATTTAATTACAACTAAAAAAAGGTACAAATGAAGAAGGCAGGGATTATAATGATCATTGGTTCATTATTGTTATTGGGACTTTTTAAATTTCCACTTTGGAATATTATGCTAGGGGCACCTCAATACCCCGAACCCCTTGGCATGGATATCTATATCGATGGTATTAAAGGTGTAAGCGAATTCGATATCCAGAATATCGATGGGCTAAATCACTATATAGGCATGAAAACCATTCCTAAACCTTCAGAAATGTGGGAATTTAACGTGTTTCCCACGGTAATTGGCGGGATGGTAGCATTAGGCGTTTTGATAGGATTGCTTGGCTTCTTCGGAAAAGTTAATCATTGGTGGTTTATTGGCTGGTTTGCTTTAATGTCGATTCTTGGAATATTGGGGATGTACGATTTTAATAATTGGTTAATAGACTATGGAACAAATCTCGACCCTCATGCAATTATGAAGCTTCAGAACCCTGACGGTACCCCTATGAGTTACAAACCCCCATTATTTGGTCACCAAAAAATGCTTAACTTCGATGTAGACTCATTGCCACATACCGGAGCATATATGATGTTTGTTGGGATGATGTTAACGGTAGTTGCATTTTTTGTCGGGAAAAAAGAAATAAAAAAGCGAAGTGAATGACATTCGAATCAACATATATAAACTTTAGTATTATGAAGAAACTCACTTTACTTCTTTTTACTGCACTAATTGCTTTTTCCTGCTCAAATGGACCACAACCAATTGCATATGGGCAAGATGGATGTCATTTTTGTAAAATGACAATTGTAGATAGACAACATGCCTCTCAGTTGGTAACAACGAAAGGGAAGGTTTATAAATTTGATGCTATAGAATGTATGGTTCACTATATGGAAGATGAAAATGGAACAGACTATTCTCACGTTTTGGTTGCCGACTTTAAGGAGCCTGGACAGTTGATCGATGCAAAAACAGCTTCATATCTAATTAGTCCTGAGATATCAAGTCCGATGGGCGCTTTCCTCTCTGCTTTCAATTCGAAAGAAATAGCTAAAAAGACTCAAGCTATGTACAGTGGAGATATTTATTCCTGGGATTCTTTACAATTAGAAATAAAAGATTAAATAAATGTATACAGTAAACAGTATCATTGCTTTAGAGCCGTATAACGGATTAAAAGTTAAAAAGATAACTTCCGAATTACAGTCGGAAATAATTTTTATATCCCTTGAAAAGGGAGCTGTTTTTCCCAAACACACCTCTCCCAAAGATGCCAACTTAATCGTCTTAGAAGGAGAAATAGCCTTTCATATCAATGAGAAGGAATATGTGCTTTTTGATCAGCAACATTTTCAGTTCGAAAAAGAGGTTTCGCATTGGGTAAAAGCTAATGACAACTCTAAATTCCTAATCATCAGATAATTTTTCCGAAGCAATATATATGCCTTTAAAAATCACTTTAGTTTTTCTATTCTCGGGAATTATTATGCAAACGGCATTTTCCAGAACTATCACCGTTTGTGAAAGTTGCAACTATAAAACCATCAATGAAGCAGTTTTGCAGGCTCAGGATTTCGATACCGTTCTGGTAAAAAAAGGGACTTACAAAGAGTTTAATATAAAAATTACCAAACCCCTCACGCTTCAAGGTCAAAATTATCCGGTAATCGACGGAGAAGATAAAGGTGAAATCATTACTGTTTCATCAGATAATGTAACGGTAGATGGTTTTTTCATTATAAACGTAGGGACTAGTTATACCACAGATTATGCAGCAATTAGAGTAGTTAAAAGTGAAAAATTTTTAATTCAGAATGTAGTTTTAGAAAAGCTTTTCTTCGGAATTTACCTCGAAAAATCTAACAATGGGAAAGTGTTTCATAATAAGATCATTGGAGATGCCGTCGAAGAATTTAACTCAGGTAACGGTATCCAACTCTGGTACTGTAAAAATGTTGAGGTAGCACAAAATATAGTTCAGCATGTAAGAGATGGAATCTATTTAGAATTCTCAGACAACATCACTATTAGCAATAACATTAGTACTAATAATGTGCGCTACGGACTGCATTTTATGTTTTCCAATTATGATGTTTACCAGGATAATTTATTTGAGAATAATGGAGCCGGCGTAGCGGTCATGTTTTCAAAACATATTAAAATGTATCGAAACACTTTTAAGAATAACTGGGGTACAGCTTCCTTCGGAATGTTACTTAAAGAGATCAACGATGCAGAGATAATTGGAAACACTTTTGAAGAGAACACCGTTGGAATTAACATTGAAGGCACCAACCGAATCGTTTATAAAAACAACGATTTTATAAGTAATGGATGGGCAATGAAAGTGAGAGGGGCTTGCTACGGCAATAGTTTTGTTGATAATAATTTTTTGTACAACTCATTCGATATTTCATATAATAGCAATATCAATGATAATTACTTCGATAAGAATTATTGGAGTAATTATACCGGTTACGACTTGAATAAGGACGGTATTGGAGATGTGCCCTACAGACCTGTAAAACTATTTTCTTATATAGCAAATAGAACCCCCGAAGCTATAATATTACTTCGGAGTTTGTTTATAGATATCATCGATTTTTCTGAAAAAGTTTCACCCGTGTTTACACCAGACAATCTTGTCGATAAAAATCCTTTAATGAAAAGAAATACCCATGATTGAAGTAATAGACCTTCATAAGTCCTTTGGTAAGAATAAAGTACTTCAAGGAATCGATCTGAAGATCGAATCTGGTGGAATCTTCGCGATTCTGGGTCCAAATGGCTCCGGAAAAACGACACTTATAAAAAGTATTTTAGGGATGGTCATTCCGGATTCCGGAATCATAAAGCTGAATGATACGGTGATAAAGAGGGAATGGAAATACAGAAATGAAATTGGATACTTACCGCAAATTGCAAATTTTCCTACAAATCTTACCGTTTCAGAACTTATAGGGATGATAAAAGACCTTCGATCTTCTAGTAACGCCAAGGACGATCAACTTATTGAACTTTTCAAACTTGAACCCTTTTTAAAGAAGAAGCTAGGGAATCTCTCCGGGGGAACCAAACAAAAAGTGAATATCGTTCTCACGTTTATGTGCGATAATCCACTGCTTATTCTGGACGAACCTACCTCCGGCTTAGATCCTATTTCCCTAATTAGGCTTAAGGATCTAATTACTTCTGAAAAGGAAAAAGGAAAAACGATATTGATCACATCGCATATTATGAATTTCGTAGAGCAGGTGGCAAATGATATTGTCTTTCTTCTCGAAGGAAAAATTTATTTTAAAGGTAGTATTACCGAGCTGAAAACGAAGACGAAACAACCCGATTTTGAACATGCGATAGCATCAATTCTACAACAAAGCTATGATTAAAATACTTAAATATAGTTGTTACGACCTTATTAGAAGTAGATGGAGTTACGTCTATTTTGCCTTTTATCTTTTATTGGGATCGGTCTTATTGTTTCTTAACAATGATCTTTCTAAGGCGGTTATAACGTTGATGAATGTGATCATAATTCTGGTACCGCTCATTGGAACAATATTTGGCGTGATGTACTATTACAATTCGAAAGAATTTACCGAATTGCTCTTGGCACAACCGGTGAAAAGATCATCTATCTTTTTAGGACAGTATTTTGGCGTTGCACTCTCACTCTCATTAAGTTTGATAGTAGGACTAGGCTTACCTTTTATGCTCTACGGAATTTTTAAATCTTCAGCAATTTGGGATTTTTCACTACTGCTGGTAACCGGCTCTTTTCTTACCTTTATTTTCACGGCATTAGCCTTTAATATTGCCCTTTTTAATGAAAACAAAATTAAAGGCTTTGGTTATGCGATCTTACTTTGGTTGTTTATGGCCGTGATTTACGACGGACTCTTCTTAATGTCATTGATCGCTTTCGAAGAATATCCGTTAGATACATTTTCGTTGGTAAGCACCATGGCGAATCCAATAGACTTATCAAGGGTCCTTATTTTATTAAAACTAGATATTTCGGCATTGTTAGGATATACCGGAGCGGTTTTTCAGAAATTCTTCGGAACTAACTACGGAATCATCATTTCGGGGATCATGTTAATCTCATGGGTTGTATTTCCGGTGTGGCTCATAAAAGCAAAAGCAAAAAGAAAAGATTTTTAATCCTTCTGAAGATGTTTCCGAAGAAAAGATTGAAATTGACATTAATTGCTACCCTACCTCAAGAGTAAGGATTCAATTCTTTTTACAACTAATGAAGAACTTTAAAAAGATGATTTATGAATATTGATCTAAAGGATTATGTGCAAAAAGGACTTACCTATACTGAGTATAATATGCTCTTCAAACAATTGGTTGAAGAAGGCAGAACCACAGGCAAGGAACAAACTCCTGAAAAAATTGATTTTACAAAGTTAAACTGGAGCAGGTCTAAAAGGTTAGATAAAACGGCAACTCTGGCAAAGAAGGCTGAAGCTATTTTTAAGGCGCCAATTCGTCCACAAACATGGTTGGTAATTACAGAACCATGGTGTGGTGATGCCGCACAATCGCTTCCTTTTTTAAATAAAATTGCAGCCTTAAACCCCAATATTGATCTCAAACTCGTGCTACGGGACGAAAATGAAGGCTTGATGAACGAGTTCCTCACCAATGGATCAAAATCAATCCCAAAACTGATCATTTTGGATAAAGATCTTGAAGTAATAGGTAGCTGGGGCCCAAGGTCGGCAAAGGCGACTGAACTGGTAAACACCTATAAAAAAAATCATGGTATGCTCGATGCGGAGTTTAAAAAGGATCTTCAAGTATGGTATAATAATGATAAGGGGATCGCTATTGTTGACGATTTGGTTAAGTTGGTGAGAACTTCAATTGAGACTGAGAAAGTTTCAGAATAATTTTTCCCTTTTAATTTAAGATATGACAAAAACTTTACAATTAGTTACTACAAAAGAAGCCGTTTCATTAGTTTCATCTAATGACAGAGTATTTTTTCAGGGAGCGGCAATGACTCCTAATCTTCTTATCGATGCTTTATGCGAGCGCTATGAAGAGCTTGAAAATGTTGAGATAATTCAAATTCACACGCACGGGGATGCTAAGTATACGCGTGCTCCTTATTCTAATGCTTTCAAGCTTAATAGTTGTTTTGTGGGTACAAATGTTAGAGAAGGTGTGGCGAGTCATCGAGGAGATTACATTCCGGTTTTTCTAAGTGAGATCCATTGGTTATTTAGACGAAACATTTTACCATTAGATGTTGCTTTTATACAGGTGTCGCCTCCAGATAAACATGGCTATTGCTCACTTGGTGTATCTGTAGATATAACTATACCGGCAATTCAAACGGCTAAAAAAGTAGTTGCACTTATTAATCCAAATGTTCCAAGAACCCACGGCGATGGAATTATTCATATAAGCAATATTAATTATGGGGTCGAAGTTGATCATCAAATTCATGCTTCAATTATAACCGAACCCACTTCAATTGAGGCAACGATTGGACAGAATGTAGCCGGATTAATAGAAGACGGGGCAACACTGCAAATGGGGATAGGGAATATTCCTAACGCTGTTTTAAGTAATCTCACAAATCATAAAAGATTAGGGATTCATACCGAAATGTTCAGTGATGGAATTTTACCACTGGTTGAAAAAGGCATTATTACAGGAGAAGATAAACAGATAAAGACCGGTAAAATCGTCACCTGTTTCGCTATGGGTACGCAAAAATTATATGACTTCGTGGATGATAACCCCATTGTTCATTTCAAGGAAGCCGCATACACAAACGACACTGCTATTATTAGGCAAAACCCAAAAGTGACCGCAATAAATAGTGCGATTGAGATCGATCTTACCGGACAGGTTTGTGCAGATTCTATTGGTGCTTATCAATATTCAGGCGTAGGAGGACAAATGGATTTTATTCGTGGTGCCTCGCTTTCACAAAGCGGAAAACCAATAATAGCCATGCCTTCAATGACTTCAAAAGGTTACTCCAAGATCACACCCTTTCTAAAACAAGGAGCTAGTGTAACTACTACAAGAGCTCATGTTCATTATGTTGTGACAGAATATGGTGTTGTAAATCTCTACGGAAAGAGCCTGGAACAACGAGCAAAGTCACTTATTTCGATTGCGCATCCAAATCATCGTGAAGCCTTGGAAATAGAGGCCAGAAAAAGATTTAACTGAACTATCACTGAATTATGAAAGAAAGAAAACCATTAAAGCGTCATATAGCCTTACAACCACTAAGCAGACAACATCATTTTGGTTTATTGTTTAGCTGGAAGCTTCGCAAAGGATTCAGTAAAAAGATCGCTATTGAAAGACTTCACGATTACGCACAATGGTTTTTCCGGGAAGAAATTAAACCGCATTTTGAAGCCGAAGAAAAGTATGTTTTTTCAATTTTAAACAATGATGACAAATTAATTGCTAGAGCTTTAAAAGAACATAGAAGAATTGAACGACTCTTCAATGATGCAGACGATATGAATAAATCTCTTAGTTTATTGGAGGAAGAACTCGTAGCTCATATCCGTTTCGAGGAAAGAGTTCTCTTTAATAAAATACAAAGGGTGGCTACTGAAGCACAACTTCAAAAAATAAATGAAATTCACAAAGAACCGGAGCTAAGAAAAGAGTATCACGATACTTTTTGGGAAAATTAATTTCCTGTGAACTACCACTAAGTCTTCGTCCTTCTTATTTAGTCAGAAAAATTTTCGTTTGTGATTTCAATCATATTTATTCACTTCAGTATTTGTGAAATTTGTCTTGTAGTATTTTAAATCTTTGGAAAATGACAACAATTCAAGAAAAAACCGTTGGTGAAATAGTGACTGAAAATATAAAAGCAGCACACATTTTTAAAAAATACGGAATAGATTTCTGCTGTGGTGGCGGGATAAGTATTAAAAAAGCATGCGATAAGGCGAAAATTAACCCTTCCCTTTTGGAGGCAGATCTGCTAAACCTAGACGTAGTAAAGGATAGGACTAACGACTATAATAATTGGAAGATAGATTTTTTAGCGGATCATATAATCAATATTCATCACACATATGTATCTGAAAGCAGTACACTTTTATTGCAGTATTCTGAAAGGGTTAATCAAGTACACGGACATCATTATACCGAACTCAATGAAATAGAATTATTGGTAAAAAAAGTAGTACAGGAGTTGGCTGCTCACATGAAAAAGGAAGAGTTAATACTTTTTCCGTTTATCAAAAAACTAGTTGCGGCAGAGAGAGAAAATGGAAGTGTTCCCATGATCCCATTCGGGACGGTAGAAAATCCTATAAAGATGATGGAAGCCGAGCATGAAGAGGCCGGAGAAATTATGAGGCAAATTAGATGGCTTACTAATAATTACACTCCTCCTCAAAAGGCGTGTAACACCTATAAGGCTCTTTATTCAAAATTAGAAGAGTTTGAGCAAGATTTGCACCAACATGTTCATTTGGAGAATAACATCCTTTTTCCAAAAGCTTTGAAGCTGGAACAGGCCTTAGCTAATAAATAGAATCCCTCATGTTTATCCCCAACTCCAATTTTGATTGGTTTTAAAACAGTTCCGAATATTTAAGTACATTAGTGTATGTTGCTTAATTTCGGACTGTTTTTTTATTTTTAACCCACAGATGGATCTCAAAAAACATGTTACCATAGCCCTAGTGTATTTCTTTATCGTCACTTTACTGGGCGTGTTGCTTAGATCTTTTTTCGTAACTCCAATTGCTCTAAATTATAAGTATATTTTACATGCGCATTCGCACACGGCACTCCTGGGCTGGATCTATTTGGGATTGACGACTTTAATTTATAAGATCTTCCTTACCGAAGCACAGAAGCCAAAACTTTACAAACGTATTTTTCTAGTATCCAATTTTTGTATTCTAGGAATGCTGGTGACATTTCCAATACAGGGTTATGCACTTTTTTCTATTACTTTTTCAACTTTGTTCTTAATTGTTACGTATTGGTTTACATGGTTTGCTTTAAAATATGTTACACTTAAATTTAAAAACCGTTTTTCTTGGAAACTTATAAAAACCTCTCTTTACTATCTCGTTATTTCCAGTATTGGTCCCTGGGCTATAGGCGTGATAATGGCGACATTGGGTACCGGGTCGATATGGTATAAAACAGCGATCTATTTTTACCTTCACTTTCAATATAACGGTTGGTTTATAATCACGTTACTAGGTATTCTGTTTTTTATTCTCGAAGAAAAAGGATTTCAATTTGACCGTAGAAAGTTGGGATCAATCTTTATTATTTTAAATATTGGGGTAGTGTTTACTGCATTTCTTTCGGGACTTTGGTTTAGTCCACCTTTGGTTTTTTATGTATTAGGATTATTTGGAGCGCTCACGCAAGGTTTAGCTTTTTATGAACTTTACTTGTTATTGAGGAATGAACTTAGCTCAATGAGGATAATATTTGAGCCAAAGGTTTTTTACCTCCTGAAAATTGCCGGAATCCTACTTTGTGCAAAATTACTACTGCAAGTACTTTCTGCAATTCCTTATGTGGCAGATTTGGCTTACCAACTTAAAGACTTTATAATTGGTTATCTGCACTTAGTTTTCTTAGGAGTTGTAATTACATCCCTAATAGCATTTCTACAGTATTTTAAATTGATTCGTCTTCCAAAAAGTTTTCTTTGGTTTTACCTTTTTGCTTTTATTACTACCGAAGCATTAATTTTCTACAAGGCTATAGTATTATGGTTTGGTATTCCGTTTTTTCAAAGTTACTATACATATCTGTTTGTGTTTAGCTGTTTTTTTCCTGTTGCAATTGGAATTTTACTTTTTACTCATCTGAATGGTCACAGGGAAAACTGATAATTATCATTTGCTGCACCAATGTATAGTATGACCTTTGCCAAAGGTATAAT
Source organism: uncultured Ulvibacter sp. (assembly GCA_963974915.1). Taxonomy (GTDB): domain Bacteria; phylum Bacteroidota; class Bacteroidia; order Flavobacteriales; family Flavobacteriaceae; genus CAXBES01. The sequence goes on along the minus strand of CAXBES010000002.1, from coordinate 258,205 downwards.
GAGCAAATTTTTGGTCGATGGTAAACTGTTTTCACTGTGGTGATCCCTGTTTGGATATTGAAATAAAACATAAGGAAAAATCTTTTTGTTGTAATGGCTGTAAAACGGTTTATGATATCCTTAATGATAATGATCTAACTTATTACTACGACCTTGAAAAAACACCCGGAATCTCTCCAACCGAAAACTCACAAAAATTCGATTTTCTAGAAAACCCATCCATAGTTGAGAAATTACTTGAGTTTAGTGACGAAAATACCCAGATCGTTTCCTTTCTAATTCCGTCAATTCATTGTAGTTCTTGTATTTGGGTGCTTGAAAACCTAAATAAGTTAGCTCCTGCAGTTAGATCTTCACAGGTAAACTTCCCCGAAAAAACCATTAGAGTTACGTTTAATCCAAAGGATACTAGTTTAAAAGATCTGGTAATACTATTAAGTAGAATAGGGTATGAACCTAATATCTCGCTTGAGCAATCCACAAAAAAAGAAAAGAAATACGATCGAAGTTTGATCTACAAACTCGGCATTGCCGGCTTTGCCTTTGGAAACGTAATGTTTCTTTCCTTTCCCGAGTATTTTGATCTCTCTGGAAGTGAGGAAGAATTTTGGCTTACTCAATTTAAAAGTGTTTTTAGATGGCTCATGTTCACTTTCTCGGTGCCCGTAGTTGTTTATTCGGCAAGAGATTATTTCGTTTCCGCTTATAAAGGTTTACGAAGTGGTATCTTGAATATAGACGTACCCATCGCTATTGGGGTTTCAGTTTTATTTATTAGAAGTACGATCGATATTGTTTTCGATTGGGGGAGTGGTTTTTTTGACAGCCTGACGGGATTGGTATTTTTCCTTTTGCTCGGTAAGTTCTTTCAGCAGAAAACATATGCCTTTTTATCATTTGAGCGAGATTATAAATCTTATTTCCCTATCGCCGTAACCCGATTAAATCGTACTTCCGAAGAAAAAGTAATAGAAGAACAAACCGAAGTTTATGAGATTGTAAAGGGCGACCGACTCCTTATTCGGAATAACGAAATCATCCCTGTAGATACGATCTTGTTAAGAGGAAATGCACTTATTGATTACAGTTTTGTTTCTGGAGAAGCCGAGCCGGTGCAAAAGAAGAGCGGAGATAAATTATTTGCGGGAGGCAAACAACTCTCAGGGGTAATTGAAGTTGAAGTATTAAAACCGGTAGCTCAAAGCTATCTCACCCAGCTTTGGAGTAATGAAATATTTAATAATGGGGCTAAACCAATATTTCAATCTTTAATCGATAGTATTAGCAGGCGATTTACCATTAGCGTACTTTCTGTAGCACTTATTGCAACAATTATTTGGCTGGTCATCGATCCGTCTAAAGCTTTTAATGTGTTTACTGCAGTTTTGATCGTTGCTTGTCCGTGTGCCATTGCTTTGGCATCGCCATTTACGCTGGGAAATTTGTTAAGGATCTTCGGAAAGAAAAAATTATACTTAAAAGAGGCGTCTATAATTGAACAAATGGCGAAGGTTGATACCGTGGTTTTTGATAAAACCGGAACCATTACTTCAAACAAAAAAAATAGAATTACTTACGAAGGTTTAGCTCTTTCTTCGGAAGAACAATCCTTATTAACAAGTACACTACGAGCTTCAAATCATCCTTTGAGTAGGGCGTTATATCAATTACTTGATAAGAATAATATTCAGACACTTGATGAGTTTGAAGAAGAAACCGGTAAGGGTATTACTGCAAAACTGAAAGATTCGGAAATTAGAATTGGGTCCGAAAGTTACGTAGAGAATGTTGAACCGTTGGGTCAGGAGCCCTTTTCAAAAAACAAAACAACCGTTCATGTTAGTAGTAACAATGAATATAAGGGCTACTACGCCTTTGATACTGATTACCGGGACGGAGTTGCAGCGTTATTTGCCGAATTGGAACGGGATAATTCACTATTTATTTTATCGGGGGATAACGATGGGGAACGAGAGCATTTAGGACGTATCCTTCCGGCATCTACCAAATTTCTTTTTAATCAAAAACCGGAGGATAAATTAGAATTTATAAAGCGATTACAAACAGAAGGCAGAAAAGTGATGATGGTGGGCGATGGCCTTAACGATGCCGGAGCCTTAAAGCAAAGCGATGTGGGAATCGTGATTTCTGAGGATATCAATGTTTTTTCACCCGCATGCGATGGAATTTTAGATGCTTCTGCTTTTAAAGTGATCCCTAGCTTTATGAAGATCTCAAAACGCGGTATAAATGTAATAAAATGGAGCTTTGTCCTTTCGTTGCTATATAACATCGTTGGTTTAACATTTGCCGTAACAGGAAATTTAATGCCCGTAGTTGCAGCTATATTAATGCCTTTGAGTTCTATAAGCATTGTGGTGTTTACCACTTTAGCGACTCAATATATAACAAGGAATTTAAATTGAAACTAAATAAGGAAATCTGACAATTATCATATTTTGAGCAATTGGTCAATTATATTTTTACAGCATAATTCAGGTAGGTATGAGTATCATCTATGTATTGCTAGCAATAAGCGTTTTTGTTGCTTTAATTTTCTTCGCAGCATTTATTTTTTCGGTAAAGAGAGGCCAATATGACGATACCTACACCCCATCTGTGCGAATGCTTTTTGAAGATGAATTAGTGAAAGATTCAGGCAAAGCTTCAGAGAACCAGGAAGAAAATAAACCAATCAATAATAAAGAGTAATCACAAATAATATGGAATTAGAAAAGTTTTATTACGACAACCAAATCGTTAAAAAGTTTATCTGGGCAACCATTGTATGGGGAATTGTAGGTATGTCTATAGGACTATTAGTAGCCTATATGTTCTTATTTCCAAATATGACCGATGGTATTTCATGGTTAAGTTTTGGACGCTTGAGACCCCTTCACACTAACGCCGTGATATTTGCTTTCGTTGGAAACGCAATCTTTGCGGGAGTGTATTACTCAACTCAGCGGTTGTTAAAAGCAAGAATGTGGAGTGATTTTTTAAGTAATCTCAATTTTTGGGGATGGCAGGCGATTATTGTTGGTGCTGCAATCACACTTCCTTTGGGTTACACAACTTCTAAGGAATACGCAGAACTGGAGTGGCCATTTGATATTGCTATTGCCATTATCTGGGTTGCATTTGGTGCCAACCTAATTGGTACTATGATAAAAAGAAGACAACGTCATTTGTACGTTGCCATTTGGTTCTATTTAGCCACTTTCGTAACAGTTGCCGTATTGCATATTTTTAATAGTATGGAGCTTCCTGTAAGTGCTTTAAAGAGTTATTCGGCCTATGCGGGCGTTCAAGATGCCTTAGTGCAATGGTGGTACGGACATAACGCTGTAGCATTTTTCCTTACAACTCCCTTCCTGGGTTTAATGTATTATTTTGTACCTAAAGCTGCAAACAGACCTGTGTATTCGTACCGATTGTCTATTGTTCACTTTTGGTCACTTATCTTTATATATATCTGGGCCGGTCCTCACCATTTATTGTATTCTGCTTTGCCGGATTGGGCACAGAATCTTGGAGTTGCGTTTTCAGTAATGCTAATTGCCCCTTCATGGGGTGGAATGATCAACGGACTCCTTACTCTAAGAGGTGCATGGGACAAAGTACGTACAGATCCTGTTTTGAAATTTATGGTGGTTGCTATCACCGGTTACGGTATGGCTACCTTTGAAGGACCAATGCTGTCCCTAAAGAACGTGAATGCAATTGCACACTTTAGTGACTGGATCATAGCACACGTGCATGTAGGGGCCTTGGCCTGGAATGGTTTCTTAACCTTCGGAATGGTATATTGGTTAGTTCCAAGACTTTTCAAAACTAAATTATGGTCAACTAAACTCGCTAATACCCACTTTTGGATTGGTACCTTAGGAATCATTATGTACGCATTACCCATGTATGTTGCAGGGTTCGTACAAGCTTCTATGTGGAAGCAATTTAATCCCGATGGTACGCTTACCTACGGGAACTTTCTGGAAACCGTAAGTGAGATCATACCCATGTATTGGATGCGTGCCATTGGTGGTAGCTTGTACATTGTCGGGGCTTTTGTAATGCTTTATAATGTTGTTCAAACAGTTAGAAAAGGCAGCAAAGTTACCGATGAATTAGCAGAGGCGGCTCCCCTGGAACGAGTGACAAAACGAAGAACTGCCAAAGAGGGTTATCATACCTGGTTAGAAAGACGTCCCGTAAAACTTACCATTTATGCTACGATCGCTATTTTAATTGGAGGTATGGTACAAATTATTCCGTCACTTCTCGTAGATGACTACGTTCCCGTAATATCGAGCGTTAAACCTTATACACCCTTAGAACTTGAAGGTAGGGATATTTACATTCGCGAAGGATGTGTGTCCTGTCACTCACAAATGGTCCGACCGTTTAGAAGTGAAGTAGAACGTTACGGTGAGTATTCAAAATCGGGAGAATATGTGTACGATCACCCTTTCTTATGGGGTAGTAAACGTACGGGGCCCGATTTGCACAGAGTTGGAGGTAAGTACAGTGATAACTGGCACTTAAACCATTTTTACGATCCACAAAGTACTTCGTCCGGATCGATCATGCCGTCGTACAAATGGCTTATAAACAGTGAATTGGATAAGAGCTTAACGGCGTCTAAAATGGAAGCGATGGTGACCTTGGGTGTTCCTTATACCGAAGAAGAAATAGCGCGAGCTCAGGAATGGATGACCGAGCAGGGCACTGAAATAGAGCAGAATTTATACAGTGATCCCGATTTTGTAAAAACTTATGAAGCCGATAAACAGTATGCTGCAGACAACGGGGAAGAATTTATAGAAATGCGAAATCGTGAAGTGGTTGCCGTGATCGCCTATTTACAGCGCTTAGGAACCGATATTAAAGTAGAAAACAATACTGAAGCTTCAGCTAAAAACGAATAACTATGTTACGATTTATAAAAGGAAATCTCGAAAGCATTGATGGCGTAGAAATCTATCCAATCTTTTCTCTATTAATATTCTTTGTCTTTTTCGCCGCACTTTTCTGGTGGGTGTTCACAGCAAAGAAAGAACATATTGAGGAGGTTAGTAATATACCATTAGATAACAACCAACAAAACCAAGACGTATTATGAAAACAGGAATGTCATACTTAAGAGTAATAGGGTTTATGATTCTCGCCTTTTATTTACTTGAGTTTACTATAGATTCTGGGGATCAAATGGCAATTGAGAAGTACCCTATTATTTGGGCTGTTCTTGCTATGGTCTTACTTTTTGCGATCGCCATTGAAGTTATTTCTGAAACTTTAAAAAGTATTTTGTACAACGGACTCTCAGACGAAGCCAAACAGCGTTTTGAACAGCAGGAAGTAGTAAAGAAAGATAAGCAATTTGGTTGGATCAAGGCAAAATACAAGGAGCTTCTTGGCAGTAAACCAATAGAACATGAAGGTGAGATCGTCCTTGATCATAATTACGACGGTATAAAGGAACTTGACAACAACCTCCCGCCGTGGTGGGTATATATGTTCTATGCCACAATTTTATTTGCAGTAGTTTACCTTGTTAGATATGAAATCTTTAACGATACCAATCAGATAGAAGAATACGATATCGCAGTTGCCGAAGCAAAGCTTGAAATTGAAGAGTATAAAAGAACGGCGAAGGATTTGGTTGACGTTAATACGGTTGAACTTCTAACAGATGCCAGTGATCTCAATGCAGGTAAGACGATCTTTGCTGCAAACTGTGTGGCTTGTCATAAAGTTGATGGGGGTGGAGGAATAGGTCCGAACCTTACCGATGACTACTGGATCCTTGGTGGTGGAATTAAGAATGTATTCAACACCATTTCGGAAGGTGGTCGTGATGGAAAGGGAATGGTTGCATGGAAAACCGACCTGAAACCTGCAGAAATGGCACAAGTTGCAAGTTATGTTCTCAGTTTTCACGGAACAACCCCGGCAGAACCTAAGGAACCCGAAGGAGAGATTTGGATCGATCCCGATGCGCCAATTGATAATGTAAAAGTGGCAGTGATTGATTCTACCAAAATTGAAATGATCATAACCGATGATCCCATAAATATGGATCTTTCTACAGACGAAAATTAACCTAAAAGGATATTTCCATTGGAAACCCCGGAAAAAGAACGATTTAGAGATAGTATCGGCACTATAAATAAGGAAGGTAAACGCGCATGGGTGTTTCCGAAGAAGCCGTCTGGGAAGTATTATGAGTATAGGAAATACGTAAGTTACGTTCTTTTAGCATTTTTATTTGCTGCTCCATTTGTAAAGATCAATGGAAACCAATTCCTGATGTTTAATGTTCTGGAAAGACGCTTTAATATCTTCGGATTTCCATTTTGGCCACAGGATTTTCACTTGTTCGTTATTATGATGATCATAGGGGTGGTGTTCGTTATTTTCTTTACTGTTGCCTTCGGAAGAATATTTTGTGGATGGATTTGTCCACAGACCATTTTTATGGAAATGGTTTTCAGAAGAATTGAATATTGGATCGATGGGGATAGAGGGAAGCAGATTCGATTGGATAAAATGCCCTGGAATGCCGAAAAAATTAGAAAGAGAGCTTTAAAATGGTTTATCTTTTTTATCATTTCATTTTTAATAGCCAATGTTTTTCTTGCCTATTTAATAGGAAGTGATCGTTTACTACAATATATACAAGATGGTCCTTTTAGTCATATTAGCACCTTAATTTCTCTGCTAATATTTACTGCTGTATTCTATTTTGTCTTTGCCTGGTTTAGAGAGCAGGTTTGCATTATAGCTTGTCCGTATGGAAGATTACAAGGCGTGTTACTTGATAACAAGTCTATCGTAGTTGCATACGATCATAAAAGAGGTGAAAAGGAGGAAGGAAGAGCCAAGTTTAGAAAGAACGAAGATCGGGCTGCTACGGGAAAAGGGGATTGTATTGATTGTTTTCAATGTGTGCATGTTTGTCCTACAGGGATTGACATTAGAAACGGAACTCAGCTGGAATGTGTAAACTGTACGGCTTGTATAGATGCGTGCGATCATATGATGGAGTCTGTTAATCTACCTAAGGGATTAATTAGATATGCAAGTGAGGACAATATTGAAAAGAAAGCGAAATTTCAATTTAGTGCCAGATTAAAGGGTTATACCGCAGTATTGGTGATCCTGATCGGGGTGTTAATTGGTATGCTTTTTTTAAGGAACGATGTTGAGGCCAGAGTATTAAGGCTTCCCGGACAACTATACGAACGTAAGGCCGATAATATTATTAGCAATGTTTACACATTTAAACTAGTAAACAAGACCACGTCTGCCATTGACGATGTGAATTTTAAACTGCTTTCGCATAAGGGATCGATTAATTTAGTTGCGCATAATGATTTTGTGGTCCCTGCGCAAGGTCTTTCGGAAGGTACACTGTTTATAGAGATCAATGCCAGTGGTTTGAGTGGAGATAAAGACAGAGTGGAGATCGGAGTTTTTAGTGGAGACAAATTAATTGAAAAGACCACGGCTGCGTTTTTAGGTCCGCGTAGCTACAAGTAAGCCCAAAATCCCGGGCAAGGATAGAGCGAGAAATCCCGCAGCAGCTTTAGCTGTGAGGAATTGAAGCGATAGCCTGACGCTACGTAGCCGCAATAGTGGCGAAGAAGTGGCCCGTATAATGAATAAACTAATACACTCTAAAAGAGAACTATTATGAAGATAAATTGGGGAACAGGATTGGTAATTGGAATGGTGCTTTTTATTGGTTTCATTGTGTTTTTGGTGGTAAAAATGACCACAAACGACAAATTGAACCACGATTTGGTGACCGAAGAGTATTATAAGCGGGAATTGGCATATCAGGATGAGATCGATGCCGAAAAGAACAGTTTATCGCTGTCAGAAAAAATAACCGGAAAGCGAGTCGAGGCAGGTTGGCAATTAACTTTTCCCAACGAAATAGATCTTTCGGAAGTGGAAGGTACAGTGTTCCTTTATAGACCGTCTAACAAGAAACTGGATTTTGAATTACCCATTCAAGGTTCGGGATCAAATTTGCTCATACCTGACAAAAATTTGTTAGACGGTCGCTGGAACATTACGATCGCATGGAGTTTAGACAAAAATAAGTACCTCTATAAAAATGAAATAGTGTATTAATATGTTATGGTCTGCAATAATATTAGGGCTTTTGGGTAGTTTTCACTGCATTGGTATGTGTGGTCCCATCGCTTTTTTATTACCTGTAGACAGGAGTAATCCACTGCGAAAAACGATTCAGATATTTTTATATCACTTTGGAAGGATTCTGGCGTATAGTAGCATTGGACTCATATTCGGACTGATAGGAAAAAGTGCGTCTATTTTTGGAATGCAACAGCAGCTTTCTATAGTGATCGGGATCCTGATGATCCTTTTTGTATTACTTCCGAAAAAATTTATTAGTAATTATAATTTTTCGAAACCAATGTTTCGTGTTGTGTCAAAAATAAAAACTGCCTTGGGGAACGAACTAAAAAAGAAAACCCCTGATACGTTTTTAACCATTGGTTTTCTGAATGGCTTTTTACCTTGCGGATTAGTGTATGTTGCAATTTTCGCTTCGGTTGCATTAGGGAATGTTTGGGAAAGTAGTTTGTATATGGCACTTTTTGGTGTTGGAACCATTCCTTTAATGACAACTGCAATTTATCTTGGATCTATAATCACCGGATCTGTAAAAAGTAAAATTAGACGAGCAATTCCTGTATTCGTGGTTATTTTTGGCTGCTTGTTTATTTTAAGAGGTATGGGATTGGGAATTCCATATATCTCACCAAAACAAATGGTAGAAACTGTAGATTCTAACTATCAATGTCACGATGATCTTACTGAAGTTACTAACTTAAATAATTAAAAAATATGATTTCAAATTTTATTCCTCAGGTGAATTGGGGCATGGGAACCGCTATAATCATTGTATTCGCCGTAGTTTGTGTAATCCTATCTGTAGTAATTTACTCAATGGTTCAAAGTGGTAAAAAAAAGGAGGACGAATAAATATCTTATTTCATTTCCAGAATATTTCAGTACATGTGATGGAAATAAAAGATCTACTCACTCGATTAAATAATTGATGTTATGTGTGATGATATTTGTCATTGAAAATTAGGAGATTGCATTTTAATTTTGAAATGTATCCTTAATTTTTAATAGCGATGAAGTATATAATTGGAATCTTACTTCTGGTTCATGGTCTAATCCATTTCATGGGTGTTGCAAAGGCCTTTAGTATAGCCGAAATATCACAACTTTCGCAGAGCATTTCGAAGAACATGGGAATGCTTTTTTTATTTGCAGGACTATTTTTTATAGCCTCATTTCTTCTCTTTATTTTTAAAAGTGAACTGGGGATCGTAGTTGCGATCCTGGGCGGCGTTCTTTCACAGGTTCTAATCGTAATCTATTGGCAAGATGCCAAATTTGGAACGCTGGCTAATATTATCATCTTGGTGGCTGCTCTAATGGCACTTTCAACCCGGAATTTCAAGAAAACCTATATGATGGATGTATCTAAAGTTATTGAAGTTTCTGGTGTTTCCAAAACTGTGATCACTGAAGATGATATTAAGAATTTACCGGAGCCTGTTCAGAAATATTTGAGATATACAGATGTTTTAGGTAAACCCGGGATCTTCAATATGAAATTGAGTTTTAAAGGAGAGATGCGAAGTAAAAAAAATGATTGGTTTTCCTTTACCTCTCAACAAATTAATACTTTTAATGAGCCTGCGAGACTGTTCTTTATGGATGCAAAGGTAAAAGGGCTACCTACTTCGGGCTATCATTTTTACAGGAACGACACTGCATCTATGCGCATTAAATTACTTTCGTTAATACCCGTGGCTTCCAACAATACTCCCGAGCTTTTTCCAACCGAAACGGTCACTTATTTTAATGACCTTTGTTTATTCGCGCCTGCCGCACTCATAGACGAGAGGATTGAATGGGAAATTATTGATGCTACATCGGTAAGAGCTTACTTTAAAAATCAGGGGGTTACTATTTCTGCCGTGTTACACTTTAACGACATAGGACAGTTAGTTAATTTTGTTTCCGATGATCGATATGATATTGATGATATGAAAAAATATCGATTTTCAACTCCGGCAAGCCACTACAAGAATTATCACGGTTATAATCTACCAAGCTATGGTGAAGCCATCTGGCATTATCCTGATGGAGAATTTGTCTACGGTAGATTTTGGGTGCAAAATATTGAATACAATATACCCATAAAAAAAGGGAAGTAAATAAATGCTCACTTCCCTCTTTCAAATCAGAACTAAACTTTAAATAGTCATAGAAAAAACTTGTGTGTCGGGTTTGTTGCGTTGTAACAACACATCAAACGCCATACATATATTTCTTACAAAGGGACGCCCTTTTTCGGTGACGATTAAACTGTCTTTGCGTATTTCAATTAATTTATCTTGTTGCATTTCGGCTAGCTTCGATAGGGTGGAAGGTAGCGCATCAAAATACATGGCTTCCTCATTCCAGGAGGTTTCGAGGTTACACATGATGTTTAAAATGTGCTTTCTTACAATTAGATCTTCTTCTGAAAGAATATGACCTCTAAAAACCGGGATAATACCGCGTTGCACTAAATCTTGATAAGCTTCTACACCTTTTTCGTTTTGAGCAAAACTAAACCAGCTATCGCTAATTGCGGATGCTCCAAGCCCAATCATCACCTGGGTTTTAGAATTTGTGTATCCCATAAAATTTCGGTGGATGGTTTTATTTTCTAAAGCTTTGCTAAGACTATCGGTAGGTAATGCAAAATGATCCATTCCAATTTCAATATATCCCGCTTTAAGAAGTAACTCTCTGCCTAGTTCATATTGTTCTTTTTTCTCTTCGGCTGTAGGGAGATCTGCATCTTTAAAACCTCTTTGTCCGTTCCCTTTCATCCAGGGGACATGCGCGTAACTATAGAAAGCGATACGATCGGGACGTAATTGCGTGGTGACCTCAATAGTTTTAATTATGTGTTCTTTCTTCTGAAATGGGAGTCCGAAGATAATATCATGCCCAACAGAGTCATACCCAAGCTCGCGAGCTTCGTTTGTCACCCGGATTACATTATCTAAAGGTTGAATACGATTAATTGCTTTTTGAACAGTTTCATTGTAATCCTGAACGCCATAACTTACACGTTTGAAACCAAATGATGCCAGAGTTTTAATATGACTCTTTGTGGTGTTGTTGGGATGCCCTTCAAAACTTAACTCGGCATTAGGTGCTTTTATAGTTCTTCGGAAAAGACCTTCAAGTAACATTTGCAGATTCTCCGGACTGTAAAACGTAGGCGTACCACCGCCAATGTGCAATTCTTTTATTCTGGGTTTTTCACCCAATAATTCAACATAAAGTTCAAGCTCTCTTAATAGTGTTTTTAAATATGGAATTTCAACCGAATGATTCTTGGTAATTCGTTTATGACAGCCACAAAAAGTACAAAGACTCTCACAAAACGGAAGGTGGATGTATAGACTTATGCCCTCGGTACTGTTTGAAGCTATAAAACTTTTTTTAAGTGTCTCTTTCCACGCCTTTAATGAGAAACCGGCATTGTCCCAATACGGGACTGTGGGATAGCTGGTATATCTTGGTCCCGCGACATTGTATTTATCAACTAAGGTATTACACATGGTTTTTAAGTTTATTCAAAAGTAAATCTGTCGCTTCAGATATAATATGATTTTTATCAGTTTGAATTTTAATTCAGCTTGGCAAACTAAAATTAAGCGGCTGTTTTATTCCGAAGAAAATAGAACAAATAGTATCTTCGCAAAAAATAATTTAGATATGTTAAAGGCGATACTTTTTGATATGGATGGGGTAATTGTAGATACAGAACCTTTGCATCGTAAAGCGTATTTTAAAATGTTCGATGATGTTGATATCAATGTTACTGAAGCTTTATACGATAGTTTTACGGGGCAGTCTACCATCAATATTTGCCGTAGGTTATGCGATGAATTTGCGCTATCTCATGAGCCCGAAACCCTTGTGAGTATTAAAAGGAAGCATTTCAAGTATCTATTTGAAAACGATGCATCGCTGGATCTTCTGGAGGGTGTTTTAGAATTAATTAAGGATTATCACAGCAACGGATTGACCTTAGTTTTGGCTTCTTCGGCCTCAATGCCTAACATTGATCGTATTTTTAACCGCTTCGATCTAAACCAGTATTTTGTAGCGAAATTAAGCGGGGCAGATCTTAAAGCTTCAAAGCCTCACCCTGAAATTTTCATTAAAGCTGCCGAGGCATCAGGTCATGAACCACAACATTGTATGGTGATAGAAGATTCAACAAATGGAATAAAAGCTGCTAAAGACGCGAGTATTTTTTGTGTTGGTTATAATAGCAAACATTCAACAAATCAGGATTATTCTAAGGCAGATAAAGTGATCTCGAATTTTAACGAAATTAGCTATGATAAAATAAGTGCACATTTTCTTAATCTATAACATAAGAAAATCGCTTTATAAGTTTATAGTGTTCTGTAAAAATTGCTAGTGAGGCTTCTAAAAGGTCGCTGTGAAATTTTCTTAACTCCGAGTTCGTACAGTTCTGTATTATCAATTCATGCCATAAAAGAGGGTATATCATAAAAATGATGATTTTAAAACATTTTCTGAATGAATTGAGCTTCGGAAGAGGGTATTGAAAAAATAGTTCTTCCGCAATTTATTTCAATTAATTTGACGGATATGATAGAACCTTCTTGTTTTTCAGAAGAAAAAGTAAGTAAAAAGAATAATATCTTCTAATAAAGTGTTTTAAAGCTAAAAAATGATCTTTTTAATATATAAAACTTAATAAATATGCCGTAAATTGCAAAACTTTGAAAACAACTAAATACTTTTTTATGAATTTTAAGAATATTCTAAGTGCAGTAGCTTTGTTATTTTGTACTACTGCAATTTTTGCTCAGGACACTAACCCGCCTACGGTAATTGCTCACGGTCAATTTATTGGTAAAACGATTCCTCTTCGTGACATGCCAACAATATCTGAATTAAAAGAGGAGGGTTTTGAAAATGTTAGAGAGATTAAGCAGCGTTTTGACCCTACACAGCCTGGTGTGGTTCCCGGAACTAAAGGTTCTATAGATCAAGTTCCCGATCCCGTGATCCAAACAGAACAAGGAACGAGAAATCTTCTTACTACTATTCAAAATTTTGATGGTGCAACGGTACAGGAAGGACAGGCAATACCTCCCGATCCGTCTGGGGCAGTAGGTCCTAACCATTATGTTCATGCTGTAAATTTAGTTGTTAAGATCTTTGATAAAACGGGAGGGCTACTTGCCGGACCAACCTTCTTAGGTACTTTTTTAGGTAGTGGTAACAATAACGGAGATCCTATCGTGATGTACGATGAGATGGCAGATCGCTTTTTTGTGAGTCAGTTTAAAGTTTCAAATAATGCTTTGATCATCGGAATTTCTGATACTCCGGACCCTACGGGAAGTTATAATGTTTATGAATATCCTTTAGATGCATTTCCGGATTATCCGCATTATGCAATATGGCCTGATGGATACTACCTAACAGCCAATAAGTTTAATGGTAATACGACCTATGTATTAGATAGACAAGCACTTTTAAATGGCGATCCTAATCCTGCTATTGTTGGATTTAATTTACCCGGAGTTGTTAGAAATCCTTTTGCGGTTTTTAGTCCGGAGCCTGCTAATTTATTAGGAACAGATTTTGATCCGGGAACGCCGGGTTATATTGTTTATCTTCAGGATAACCAATGGCCGGGGGTTACTTTTGATCATCTTAAAATATGGGAAATCGATGTAGATTTCGCTACTCCGGGGAACTCGACTATTAGTGCTACTCCGTTAGAATTACCAACTGCAGATTTCGATTCATTTTTACGTGCGTTTGGACAAGGGGATATTAAGCAACCTAATACAACAAATCGTTATGATGCTATAAGTGGAATTATTAGCTACGCAGCCAATTACCGTAAGTTTACAGATCACAATTCCTGGATCATCACCTTCAACACAGATATAGGTGGTTTAACACCGGGCGTTCGTTGGATAGAATTGAGAAATGACAGTACGAACGATTGGGAAATTTATCAGGAAGGAACTTATGCTCCCGATGATGGAGAAGGAAGATTTTTAAGTAGTGCCGCTATTGACATTGATGGAAATATCGCAATGGGTTACAATCTTGGAAGTGAGAATACTTCGGCCAGTATCAAGTTTACAGGACGATTTGACGGTGATGACCTGGGAGTAATGACTTTTCCGGAGAGTACGATCATTAATGGTACAGGAAGACAAACCAATACCAACAGATTTGGAGATTACTCACATTTAACAATGGATCCCGACGGATTAACGTTTTGGTATACTTCTGAATATTTCGTAGGCGTAAATCAGTGGAGAACAAGAATAGCCTCTTTTAGACTAAACAATGGTCTGGATGCCGATGTTGGAGTGTTTAATTTCAATAGTCCGCAGGACGGTGATTTGGGAACTGCCGAAACTGTTTCTGTAAAAATCTATAACTTCGGAAATGACCCTCAATCTAATTTTGATGTAGAGTTGAGAGTAGATGGAAATCTAGTTGCGACCGAAACATTTACCGGGACATTACAGCCATTTGAAGAGGCAGATTTTGTATTTGCTCAAACAGTTGATCTTTCCACTCCGCAACAAACTTATGAGATCGAGGCAAGAACAACATTGACGACAGATGAAAACAACCCTAACAACGCCTTTACTGTATTTGTAGATAACACAATATTATCTACCAACGATGCCGAGTTTAATGCTGGCGAGTTTTTAATATTACCGGTTTCTTCAAAAACTTACGATCTTATCTTTACGACTACCAGAGATTTCGGTGATGTAAATTACAACGTTTACAATACACTTGGTCAAACCGTAGCTTCAGGGATGTTAGAAAATAAAGGAAACGAATATGTTACTAAACTGGACCTCTCTGCTGCACCGGCGGGAGTATTCTTTGTTACCTTAAACAGTGGTGAATATCAAGCTACTAAGAGAATTATTAATAAATAGGAGTTACTTAAGTATTTATAAGAAAAGCCGCCCAGTGGGCGGCTTTTTATTATAGAAAAAAGTGGAATTATAAAGTCGGTCATAGAAATCATGGAACTTCAACATAGAATATTTTAACCGTAGATTAGTTCTTTTAAAAAGCGTAAATTAGCTATCAGTTTTTTACAACCTAACAACACTACTTTGAATACCATAAATGTAAGCTCCCTCCCAATTCATGAGGTGATTCAGGATATGGCAAAGTGCTTGGATATCCCTTTTTTCGTGGATTGTGGGCAATATCATATCGAATTGCCAAACCATATTGGCAAAGGAACTATTATTGGAGTGAGTTTTCATGACGGATTAGGATTTATATCGTACGATTGTACGTTTAATGATGATCTGGAAATTCAGTTTATTGTTAATTATGTACATCCACTTAAATTCCTGTATTGTTTGGAGGGAAATGTAGATCATAGTTTTGAGCACACTTCAGAGAAACATATTATAAATACCTACCAAAGCTCCATTGTGGCCAGTGACAACAATAATGGACATGTCTTGTATTTCAAAAAGGGGGTACGTACTGTTATTCATAGTTTAGAGGTGAATAGAGAAGTCTTTAAACCTAAGATAGATTGTGAGATGAAAAGTCTCAATCCTGAACTTCAGGAGCTTTTTCTTGATGTAAATGCAGGTAATTCTTTTTATTACGAAGGCTATTATAGTTTAGAATTTGCAGTTCTGTTTCGTGAAATGGAACACTACCGGGAAATGGATTTTGCAAGAAGACTTTTCTTTGAAGCAAAAGCATATGAAATATTGACCAAACAAATTTCACAGTTTGAAGATGACCTCCAAAACGAAGGCAGCAGATCCCTTTTACGAAAAAATGAGATCCTAGTCATAGAGAAAGCTGCGATTATTATCCAATCTAACGTTGCCGATATTGGCACGATTGAAGATCTTGCAAGAGAAGTTGGATTAAATGTGAACAAACTTCAAAGCGGTTTTCAGGCTTTATATAATTGCACAGTTCACGACTTTATTCAGAAAACCCGTCTCGAAAACGCTATGAGCTTACTGAGAAATACAAGTTATAGTCTCGGAGAAATTTCAGATAGAATAGGAATCACAAGTAAGAGCTACTTTTCAAAATTGTTTAAGGATCACTATAATATAACTCCGTCCGAATTCAGAAAAAAGAATTTTTACAAAAAAATATAACGAGTGTGCCAAGGCTGAAAAGTATCTTAAAAAGATATCCCCTTCTAAAAAGAAGAGGATACCAGCCCAAATAATATCTGTAAGTTAGGTTTGCTAATTACAGTATGACTGCTAAAATAAGCAGAACATCGCACTTTTCATAACTTATATCGAACTTTTACTAACAAAATAGCTTCATTTAGGTTAATCGCCTCATTTTTAATTTAACTTTGAACAAACTCTTTGGTAACCGCTAATTCAACCCATACTTATGAATTATTTTCTCATCATTACCATTTTAGTGACGCTTTCGGCACTTTTCGGCTATATAAATGTCCGGTTCTTAAAGCTACCTAATACTATTGGTTTAATGCTAATAACTATTGTTTTCACCCTTGCCGTTCTGGGATTAAGTTACTTCGATACCACTTTGTTAGATGCCGAGAAATACATTATTACTCAAATAGATTTTAAAACCGTATTGCTGGATATAATGCTTAGTTTTCTTCTCTTCGCCGGAGCATTACATACCAACTTCGAACAACTAAAGGTTCAACGCTGGCCGGTGTTTATGTTCTCAACGATTGGAGTGCTAATTTCTACTTTTCTGGTAGGTACTGTAATGTTTTACCTTCTGAAAGTCCTTGGTTTGGATGTGGCTTATATTTATTGCTTGTTATTCGGATCCTTGATTTCCCCAACCGATCCAATAGCGGTTCTGGGAATTCTAAAACAAGCCGGAGCACCTAAAAAATTGGAGACAAAAATAGTAGGAGAATCTCTCTTCAACGACGGAGTGGGAGTAGTGGTTTTTTTAACCATTTTTCAAATTGCCAATATGGGAGTTGGTGCTGTAGAACCTTTGGATATCATAAAGCTTTTCGGACAAGAAGTTATAGGGGGAATAGGACTCGGACTCATACTTGGGTGGATCACATACAGACTAATGAAATCTATAGATGATTACGATATCGAAGTGATCATCACACTGGCTGCAGTAATGGCAGGTACGGCGATCGCACAACATTTTCACCTCTCCGCACCTCTGGCTATGGTAACTGCCGGATTAATGGTAGGGATGGATACTGTACGTCACAGCGCTATGTCTGAAACTACCGAAACCTATGTAGATAAATTCTGGGAACTTATAGACATTCTGTTAAACACAGTACTGTTCGTATTAATTGGAATGGAAATGCTGGTTCTCGCATTCGAAGGAAACTATATCCTCGCCGGACTGCTTGCAATACCTATAATCCTCGCCTGTAGATTTGCGTCGCTGTCAATTCCTATAAAGTTCTTTCAAAAACGTTTGGACTTTGTTCCAAATACCAATTTGATCATGACCTGGGGCGGACTTAGAGGCGGAATTTCAATCGCATTAGCATTGGGTTTAACCGAAGCAATGCACCGCGACCTGTTCTTAGTGATCACCTATATTGTGGTGGTTTTCTCCATCTTAGTTCAAGGATTAACCGTTGGAAAGCTTATTCAAAAATTACAAGGTAAGATTATGGGATAGTTTTTTTTCTTCGGAAAAACCAAAACAAGAAACCCACGGCTATTACAAAAGCCACGATAATAATGAGCGAAGTAGCCCGGTTATCGGTTTGTGGCATTGTTATCTCTGAAAGGGTCCCGTAATAGACAAAACTACTCCAGTAATATGGAGATTTTTTTGCATTATTTTTATTCGAATCGTTTAAATAATCAATTTTTGAAGCGTGGTTTGCGTTAATAGCAGAGCCTGACCCAGCATAGTGTTTATAGAACGAACTCATTAATTGTGCGGTAGAAAGATCGTTCACTTTCCACAGTGAGAAAAGCAGGTTTTGTGCGCCGGCGTATTGAAAGCCTCTGGCAATACTCATCGCACCTTCACCTTTTTGTAATTTACCAATACCGGTTTCGCAAGCACTTAAAACAACCAGGTTACTACTTAAATTCATAGCATACAATTCGTGGAGTAACATTACATCGTCTGCAAATTCTATATTCGCTGGAATTACAAAATCTCCACCGCTAGCATGCGTAGAAAGATGAAGGATTGGAAATTTAGTGGCATTAGCCGTAAAAGCTTTCTTAGAAGCCTCGTCATTTAAAAACAGCTTACTATTAAGGGATTTTTCTAGATCTTCCGCTTCTTTTACAGAATATTCAAGTTCCTTCTCGGAACCTTCAAACACAGGGAAAATTCCCAGAACCGAGTTTTCGCCGGATATAGTGTAAGACTTGGTGTAAAACCGTGCTGTACTATTATATCCAATTGTTTGTTTACGAATCAAAAAAGGCATTTCACTAAAATTATTACTCTCGGTCTTGGCTGTTAAAAGTGCTTCAAATGAAACAAAATTTAGTAAGCCATCGGGAACGATTACCAGGTTTTCTTCTGAAAACATATCGTTTATTTTTAAATTCTCAAACAGTGAAAATGCTACCTCTTTAAAATTGGATATTGCATTATTGATGACTGAAGCATTTTCGAAGCAGCCAATAAAGCCTGAAAGGGATTCAAGAAAGCTTTGGTTTAGCTCGATCCGGTCTAACACCGCCTTATCTTTCGTAATCGTAAATTTGTATAAAAAGGTCTTTCCGTAGAAAAAATACAACATGGTCGCGTTGTCTTCTAAAAGTTTGTGCTGTACTTCGGTTAAGTTTAGTATGGGCAGAGGTTCATTAGGATACTTATCGGTTATTTGAGATCTCAAGGAATTTAATTCTAAATGTAATTTATTTAGGGTGTTAGTGATTTCATTGATTACTCCTGGTTTGGATTCTGTTAACTGGGCACGCACCAGATCATTAATAAGCCCTTCCTGTAAAGATGCCAGTCGTTGTTCTCTTTTTAACAATTCATCGTCCGGGTGTTGTTCTAATAGTGATCTTTTATTTTGACTTTCGGTAAGTACAGCTGCCTTACTACTTTCGGCATAATTAAATGCTAGTTGTAGCAAATTGGCGGAATTAGCTTTTTTGTATGCCTCGAATAATAATTCAATACACGCTTCACTTCGCAGTCGGTTATCTAATTGATGCAATATTTTCGATTGCTGCGAATCGAGTTGTTGTTGAAGCAGGGAAGCGACATAAAAGCTTAGGTCATAATATTCCAGTGCTTCACTGATATTGTCGCTCAATTGTGCGAAGGTGTCGAAAATTGAGATAAATGTATTCTCCGGATATAGATCTGTTGGCTTCGGAAATACACTAATATCCAGTGCCGGAAGTAAAACCTGAAGCGCCTTTTGTAATTGCTCCTGCGCTTTATCAGTTTTATTCTGAAGCAGATATAATTGGGCTTTTTCGGTATACAATTGTGCAAGCTCACGAGCGGCGAAATTCGTTTGTTTTGTGAGTTGCTTTTCGCTTAACAGTAGAAACTTTTCTGCCTTTACAAAATCATCCCTTTGTAATGCCAATTGTGCTGCATTTTTAAAGGTTTTAAAGGTTGCCGTTTGGTTTTTAATACTTTCCTGCAATAGATTTTCTGCAGCTTCATATTGTTTTGCAGCAAAAAGATTGGTTATTAGATTATTTTCCAAAGCGGAGATCTGTGCTGTGGTAAGCTCACTTTTGCCTAGTCCCTTTTGTAAAATACCTATTGCCGTTGTATAATTTCCCGTATTGTGATAAACGACCGAAAGATTAAGGATTCCGGCGATTTCCTGTCCCTGATCGTTGTTTTTTTCTGCGAGAAAGAGATACTGTTTTATGGTGGTTTCGGCATTGGTAAAAGCACCTGTAATTGTGTACAGATTGCCCAGAGGTTTAAGACAAAATTCTGTGATGTCGTAATCGTTTAGTTGATTGGTTTCAAATAGTGTCCATGCTTTTTCATAATAGTTAGTTGCCATTTGTAATTGAGAGTACTTCTGATAGTAATACCCCATATTGCAATCTAAAATCACCAACGCAAGCTGATCTGCTTTTGAGTTCACCCCTTTGCTGAATTCCTTTTCTTTTTCTGAAAGTTCTTGTAGTTTTTCTTCGGAAGGATCTTCGATAAATTGATCCAGTTCTCTGTAAATTAAATTTTCTTGCTCTTGTGAAAGAATTGTCGGACTTAGAAGTAAGAAGAATATAAGGCTGAAGCTGCGCAAAGGATTGAGGTATTGTTTACACTGAGCATCTGCGAAGTGTTGGAGCTCTCCTGCCTTCTGAAAAAGAAAGGAAGCGACTACCGAAAGCCTGGCCCAAAAAAATTTAAAACTTCCAGATACCATAGACCTGAATCTGTTGATTGTCTTCGTCAAAATAATACACATATCTTGCGCCAACACTCGGACCAATTCGTGCGGCACCCACATTAAATCCGGCAAACAGCCCTGTTTTAAAGTTTACACAATCACAGTCGGTAGTGGTTCGGGTAAAAACATCCTGGGTTTCATCACGGATCACGGTATTTTCGGATGGAATGACCAAGGAGTATTCTCCCGATGATTCGGTGGTGGTTTTTTGAGAAATATTCAGTTTCATCTGAATTCCCGCCCCTAAAGCTGCAAAATTATTTAGGTTGTATCGATAAGAGACAGGGACCAAATACCCTGTGAAGTTTTTTACTTCAGAGGTTTCGGTAAAATCAAATCTGTTGATAAAGGGCCCGTTAGAAGTCTCTTCTGTAAATTGGTCGAATTCCTCAAACGATCCTGCCGAAACGAATAATTCGGCTTGTAAGTAGCCCCGATACGATTTGTAGGGAGATAGGGTGATTCCTGCGAAGTATTCTTTCGCATTTTCCTGATCTGTGTTAAAGCTGTAACCGGCTTTTGCGCCAATTGAGAGTCCCGGTATAAATCGAGTAGTGGCGTAATTGGTAATAATCGGTTCGTTCTTGTCGAATATAATTGCTGTTCTGCTCTTAGTTTTCTTTTTATGAAAGTCCTTTTTAAGTTTTATCTCATACTTAACAAATCCCTTGGTAGAGTCGTATTCCTTTACGTTTTTTTGTTCGCTTCCAGGTAAGTAGATATTCTTATAAGTGAAAATCGCTTGCGATTTGGTATAGGTTGTATCGAGACAACTGTAACTCACTTCTTTGTATTTAGGGCAAATGGGACATTCGGGATATTGATCTGTAATTTTTATGGTATTCTTATCGAACATGTCTGGGATATCGGTTTCTAAACGAATGGTTCTGGCGGGACCTTCGCCGTTATTTTGAAACTTAATTTTAAACTTAAAAGTTTTAAAACGTACAAAACGATAGTTCATAAGGGTGGCGTTAGAAGACATTTTGTTGGGGTCGTGCGAAGTAACCACCTCCATTTCAAGGTCCTTTACCTTATGTCCGGGACTGTTGTTATCGGGAACGTAAATACTGCGAACACTAATTATAGCGCTGGTATCTTTTAGCATTTCCGGAGTAGTTTTTAAAGTAAAGAAGATATTTCGTTCTTCTCCGGGTTCCATGGCATCAAATTCATAAGTTTCCGAATTTTTGTAATAGGCTTGCGATTCTTCTAATGTGAGTGGCAGATTGTTTTTTTCTGTGGTATCGATCGCCCGGGTTCTAATGGATAGTAATTCGTTTTTCGCTGAAGCATAATAAGTGTCATCAAGAGATGGCAGATTTTGCACACTCGTAAATCCATCTGTAACTTTTCGTTCTCCATGGTAGGTTCGGACGTCGGTAAGTTCAAAGTTATTTGCTTTATATTGATGTTCGTTATAAAAAAGATAGAGTTTCCCGCCTGTGACATACGATTTAGAATTCTTATAACTCATAATTAAGATCATCTCTTCTTCGGGAATCGGGTCTCTGTTTTTCTTAAGGTCGAGATCACTTTCCATAGAAGCCTCATCGTGATATTCTTGTGAAAGATCATTAACTGTGACTTTTTTCGGACGGGTTGCCGGGGTCTTACCCGAGTCGTAATGATTGGTAGTCCATAGTTTCACATTGTATTCGCCTTTGGCTTTGTAAACGTGCTTAGGTTCTTTTTCGGTGCTGTAACTTCCATCATCGAATTCCCAATAATAACTGTAATATGCTTTAGGAGCACCGGCTATTTGTTCTAAGGGCGGTGTGTCCGGGCGTAGCGAAATTAAATTTCCGTTGACGTCCATGATAATATTTGCCGTTCGCTGTGCAGGATCAACGATCTTAACCTGCCCGTAGCCCAAGCTAATTACCAGAAAAAACATACAAAGTAATAAACGTTTGATCATTAGATGGTTTTTAAGGAAGGGCGTTAATAATAGCTGTTATTTCTGAAAGGTTTACCACTTCAGTTTCTTGTCGGGTAAATATCAATTGTTGGTTTTCCTCTATCGTCACAGTCTTTATCGCGTATCTGAAATCGCCGCTTTCTTCAGAAATAAAAATAAAATACGCTTCCAGTCCTATTGGGAGTTCTCCGTATAGGTACGCTAGCGAATTGGGTTCTCCAACTAGAGCGAGATAGACTGCTGTATTTTCCTGATTAAATTCCTGGGGAATACTCACTTGCACTGTCGTGGTGGGACGCGGATCGTTGGCAAACTTATCGACATTAAACCAGCCGAAGCTAGCAATTGATGTAAAATAAGTAGAGCCTTGGGGTCCGCCGTCAATTTCTAAAAAACGATTGGCTTCAGTCCACAGAAGATTCCCATTAGCATCGAGAGTACCATCAAAGGGACGCATTTCTATATCATCGCCTCCACTTAAATCTGTTGGAATTCCTAAAAAGCCTTCACAGATGAGATCTATAGGCTGTCCGTTTTGGGAAGCATTAATATAAAATGCACCACCCGAAATTAGTAGATCTAATTCTCCGGTTGGCAGTTGCCCAACGGTGGTGGTGTTTGTGGTAAGTAGGTCACCACGATCAAAGACTTCGAAAAATTCCAGATCAACAAAACCTGTAACTACCGTGCCGTTTGCAATTAAGCAATCCGGTGGAATAAATAGTGTTACTCCTGCTGCCGAAATAAAATTAATACCGTTAGCAACGTCTAGCCGCGCTGTTTGCACTAAATTTTGGTAGACATTTAATTGGAGGGCGTTAAATTCTTGTGCTGTTGGAGCTTCAAAGGGGGTGCCATTACTAGTTTCTACAGTTTCTTCGCATTCTTCACAACCAGTAAAAATGGCGAATCCCAAGAAAAAGGTTAGTATGAGTTTTAAGGATTTCACGCGAGTTGAGTTTCTTAGTTCTACATTAAAATTATGAATTTTTTATCTAAACATTTCATTTTGAGAAGAAAACCCCACAGAAATTAATCTGCAGGATCTTCACGACTCCCCTCAAAACAGATCGGCTGGAATCTAAACCGATCCTTTTTTTTATGGCAATGCGTTGATAGCAGCGATAAAATCTGCTCTGGTGCCTGTCGTTGTTTCTTCGATGGTAAATTCGTACACATCATTTTCTTGTACCGTCACGCTTTTAATTGCGTATTTCCACATGCCGTCTTCTTCGGTAGCGAATATTACACTCAATTCTTGTCCAATAGGAATTTGTCCGTAGTGTTCAGAAAAACTATTACTAGCGTCATCAAAAGTGTCTAATTGTGCTAATCCCGATGCGATACCGTTAAAGGACAGGTACATGGCCGAATTCTCATAGTTATATCCTTGTGGAACTTTTCCTTTCAGCTTAGTTTTTGGACGCGGGTCGCTGGCAAATACATCTACGTTTTTGAATCCGAATTCGCTCAACTGACCGAAGTAATTGTTGTTTTCTATAAAAACTCCGGTGTTTGGTTCTGTGTTCTCTTCCCAAACAATATCTCCATTAGCAGCGACGCTTCCGTCCCATAAAGTCATTGCAGGATCCGGACCACCTGTTAATTGGGCAGGAACTTCGATTGTCATCGTGCAAGTAAGCTCTAATGCTACTCCGTTCTGTTTTGCGTTGATATAAAACTCACCTCCAGATTTCAATAAAGCGCGCTTGTTGTCGGGCATTAATCCCATGGTCGCTTTGTTTGTAGTAAGCATATCGCCTTTTTCGAATAATTCTACATATTCCAGAGTGGTACTTCCGGTCGCGGGATTCCCATTATTTTCAAGACACCCCGGCCAAATGTTTAGTTTTACGCCTTTAGCCGAAGTGAAGGATATTCCGTCTTCAGCATTAAATTGAATTGTTTGTATATGTGAGTTCCAGGCATCGCTTCGCAAACTGTTAAATTCTAGTGCAGTTGGCACCGATAGTGTTACTTCCTCTACAGGAAGTGAATCGTCTTTTGCACAGCTTATCAAAGTAAGTGTGGCAATTGTAAGACCTAATAATTTGTGTAATGTTTTCATCATTTCTAGGGTTTTAAGTGATTATAATTTTTTGCTGTTGTATTTCTTTGTTTCAACTTTATATAATATCCTTTTGTATTTTGTTACCCTAGCTTTGGAAAAATATTTACCTTAGTGTTGAAATTCAGTAATTTATGAGCAGTCAAAAACTTCATGAAGACCAAAAATATATCGATGGTCTAGCTCAAAACAATTCGTTTATCATTCAAACTATTTACGATAAGTTTGTTCCAAAAGTGGTCAATTTTATTAAGAATAATAGCGGCGACAATGACAGGGCGCAGGATGTTGTTCAGGAAGTGATGATCACTATTTATGATCAGGCAAAAAATAAAGGACTTAAACTTACTTGTCCGTTTGACGCTTATTTCTTCCTGCTATGTAAACGAAAATGGTATAATGAGTTAAAAAAATCTTCAAATAAAGAGGTAACAATAAATGAACAAATAGTATCTACAGGAGAACACGTCCAGGAAATGGTTTTTGAAACCGAGGTATTTGATCAGAAACAGACATTCTTCAATGAGGTCTTTAATAAATTGGGAAAAGCTTGTAAAGAGTTATTGAC
The DNA here is from genome assembly GCA_963974915.1 of uncultured Ulvibacter sp. Taxonomy (GTDB): domain Bacteria; phylum Bacteroidota; class Bacteroidia; order Flavobacteriales; family Flavobacteriaceae; genus CAXBES01. Next base: position 233,133 of record CAXBES010000002.1, on the reverse strand, counting down.
CAAAACTTTTCAGATCAAGTCGATGGAGGAGGTCGCTAATGCCTTGGGAGTTTCGTACGCTTATGCGAGAAAGAAAAAATCGTTATGCATAGGACAATTAACCAAAATGGCGCAAGAATCGCCTAAGTATGCTAATATTAAATCCCTGTAGCCATGGAAGAGCAAAATTACATAGAGTTTGAATCTTATCTTTCAGAAGAAATGACCGTGGAAGAAAAACAGACGTTCGAGCAACGATTGCAAAATGACCCGGAGCTTCAAAAGACTTTTCAAACTTATAAAGAACTTTCAAATTACCTGGAGAACAAATTTGATAATCAGGCTTCTTCCGAAGCATTCAAGAACAATCTTCAGAAAATATCGAATAAACATTTTGAAAAAGAAGAAGTGGTAGACACCATATTCTTAGAAGAGACTGAAGCCGTAAACAAGGAAACCAACCGGGGGTTAAAGAGCAAACCTCTTGTGTTTGCGATCGCCGCGAGTTTGTTATTACTGATAGGATTCACATTTTTTCAGCAGTTTTCCAGTCCGTCGTTTTCCGATTTCAACAATTATGACAAAATTAGCTTAACCGTTAGGGGTGATGCTAATGAGATGGTTAGAAATGCAGAAAATGCTTTTAATCAAAGAGACTTTCAGAATGCATCGACCTATTTTGAAACTTTGGTTGCGAACGACCCCACCAATCCGGAATATCAACTTTTCTACGCAATTTCGTTATTGGAAACTGATAAATTTGAAAGTGCCGATGCCTTCTTCGGAAAGATAGCCGAAGGCGATTCGGTTTATAAATACGAAGCAGTTTGGTATCATGCCTTAAGCAAGCTGAAACAAGACAATATGGAAGCGACTACCTGGTTATTAGAAAGTATTCCCGAATCTTCAGATATGTATAAGAGAGCGCAAAAGCTGTTGAAGAAGTTGGATTAAGGTAGCTTAGTGAATAGTGAATAGTGATCAGTGAAGAATGAGTTGTGAGCTTCCCACTCTCTACTACCAACTCGGCTTTTTTAACGTACCTTTGCCTAAAAGAATTTTTATGGCTCACAAAGCAGGATTTGTAAATATAATTGGGAACCCAAACGTAGGTAAAAGCACTTTAATGAACGCATTTGTTGGGGAACGTTTGTCTATTATTACTTCGAAGGCACAAACCACCCGACATAGAATTCTGGGAATTGTAAATGGAGAAGATTTTCAGGTATTGCTGAGTGATACTCCCGGGATTATAAAGCCCGCTTATCAGTTGCAGGAAAGCATGATGGATTTCGTTAAATCGGCATTCGAAGATGCCGATGTGCTGCTCTATTTGGTTGAACTAGGTGAAAAGGAGCTAAAAGACGAAGAATTCTTTAAAAAGATCACGAATGCAAAAATTCCTGTTCTTTTACTTATTAATAAAATTGACAATGGGAATGAAGAGCTGCTTAAAGAGGCGTTAGAGCTCTGGCAGGAAAAAGTACCTAATGCCGAAATTTTTGCTATTTCGGCACTCCGCGGCTTTGGAGTTCCTGAAGTTTTTACCAGGATCATCGAATTATTGCCGGAATCTCCTGCGTTTTATCCAAAAGATCAATTAACCGATAAACCTGAACGATTTTTCGTAAATGAGGCGATTCGTGAGAAGATCTTAATGCAGTATAAAAAAGAAATTCCATATTCTGTCGAGATAGATACTGAAGAGTTTTTTGAAGACGATGATATTATTCGAATTCGTTCTGTGATTATGGTGGAACGTGAATCACAAAAGGGGATCATAATTGGTCATAAGGGGCAGGCTATAAAATGGGTTGGAATTGAAGCTCGCAAGGATTTGGAGAAATTTTTCGGCAAACAGATTCATATTGAGTTGTATGTGAAAGTGAATAAAAACTGGCGTAATGATATGCGGCAGTTAAAGCGTTTTGGATACAATAATAATTAATTTTTGGCGGGCACCCTTTTTAACCTTGCAGGAAAAGGGTCGGGCTTATTACCTACCGCGGGTAGGTCGGCACTCGCTTCCAGACTCAAGCCTCTGGAGAGCTCAAACAATGCCTCAATCCCTGCCCGAAGGCAAATCTTTAAGAATTAATAGCAAGTGTCTCTTTCATAAATTGATAGAGGAGATGCATTTCTTCAGTTCCGGCTTTTTTACCTATTCTGCCGGCAATATACAGTACGAACCAGCTAATAATTAGAAAGATCATAACAGCTATTTGCATAATAATCGAGTTGTCTAAGGTGTAATCTGTATACGCCCAAATTCCGAAGCCGATAAACAAGGTGATAACAACGAAATGCAGAAACATAAACAGCGTCCATACGGTAGGGTTCGGTCCAAAGAGTCCGTGTAAAGTTGATGACTCCTTATTCTTTTCAATTATTTCCAGGTGTAACTGTGGAGACCAAAAGTGTTGTAGGTGTTTCGGAATTCGAATAAATACATGATCATCCACCCTCGAGATTACAAACCTCGATTGATCGTTTTTATGAGCTTCGAATAAAGCCAAGGCCTCTTGGTTTCCAATTTCTAATTCAGTTTTAAATCTGGGTCTTAGAACAATTTCATTGGTTAATCGCATATCCTTTAAAATTAACGAGGTAAATTATTGTATTTTCAGTAAACAAAAACTGACAACTGTCATCCTTCGTTTAAAATTAGTTATTTTTGCACCTTAAATTAAGATTATGAGTATTGTTGCTGTTGTTGGAAGACCGAATGTTGGAAAATCCACTTTTTTTAATCGCTTAATTCAGCGTAGGGAGGCTATTGTAGATGCAGTGAGTGGCGTGACACGTGACCGTCATTATGGAAAGAGTGATTGGAACGGTAAAGAATTCTCATTAATTGATACCGGGGGATACGTAGTGGGTAGTGAAGATATTTTTGAAGCGGAAATTGATAAGCAGGTAGAACTTGCCATTCAGGAAGCCGATGCAATTATTTTCATGGTTGACGTAGAAAGCGGTGTAACGGGTATGGATGAAGAGGTAGCACAACTACTCCGAAAGTCGAAAAAACCGGTTTTTTTAGCGGTTAACAAGGTAGATAGTGCCAATCGTGTAAATGATGCCGTGGAATTTTACTCATTGGGTTTTGATAAATATTACATTCTTTCAAGCATTAGTGGAAGTGGAACAGGTGATCTATTAGATGATCTTGTGAAGGTATTACCGGACGAAGAAAAGAGAGATGAAGAAACCTTACCACGATTTGCAGTAGTAGGTAGGCCAAACGCAGGAAAATCGTCTTTTATTAATGCTTTAATTGGCGAAGACCGGTATATCGTAACGGATATTGCCGGAACCACTAGAGATAGTATTGATACCAAGTACAATCGCTTCGGATTTGAATTCAATTTAGTTGATACGGCAGGAATTAGAAAGAAGAGTAAGGTTAAGGAAGATCTGGAGTTTTACTCTGTAATGCGTAGTGTGCGGGCTATAGAACACTGTGATGTAATGATCCTGGTGTTTGATGCTACGAGAGGTTTTGACGGACAAGTACAAAACATATTTTGGTTGGCTCACCGAAATAATAAAGGTGTAGTAATTTTAGCGAATAAGTGGGATCTGGTAGAGAAGGACAATTCTACGGTAAAAGATTTTGAGAAATATATAAGAAAACAATGTGAGCCGTTTACCGATGTACCCATTGTATTTATGTCGGTATTAAATAAACAACGTATATTCAAAGCCATAGAAACGGCGGTTGAAGTATATGAGAATAGAAGTAAACGGATAAAAACAAGTGTATTAAACGAGACCATGCTCGATATAATCGAGGCTTATCCGCCGCCTGCTTATAAAGGCAAATATGTAAAAATCAAATTTTGCACACAGTTGCCAACTCCGCATCCGTGCTTTGCTTTTTTCTGTAATTTACCCCAATATATTAAAGACCCATACAAACGATTTATTGAGAACAAGCTTCGCGAGAAATTTGACTTTATGGGGGTGCCGGTTACTATATATTTCAGAAAAAAATAATTCTAAGATTTTTGGAAGGGAAAAATGCGCTTAAATTAGTGTCAACAGCTTATTTAAACTTTGCATAGACAAAATTTGAAGCAGTAGCATTTTTAATTTTAATGGGGTATTCCGAATTATTTTTCATTATGGCGATTTTAAGACGATCACTAACTCGCCATTTCTTTACCACATGTACATTAATTGGATTGATATAGTATTTGACGAATCCATTGGGACGTAGAGAAATCCATTCAGAATTTTTACTTATTTCAAATATTTCTTTTTCAATGTAGGTCATAAAGCATTTCTGAGAATAGTTTTTCAGATTTAGATGATAAATAAAACCCGGATTAGGAATCCGGGTCTATCTTTAAAGATTGCTATTAAGATGCCAGTGAACTAATTTGAATATTCAATTCGTCTTTCTTAAAATCCATTGAGTTAAATAATCTATCGAGATCGATAAATGATTTTTTCAAAAGGATGGTTTCTTTCGAAAGATTTACACTGTTCATAGCCTTGAAGTTGCAAGCATTTACTTTTTCAGGATTCGTTTCGTTAATGAACCACTTTTTGTATTTATCTGTACAAAATACATAGCACTTTCCAGCGATGACAAGTTCACGGTGTAATTACGGTTGGAGAAGGTAACTTCCATAAGTTTTCTGCCTCTCACATCATAGACAATTGCATTCTGAACAATTAGAGTCGGAGAAGATATCGTTAAGATATTTTCGGTTGGATTGGGGAAAATGCCAATTTGATCCAGACTGCTTTGGGTTATGTTCAAAGGTGAATTATTGAATACGATTAGGAACCGATGTACATAAGTTCCTGCATTACTTTCAAAGGTGTAATCGGTTTCTCTTAAGTTGGTGGTCGTGCCTAATTCCTGATCAATTAGAAATACAGACTCTCCGCTTATACTATCTCCATCCAAGTCCTGAAGTGAAATTCGATAGTTCTGAGATGCTTCAATTTGGGTTGAAAAACTCAATGGAACTATATCGTCTGTATCGAATGAATTTAATGAATTAATAGCTAACTGTTCCCCGGTATTTAATTCTGAATAGATCGATACAGGAGTTGCAATTCGAGTGATATCGGTTGCATTTTCGAATGCGTCTGAAGTGTTTTCAGAAAAACCTATCAGAGTTGTACTTCCTAAACCATAGGTTTCGTTAAAAACGTTCACCCATAAACGATTTCTATTTTCAAGTGTAGTTCTATATGTATCGTTAGGTCCGGTAACTCGCATCGTATTGTCGAATACCAGATCTCCGGCAGATGAGGTCTTTACACCGAATCCTTGTCCGGACGCGATCACCTTTGTAGGAGTCTGACCTCCGTTAGCTGCAGCGACTCCACCCATTAAACTATATACTGAAATATCGCCCATATCAAAATTCGCAGCATTATACCCGGGATACGATGGTGAAAGTGGTGTAAGGTGTTCCCAGAAATATAGCGCGTTGACTCTTGAATTATTGTTCAAATTTGATAATAATGCTGTTGCATCAATAGCCGATGGATATGGATTTGCCAGAATATTAGGACTTGCATTTTGATTCCCATTAAATATCAGGGTTCGGTTTACAATTCCATTGTTTAGTGTTCCTTGTGAATATGTATGGCTATAACTTCCGCTAGATGTTCCGTCTGGCTGAGGAAATACCATATAACCTTCACCTACATTTAACGCCCCGGTGTGATTAATCCAATTGTTTCCGTTGTCATCTGCAAAATTGTTAGCCATCGGGAACATTGCTGCGACATTCGGATTTGGAATAAAGTTTCCGGTGAGATGGTTTCTCACTATATAACCAGAGGCATAAACGCCCTCTCTCGTTTCCGAAGACATAGGACTTCCAACTATCATAAAGGATTGTGCGGCAATATTAGGAGTTGTCTTATGAACATTTATAACGCCCATAGCACCTTTAACTACTGTAGCATTATTATCTACCTGTACCAAACTCCCTTCGTGACCTATTTCAAGTGTGCCATCTACAGTAATATTTCCTATAACTTTTGCAAAGTTACCGGCGGTAATAGTAAGAGCGGTTCCATTATTGATCGTTAAACTACAGGCTTCTAAATTTCCGTGCGTAGCGGTATTATAAGGTGCGTCAATTATAACTTCGTGAGTTCCATTGGGAGCACCGGGAGGAGACCAAATACCTGTCCATGTTTTAGTGCCTCCGGCACAAGCGCCATTAAAGATGGACGTTTTCCACATTCCTCTTCCAAAAGTCCCGATATATAGCTCTTGATCTGTATAGTTAATTTCAAGATCATCAACTCTTACATTAGGAAGTCCGATACCCATTTTAACCCAATTTGTCGATGTATTATCTTTAGTGTACGGACCTAGTTCGGTTCCTAAATAAAGGGTTTCATTTGTCTCACTTCTATTATAGAGTATTTTTTTCATCACGATATTAGGAAGATCGCCACTTATATTAGTCCATGTGTTTCCGTTATCGGTAGATTTGAAAACTTTATTTCCTGCGTTATATGCACCAACCGTTGCATATACAATACTTGAGTTAGGCACAGCCGAAAAACTGTTAAAGACTTGTCCCGAGGGAGGATTCACTGTAACCCAGCTGGCACCATCGTTATCACTTCGTTTCGCAGTTCCGTTTTCACCAATAGTATAAATTCTAATCGAAGCACCATTTTGCGTCACGTCGATAAATTTTGTACCTGTTAAGCCTGTTCCCAGAGCAGTCCAGGTTTCTCCGCGATCTGTAGATTTCTTTATATCACTATGACAGGCATAAATTGTTGTTGCAACTGTTGGGTGTACAGACATAGGTGAAACGAATGCCGCACTGGAAAGAGTTGGTAATATTTCAACAGCAGAATCGTAATATACCGAATACCCATTATCTGAGCGATTCAAATTACCATTTGTGCCTCCCAAGTACCTAATATTCGAGTCGCTAATATCAATTGCGGCTGAAGTACCATCTCCGGCAAGACATGAAACCCATTGACGTGTTCCGTCTTTCAGAATTTTTGAAAATCCATCATTATCCTGATTTGCCATCATAAAATTATCACCACTGGATTCTTGAGTGACAGAAATATTATACGGCTGAGTTATTATTAGGGTATTAGATAAGTCGGCCCAGGGTGTTGCTGACGTAGCGTTGAAGGGACCAACATGAATTCCTCCATCATGACCATTTAAAACTGTTACACCATCGGCGAGAAACGATAAGTGGTGATGATCTGCATGTACGTAGAATCCTGCTCCCGGCGGACTATCATAAGCATTTAAGAGCGTTGAAAAAGTTGTGCCGCCATCTGTTGATCTATATCCATTAACTCCGGCAACGATAATATTGTTTTTATTGGTTGGTGAAATAGCTAAACACTGATCATACCCACTTTGTGAATTAAAACCTGATATTGTAGTTGTGCTTATTAAATCTGCTGCCGTGTTATTTATTGCGAATCTATATTTTCTGAATTCACCATCTTGAGACAAACCGTAAAAGAAATCATTATCATTGGCGGTTGTCGTTAACTTAAGAAGCTTTTTATTATTTCCTCCCTGATAAATATCATGCATTGCAAAATTAGCACCTCCGTCGGTTGAAATATAAATAGCATCCCAAAAATCGGATACAATTACTTTGTTAGCATCATTGGGATCGAATATAATCGTTTGAAAATATTCGGTAAATGCGTTAAACGGATACGTTACAGGAATATTTGTCCAAGTAGCTCCGCTATCTGTAGTTACTTTAATTTCCTCATTGGTAAGTGCAAATATTTTGGAAGTATTACCCGGGGCAAATTCCAAATCTCTAATATATTCGTTTTCATTAAGACTAAAGGTTAGTCCTGTGGGGTTCCAGGTTTCTCCAGCATCTAACGATTTAAATACTCCAATAGAAGAAATGTGCTCACCATCTTCATCACCTGTTGCCATATAAATAATGTTGGTGTTATTTGGATCTACCAATATATCGGAAACACCAATTCCTGCCAGAAAATCAGATTTTGGATTCCACAAATTTCCACCATTAGTAGTTTTCCAAATTCCTCCTGCCGCCGAACCAGCATACATTATTTGAGTATTTGTTGGGTCCTCGGCAATTACATTTATTCTTCCTTTACCGGGGTATCCTGCATATCCATTTACTGTTGGCCTGTTAATTGGACCAATTTGTAACCATGGGGAAGTAGTTGATGAGCGATTTTCAGATTGAAACTCCATCACAGTAGAAATATATTGTTCTGTAGATAATAATCTATTCGCTTCGGTTGGAAATGAACCATCTTTATTCACCTTATCTCGCCAGATATAAGCCCATCTTTCAAACTGCTTATACGCTTTTTGATTTGCTCTAATGCTCAAATCCATTTGAGCAAACTCTGCTCTTTTTTGGGCAACAATTTCAAAAAAATTAGCATCAGAGTTTGAAACCTTAGATTTATAATTTTGTGTTTTGTTGTTTTGTGACCATCCCATTTGGGTAGTCAAAATTGCCAGTAGAAATAAAAATCCTATAAGGTTGCGAGTAAATTTTTGAGACATGCTTTACTTTATTTTTAGTTAATCTGTTTTCTTTACATCTTAAGGCGAAATTCGAAAAATGAGTTTCTTTATACAAATAATCTACTACGCATTAACTACGCAACTTAAAAAAAGAGTATAATTCTTTATTGTATTTATATAATGTTTCTTTGGCTATAAGCTATCCTTTGTAGATTGGTTGTTGCAATTATGGTATATACGAGAATTTTTTAATATAATAATAGAAATTATTTTTACAGGCATTGTGTTAAATAATAATGAAGTAATTTTGGAATAATTAGAATTGCTATTACTTATTAAGATATATGTTATTTAGAATCTTATGGGGTCGTAACTATTTGTTTTCGGCCTTAGTTGTTTACATTGTTATTTTCACCTCAAATCCTGCTGTAAGTCAGAATGAAAAAGAATCATATTACCTTCTTGATTCAGCAGATATACATATTGTTGCTAATCCCGAATTGGCTCAACGATATTTGGATTCTGTACAAACTCCTTTTACTGAAACGATAAATGGGAGAATTGGTGAATACTATCTATTTAAAGCTTTGCTCAATGATAAAGAAAACGAACAAGCGAAATTATATTTAAACTATCTGCAAGCCTTAAAGTATGGGGAGAAAGAAAAAAATTACAATGTAGCGGGTCAGGCAAGTTTAGAATTATTTACGAATATATATTTAATAAACAGGGACACTTCGGCATATAAGTATCTTGAATCTGCCGAGAAGTTTTATTCATTGGCAGAAAATGAGAACGGGCTCACCGAAGTACTCCAAATGCCCGCTTATGTCGAATTCTTGAATGATAATTACGATGCGAGTAACAAGCTGATACTTGAAAATATAGATACCTATAGGGCTATTAAGGATGACGCTTATTATCATTTATTTGCGGTATTTATGTTGGCCTCAAATTATATTCATATGGGGGATTTAAATAACGGAAATAAATATCTAAAAGAATTTCGGTCCTTAAAGTCAAATCCAACGATCGCGGCATATAATTATAATTTTTATGAAGTTACTCTGAATGTTTGTACGGCTGCAATTTATAGGGAAAAGAAGCAAATGGATTCTGCTTTTTCCTATCTGGAAAAAGCCTCCAGGTTACGAGGTGTAATGGGTTTTCCTACTACCGAAGAATATTTCTCCACGTATTCAAAAGCATATAAATATGTTAACCAAGATAGTCTAAGTTCAATTTATCTAGACTCCTTAAAGAATTTTCAATCAAAGATGTTAAGTGATACCATGGACGCTAGTTTGGAAATCAATACTTTTTTAATTGAATCTGAAGAAAATTTAAAGGAGGAAGCTCAAGCTAAGGTTCTTAATCGAAATATTTCTATTGTTTTAGTATTATTGTTGATCGCTGGTGGTGTGGTGTTTTTTGTACGGGACAGTAAGTTAAAGAGAAAGCTAACAGGGTTCATCAATCAAAATAAGAAATTGACACATCTTAAATCCTCTAATGAAAAGCTAAAAGTTAAATCTATTGGCTTAGAAGAGTATATTGTAGAATTAAAGAAGAAGATTAAAAAAATAGCTGTTTCTGAAGATTTAGAATCTCAAAGAATAAGAATTAAAGAATTATACAAAACTTTGCAAATAGAATCTCCAACGATCATTGATACAAGTGAAAATCATCTTGATTTGATGCGAAATCTTGATTTGGAATTTTTTGAAGCACTTAGAAGTGAGTATCCCGAGTTAAATGATCAGGATATAATTATATGTCATCATTTGTACGTTGGATTTAAAAACAAGGAAATAGCAATATTCTTAAATCGGACTGTTAGAGCTATTGAAAGTCAGCGATATCGAATTAGTAAAAAAATGAATCTAGATAAAAAAGAGGTAACTTTATTAGAACATTTAAATAGTATGTTCGCCACAAATTAATTGCTGCTATAAAATAAATTGATTCAGAAACAATTATTCTAAATTCTGTCCGGCAGTCATTTCGAAGGAGGTGCGACTGAGAAATCACATCTTATCTGAGATTCCTCCTTAGTTGGAATGACTATTTATTCTACCTTTTACACAGAAGTGAATTATACTTACCATTGCACCTTGATTATTTATGCTACCATCCACCACTGGCACCACCTCCGCCGAAGCCTCCACCTCCGAAGCCACCGCCAAAGCCTCCACCTCCAAAGCTTCCTCCGCCGCCAAAACTTCCTCCGCCGAAGCCTCCGGTCCGTCCCATATTGCTTAGAATAATAACATCTAACAAGCTAGTGCCTCTTCTTTTTCCACCCTTTCCACCACGTCCATTTTTTTTAGAACTGAGCGCAATGACGATAATAATGAATATGATGATCACTATAAGGTGTCGAAAATTACCATCTTCATTATCATCAAACTCCCTATCTTCGTCAAACTCTCCCTTAAGCGCTGCAAAAATAGCATCTGTACCTTTGTCGAGTCCGTTGTAGTATGAACCACTTTTAAATTCAGGGATCATGATCCGATTAATGATACGCTCGGCCATTAGATCGGTAATGCGATATTCAATTCCGTAGCCTGTGTTTATATCAATTTTGCGATCTTCGGTAGCGAGAATTATTAAGATCCCGTTATCTTTTTCTTTTTGTCCAATCCCCCATTTTTGCCCCCAGTTGGCACCTAAAAGTGAAATATCTTCCCCGTTGGTACTACCAATAATTGCTACCACGATTTGAGTTGAGGTAGAATCGGAGTAACGAATTAGCTTGTTTTCTAACGTATTTTTTTGTCCTTCCGAAAGCAAATCGATATAATCGTATACCGAAGTTTGAACCTTAGGTTTTTGGGGAATATCGAATTGCGCTGAGAGACTTTCAGAAAAAAGAACGCAAATAAATAATGATACTAGAAGTTGATATTTCAAAAGAGAATTGAGCAATTTTTATTGTTTATGTTGTTCTTCCGAAGCATACAACCTAAAATGAGATGTTAGCCTACAGAAATCTCATCCGGGAGTTCGTTGATGTCTCCTTTTTTATATGGAAAATGCATTTTGAGTTGTTCTCCGGCTTTTATAATACCGTCCACAAGTCCTTGCTTTGTATTGCCGTTTTTAAACTGAGCTATTATGGCATCTTTAGTGCTTTCCCAGAAATCTGCCGCAACCACATCGTTTATACCGCTGTCACCCAGAATTACAAGTGTTCGATCTTCAACCGCAACATAAATAAGAACGCCATTACTTTGTTTGGTGTTATTCATGTGTAGAAAATCGAATACTTCGGCAGCTCTGTCGAACGCATCAATTTCACTATGCGCTTCGAGGTGAACACGAATCTCACCCGATGTGTTCTTTTCGGCCATACGGATGGCTTCAACTACTTCGGCTTCTTCCTTCCGACTTAAGAAATCTTCAACTTTAGACATAACTTTTAATTTCCGAAGTCAAATTCAACTTCCGGTGCGTCTTCACTACCTTCATCGGCTTGAAAGTAGATCTTTTCATCGAATCCTAGAATACCCGCTGCGAAATTTGTTGGAAACTTCTTTATCTCGGTATTAAAAATTCGAGCGGTATCATTAAATCGATTTCGCTCCACATTAATTCGGTTTTCAGTACGTTCCAATTCGTTGATCAGTTCCTTAAAGTTTTCATTGGCTTTAAGATCTGGGTAACGTTCAAAAACGGCTAAAAGCCTTGATAATGCCGATGTCAATCCGGATTGTGCCTGTTGAAATTGTTGCAGTTGCTCCGGCGTGATATTAGACGGATCAATTTGAATTGAGGTCGCCTCACTTCTGGCTTCAGTTACTTTTATCAATGTTTCCTGTTCAAATTCAGCATATCCCTTGGCCGTATTCACAATATTAGGAATAAGATCGGCACGTCTTTGATACGAACTTTCTACATTTCCCCATTGAGCCGAAACATTTTCTTCAAGAGGTACGAGTTCATTATTCACCTTGGCAAGCCAGGCACCAGCTAGCAATACTAAAGCAACAATAATAATTACGGGAATAAGCCATTTTTTCATGTGGAGGTTTTTTAAAGTTGGTCTTTTATTTTGAGCAATTCTGCCTTCACTGTTTCCAATTTGCGAATTATCTCAAAGCGTTCAAGTGTTTTTTGTTTATTTTCTTTTAAGTGGGTTTTAGCTCCTTCCAGGGTAAATCCGCGCTCTTTTACTAAATGATAGATTAACTCTAAGTTCTTAATATCCTGTGGAGTAAATTTTCTGTTGCCCTTGGCATTTTTCTTTGGCTTTAGGACATCGAACTCTTTTTCCCAAAAACGAATAAGAGATGTATTCACGTCGAAGGCTTCGGCGACTTCACCAATTCCATAATACAATTTTTCGGGTAGCTCTATATGCATTAGTCAAGCGATTGATTTTCTTGCTGAGATTTCTTTAAAATTTCGGCAAATTCTTCCGGAGTTAAGTTTCCGTAATAGAAATTGATAGGATTGATCCGCTCATTATCTTTAAATATTTCGTAGTGCAAATGCGGAGCTTCCGAACGTCCCGTACTTCCTACAAAACCAATGAGGTCGCCACGCTTTACCCGTTGCCCTACTCGTACATTATATTTGTATAAATGGGCGTATAGACTCTCATAACCGTAGCCGTGATCTATTCTAATATGGTTTCCGTAACCCGATGCACTATTGTCTGCACGTGAAACCCTTCCGTCACCCGAAGCATATACCGGGGTACCACGAGGAGCTGTAAAATCCATTCCGAAGTGAAATTTACGTGCCTTTGTAAAGGGGTCGGTTCTATAACCATAACCCGACGCCATACGTGTAAGGTCTTCATTGTTTACAGGCTGAATCGCCGGAATGGCAGCTAATAATTTTTCTTTCTCTTCTGCCAAAACTGCAATTTCATCTAAGGATTTCGACTGCACCACGATTTGCTTAGTTAGCACATCCAAACGCTGACTCGTAGACGAAATCAACTTAGAATTATCAAAACCTTCAAGGTCTTTATACCTGTTAACCCCTCCAAAGCCAGCTCTACGCTGTTCGGCCGGAATAGGATTTGCTTCAAAATAAACGCGATAAAGATTGTTGTCTCGTTCTTCAATTTCGGCTAGTACATTTTGAGCCTGATCCATTTTTTTATTTAGAAGATCAAATTGAAGCTCCATATTTGCCAACTCACGCTTTAAAGATTTCTCTTTGGGTGTCTCAACATAAGGTAGATTGAGATAGATGATCAAGAGCATAAATGCACTCAATACAATACCTAGCAAGCTTAGGAGAAAAATCCCAAGCTTTCTTCCTTTCTTTTTTTCAATTTTACGATAGGAAAGAGTTTCACTATCGTAATAATATTTAACCTTAGACATACGCTAAAAAATCATATTTTTGCTCGTTGATAGGTAGTGCAAGTATTTGAAACGTTACACAAATATAGAAATTGTTTCCGCATTCGCCTAACATCCTTTTTACAGAACAAAATGATACCTATGAAGTCTCGCGAAATACGCAGTCAGTTTTTAGAATTTTTTAAATCGAAGTCACATGCTATTGTTCCTTCGGCACCTATGGTTGTAAAAGACGACCCAACATTAATGTTCACGAATGCGGGAATGAACCAATTTAAGGAGTATTTCCTCGGAAATAAAGAGCCCAAAAATAATCGTGTGAGTGATACACAAAAGTGCTTGCGTGTTAGTGGTAAACACAACGATTTGGAAGAAGTGGGGATGGATACGTACCATCATACTATGTTCGAAATGCTTGGAAACTGGAGTTTTGGTGATTACTTTAAAAAAGAATCCATAGAATGGGCATGGGAATTACTTACCGAAGTTTACAAAATTGACAAAGATATTCTGTACGTTTCAATTTTTGAAGGGGATGCTTCGGAAGGCTTGGAGCGCGATACTGAGGCCTATGATCTTTGGAGGAAATTTGTCCCCGAAGACCGTATCATTAATGGAAATAAACATGATAATTTCTGGGAAATGGGTGATCAGGGACCCTGTGGACCATGTAGTGAGATTCATGTTGATATTCGGTCGGAAGAAGAAAGAGCTAAGGTACCCGGTGCTTCTTTAGTGAATCAGGATCATCCTCAGGTTGTAGAAATATGGAATCTCGTATTTATGCAGTTTAACCGTAAAGCAAATGGTAGTCTCGAAAAGCTTCCGGCACAACATGTAGATACCGGTATGGGGTTTGAACGCTTGTGTATGGTTCTTCAAAATAAGCAGAGTAATTACGATACAGATGTTTTTACACCGCTTATTCGCGAAGTTGAGGCGGTCACAAATTCTACCTATGGAAAAGATGAAAAAGTGGATGTGGCTATTAGGGTGATTAGTGACCATGTGAGAGCGGTGGCTTTTTCCATCGCCGATGGACAATTGCCCAGCAATACAGGTGCGGGTTACGTAATTAGACGAATTTTACGTCGAGCCATTCGTTATGGTTTTACATTCTTAGATACCAAAGAACCTTTTATTTACAAATTGGTAACCACACTTAGTAAACAAATGGGGGATGCTTTCCCTGAGTTAATTTCAGAAAAGAATATAATTACCAATGTAATAAGAGAAGAGGAAAATTCATTTTTACGCACCCTGGATCAAGGATTGATTTTGTTAGAAAACATGATCAATGCCAGTGATTCTAAAGTTATTTCAGGTAAAAAGGCTTTCGAATTATACGATACTTTCGGTTTTCCAATAGACCTTACTGCATTGATTCTTCGGGAACGAGGGTTCGAACTAAATGAAAAGGAGTTCGACGAACAACTTCAGAAACAAAAAGAACGATCACGAGCCGCAACCAAAGTGGAAACCGGTGACTGGGTCGAATTGCTGGATGATACCGAAGAGGAATTTGTAGGGTACGATATGCTTCAAACCCGGGTGCGAATTACACGTTACCGTAAAATTGAAACGAAAAAGGATGGCGAGTTGTATCAATTGGTATTCAACCTAACACCTTTTTACCCTGAAGGCGGCGGACAGGTAGGGGATAAGGGGTACCTTGAAGGTCAGAATGGTGAAGTAGTTTATATTATCGATACAAAGAAAGAGAACAATCTCATTGTACATTTCGCTAAGAATTTGCCACGTAACCCCGGCGATTCCTTTAATGCAGTTGTAGATGAAACTCAACGTTCGAGAACGGCTTCAAATCATACAGCCACACATTTGCTACATCAGGCACTAAGAAATATTTTAGGTACTCATGTTACTCAAAAAGGTTCAATGGTGCACAGTAGAAATTTGCGTTTCGATTTTTCGCATTTTAGTAAAGTGAGTGACGAAGAGCTTAAAGAAGTCGAAGATTTTGTCAATGCACGTATCCGTGAGGGAATAGAACTTGATGAAAAACGAAATATTCCATATCAGCAGGCAATTGACCAAGGTGCGATCGCTTTATTTGGAGAGAAATACGGGGATAGCGTGCGAGCTATAAAATTTGGTAAGTCGATGGAATTATGTGGAGGTACACACGTTCCCAACACCAACGATATTTGGCACTTTATTATAACTTCTGAAGGCGCTGTCGCTTCAGGAATTAGACGAATAGAAGCGATAACCGGTGATGCGGCAAAACAATATTTCATTGAACGAAGCGAAGCCTTTGAAAAACTTCAGAAAACGCTGAACAATGCTCAGGATCCTGTAAAGGCAGTTACCTCTTTGCAGGAAGAAAACAGTTCGCTTCAGAAACAGATTCAGCAACTTCTAAAGGATAAGGCGAAGAATTTGAAAGGAGATCTAAGATCTGAAGTTCAGGAAGTTAACGGAGTTAATTTTCTGGCAAAAGAGTTGGATCTTGATGCCGGCGGACTTAAAGATCTTGCTTTCGAACTGGGTAATGAAATTGACAATTTGTTTATTTTATTTGGTTCTAATAACGATGGAAAAGCTTTGCTAACCTGTTATATCTCGAAAGAGCTCGTAAAGGAGCGCGATCTAAATGCCGGTCAGATAGTTCGCGAACTTGGGAAATTTATCCAGGGTGGTGGTGGCGGACAACCATTTTTTGCTACTGCCGGAGGAAAGAAACCCGAAGGAATTGCTGAAGCGTTAGAGAAAGCGAAAGAGTATTTGAAATAGTCTCCGCATCATGGCGAGAAAAAAATGAAGCTACAAACTCAAATATCACTACAGCCCGAAAGAAACCAGATAGACTATGCTTCAAAAGTATTGTTGCTGGGATCTTGTTTTGTTGAGAATATTGGTCGGAAACTCGAGTATTATAAGTTTCAGAACTGCTGTAATCCCTTCGGAATTGTTTTTCACCCTCTTGCCATTGAGAAATTAGTGACACGTGCGATCAACGCGACAGAATTTGTTGATGACGATTTGTTTTTTCAGAATGAGAGATGGCATTGCTTCGAGGTGCATTCAGAAATAAGCCATTCAGAAAAAGACACATTTCTGAATAACTTGAACGAGGCTTTAAAACTATTAAAAGCGCAAATACTTGCTGCTTCGCATATCGTTTTTACATACGGAACTTCCCACGTGTACAGACATATTGAAACCGATACTGTGGTTGCCAATTGCCATAAAATTCCGCAGAAAAAATTTTTAAAGGAATTGCTCTCCCCGGAAGATATAGCAGGATCTCTCGATAATACGATCACTTTGATTCGGGATATAAACCACGATGTGAATTTTATAACGACCGTTTCACCCGTTCGGCATATAAAAGACGGATTTGTGGAGAATACGCTTAGTAAAGCCCATTTAATTTCCGGAATACATACTATAGTGGATCCTCGACAAAAAGTACATTATTTTCCCTCTTTCGAAATTATGATGGATGAGTTGCGCGACTATCGTTTTTATGGTGAGGATATGATACATCCGGGCAATGTGGCGATCAATATTATCTGGGAACGATTTAAGTTGGTTTGGATTTCTTCGGAAACAGAATCGCTTCAGAAGGAGATTGGAGTGATTCAGTCCGGTTTACAACACAAACCCTTTAATGAACAAAGTGAGGCTCATCAGGCTTTTCTGAAGGATCTTCAGAAGAAAATAGAAAACATTCAAAATATGGTTCCGCGTATTAAGTTTAGATAGTATATTTGGCGCTTAAATTATATTCATGAAACAATTTATTACTTCTTTTGTCATTTTAATATTGGTTGGAACCATAACGTCTTGTAAAAAAGACGATGTAGATAATTCTAATTCCGAGTTTGCCAATGCAACTTATGGTAATGGTGAAACCTTTACAGCTACGCAGGACAGTAATGAAGTGCAGTTTATTAGTGCAAATATTACAAATGTTAGTAATCTTCCATACCTGAGAATAATTGCCAGGCAAGATAGACCTAATAATAACTATATAACTTTTGATGCTGTTATTCAAAACTACACGGGACCGGGAGTGTATATTTCCGGAGCGAATGCAACAAATAATGCCGATCTTAGTATTATTTTTGGAAACGTAAGATATTATAGCTCAAATAGTATTTCAAATCTAGCTGGTTTTACACCGGGCGAAATACTAATAACTAGTGATGACGGTATTTCAATTGAAGGAACGTTCCGATTCGATGGATATAATTTTCAAAATATTGTGATTCCTGTTACGAATGGTCAGTTTAAAGCAAATTTTTAATCAAATACTTTACAATTCTATAATTATACGTCAGTTGCCCTATTGATTAACACCCGGTTTTTAAGACATCTTTGCTTCATTAATAACTTAAAAACCAATATTATGAAAAATTTTACTAAAACAATGTTCGCAACTTTAGTGTGTGTGACCTTAGTATTTACAGGATGTAAAAAAGATGACGACGGAGGTATGGGAAGTGGATTAACCGAAGGTAATTTAACGGCTACGGTTAATGGTAATAACTTCCAATCTCTGGAAGGAACCACAGCAGCACAAGAGACAAATTCGGGTGGAGTTCGGGTTATAGCTGTTTCTGCAGGAACTATCAATTCTGAAAACTTACAAATGATCGTTCAGAATTTTGACGGAGTAGGGACATATCCACTCAATCTTTTAAACATTGGAACTTATAGCTATCTGCCCGATCCATCGAACCCCGATCCAAACTCGGTGGTGATCTATAGTACGGTTAATGGAACGGGAAATGCAGGAGAGATCAATATTTCAAGTTACAGTTCAACAAATGTTCAGGGAACATTTTCATTTACAGGATATAACATTAATGACCCTAATGATACTTCTACAGTATCGAACGGTTCATTCAATATTGCCTTAACTCAAAACTAAGAGTTTAAAAAGAATCTCTTCATTGAGGTTTTTACGTTAGGTCGGGGAAGAAGCTTAGCTTTTTTTCCGACTTGCGTAGTTTATAATTTCTTCGGAACCCTTCATAGTTCCATTAGGTTTCTCGATTCAAGACTTTAAAGTTGCAAGCTAATCACTTGCGAATACGTCAGTTGCCCTATTGAATTCACTTTTCTTTTAACCCATCTTTGAGTCAACAATAACTAAAAACCTTAATTATGAAATATTCAATAACTTTTAAAGCAGGTCTTTGTGTGATGCTCTTAATTTGCACGAATACCTTTGCTCAAAAAGCTGAAACACCGGATTTCAGATACGATGTGGGAGCTAAAATAAATGAGATGACTTTAACACAAGGTGGGACAATGGTTGTTGCTACTAACGACGGATTAGTGGGGATTAAGCCGGGTAGTAATGACCTTTTGTTCAACTTTACCGAATACGGGCGGGTAAAACCTGAAGAACTAACCTTTATTCCTGATGCACCGTACGTTATGATCGCACAAGGTGGATTTGCTAATCTTACTTCAAAAAAGACTGTGATCGATTATATGTCGGGACAAATACTGTTTAACACCGAAGGTAACGGTTGGAAAACAGTGACTACTTGCGATGTGATGATGCCACAAAATAAGCTGGTAGTGAGTGGAACACGGAGGTCTGAAGAAAAATACGCCTCGGCTGTTGCGGTTTACGATCTCAATACCGGAAAAGAAGATTATCGTTTTAACTTAAATAATCCTAATCGCGTAGGAATTGCAAAAACATACGCGGTTACCGGACGACCACTTTTGCTGAAAAACAGCTTAGTAATACCTACAACTCAAGGGCTTGTTGCTAAAAAAGCACATACCGGAGAGGAACTTTGGGATACTAAAATTAAAAATGTGAGTTGGCTTGTTGCAGATGCCGATGAAAAGGATATTTATGCCTTTGAAGGTTCGGCAAATGGGAACAATACGAAGGTTCATAAAGTAAGTAACACGGGTGCCGAACTTTGGAAAGATCCTGCTAAAGTGAAAGGTAGCGTGGTCAATTTCGAAATTCTTCCGCAAGGTCTGGCAATTGTGAGTAATAAGGACGATGGGGGTAGCAATAGCGTTTTTGCAGCCAAGAATGAGTCGGAAATTGGATTTCTAAGTGCTGCAAATGGGGAGGATCTTTGGGAGAAAGCGCCTAAGACCAAGGGTTATGTGCAGCATTTTTATATCATGGATGATGGTATTCTCTTCGGAATTTATCAAGGAGGAATTAATAAGATCTCTTTCGATGGAAAAACGTTATTCAAAAAGCCCTTGAAAACCGGCGAGAATATATTGACAATGGCAAATACGCCACAGGGACTAATTTACATCACTTCGGAAGACGCCAATATTGTAAATCTTGAAACCGGGGAACAGGTTTGGAATAAACCGTTAAAATACAGAAGAGCCGATGCTATTAGTTCGACATACGACAAGAATAAGGATCGTTATTTAATTAGCGCAGATGAAACTTTATTTGCTATTGATGCCAGTAGTGGTGAAGTTAGCACCTTAGCCGAGTCAAAATTTGAAGGAAAGGAAGCTCCTGCCAGTATTGAAATAAGAGATAACGGAATTCTACTTTCCAGCGACCAAAATCTCATGAATTTAAACTGGGATGGTGAAAAACAATGGCATGAGTATTATCGCGCACCTGGTAAAAGTGCAATGGGAGCCATTCTGGCAGGGGTGACGGCGGTTGCGACTGCGGCCTCGGCAGCTGCCGCATATAATGCAGCCAATCAGAATAGAAATAAACTGGGGAGCTATACAGACAGAGGACAGCGATATGCGAACCTGGGAGGAGATATGGCTATGGCTACTGGAGCCTCTATAGCCGAAATGCTTAAAAGATTTAAAGCTACTGCAGCAACCGAGAATGCACAATTCGTGCTAACGAAACTTGATGACGGAGTTGGACTGGTAAAACTAAACAAGGATACCGGCTCTAAAGAAAAGGAGATCGTTTTAAAAGATAAAAAACCGGAATATCAAGTAGATGAAATTAGCGGAATTCTATACTATAAAGCAGATGCTAATTCGATCTACGCTTATAATCTTAAGTAATTACTAACCAAATTACTTTTAGTTGTACTAAATTGAGGAGTTTTTACAACTGGAAAAAGGCTGCCCCATGGCGGTCTTTTTTATGTTTAACCCTTTAAATAGTGTCCTTTTAGTAGAGAAAATAAGGCAATTGTCTTATAATATGATTCTTATTATCTGCGTACATTTATACAAAATTCATATCTATGGTTTTGATTATCATATCGTATTGTTTGATATTAGTTACTATTTTAGTTTTTTTTCTTCTGAAAATGAAAACTCTCAAAAATAGACATTCGCAAAAAATGGCGTCGCTTAGGGGTGATTTTAGTCTGAACAAAAGACAACTCTTATTTAGGGAGAAGAATTTGGATACTTACAATTTTTTAAAGTATAATCTTTCGGAAGCCCTCCGACCACAATTTGATATCGAAATTTAACTTAGCACAAATCAACCAATGCAACCAAGATATAAACTACTTTTCGCTTTTATTCTCTTCTCAACATTGTCCTGCTTTTCACAGCAAATACAGAAAAATATAGACAGTCTTTTAGTTGCCTTAGAAACGAGCAAATCGGATTCTGTAAAAGTAAATTTGTATTCCAAAATAGCATCTCATTACAATATTGCACATCTCGATAGTGCGAGAGCATATGCAGTAAAAGGGGTTGAGCTGGCAGAGAAAACAGGCGATCGATCCGGACAGTGGGAAAATTTGAATGTATTGGGAAATTACTATGAGAGAAAGACAGATTACGACAATGCAATGCTTCATTATAACAATGCTCTTTCAATTGTTGAGGAGTTAAAGAGTGATCGTGGATTTGCGGTCATCCTTAATAACATCGCTACAATTCATATCCGTAAGGGGGAATACGACGAGGCATTAACCAAATTATTTGAAGCCTTAAAAGCAGAAGAAAAAATTGGAAATGAAAACGGAATTGCTGAGGCGTATAACAATATTGGAGTGGTTTATTACTACACACAGGATTTTGATAAAACTACCTTATATTTAACTAAGGCGCTGGAAATACAAGAAGAATTAGGCAATATCGCCGGTTTGCAAAACGGTTATAACAATATAGGGGCAATCTTCGATTATCAAAAAAAGTACGATGAAGCTATTAAGGCATACACTAAATCGCATGAAATTAGTGTACGGTTAGGGGACAAAAAGCAACAAGCTTCTAACCTTTCCAATATTGCATTGGCATATTCCAAGAAAGGGGATCTTACAAATGCGGACGCTTTTTTTACAAATTCTTTAATACTACGAGAAGAGGTTGCCGATTATAACGGACTAGCCAATACGTTTGTTGCTTTTGGTGAACACTATCGTACTCAAGGGCAATTGAAAAAATCCACAGAATATTTTAAAAAAGGACTACTACTTGCCGAAGAGCACGGAATTAAAATATCTGCTAAGGAAGCTTATGCAGGGCTTTCGGAAGTATATAAAGGACAAAATGACTTTAAAACAGCCAATGAATACCTTCTGAAATTTATTGCTGTAAAAGATTCAATTTTAAATGAAAAGAATTCGGAAATAATAGCAGAAACCGAAGCGAAATATCAAACCGAGAAAAAGGAAAAGGAAATTTTAGCACAACGCGCTCAGTTAGCAGAAAAGGAATTGGAGGTGAAACGCAAGAATACCCTAATCTATGGCGTGATTGGTCTCGCCGTTGTCCTGGGACTTTTAGGCTACCTGTTTTACAGTAGGCAGTTACTGAAAAACCGACAATTGCAAAAGGAAAGTGAGTTGAAAACGGCATTGGCGAAAATTGAAACACAGAATAAATTGCAAGAACAACGCCTCCGTATTTCACGTGACCTGCATGATAATATTGGCGCGCAGCTAACTTTTATCATTTCAAGTCTGGATAATTTAAAGTATGGTTTCAAGGATATGGGAGATAAACTTTCAGAAAAACTTACCGGAATAAGCACTTTTACATCCCAAACGATTTACGAGTTGCGGGATACGATCTGGGCAATGAACAAAAATGAGATAACGTTCGAAGATCTACAAGCCCGAATTAGCAACTTCATTGAAAAGGCAAGAATGGCTTCCGAAAGTGTGAACTTTTCTTTTTTGTTAACTTCGGAAGTGGATCCCGATTATAAATTCTCTTCAGTTAAAGGTATGAATATTTATCGCATCATTCAAGAGGCGGTAAACAATGCATTAAAGTATTCTGAAGCAAATAAAATTGTGGTGCAATTCTCTAGATCCGAGGATGATTTACTAGTTGAAATTATGGACGATGGTAAGGGGTTTAATATTTCAGAAGTAACAGAAGGGAATGGGTTAGCAAATATAAATAAACGAGCGGGAGAGATAAATGCAACGGTTTCCATAGATTCTGAAAAGGAAATTGGAACCGGTATTTCGTTTCGCTTTCCGTTATAATTAACTGTGGTGCGCACTATTATTAGGAAGTGCAAAGAATAATCTTTGTAACTTCAAACCACACTAATTTTTTAAATATGTCATTAAAGATCGCAATAGTAGATGATAATAGTTTTCTAATTCACGCAATAAAGGAAAAACTATCCTTTTTTGATGAGATTTCTGTTAAACATACTTCTTTAAACGGAAGCGAATTACTTACTAAATTGGACGAGAATCACAACGTAGATTTGATCTTAATGGATATTGAAATGCCGGTTTTGAATGGAATTGAAACCACGCAAATGGTGAAACAAAAGTATCCGCAGATCAAAATCATTATACTTACGGCTTTCGACAATGATGAACATATTTTTAATGCGATCAAAGCGGGCGCCGATGGCTATTTGCTTAAAGAAATAAATCCGGACGATTTGTATAATGGTATAAAAGAGACGCTTAATGGCGGTGCGGCAATGAATCCGTCGATTGCATTAAAAACATTGAAATTACTACGAAACCCTATCACAATTCAAAACCCAAGGGATAAGGAAGAAATTTCTTTATCGAAACGCGAAGTAGAGGTGCTGGAGCAATTAAGTAAAGGGCTTAGCTATACTGCGATCGCAGATAATCTGTTCCTTTCACCAAGTACGGTTAGAAAACACATCGAGAATATTTATAAGAAATTACAGGTACACAGTAAGATGGAAGCCGTTCAAAAAGCGAAAAACCATAATATCATCTAATAAAAAAGACCTCCATTTGGAAGTCTTTTTTATTTTAAAATTAAATATTGAATGCCGCTTTTACCTTGTCAACATAATCGAGTTTTTCCCAGGTAAACAATTCTACTTCTTTTGTAACAGTTCCGTTATACGGACTCTCAAATACCTTCGATATGGTTTCTGGGTTTCTTCCCATATGTCCGTAGGCAGCAGTTTCCGTATAAATTGGATTGCGAAGTTTTAATCGGTTTTCAATAGCCGATGGACGCATATCGAATACTTTAGCTACAATCTTTGCAATTTCACCATCGGTATGATCTACGTGAGATGTACCATGTGTATTTACAAATATTGAAGTAGGTTCTACAACACCAATAGCATAAGAAACCTGAACTAAAACCTCATCGGCAACACCCGCCGCTACTAAATTTTTGGCAATATGCCTGGAAGCATAAGCGGCACTTCTGTCCACTTTGCTCGGGTCCTTTCCGCTAAAAGCACCACCTCCGTGAGCTCCTTTACCCCCGTAAGTATCAACGATGATCTTACGTCCGGTAAGACCGGTATCCCCGTGTGGACCACCTATTACAAATTTTCCGGTTGGATTAATATGATAAATTATGTCATCATTAAACAACTCCTGAACATACTCCGGCAATTGTGCTTTAACACGCGGAATTAATATTTCAATAATATCTTTTTTGATCTTCTGTAGCATTGCAACATCTTCATCAAAATCGTCATGTTGAGTTGAAACCACTATCGATACTATTTTCTGCGGAATGTTATCGTCGCTGTATTCTATAGTTACCTGACTCTTAGAATCCGGTCGCAGATAAGGAATTTCATTACCTTTTCTTCGCAATGCTGCTAATTCTATCAGTATTTTATGCGAAATATCTAATGCCAACGGCATGTAGTTTTCGGTTTCTTTAGTAGCATAACCGAACATCATTCCCTGATCTCCCGCTCCCTGTTCTTCTTTAGTCGATCGATCTACCCCTTGGTTGATATCCTGCGATTGTTCGTGGATCAATGAAATAACACCACAAGAGTCACCGCTAAATTGATACGCTCCTTTGGTATATCCAATTTTGTTTACAATGTCTCGGGCAATGGTTTGCACATCCAGGTAGGTATTACTCTTAACTTCTCCGGCAAGGATCACTTGTCCGGTGGTTACCATAGTTTCACAAGCAACCTTCGATTCGGGGTCGAAAGCTAAGAAATGATCGAGCAAAGCGTCACTAATTTGATCTGCGACTTTGTCCGGGTGTCCTTCAGAAACACTTTCCGAAGTAAATAAATAGGCCATAAAAAATGGTTTTAAATTAAATGTTGGAGGTCGATTTGACGAAATCGTCTTAGGAAGTTTACACTGCCTTTAGCATTTTTAATACTCACTTTCATATGAGTATCGCTTCTTAATGGAGCGAGAGGTTGCAATCAGTCAAATCTTTCCTCTTTGAGGTCACAAATGTACAGAATAAAATAAAACTTCAAAATAGATTATTGTTTAATTAACACTGCTCTTTGAACGGTTGTTATTGGGTAAGAAATTACTTGAGGTGTATCTCTATCTTGGCCACCCGAGATGTTTTTATCCTCACGTTTGGCCACCGCAATTTCGAACAACAAATGATCTGTTTCAAAAGTAATGAAGGTGGTAAGAAGTGTACCCTGAACTTCAAATAAGGCGTACATTCTATTATCTATAACCTTATCGTCAAGTACGATTCCATTGTTTTCGTCGACCACATATTCTCCATTTTCGGCATCTTGTGTATATAGCGTGTACAAACGTTCCTGCCTTTGTTCCCCTTCGCCATAAACGAGCGTGTACCTATATTTTCCGACAGAATCTGTTGGCAATAAGTGAAACTCCATTGCGTATTCTTGTGTTCCTTTTTTAGAGTTCATTTTAAGGGTTCCAATATACTTTCCGAAGTAAGATTCGGGAAATTTCAAGATATTTTTTTCCTGTGCTTCGGAAGAAAGCATCGATAACAAGAAAATTATTAGAATTGATAAGTGCTTAAAAAACAGCATATTGCGATAATTAACTGAAAATATTTCTGAAAAATAATGAAAAACCTTTGGACTTCTAAGATTTGTTTTGCAACATTTGTATTCACAAAGTTCAAAACTTTATTGAAATGTTATCAAGAAAGGCGGAGGGATTAGACCCTGTGAAGCCTTAGCAACCCTTTCTCTTGAAAGAAGGTGCTACATTCTACACAATTTTTATTGATGATAGATAACGACACGACAATTTTTTTTCCAAAAATTGCCAACTCAATTCTTAATAACATTTTTCTATTGAAGTACGCCATAAGGCGCATTTTGACTTTTTGTTTTAATCAGTTTTAATTCAAAATTTAAGAAAAATGAGTGCAACAAAAATTATTCATTCAATTCAGAGTGACCCTTTAACCGGGGCGATCTCGGTACCTGTGTACCAAACTTCAACATTTATTCAGGAAGCACCCGGCGTAAACAAGGGTTTCGATTATGCAAGAAGCAACAATCCTACACGAAAAGTACTGGAAGATGTTGTGGCTAACTTGGAAGGAGGTCATTCGGCCTTTGCTTTCTCAACCGGATTAGCTGCAATAGATGCCGTTCTAAAACTTCTCTCCTCCGGCGATGAAATTGTGGCTGTAGACGATATTTATGGAGGCGCTTATCGCTTATTTACTCATGTGTACGAAAAGCTCGGTATTCGCATCATTTATGTGGATACGACTAAAGCTTTAAATGTTGCCGATGCAATTACAAAGAACACTAAACTAATTTGGATCGAATCTCCTACAAATCCAACACTGAAGATTTCAGATATTAGGGAGATCTCTAAAATTGCACAACAGTCAAATGCGCTTTTGGTTGTCGATAATACTTTCGCGTCACCTATCGCACAGCTGCCCATTAATTTAGGCGCAGATATCGTGATTCATAGCGGGACAAAGTATATTGGTGGCCATAGCGATCTTGTTGCCGGCCTGGTAGTTACAAAGACGGAAGAACTTTCAGAAAAACTGAAATTTATACAAAATGCGTCGGGTGGAATTTTGGGTCCGTGGGACTGTTTCTTAACCATTCGAGGCATAGAAACACTGGATATACGCTATAGAAAACAATGTGAAAATGCGCTAAAAGTTGCTCTATTTCTTGAACAACAAGAAGAAGTAGATGTAGTTTATTATCCCGGTCTGGAAAGTCATTTAAATCATGAGATCGCCAGAGAGCAACAAAACGGACTCTTTGGCGGGATCATTTCATTTTCATTAAAAGATGATACGGCAGAGGCTGCGGTACGTTTCGTTACCAATACACGCTATTTTAAATTAGCCGAAAGTCTGGGAGGTGTAAAAAGCTTACTCTGTCATCCGGCTCAGATGACGCACGCTTCAATTCCCAGAGACATCAGACTTAAAGCAGGTATTAAGGATTCGTTGATACGACTTTCCTGCGGAATCGAAAATGTTGAGGATCTAATTTCAGACCTAAAAGAAACTTTTAGAGTGACTTCACATCAAAAAGAGGCTCTTTTTGTATAAAATAAACGTTATGAATATCACTACGGAAGAAAGAGCGACCAAACGGATAGACCTAAAAAAGATTAGAAAGAAGCAAATAAACCTGGCGATCTTTGGTCACGGAAATGTGGGAAAAATTTTGATAGATCAAATTATTGCTTCCAGCGAAGGTATTTCGGAGCGTCGGGATCTGGATCTAAATATTTTCGCAATTGCCAATTCGACCACAGTTCTTCTGCAAAAGGATGGTGTTGGTGAGAATTGGGATGAAGAGAAGACTAAAAACGGAGCTGCATATAATTTGCAGGATGTGATCGATTATGCGAAGTTACACCAACTGGAGAATTTAATTGCTGTAGATAATACGGCAAACGAGGCTTTTGCAAAGGGTTATCATTATTTGGTAAAACAAGGTTTTAGTTTGGTTTCTTCAAATAAGATTGGAAATACGTTGGAATTGGATTTTTATAGAGAATTAAGGCAGTTACTTCTGGAAAATGACAAGGATTACTTGTATGAAACTAATGTTGGAGCCGGATTGCCGCTAGTAGATACTATAAAATTGTTACATCTCTCAGGGGAAAATATAACGAGAATTAAAGGTGTATTTTCGGGTTCGTTGAGCTTTATATTTAATGAGTATTCTGAAAAAGACGAATTGTTCAGCAAAGTGCTTAAAAGAGCTATTAAAAAAGGTTTTACCGAACCGGATCCGCGAGAAGATCTTTGCGGAAATGACGTGGGAAGGAAATTGCTGATACTAGCTCGCGAACTCGATTTACACAATGAATTTAATGATGTAGTTATTGAAAACCTTATTCCTAAATCCTTACGAAAACTTCCGAAGGAGGAATTTTTCAAAAGTCTGGAAGAGTTTAATATTCCTTTTCATATTAAAAAGAACAATCAGTTGAAAGATCATGTGCTGCGATACGTGGCAGATTTGCGAGGCGATCTTACTAAAAATGATGGAGCGATCTTAGATGTTAAGTTGGTTTCTGTTCCCAAAAATAGTATGTTAGGTCAGGTAAAAGGGAGTGATTCTATTTTCGAGATCTACACCGAAAGTTACGGGCAAAATCCTATAGTAATTCAAGGAGCGGGAGCAGGTGCCACAGTGACTGCCCGGGGTGTTTTTGGAGATATATTGCGACTAAGTGATAAATTAAACTATATAAAATTATGAAGGTTACGCTTAATAGAATTAACGATGATTTTCTCTTTGAAGCCATAGGAGCAAATGATATACCGGTCTTAATCGACAACAAAACCAACGATGCCGTAAAAGGCGCTAGTCCTATGGAATTAGTACTTATGGCAGTTGGAGGTTGTAATGCGATTGATATAATTTCTATTCTGAAAAAACAACGTCAGGAGGTAACATCCTATAAAATAGAGGTAGAGGGGAAGCGTAAAGAGTTTAAAGAGGCAAAACCTTTTGAGGCCATTCATGTAATCATTTTTTTAGAAGGAACTATTAATGAAGCAAAAGCTAAAAGAGCCGCCGAACTTAGTTTCGAGAAGTATTGTTCGGTTTCACTAACATTAGTAGGTTGTGTTGAGGTTACCTACAGTATAGTTTTAAACGGAAAACCAATATGAGTGAATTGATCAAAGCATTAAAGAGCCGGATTTTGGTGTTGGACGGTGCTATGGGGACTATGCTTCAGCGCTATAAGTTTTCGGAAGAAGATTTTAGAGGTGAGCGCTTTAAGCATATTGAGAATTCAGTAAAAGGTAATAATGACCTTCTTTCCTTAACCCAACCACAGGCTATTGCCGAGGTACATTGTAAGTATTTTGAAGCAGGCGCGGATATTGTGGAAACAAATACATTTTCGGGTACCACTATTGCTATGGCCGATTATGGCATGGAAGATCTGGTGTACGAACTAAATTATGAATCGGCTAAAATCGCAAAAAATGTCGCGTTAGAATTCAATAAAAAACAACCGGAGAAACCCCGGTTCGTTGCCGGCGCAATGGGACCAACTAACAAGACAGCAAGTATGTCACCAGATGTAAACGACCCCGGATTTAGGGCAATTTCTTTTGATGAGTTACGAGTGGCATATAAATTACAGGCTGAAGCTTTAATAGATGGTGATGTAGATATGTTGCTTGTAGAAACCATTTTCGATACTTTAAATGCTAAGGCTGCCCTTTTTGCGATCGAAGAAATAAAAGAAGAACGAAATATTGAAATTCCCGTTATGATAAGTGGTACGATCACCGATGCGTCCGGGCGAACACTTTCGGGACAAACAGCAGAGGCGTTCCTGATTTCAATTTCGCATATTCCTTTGTTGAGTGTAGGCTTTAACTGTGCATTGGGGGCAAAACAACTTTCGCCTCATCTGGAGGCAATAGCCAAGCGCACACAATTGGCGATCTCGGCATACCCCAATGCCGGGTTGCCAAATGCGTTTGGTGAATACGATGAAACTCCGTCTATTATGGCAGAGCAGATACGTGAGTATCTCTATAAGAAATTAATAAATATTATAGGAGGATGCTGCGGAACAACTCCAGAACATATTAAAGCCATTGCAAATATCGCATCAGAGTATAAACCGAGACAATTTAACAGTGAATCATAATCGAGTAGTCTAGAAAAAATGCAAGAATTAAAAACTTCTAATAAAGATCGTCGATACCTGAAACTTTCGGGGCTTGAACCTTTAGTTATTACTCCCGAAAGCAATTTTATAAACGTAGGTGAACGAACCAACGTTGGGGGCTCTCGAAAGTTTTTACGTTTAATAAAGGTTCGAAAATTTGAGGAAGCTCTTTCAATTGCAAGACATCAGGTTGAGGGCGGAGCTCAGATCATTGATGTGAATATGGACGATGGTTTGATAGATGGGAAGGAGGCGATGGTGAAATTTTTAAATCTTCTCGTCGCCGAACCCGACATAGCTCGTGTTCCCATTATGATAGATAGCTCAAAATGGGAGATCATCGAGGCAGGACTACAGGTTGTACAGGGTAAATGTGTTGTAAATTCTATCAGTTTAAAAGAAGGTGAACGGGAATTTATTGAACAAGCTATTCGAATTAAACGCTACGGTGCCGCTGTTATCATCATGGCTTTTGATGAAACGGGGCAGGCAGATAATTACGAACGGCGGATTGAAATTGCTAAGCGCAGTTATGATATATTGGTGCAAAAAGTCAGATTTAAACCAGAAGATATAATATTCGACTTGAACATCTTTCCCGTCGCAACAGGAATGGATGAACATAGAAGAAACGCCATCGATTTTATAGAAGCGACAAAGTGGGTAAAAGCTAATTTACCTCATTGTAGTGTAAGTGGAGGTGTAAGTAACGTTTCATTTAGTTTCAGAGGAAATGACACGGTACGAGAGGCTATGCATTCGGTATTCTTGTATCACGCCATCAAGGCAGGAATGAATATAGGGATCGTAAATCCGTCGATGTTAGAAGTGTACGATAATATTCCAAAAGATCTACTGGAGCGGGTGGAAGATGTTATGCTAGACAGGCGTGAAGATGCCACAGAGCGATTGTTGGATTTTGCTGAAACCGTCAAACAAACTTCGAAAGAGAGAACAGTGGACCTATCCTGGAGAGAGAATCCTTTACAGGAAAGAATTACGCATGCACTGGTGAAAGGTGTTGACGAATTTATTATTGAAGACATAGAAGAAGCACGGATCTCGGTTACTAAACCCATTGAAGTGATCGAAGGCCATTTAATGATAGGAATGAATTTTGTGGGCGATCTCTTCGGAAGTGGAAAAATGTTTCTTCCACAAGTGGTTAAATCGGCTAGAGTCATGAAAAAAGCCGTTGCTTATTTGCTGCCTTTTATTGAAGCTGAAAAAAATGGTGCTGCCAGTTCTAACGGTAAGATACTTATGGCTACTGTAAAAGGTGACGTACATGATATTGGTAAAAACATTGTTAGTGTTGTACTTGCTTGTAATAACTATGAAATTATTGACCTTGGAGTGATGGTTGCCCCCGAAAAAATTATTTCTGAAGCGAAAAAACATCAAGTAGATGTAATAGGTCTCAGTGGTTTGATAACGCCATCCCTCGATGAGATGGTTTTTCTGGCAGAAGAAATGCAACGCCAAGAATTTAAAGTGCCATTACTTATTGGTGGAGCTACTACGAGTAAAGCGCATACAGCCGTTAAAATTGATCCCGAATACGATAGTGCAGTTGTACATGTTAATGATGCGTCCAGAGCCGTAACGATCGTGGGCGATTTGTTGCGGGATGCCACCACTGTCAAATTTAAGTCGGAATTAAAACTGGAATACTCCAGATTTCGGGATAATTTTTTAAAAAGACAAAAAGTAAAGGAGTATCTCACAATTGAAGCCGCACGAGCTAACAAATATAAAATTGATTGGAATGCGACAGAATTAGTTCGGCCCAATGAGCTTGGAATTAAGATGTTGGAAGATTTTGATATTTCACTACTCAAAGAATTTATAGACTGGACGCCATTCTTTAGAAGTTGGGATTTACACGGCAAGTTTCCTGAGATCTTGAATGATAAAGTTGTAGGCGCACAAGCTTCCGAATTATATGAAGATGCCGAAAAAATGCTTCAGAAGATTATTTCTGAAAGACTTTTAAAAGCGAAAGCGGTTTTTGGTCTTTTTGAAGCAAATACGGTTGATGAAGATGATATTGAAGTTACCATCTCTTCCGAAGAAAATTCAGAAAAAAGATATTTTAGAACACTTAGGCAACAAAGTAGAAAGGCTGTTGGAAAGCCAAATATCGCTCTATCAGATTTTATTGCTCCGAAGGATAGTGGTAAACTAGATCATATAGGTTGTTTTTGTGTGTCCGCGGGTTTTGGAACAAAAGAATTAGCCGAAAAATACGAAGCCGAACTGGATGACTACAATGCGATAATGGTAAAGGCTCTTGCCGATCGCCTGGCGGAAGCTTTTGCAGAGTATTTACACAAATATGTAAGAACCAATGCCTGGGGATATGCAAAAAAGGAATGCCTCACTAATGAAGAATTAATAATGGAAAACTATAAAGGAATCAGGCCAGCTCCGGGATATCCTGCTTGTCCGGATCATTTAGAGAAGAAGACCATTTGGGATTTGTTGGGTGTACAAGAACGCATTGGAGTAGAGTTAACAGAAAGTCTGGCAATGTGGCCTGCGGCTTCGGTATCAGGCTATTATTTTGCAAATCCTCAAGCTAGATATTTTGGAGTGGGTAAAATAAAGGAAGACCAGATCCGGGATTTTGCAAAGCGCAAAAATATTGATTTCGAACTGGCTAAAAAATGGTTAAAACCAAATACGGCAGAGTAAATGAAAGTACTGGAACACATAGAAAACGGCAAGGGAAGAACACAATTCTCTTTTGAAATACTTCCCCCGTTAAAAGGGGAGAATATACAATCGATATTTAATGCGATCGATCCTCTAATGGAATTTAAACCACCTTTTATTGATGTAACATACCATAGGGAAGAATATGTATATCACGAGCGGAAAGATGGTTTACTGCAAAAAAAAGTGGTTCGAAAGCGACCGGGAACGGTTGGTATTTGTGCTGCGATTCAAAACAAGTACGATGTTGATGCGATTCCGCATATCCTTTGCGGCGGATTTACAAAAGAGGATACCGAGAACTTTTTGATCGATCTCGATTTTTTAGGTATCGATAATGTGATGGCTTTAAGAGGGGATGCTGTGAAGAGTGAGACTTATTTCACGCCCGAAAAAGATGGACATCACTATGCTTCTTCACTCGTTACCCAGATTAAAGGATTAAATGAAGGCAAATATTTAGATACAGAACTTCAAAATCATGCGAAAACTAACTTTTGTGTGGGTGTAGCAGGTTATCCTGAAAAACACATTGAAGCTCCAAATATGGATAGCGATATTCATTTTTTAAGGAAAAAGATAAAAAATGGTGCGTCGTATGTGGTGACACAGATGTTTTTCGACAATAAAAAGTATTTTGATTTTGTTGAAAAATGTAGAAACGAAGGTATTACGGTGCCAATTATTCCGGGTTTAAAGCCATTAACCACCAAAAAACAACTCAACTTAATTCCACATCGTTTTAATGCAGAATTACCCGAATCGTTTATAAAAGAAGTACTTAAGTGTAAAAACAATGAGGAGGTAAGAGCGGTAGGAATAGAATGGTGCATTGCGCAGAGTAAAGAGCTGATATCCTGGGGTGTTCCCTTTTTACATTATTATTCTATGGGAAAGAGTAATTCGGTTAAAGCAGTAGCATCTTCGTTATTTTAACAAGGTATGGCTGAAAATATCATTAATTTAGTAACTTTATTGACTAAATAAAATTATGCTTTCAAGGAAAACAAAATACGGTTTAAAGGCATTAGCCTACCTTGCTCGTCAGGAGGATAGTACTCCTGTACAGATTTCTGTGATTTCTAATTCGGAGAATATTTCACTAAAGTTTCTAGAGAGTATATTACTTACCTTACGAAAGGCAGGGTTTTTAGGTTCTAAAAAAGGAAAGGGCGGAGGCTACTATCTAATGAAGGATGCGAATGATATAACCATTGCTGCTTTATACAGGGTTTTGGAAGGGCCTATAGCCTTAGTGCCATGTGTTAGTTTAAATTTTTATGAAAAGTGCAATGATTGTCCGGACGAAGATCTATGCAGTGTTCATAACCTGATGATCAAAGTGCGCGATAAAAATTTAAAGATTCTGGAGAACACTTCCTTAGCAGATTTTATAGACCTATAGCTTTAAAATTAAAAAGTCTTGGAAACAAATAAAATTCCTTCAAAAGATGAGGTTTTATCGGCATATAATCGTGTTTCTTCTCATGTACACAGAACCCCTGTTCTTACTTCTCGTTTAATTAATGAAATTTGTGGCGCAACGGTTTATTTTAAATGTGAGAATTTTCAGAAAATGGGTGCATTTAAAATGCGTGGAGCGGTCAATTCGATATTACAATTAACCGAGGCTCAAAAATCTGCCGGTGTAGTTACGCATTCTTCAGGTAATTTTGCTCAGGCACTAGCGTTGGCTGCTAAAAATTTAGGTATTAAAGCTTATATAGTAATGCCTTCAAATGCACCTGAAGTTAAAAAAAGAGCCGTAAAGAGCTATGGTGGTATTATTACCCAATCTCTTCCAACCTTAGAGTCCAGAGAGGCTGAGGCAAATAAAATTGAGCAAAGTACAGGAGCTGTTTTTATACACCCATCTAATGATATTAATGTGATCCTTGGTCAGTCGACTGCCGCATTCGAATTTTTAGAAGATCTTCCCGATCTCGATTATATTTTTACCCCGGTTGGTGGAGGTGGGTTAATTGCCGGAACCTCCATGGTATGTGAGTATTTTAGTGCAAATTGTAAATCGGTTGGGGGTGAACCGCTAAATGCAAACGACGCCTACAGATCTCTACAAAGCGGAAAGATAGAAACTAATATTTCTGTAAATACGGTCGCAGATGGCCTGCGAACCAATCTTGGAGACAAGAATTTTCCAATCATAAAGAAGTTTGTTTCAGAAATTATTTGTGTTGAGGAAAACGAAATTATAGCAGCTCTTCAACTTATTTGGGAGCGATTAAAGATCGTCGTAGAACCGTCAAGTGCTGTGGCTCTGGCAGCATTATTAAAAAGTAAGAAGAAGTTTCAGAAGAAAGAAGTAGGAATAATAATATCGGGTGGAAACGTCGATTTGTCAAACTTACCTTTCTAATAAGTCTGATAATTCTTTTATTTGCGGTCATGTATAAAAGGCTTTTCCTCTTAATAGTTTTTTTCTCTACAACTTTGTTATCGCAAGATTCAAAGGATAATACCTTTTTTGTAGATGCCAATTATTTCTACGGAACTATTTTAAGGCATAATAAAGATATTTCGCATTTAGTGAAAAACCATCCCGAAGGGATAATAATAGGTTTTAATAAGAAGACCTTCGGAAACAAACGCTGGGAACAAACTTATAATTATCCCGATTTCGGAATTTCATTTGTGTATCAAAATTCGAAAAGTAGTGTACTGGGCGATAACTTCGGAATCTACGGTCACTATAATTTCTATTTTCTTAAAAGAAATTTGTTTTTACGTTTGGGACAAGGAATCGCGTACAATACGAATCCTTTCGATCTGGACAAGAATCCAAAGAACAACGCGTACGGAAGTAAACTTTTAAGTTCAACATATGTCATGCTTAATTATAACAAAAAGAACATTTTTCATGGCTTCGGAATACAGGCAGGAATCTCTTTGGTACATTACTCTAACGCAAATGTAAGAGCTCCTAACTCAAGTACGAACGCATTTACAGTGAATTTTGGTGTAAACTATGATCTGGATAGGGAGCATGATTCAGAGTATATTCTACAGCCCTATAAGCGTTACAGGGAGCCCATTAAATTTAATTTTGTCTTGAGAGGTGGAGTTAATGAAAGTGATTATATAGGTTTGGGACAGCAGCCATTTGCAGTTCTATCGGCTTATGCAGACAAGCGGTTAAATTTTAAAAGCTCTATTCAATTAGGTGCAGACGGTTTCTTTTCGAAATTTTTAGAGAAAGAAGCGGAGTATGTGGCTGTAGCATTTCCGGGCTCGGGAGTAACTGGTAACGAAGATTATAAAAGAGTTGGTGTTTTTGCAGGCCACGAGTTACATTTTAATAAATTGTCTTTTGTAACACAATTTGGATATTATGTATATTACCCATACGACTTTGAAGGACGAACTTATATAAGAGCAGGATTAAATTACAATTTAGGTAAGAACTTGTTTGGAGCAGTGACATTAAAATCACATGGAGCGAAGGCTGAAGCCATCGAATTTGGAGTTGGTATAAGGATATAAATTATGAAGAGATTTTACGCTTTAGTTATTTTCATTGCCTTTTTTGGATGTAATTCTGAGAACGGAAACGACTGCTTTCAAGCGGAAGGTTCCATAATTGCTATGACTTATGATGTTGCGGATTTTTCTAAAATTAGGATCGAAGGCGAGGTGTCCTTGATCATTAAGCAAGACATCAGCCAAAATGTAATGGTCGAGACAGGTGAAAACCTTATAAATGACGTTGTTGTATTAGTAGAAGGGGAGACATTGGTTATTAAAGATACAAATTACTGCAATTTATTTCGTGACTATGGAATTACACAAGCCGTGGTATCGACCCCTGTACTTACAGCAATTAGAAATAGTTCTACTTTCGATGTTCATAGTGATGGCATCCTCAGCTTCCCCGAAATTTCGTTGGCAAGTAATACCGAAGGAGGTATTGAAAATGTGCGTAAAGGTGGTGATTTCTATTTGCAGATCGCTTCTGAAAAACTCGACGTGTCTGCCAACGGACAAAGTGTATTTTATATTTCCGGAATGGTGAATGAAGCAGCTATTAAATTTACAGATGAGAACCCTCGTTTTGAAGGGGAAGATCTTGTTATTGAAGAACTCGAAGTTTTCCAGCGAAGTGCTAATAAAATGATAGTCAATCCCCAACAAAAGATCTTTGGTGAAATACGCGGAACAGGCGATATT
Organism: uncultured Ulvibacter sp.; assembly: GCA_963974915.1. Classification (GTDB taxonomy): domain Bacteria; phylum Bacteroidota; class Bacteroidia; order Flavobacteriales; family Flavobacteriaceae; genus CAXBES01. Next base: position 196,165 of record CAXBES010000002.1, on the reverse strand, counting down.
ATTTCTCTAAACCGACCAAATATCATCGAGGTTGAAGAATACTTTACAGGGCGATTATTGTTTCAGGATTAATGTATATTTACGCTTCTTAAAATTAACATGAAGTATTTTTTTCCGGTTGTAATTCTGTTTTTATTTTGTTCGCGAACATTCTCTCAAGAGAACGAATTGAAGTTTCATTCAATTGAGGCAAATTACTTTACAGGGAGTATTCTGGAGCACAATCCCGATATATCACATCTTATCACAGATCACCCTTCGGGATTAATATTGGCCTATAATCGTAAGACTTATGGTTTTGAAGAAGTTGAAGGTAGATACAACTATCCAGATTGGGGTGTTACTTTCATCTATCAGGATATGAAAAACCCATACCTAGGAGAGAATTATTCGTTATATGGACATTTTAATTTCTATTTTTTAAATCGGAATATATCGGTAGGAATAGGACAGGGCATAGCATATGCTTCGAATCCGTATGACCCTGAAACTAATTTTCAGAATAATGCATATGGAAGTAAGTTTTTAAGTTCAACTCTTTTAAGAGCGAGTTATGTAAAAGAAAACCTGTTTAAAGGACTGGGAGTGAATATAGGATTGGGAGTTATTCATTATTCGAATGCGAATTTTAAGGCGCCAAATAATAGTACCAACACCCTCTATTTTAACGCCGGGATGAGTTATACATTTAACCAGATAAGCTTTCCAAATTACATTCCTGTTGGTTCGTGGCGTAGTTCAAATTATGCTGAGAGAATAAAGTACAACCTCGTATTGCGTGGAGGAATGAATGAGGCAGATGTTAATGGTCTGGGGCAGTTTCCGTTTATGACCATCTCTGCATTTGCAGACAAACGCATTAATTACAAAAGTACATTTCAAGCCGGGGTGGATGTGTTTTTCTCCGCTTTTTTAGATAAACTAATAGAATACAGAAGTATTGCCTTCCCGGAGGACGGGCTCACCGGCGATGAAGACTATAGAAGAATAGGAGTATTTGTTGGACATGAACTTAGATTTCATAAGATCGCTTTTGTTTCGCAACTGGGATATTATGTTTATTGGCCTTATGAATTTGAAAATAGAGTCTATAACAGATTGGGATTAAAAAGATATCTTTACAAAGACAAAATTTTTGTAGCCGTTACGGTGAAAGCTCATTATGCGAAAGCAGAAGGGGTTGAATTTGGTTTGGGGATTAGATTATAAAAGGATTATGAGGAATGTGTGGTATGTGATTTTAATGTTTTTCTGCTTGGGTTGCGGACCGGATAGTGCATTCGATTGTTTGCAAAACGCAGGAACAATAGTAGAAGAGGAAGTTGAAGTAGACGAATTTAAGCATATTATCGTGTTTAAACGAATTCAATTAATTGTTCAAAAAGGAGATGAACAAAAGGTTGTAATTCAGACCGGAAAAAACTTATTGAACGAAATTAATGTTAGAGTTGAAGACAGCATCCTTAAATTAAGTGATTATAATAGCTGTAATTTTTCTCGGGATTACGACATAACGAAGGTTTTTGTAACTACTCCCGATATTAGACAAATAAGAAATAGCTCCGGACTTACTGTTGAAAGTCGCGGTATTTTAACCTTTGATGAGCTTGCTTTGGTATCTGAAGATCGATTTAACGAAGATGGTTTTCACAAGGATGGTGATTTCCGACTAACCTTAGATGTGAATTCTCTGAATGTCGATGCCAATGGCTTGTCAAAATTCTATCTCGACGGAAAAGTAAGATCGGCTTTCTTCGGATTATATGATAGTGATGTGCGTGTTGAGGCAGCTAACCTGGAGGTATTAGACGTAGGGTTTATTCATAGGAGTACTAATAAACTGATAGTAAACCCTATAGAGAGACTTCGTGGGCAAATTAGAGGTTTAGGAGATGTTATTTCGGTTAACAGACCCCCAATCGTTGAAGTAGAAGAACTCTACACGGGGACGCTTATTTTTCAGTAGTAAGTTTTAGAAAGAGAGTTTCTAAGGATGTGTTCTTTTGATCAAGCTGAAGAATTTTTAAGCCGTTGTCATGCGCAAAATCGAAAACCTTCGATCGCATATCTTCCTGAGTATTAAACTGAATTTGATATACGAAGCCTATTGTGTTTGTTATTTTTTCTACCTTCGGAAGTGTCTTTAAAGCTTCAATTTCTACTCGGTAATCAAATTCTACCTCTACAACTTGTTGTTTGTCCTTTTTTAAGTCACTCAACTTTTTATCAAGCACGATTTCTCCCTTGTTAATTATGATAACACGATCGCAAATAGCTTCAACCTCCTGCATTATATGCGTAGATAACAAGACTGTTTTTTGAGCTCCAACATTTTTTATGAGTTGTCTAATTTCAATAAGTTGTTTTGGGTCTAAACCGGTGGTGGGTTCATCCAGTATCAATACCTCCGGTTCGTGAAGCAAGGCGCACGCCAATCCAACTCGTTGGCGATACCCTTTTGACAGCTGATCGATCTTTTTATGGGCTTCAGGTGTAAGTCCGGTGCGCTGAATGACATTTTCAACTTCAGTTTTTGAAATTTTGTAAATTTCTGCATTAAACTGAAGATACTCCCGTACATACATATCCAAATATAATGGGTTGTGCTCCGGTAAATACCCCACACTCTTCTGGACGTTCATCTTTTCATCCGAAACATTAAAGTCGTTTACTATCGCTTGCCCTTCCGAAGAAACTAAATAAGTTGTAAGTATTTTCATCATAGTCGATTTCCCGGCACCATTTGGACCTAGAAACCCTACAATTTCTCCTTTGTTTATAGTAAAAGAAACATTGTTAAGCGCTTTTTGCGCTCCGTATTCCTTAGTAATATTTGAAACTTTTATCGACATATTATTTACAAAACAAAGCTACATAATTAAAAAAGCTGAAAAAAGATTTTGTCCTTTTAAAGTTTTAGTTACTTTAGCTATCTATAAACGCACAATGAATATTTTAAGTACATATTTCAATTTTTGGTTTTTCTATTTTACGGAACGACCCGGGATTGCTGTGTAGTTAATTAACATATTAATTATTTAAAGTCCCGGAAGCAATTCCGGGACTTTTTTTTATACTAATTTTAAATTGAAGCTTATGAAAATAGCAATACAAGGAATTGAAAGTTCATTCCACGATTTGGCAGTTAGACAATTATTTCCGGATACCGAAATAGGACTTATCATGTGCGAATCCTTCGAAAAAGTAACTCAGTGTATCGAAGATTTTAGCGCAGATCTCGGTGTATTAGCGATCGAAAATACCATAGCAGGTTCTATCTTGCCCAATTATAATCTAATTGATTCAAGTGGTTTTGTGATCTATGATGAAGTTTTCTTAAATATTCAGATGTATATAATGGCATTAGAAGGGGAGACCATTCATGATATAGAAGAGATACATTCGCATCCGGTTGCATTGCTTCAGTGTATGGATTACCTTCGGAAACTGCCACCGCAACTAAAGATAATTGAAGGCAAGGATACCGCTTCCGAAGCAAGGAAAATAAAAGAGAATAATATAAAGGGAGTAGCCGCAATTGCCGGAAGGCAAGTCGCCGAAAAATTCAATTTGAATATCTTAGGAAGTAATATTCAGAATAACTCAGATAATCATACGCGTTTTGTGTTAATTGGGAAAGATGGTTTTATGCAAGATCAAGATGCGAATAAAGCAACCTTAAAATTTGAATTAGACCATACAATGGGAAGCCTTTCTAACGTACTTCAGCTCTTTACCACATTCAATATAAACTTAACTAAAATTCAGTCCTTACCCATCATTGGAAAACCGTGGCAATATGCTTTCTTTGTAGATGTCTTGTTCGATGATCTTACTTTGTTTAACGAAGTTGTTGAAGTTTTACAAAAGGCAGTGAAGGAACTGAAGATATTGGGCGTTTACAATTATAATATCGAAAATACTCCCAGCAAACTAGAGAACAAATTGGTACATGGAAAATAATAAGAATTTAAGAAATTGGTTGGATGCTTTTAAGCTAGAACACCCATTAGTAATCGCCGGTCCATGTAGTGCCGAAACCGAAGACCAGGTGCTTAAAATAGCACATCAACTAAAGGAAACGGACACAACTGTTCTTAGAGCGGGTATTTGGAAGCCTCGAACAAGACCCGGCAACTTTGAAGGAGTTGGAGCTTTGGGATTGAAGTGGTTACAAAAAGCTAAACAAGAAACAGGTTTGCTTACCACAACCGAAGTAGCAAATGCAAATCATGTGGAGCTAGCTTTAAAACACGATGTTGATATTTTATGGATTGGAGCTCGTACCACGGTGTCCCCATTTATAGTTCAGGAGATCGCAGATGCCCTGAAAGGAACCGATAAAACTGTTCTTATTAAGAATCCGGTAAACCCGGATCTATCCTTGTGGTTAGGAGCTGTTGAACGCTTTTATGAAGCAGGGATTAAAAATTTAGGTGTCATTCACAGAGGATTTTCAACTTATGAAAAAACAAAGTACCGGAATAATCCCGAATGGCAAATACCTATCGATTTGCAAAGCAGATTCCCGGATCTGCCATTAATACTCGACCCTTCGCATATTGCCGGACGAAGAGATATTATCTTCGATTTGTGTCAGACAGCACTTGATCTAAACTACGATGGCTTAATGATCGAAACACATTTTGATCCGGATAATGCCTGGAGTGATGCTAAGCAGCAAATAACACCGGCAACACTAGACCAGATAACGGTTGATCTAAGAATACGTAAAACCGAAGATGATGCAATTGCCTACACAAATGAATTAAACACCTTAAGGACCCAAATAGATGTCATCGATAATAAAATTGTTGAAATGATGGGGAAAAGGATGAAGATCGCAGATTCTATAGGTCTGTTGAAAAGGCAAAACAATGTTGCAATTTTGCAGAATACACGATGGAATGAGATTTTGGGAAAAATGATCTTAGAAGGGGAAGAAAACAATCTTAGTGAAGAATTTATGCTACGCATTTATAAGGCAATACATCAGGAATCCATTAATCATCAAAAAAAGATTATTAATGATTAAAAAGTTTTGCAACTTTGCGCTATGAGAGGTCTTGTTTATAAATCTACCGGAAGTTGGTACACAGTTAAATCTGAAGAGGGAGATTTTTACGAGTGCCGAATCAAAGGAAAATTCAGGATCGAAGGAATTAAAAGTACTAATCCGGTAGCGGTAGGAGACTGGGTGCTTTTTGAAGTTGAAACAAAAGGTGATGAAACGATAGGGGTTATAAATAAAATTGAAGAAAGGGAGAATTATATAATTCGAAAATCTGTCAATCTCTCTAAGCAAACTCATATCATAGCTGCCAATATCGATATTGCCTTTTTATTAATAACGCTCAATAACCCGCCAACTTTTACCAAATTCATAGACCGTTTCTTAGTCACTGCAGAAGCTTATCACATCAAAGCCGTGCTACTTTTTAATAAAATTGACACCTACAACGAAGATGAGTTGTTAGAAGTAAAAATTCTCGCGGCTATGTATAGAGATATAGGGTACGAATGTATTGGTATCTCTGCTAAAACCGGTAAAAATGTTGACAAGGTAAAAGAGATGATGAAGGGAAAAGTCACTATGTTCTCGGGTCACAGCGGAGTAGGAAAATCAACTTTGATCAATGTGATCGAGGATGGGATCAATTTAAAAACTTCTGAAATATCGGAGCAACATATGCAGGGTCAGCATACTACTACCTTTGCCGAGATGTACGATTTGTCATTTGGGGCACAAATAATTGATACTCCGGGCATAAAGGGTTTTGGCGTCGTTGAAATTGCAAAAGAAGAATTAGGGGATTATTTCCCTGAATTTTTCGAATTAAAGCAGGATTGTAAGTTTAACAATTGCTTGCATCTTGAAGAACCAAAGTGTGCCGTAAAAGATGCTTTGGAACGCAATGAAATACCGTGGTCCAGATATGATAGCTATGTTCAGATATTGGAAGGAGAAGAAGATTCGGATTATCGTGGACGATAAAAACTTACATAATGAGAATAGTAATTCAAAGGGTTAAGCAAGCTTCAGTAGTCGTTGAGGATAAGGTGATCTCATCTATTGAAAAAGGATTCCTGATACTTCTCGGTATAGAAAATAATGACACTCAGGACGATATAGATTGGTTAACCGGAAAAATAGCAAAACTTCGCGTGTTTGGTGATGAAAATGGCGCCATGAATCTTTCAATTTCGGACGTAGGTGGTGATATTATTGTTGTAAGTCAGTTTACACTTTTTGCAAGTACAAAAAAAGGCAACAGACCGTCCTTTATCAAGTCTGCTAAGCCCCAAACAGCGGTTCCTCTTTACGAAAGTTTTATACAGTCTTTGGAGATATCGATGGAGAATAAAGTACAGACAGGTAAGTTTGGTGCGATGATGGATGTTAGTCTTATCAACGATGGTCCGGTTACAATATTAATTGATTCAAAAAATCGGGAGTAATTTTTTTTTCTTATTTCAGAAGAACATTATTTTTTTTACATTGCTCCCCAAAGAACTGCCTCAATGCTGAAATTTTATACTACACTGTTATTTATCGCTTCGTTTATAGCGAATGCTCAAACTAATTTTTCGGTTTCAGAAATTCCTACCGAACTGAAGACCAATGCAAATGCCGTTATTCGCTTAAATGAAACAGTGGTTACCTTGGACGATTATAATGAAATGAGTACAAATTATCACTATGTGGTTACGGTATTCAATAAAAGAGGCTTGTCTGCAGTGGTGTCTGAGTCATATTATGACGCGTCATCAAGTATTAGGGACATCCGGGCCAGGGTATATGACAAGAACGGATATGAGATCAAAAAATACAAAAAACGAGATTTTATAGACGTCAGTGTGTCGGGAGGGAACCTCTATACAGATAATAGAATGCTTTATCTTCATTACACGCCCACAGAGTATCCATTTACTTTCGAGTTTATAACCGAAGAAAAATCGTCGTCAACCGGTTTTCTGCCTCGCTGGGATCCTTCACCCATTTATGAAGTAAGTGTTCAGTATTCAAAATACACCTTAAAAAACGAAAAGGAGATTCCGTTGGTTACCAGGAAATTCAATTTAGAGGATTTTAATGTAAACGTTAAAGAAACTCCTACAGAGTATAGTTATTCTATTGAAAATGTTCCTCCTGTAGAACGTGAGTATTTGAGTCCGCATTACACCGAATTCACTCCTGTTGTTAAGTTTGCTCTGAAAAAATTTATGCTTGAAGGGACCTATGCAGAAGTTAGTAGTTGGGAAGACTTCGGAAGGTGGCAAAATGAGAAATTATTATACAATCGTGATATCTTACCTCAACAAACCATTCAAAAGGTTTCAAATTTGGTTAGTAATTATGAAACAGACAGGGAAAAAGTGAAGGCAATTTATGAATATATGCAGGATAAGACCAGGTATATAAGTGTGCAAGTTGGAATAGGGGGTTGGCAACCTTCAACAGCAGAAGAAGTCGACAAGTTAAGCTACGGTGATTGTAAAGGGTTAACCAATTATACCAAAGCGTTGTTGAAGAGTCAGGGTATTGAATCTTATTATACTATCGTGAATGCCGGAGAGGACGGACAAGACATCGATGAGGATTTTGTTGCGATACAGGGGAATCACGTGATATTATCTGTTCCGTTAGAAGATGAAATGGTATTTTTAGAATGTACGAATCAGCTGGTTCCTTTCAATTTTATCGGGACACATACAGACGATCGTAAAGTTGTTATGATAACTCCCGAAGGTGGAAAGGTTGTGAAGACTCACTCGTATTCAGCAGAAGATAATTTGCGTGACTTTAAAGCTACGGTTGTAATTAGCGATGATTTTAAGATCTCGGGAAAAGTGAACCAATTATCGACAGGGCTGCAATACGACAGAGCTTTTGGATTAGAGACTTACAAAACCGACGAGGTTACTATGCATTATAAAGAAAGATGGGGACATCTTAATAATATGGCATTAAGTGACATCGGTTTTATCAATGATAAAGATGTAATTTCATTCTCAGAAAACCTGACTTTTGAAGCAGACAATTATGTGAGCAAGGCCGGGGATCGAATACTAATGAATCCCAATATCTTTAACCGTTTTAATTATATTCCGTATGATAGTAAGAAGAGGTCGCAGGAAGTGGAAATTAGACGAGGGAGTACTTATAAGGATGAAATCACTATACTGTTGCCGACAGGTTATACCATAGAATCACTTTTTGAACCTCAAGAAATTGAAACCGAATTTGGTTCATATAAAAGCTCCTTAGAGCAGGTTAATTCTTCCAAAGTAATTTACAGAAGAGAAGTGCTTCAGAAAACAGGAAGATTTCCGAAGGAATCCTACGAAAACTATATTTCATTTGTCAAATCAATGGTTAAAAAGGACAAGTCTAAAATAATACTACAAAAAGTTGAGTAGGTATATTTTGTTATTATTGACCTTGAGCGTGCTGCAAGGTTACAGTCAGAAAGTTACTTTTGGGGATGTCACTTTAAACGATCTCCTTCAGGAGCAAGATGATGTTTTTCCTGATGAGCATGCAATCGTGCTCTACAAGAATGTTGATTTTAACTTCGGAAGGGTTTTGGTAGTACATGAAAGGATAAAGGTCTATTCTTCGGAAGGTTTTGAATATGCAGATTGGATAATTCCTTACGAGAATGTAAAGGATCTTAAAGCGAGTACTTACAATGCCGAAAATGGTGAAATTATTGTTTCTGAAGTTTCCAGAGCGAATATTTTCGTAGAAAAGGTATCAAAAGATGAAGAAATTCAGAAGCTGTCGTTTCCAAATGTAAAAGAAGGATCGATCATAGAACTAACCTATAATATCGAATTCGTTGGTTTAAATACTATTTATACACAGGAATTCTTACCAATAAAAAAACTAAGAGTAAATATCTATAACCCTAAAGGGATCAACTTAAATATAAGAGAAAATCCTCTGGTCACTTTACCGATAAAAAAAATAAACACCGGGCACAACCAATTATTCACTGGGACAAATATTCCTCCTCTAAAGAGAGAAAAGTTTGTTGGAAATATTAATAATTACCGAGGGAAAATATTAATTGAGTTTTACCGCAGTTATATCACTACTACCTGGGGCTTCGTGGCCCGCATTTATAGAAATGTGGACTGGTTTGGTAAAGAATTGTCAAGAAGTTCGGGTTATTTTAGAAGTGATATAAGAAACCTGGTGAAAAATGAAACCGATACCTTAAAAATAGCTAAGAAGATTGATACTTATTTAAAAGAAACAATAAATTGGGATGGTTACTATAGCAGGGGTAGTGAAAACCTTAAAAAAATATACACTTCTAAAGAGGGAGACTCTGGAGATATAAACTTATTGCTTACGGCCATTTTAAGAGACCAAGGGATCAATGCCAACCCAATGCTTGTAGCAACAAAAAGATATGGGCGGATTATGTTTCCTCATGTTCGTGCGTTTAACGCGGTAGTTTGTGCTGTAAAAGTAGATAATGAAACTTATCTACTTGACGCGTCTCGAAAAAATGCAGCATTTGCCCAAATCCCAACAGATTTTATCAATGGTGACGGTTTTATCATTTACGATAACGATTCAGAATTTCACCCATTAAAATTAAAGGACCATTCAAAAAATACGCTTATTGTACGTACTCAGATCAATCCCGAAGACCTATCGGTAACCGGTGAGGTTAAAAAAAGGATAACAAATTACTTCGCGTGGAAATATCGAGATTTCTTTGAGGATGCGAAAGATGGAACTTATAAAGACCAGTTAGATGAAATTGAGTTTTTAACGGTTGAAAATTTCGAAACAGAAAATGTAGATAATCCCAATTTACCGCTAACCCTTGCTTACAACTTTCAATATGAAGATTATATTGAAAAAATAGATGAGGTGTTATATTTAGAACCTCTGCTGTATCTGGGATCTAAAGAAAATTTATTTAACGAGGACAACAGAATTTATCCTATCGATCTAGATTTTCCTCAAATTGAAAATTATATAATCAATTTTAAGATCCCGGAAGGATATAAGGTGGAAAGCCTACCCCAACCTAAGCATCTTCAAATTGAAGAAGATATAGGTTCCCTTAAATTCAATACGCAGCAAATAGGAGGGAATGTTCAAGTTTCACTCGCTATACAGCTGAATGACTATTTAATTTCGGCAGAATACTACAATACATTAACTCGGCTGTACGATGAATATGTAAATATTTCAAAATCAAAAATTGTTCTTTCAAAACTATAAAATTAACCATCTAATGAAATTCTCGACATTACTACTATTATCTTTTTTGCTTTCTACTTTTGCCTATTCACAGAATTATAAATTCGGGAAAGTATCAAAAGAGGAGCTTCAGGAAAAAGTAAACCCCGCTTATCCCGATGCAGATGCAACTGTTTTATATCGTGAATACAAAGTCTATTATTCATTTCAGCAAAGTATTGGCTTTACTTTAAATACCGAAGTTTACGAAAGGATAAAAATTTATAATCCTGAAGGATATAACTGGGGAACTCGAGGCGTGAAAGTATATAATTACAACGAAGATCGGGAGGAGATCAGTACAATTAAAGGAGTGACTTATAACCTTGTTGACGGGTCTATAGAAAAAGACAAATTAGGAAGTGACGGAGTCTTTGAAGAACGAATTAACAACTACTATAAAGGACATAAGTTTACAATGCCAAACTTAAAACCCGGCTCTGTAATTGAATACGAATATAAGATCACATCTCCATTTTACAGTATCGACAACGTAGATCTTCAATATGAAATTCCGATAAAGAAAGAGTTCGTTGAGATCAAAGTTCCGGAGTTCTATGTTTTCAGAAACTATAATAATCCACAATCTAACCTAAGTTTTCAGTTTGATGAAGAATCTAAAGATGTCAAGATTGAAATAAGAGGAAGAAGCGGATTGGGAACCGTAGATTACAATTCTTTCGGTTCAGATAGAAACAAAGGCTACGGAAGCAGATTGGTTACTTATAAAGAAAAGAAATATACCTTAGATGAAACCAATGTTCCGCCTTTAAAAGATGAAGGTTACGTAGATAATCTCGATAATTATAAGGCTAAATCGATTTGGGAACTCATAATGATCAACGATCCCGATGGAGTCCCAAAACCGTATGCAACAGATTGGGAAGCGGTGACAAAAAGCATTTATGAGAATGATAATTTCGTAAATGAGCTAAACAAAACAGACTATTTCCAGGAAGATGTTGCAACTGCCATTGCAGGAAACGACGACCCTCTTAGTAAAATGAGTGTACTTTTGTCCTTGGCCAAGTCGAAGGTAAAATGGAATAATGGTCATGGATTCTTCCCGGAATTTGGTGTTAGAAAGGCATATAAAGAAGGTGTTGGGAATTCTGGCGATGTTAACCTCATGCTTATCTCTATGTTGCGTTCGGTAAACTTAAATGCGAACCCTCTTTTGATAAGTACTCGTGAAAACGGGATACCTGTGTTTCCTACACGATATGGTTTCAATTATGTGGTTGCAGGCGTGGAATCCGGTGGAAAACTTTATTTATTAGATGCAACAGACCCTACTTCAAATGTTGGGTTATTACCCGAAAGAGCAATGAACTGGCAAGGAAGACTTATTAGACCGGACGGGACATCTAATTGGGTTGGACTCTATCCTAATTATACTTCGAAAAAACTTACCTATGTTCAGGCCGAAATCTCAAATGATATTGCAAATATTAAGGTTAGAGAAAGATTAGGGCAACATTATGCAAAAGATTATAGAGATAAATATGCGAATACAAATGTCGAATCCCAGATCAAAGGAATTGATAAGAATTCGGAAGATGTTACTATCAGTGATTTTAAGGTGGATGAACTTAACACCCTAAAGCCAAATATTACCAGAAGCTATGAAGCGCAATCTACTTCCTTAGTAGAAAATCTCAATGGAGAGATTTACATTTCTCCCATGCTTTTCTTTGCACGGTCTGAAAATCCATTTAAAGAAGAATCGCGAACATATCCTCTGTTCTTCGATTATCCGAAGAGTCATAAATTTACTATAACAATTAAAATCCCTGAAGGATATAAAGTAGGTACTATTCCTACCGGAGCTAAAGCCAATCTTACCGATGATACGATTTCGTACACTTATCTTGTCCAGGAAGCTGGTACGAATTTACAAGTTTCGGTTGCATTGGAAGTGAATACCCCTATTATCGTTGCTCAGGATTATGAATATGTTAAATCTCTATTCGACCTGATCGTAGAAAAAGAAAAAGAAAAAATTGTATTGATAAAGGCCTAACTTAAATAAAAATCACATTATGAAAACCGCATATTTATTAGCTGTAATTACGATGTTGAGCGTAACATCTTTGGCTCAAAATTATAAATTCGGAAAAGTTTCCGAAGAAGAATTGAGTGAAAAAGTTCACCCTTTAGAAAAGGACGCTAACGCTGCTATACTTTATAGAGAATACCGAACCTACTACCCGTTTAATGAGAGTAGCGGTTTCACCGTGCTAACCGAAGTCTTTGAGAGAATCAAGATCTATAACAAGGAAGGTTACGACTGGGCGAGTAAACGAATAAACTTATATAGAGGAGAAGGAAATGATAAAGAGGATATTTCAGGATTAAAGGCGGTAACCTATTATTTAGATGCTTCCGGAAAGATCCAGGAAGAAAAATTGAGAAATAACGGCATCTTCGAAGAAGAAGCATCAAAATATGTAAACGTGGTTAAATTTACTATGCCTAATGTTCAGGAAGGATGTGTGATCGAACTAAAGTACACTATAAAATCTCCATTTATAGCCGATATCACAGAGTATCGTTTTCAAGAAAAGATTCCCGTTAATTATGTAGACCTTCGTTTTGATGCTCCCGAGTATTTTAACTATAAAACACATCAGAAAGGTTGGCTTCCATTAAAGATCGATACCGATAGAAGAGAACGAAATGTAGCGCTGGCAAGTTCTGGACAGAATGGTTCAAGAAGTTTGAATTTCTATGAAAACATCACCGCGGTAGAGTTAAAAAATGTTCCTGCATTAAAAGAAGAAGCATATGCCGGTAACTTGGAAAACTATAGCTCTTCACTAAAATTTGAGTTGTCTTATACAGATTTTCCTAATGCTACGATAGATACTTATTCAACCAGTTGGGAAGCAGTAACCAAATCCATATATAATTCAACCAGCTTTGGGGGACAGTTAGATAAAAACAGTTTCTTTAAAGACGATGTCGATGCAATTTTAACCGGAATTACAGATCCACAAGAAAAAATGATCCGCATTTTCGAGTTTGTAAAACAAAAAGTAAATTGGAATCAGTATACCGGAGTCGTTACAAATAATGGAATACGGGATGCTTACAAAGACCAAACAGGTAATGTGGCCGATATCAATTTGTTGCTCACCGCGATGTTTAGATATGCTCGCTTAAAAGCAAACCCTATTCTCGTTAGTACTAAAGATAATGGGATCCCAATATTGCCAACAAGAAACGGATTTAACTATGTGATCGCAGGTGTTGAAACAAATAATGGCATTGTCTTATTTGATGCCACAAATAAAATGGGCGAAGCTAATCTTTTACAACCCAAGTTGCTCAACTGGCAGGGGAGAATGATTCGCGAAGACGGAAGCTCTGAATGGATCTCTCTAACCCCGCAGAAACCGGCTGTACAAAATATTTTACTCGATGTTACCATAGATGAGGATGATAACATTGTAGGTTCGTCTCAGAACTTATTTACTGGTCATTTTTGTGAATCGTACAGAGGTAGATATGCTAATTTAAGTGCTGAAGAGGTCCACCAGAATTTAAAGCAAGATAAAGGGGAGATTGATCTGTCTAACATTGAGTTCGAAAACTTACAAGTATTGTATCAGCCGGTCAAGCTATCCTATGATTTTGAAACCACCGAAGGTCTTGAAAATATAGGTGGAAAACTTTATTTTTCGCCTTTGATGTTTTTAACAACAAAAGAAAATCCTTTTAAACTGGACGTAAGAAATTATCCGATAGATTTTCAGTTCTCACGCCGGAACCGATATATGGTAAAACTCAAGATTCCTGAAGGTTATAAAGTAGAGTCTATTCCCGAAAACGCTGCTTTTGCATTGGTTGAAAATGCCGGTAACTTTAGATATATGGTGTCTCAGGCGGAAGATGTTTTGCAGATCTCGGTAGAACTATCCATCAACGAGGCGGTTATTCCGGCCACGATCTACGACGATCTTAAAAAATTCTATCAACTTTTAATCGATAAAGAAAAAGAAAAAGTAGTTTTGTCTAAAGTGTAACATTATGAATATTCAAAACGCACAACTCGAAGTAGATAAATGGATCAAGGAACACGGGGTGCGGTACTTTAACGAGCTTACCAATATGGCACAACTCACCGAAGAAGTTGGTGAAGTTGCCAGGATCATCGCAAGACGTTACGGAGAACAAAGTGAAAAGGAAACCGATAAAGGGAAAGATCTTGGCGAAGAATTAGCCGATGTACTTTTTGTAGTACTTTGTCTCGCTAATCAGACCGGCGTTGATCTTCAGGAATCTTTCGACAAGAAACTTGACCTAAAAACAAAACGTGATCACGACAGGCATCACAGTAACGAAAAATTGAAATAATGTTTCAAAAAGTTATCTCGCATAAAGGTTTTTGGAAATCGGTTTTTTCTTTAAACCTGGCTTTCGCTGTGTTATTCGTACTGTTTAAATGGGCGATCTCAGGATTTGATATGGACTTTTTTTCTGAAGTCAATATCCTGAAATTCCTCGCTGGAGTTTTAATAGCCGGTTTCATTTATGGTTTTTTTGTAACCTTCGGAAAGTTTAGAGCAAAACTGAAATCTAAGAATAAAGTGAAATGATCGCAACACTGAAACGCAAGAATTCGAGTGAGAATTTTCCGGTCATTTCCATTACAGGCTCCAAAAGTGAATCGAATAGACTCCTTATCTTAAAAGCCCTCTATCCGCAACTAAACGTCGGAAACCTTTCAGAAAGTGACGATACGAAAATCCTTCAGAGTTGCTTAAAAAAGGGCGTCGGACTCCTGGATATTCATCATGCAGGGACCGCGATGCGATTTTTAACAGCATATTTTGCTGCTTCAAACGTTTCCGAAGTAATTATTACAGGGAGCGACCGTATGCAACAGCGTCCAATTAAGATCCTGGTAGATGCGTTACATCAGTTAGGAGCGAAAATAACCTATGAGAACACCGAAGGCTATCCGCCATTAAAAATTAAAGGGCGTGGGATCAAAGAAAAAAGTGTCTCTATAAAGGCGAATGTAAGTAGCCAATATATTTCGGCATTAATGCTAATTGCACCCTCACTTCCCGACGGTCTCGAGATTCTATTAGAAGGGGAATGTACTTCTGTGCCTTATATAAAAATGACGCTCGCCCTGCTTAAAAAGATAGGGGTAAATACAAGTTTTAGGGATACCAGGATTTGTATTTCTTCTTCGGAAGCAATTCCCGGGCAATCGATTATCGTTGAGTCAGATTGGAGTTCGGCATCCTATTTCTACAGTATTTTAGCCCTTACTGAAACTTCTGCCGTACAACAAGACCCTATTTCTATTACATTAAAGAGCTATAAGAAAAATAGTCTTCAGGGCGATGCAGCCATTGCAAAGATTTACAAAACCTTCGGAATTGAAACCTCTTATAAC
This sequence comes from uncultured Ulvibacter sp., assembly GCA_963974915.1. Classification (GTDB taxonomy): domain Bacteria; phylum Bacteroidota; class Bacteroidia; order Flavobacteriales; family Flavobacteriaceae; genus CAXBES01. Next base: position 180,485 of record CAXBES010000002.1, on the reverse strand, counting down.
AGTGAAGACACTTCAATTAATTTAACTAAAAACAATACGCCAATTCCTGAAACCATTTCGCTTAATCTTATCAATACTCCTGATATCGCACAAACTATCGCAGTTACTTGCTTCGCACTAGGGATTGCATGTTGCTTAACGGGTTTACACACTTTGAAGATTAAAGAAACCGACCGACTGGCAGCGCTAAAAAATGAATTGGAAAAGCTGGGAGCCACAGTATTGATCACCGAAGATTCGATTTCGGTGCAGCCTTCAGAAAAGATTAGAAAATCAGTCGTTATTGATACTTACAACGATCATAGAATGGCAATGGCATTTGCTCCTATGGCAATGATAGTACCCATTAGAATTGCAGATCCTATGGTGGTTACTAAGTCCTTTCCAACATTTTGGGAGGATATTGCTAAAGTGGGGCTTGACGTCGATATGCTTGAGGGTTAATGTAAGCAACTGATTAATAGACGGGTGCGATGATTCCTGTTGAGTTTTTTGTTCGGACTTACACCTTTACACCCTATTGAGGGCAGCTTAATCCAATAATAAATGCTCATTTACTTGACAACCCCTATGTTGAGGTTGTATATTTGCAGCTTTTTGACACCAAAACACACACACCTATGGGAATGAAACTTTCTAATTTTCACTTCGATTTACCTGAAGAACTTTTAGCCGAATATCCTGCAGATAATAGAGATGAAGCACGTTTAATGGTCCTAAATCGGAAAGAAAAGACTATTGAGCATAAAATGTTTAAAGATCTTATCGATTATTTTGAAGAAGATGATGTACTAGTGCTTAATGATACCAAAGTATTTCCTGCCAGGTTGTTTGGGAATAAAGAAAAGACCGGTGCGCGTATCGAGGTATTTTTATTACGTGAACTAAATCCGGAAACTCGCCTTTGGGATGTTTTAGTTGACCCTGCACGTAAGATCAGAATTGGAAATAAGTTGTATTTCGGTGATGACGAATCTCTTGTTGCCGAAGTAATAGATAACACCACTTCACGTGGAAGAACCCTTCGTTTCTTATTCGATGGGTCTTATGAAGAGTTTAGAAATAAACTAACCGAACTTGGTGAAACACCACTTCCAAAGTATATAAAAAGAGACGTTGAGCCGGAAGATGCTGAACGCTATCAAACTATTTTTGCAAAAAATGAAGGTGCAGTAGCCGCTCCAACGGCCGGTTTACACTTTTCAAAACACCTTTTAAAACGCCTTGAAATAAAGGGTATTAATTTTGCTGAAGTCACTTTACATGTTGGTTTAGGAACCTTTAGTCCTGTTGAAGTAGAAGATCTGTCAAAGCATAAAATGGATTCTGAGGAAATGAGTATCGACGATAAAGCAGCTCAGATCATTAACACCGGAATTGAACGAAAAAGAAGAGTGTGTGCAGTAGGTACAACGGCAATGAGAGCTCTTGAGAGTTCGGTTTCTTCAGATAGTAAACTAAATGCGTATTCGGGTTGGACAAATAAGTTTATTTTTCCACCGTATGATTTTAGTATTGCCAATGCAATGGTAACGAACTTCCATACGCCAAAATCGACTTTATTGATGATGGTCTCTGCATTTGCCGGACATGACTTTATCAAAGAAGCATACCTTGAAGCTGTTAAAGAGAAATATCGTTTCTACACATACGGAGATGCGATGCTCATTATCTAAGAATAGCAAAAAATAAATTTTTTAAAACCCCGATACTTTATCGGGGTTTTTTGATTTGTAACGATTTGATTAACAGAATTCAAAATAATTAGGTATTTTAGTAATGACTTATGCCAACTAATCATTACATGAAGAAAATTTTACTCTTTTCTTTTATTCTTTTTTTCTTTCTGAATTGCTTCTCGCAGGAAGAAGTTATAGAATTGCCTGCTAGTTGGAAATACAACATTCACAACAGGATGAGTCCTGTTAATCTACCTCCTCTCAATTTACACAACATTGCCCAAGAAGACAGTATCAATGACCTTGACAAGAGTCTCCCATGGCGTTATGGAATTGAGCGATCTGTAAACCTCGATCTAGTCAACGATGGAGTTTGGACTAGTTTACCCGAGGGTGGCAGAATATGGCAAGTTGGAATTAAATCTCCAAACGCTTTAAACCTAAGTATCAAGTTCGATAAATTTTATTTACCTGAAGGTGCCCGACTCCACCTGTACAATGGTGATGGTTCAGATTTGTCTAAAACCATCTCTAATAATGAAAACACGCCTAACCGACTTTTCGGCTCATGGTTTATAACCGGTGATGTTATCTGGATCGAATATTTTGAACCTGAATATGTGAGTGAAGAAGTTCAATTGGAAATTGGAAGTATTATTCATGGGTATCGAATGGGGGAGGTAAATCAGTTGATTGATAGTAGCAGAGGCTTGAATGATTCCGGTGATTGTAACTACGATGTAAATTGTCCTATAGGTGGAGATTTTGAAAACGAAAAGAATATTTTAAAGAAAACAGTCGCATTACTTAGTCTGGGCAATGGATATTTATGTTCAGCAGTGTTAATGAATAATACTCGGGAAGATAAAACACCTTACTTGCTTACCGCAAACCATTGTTTAGAAAATAGTGATCCCTCCTTTTGGTCAATCAGATTTAACTGGATGAGCCCTAATCCGGTTTGTGGGACCGGCGAAGACAGTGTTGATATACAAACAAATTTTACTATGAGTGGTGCAGAATACAAAGCGAGCAATGCCTTGAGCGACTTTGCACTCGTAGAATTGTACAATCTTATTCCCAGCTCCTGGGACATCGCATTCTCCGGTTGGGACATGTCTGATACACCTCCTGTTTTTGAGGTAGGAATTCACCATCCTAATGGGGATATTATGAAAATATGTCGGGATGATTCTGGAGCCGTTAAAGAGAATGCCAATGGAACCGAAGTGTGGTTAATTGGCGGAGTTACTGAGGGTACAGGAGATGGTTGGGAAATTGGAACTACAGAGAGTGGCTCTTCCGGATCTCCGTTGTTCAATCAAAATGGAAGACTAATTGGTCAGTTATATGCGGGTCAGTCATTTTGTAACGGTCTTGTTAATAATAACGATTACGATATTTATGGGCGTTTTGGCGTGTCTTGGGACGCCGGTGCCACAGAGGATTCCCGACTTAAGGAATGGTTAGATCCAATAAATACCGGGCAGTTTACAATTGGTTCGTTGCAAAACCTATTGAACGTTCCGGATATTGAAGTAACCGGTACATTGCAGATTTTCCCTAACCCGGCGTCAAGTGAAATTACCATTCTCAACAATCGTTATCCTAATTTATCGTATACTTTCTACAATGCAATAGGGCAGGTTCTTATTGAAGGAAACGCTTCCAATTCGATGAGTCTAATCAATGTTGATGGATTTTCAGAAGGAATGTATTTTTTACGTTTGGTAGATGGTGAAGGTGATTCTGAAACCACAAAGAAAATTATCATCGACCGTCAATAATCTATAAGGTGTACAATTAATATTATTTCCCTCTTCTCTTCCGAAGGAATTATTTGAATTGTGATCACAACTCCCAACTAATCTGTACTTTTGCATTCTTATGATTTCAGATAAAAAAGATATACGATCCTTATCTAAAGAACAGCTTCGTGCTTTTTTTGAAAGTATTGGTGATAAACCTTTTAGGGGTAACCAGGTTTATGAATGGCTTTGGAATAAAGGCACTCATAGCTTTGAGGAAATGACTAATATTAGTAAAGAAACCCGGGCCCACCTTGAAGAAAATTTCGTAATTAATCATATTGAAGTGGATAGCCTTCAGAAGAGTGCCGATGGTACAGTGAAGAACGCTGTAAAGCTTCATGACGGACTTATAGTAGAATCGGTGCTAATTCCTACTAAAAAGCGTACCACAGCTTGTGTTTCGTCTCAAGTTGGCTGTAGTCTCGATTGCAAATTCTGTGCTACCGCTCGGTTAAAACGCATGCGTAATCTCAATCCTGATGAAATCTACGATCAGGTCGTAGCAATTGATAAAGAGAGTAGGTTATATCACGATAGACCTCTTAGTAACATTGTTTTTATGGGGATGGGAGAGCCGTTAATGAATTATAAAAACGTACTCGAATCTATAGAGAAGATTACTTCGGAAGAGGGTTTAGGGATGTCTCCTAAACGGATCACAGTTTCTACTTCGGGAGTGCCTAAGATGATTAAGAAACTTGCAGATGACGAGGTGAAATTTCATTTAGCGGTTTCATTGCACTCTGCTATTCAAGAGACGCGCGAGCAAATCATGCCTTTTGCAAAGAATTTTACACTACCCGATTTACGTGAGTCTTTAGAATATTGGTACGAAAAAACGAATAGAAAGATCACTTACGAATACGTAGTGTGGGAAGGGATAAATGATTCGAAGGATGCGATAGATGCCTTAGTGCAATTTTGCAGATATGTACCCTGTAAGGTAAATTTGATAGAATATAACCCCATTGATGACGGTGAATTTAAACAGGCCTCTGCAAGAGCGACCGAGGATTATATTGATGCATTAGAACGAAACCGAATACCGGTGACCGTAAGGCGAAGCCGAGGTAAGGATATTGACGCAGCTTGTGGTCAACTAGCGAATAAGCAATAAAAAAAAAGAGCGACCTTTGGTCGCTCTTTTTACTTTTATGATCTTAAGAATTACTTCTTAATGATCTTTACAGTTTTGCTGTTACCATCAATAGTAACTGTTGCAAGATACATTCCGGTGTTAAATCCAGAAAGATCAAGAACTTCGCTATTGCTAGTCAATCTCTGAGAAGCTACTTGTTGACCAAGAACATTGTGTAAAACAATACTCTCCATTGCAGTTGCAGCAGCAAGATTCAATTGATTATTTGAGTCTACAAAATATCTGAAAGAATCAAGTGCAGTCTCATCAACACCTAAAGTTTCGTTTACTTCTAAAGTATCGATACCGATATAGTTTGAGTTAGATCCTGAAGGACCTGCATCAGTAACCCAGTATCTGAAAGCTAGACTTGTAGTTGTTGGACCTGAAAGACCGGCAACCGTAACAGTTTGTAATTCCCAGGCTTCTGGGTATCCTCCAGTTGCTAGGGTAGGGTTGATTTCAAGTAATAATTCAGTGTAAGAACCTGGGTCTGTAGATGTTGGTGGAGTTGCAGAACCATCAGGGTCTAATACAACTTCCAATCTATCTGGGAAAGTACTTCCTTCTCCTGTTCTTGTCCAAAATGTCATTACATCTCCATTTTCTAATTCAACCGCCGGTAAAACTAAATAAAGATCGATCGTAGAACCTGCCGTAGCGTTAAAGTTCATACCTAAATAGGCAGTTGATGCTCCCGCATGTGATGGGAAAACAGTATCATTACCTTGGAAGATATCCGTATTTGGTGAATCACTTACATTGTATACAGTATAGTCAACCAAGCTCGTAATATCATCGAAACCTTCGAAGATAAGTTGAGCATTCATAGAAATAGTAGCCATTAATGCTACCAATAGAGTAATTTTTTTCATAATTGTTTGCTTTTAAAATTGTTTAAGATGCTAAGATAAGTAAAGAAAAGCAATTCTTAAAAGAAATCTACACTTTAAAGCGTGTGGCATACAACTCTCAAAACGTCTGAAAAAGAGTGTAATGTGTTGATCGAACTCCCCGAAATATTCTTCTTTCCTTTTAAGATTTATGAATAAAAAAAGCGACCCAAACCGGGTCGCTTTTTTATAATATTAAATATAATAACCTATTTTACTACTAATTTGAAAGATTTTGATCTTCCGTCAATAGTAACTGTAGCGATATAAATATTCGACTTTAGAGCCGCTAAACTAACAGTTTCATTTTGACTATTAAGGTCTTTAGTAATTACCTGCTGACCTAGAATATTGTGTAAAACAATTCGCTCCATTGTAGTTGCTGCCGAAAGCTGTAAGTTCTTATTAGCATCTACAAATTGAGTAAATCCTTCGAATATCTGATCCTCAAGACCTACGATTACTCCCTGATCTCCTGCATCTATAGGCTCACCTGCAACACTGTTAAAAGCGTAATCCTTCACAGTAATACTAGAAGCATCAGCAGGGATATCAAGTCTTACCCATCCATAATGCATATCAGATCCAACAGTAATACGTAATCCTAAATATTTATCCACTTGTCCATCACACCACTGGCTGTTTGTATAAGCACACCCCATCCAGTTAAGAGTTTGATAGTTAGAGTTAGTGATCCATGTGGTTCCTCCAGAAGAAATAGGATCTCCCTCATTAAGTGCGAAAGGATAGTTGTAATTTCCTCCTGCGTTCATACCTAAAATGGAACTTGAGTTACTAGTATATACACGAGCAGTTGTTCCCGGAGTTACACCCGAAAATACACCGTCATTACTAATTTCATAGTCCACAGTTGAGTCTCCATTAAGATCTAATAAGAATCTTGTTCCCGTTAAAACCTCGTCTGGATCAACGTCTGTGTAGATTATCTGACCAGAAGCATCTGCAACACCAAGAATGGCAGCAGAAAGCGCTCCGTAAGAGGCCAATTTTTTTCCAATTTTTTTTGAAGTAATTTTTTTCATAGGTTCAATATTTAAAGTTTATAAATGAATTTATAAGTCATAAAAATTATAAATTCGCAATAAACTTACGTTTTTAATTAAACAAATACAAATCTATGAAGAAGACGAGTAACTCTAACCCCATCAATAATTATGTAATAAGACCAGAAGGTTCACTGGGTTTATTGGCCTTAGGAGATGTTGGTTTGCGCGAGTGGAGAAAAGTTAGAAATGCACACACAAAAAATACAATTGATGAAGAAGAATAAACTATTATTAATAGGTTGGGATGCTGCAGATTGGAAGATAATTGGGCCATTACTGGCGAAAGGCGAAATGCCTGCTTTAAAAAGATTAATTGATAATGGTGTTTATGGCAATATTAGTACCATGAATCCACCTTTTTCTCCAATGCTTTGGACAAGTGTTGCGACGGGTAAAACCCCGGACAAGCATGGTATTTTAGGGTTTATCGAGCTTGCTCCCGATCTAAAGGGAGTGAGACCGGTTACTACAAATTCTCGAAAAACCAGAGCTGTTTGGAATATATTACATAATCAAGGATTAAAAAGCAATTTAGTGGGTTGGTGGCCAAGTTTTCCGGCCGAACCAATTAATGGTGTAGTTGTTTCAGAAAAATTTCAAAAGATCAATAAAGATCCTAAAAAGAAGAATCCAATACACCCGGATACAATTCACCCGAAAGAATTCTTATCAAAAATTAGAGACCTTAGATTACGACCTTACGAAGTAACAGACCAGCATATTTTACCATTCATACCGCACGCGGCAGAGATAAATCAAGAAAAGGATCAAGCCTTATCGACTTTTTCGAAGCTTTTTGCCGAAAATGTTTCTGTACATGCTGCTACCACCTATACCATGCAAAATACCGAATGGGATTTTATGGCAGTGTATTATGATCTAATAGATCATTTTTGTCACGCATTTATGAAATACCATCCTCCACGGCTAAAAGAAGTGCCTCAATGGCATTATGAGATGTATAAAGATGTGGTCAATGGGGCGTATAAATTTCAAGACATGATGCTGGAGCGAACGCTGGATCTTATTGACGATGATACCACGGTTATGATAATGTCAGATCACGGCTTTGAATCAGGACCGAACAGAATTCTCCAAATGCCTAAATATCCTGCGGCGCCTGCCTTGGAGCACAGGCAATTTGGGATGTTTGTAGCTAGTGGTCCAAATATTAAAAAGAATGAAAAGATATTTGGTTTAGGTCTAATCGATATGGCTCCCACCATCTTAAATCATTTTGGATTGCCTGTTGGTAAAGATATGGATGGAAAAGTAGCACTAGATATTTTCAAAAAGCCAAACGAAGTAAAGTATATCGATAGTTGGGATCTAGTGAAAGGTGATTTCGGAGAACTTAAAAAGGAGCGGGAAACCGATCAACTTACCGACAATGAAACCATGGAGCAACTAATTGAGCTTGGTTATATTGAGCGGCCCGATGAAAAAATTGAAACGGCTATCTTAAAAACGCGATGTGACCTAAAACATAACCTTGCCAGAGTGTATCTGGGCAAGAAAGATTATGAGAAGGCGAGAGAAATTTTACTCGAATTGCTTGAAGAACCGGACCCAATAGATGTGATTCCTTTCTATATGGATTTGTTAACGATTGAATTAAAATTTTCAAATTTTGATAAGGCACACGAATATTTGTTAAAATTGAGATCCCTGGATGATGAGTTTAAATTAACCACATACTTCCCTGAATCTCAAATATTGTTGGGGAAAGGAGATATAAACGGCGCACTCGAAATGCTTAATAAAGCTCTGGAACGTAAACCCAGCCCCGAGATCTGGTTTCAGATAGGAAAAGTGTATAGACGTACAAGTCAGTTTGAAAAAGCTAAGGAAGCTTATGAAAATGCTATTCAGTACGAGCCGGATAGAGCTAAATATCATCGAGCCTTAGCCGAAGTTTTAGTTAGATTGGGAGAATATGAAGAAGCTGTTGATACCGCACTAACCAGTATAGAGCTGGTAAAATATTTTCCAGATGCACACTATACACTCGGCGAAGCCTTAGAGAAACTAGGTGATCTCGAAAATGCAAAATTAGCTTACGAAACTGCAAAGAGATTAAAACCGAGAACTTTTCACAGAGCGGAAAAAGCCATCGAAAATATTGAGGAGAAGTTACTAGCCTCTCTAGATTTAACAGATAAAACGGTTAATACTTATCGCGAAGACCAAATAGTTTTGGTCTCGGGACTCCCAAGATCGGGTACTTCCCTGATGATGCAAATGCTTGATGAAGGCGGACTGGATATATTACAGGATGATAAAAGGGCGGCAGACATTTCAAACCCCAAAGGATATTACGAATATGAACCCGTTATGTCTCTACACCGGGATAATAAATGGTTGGGTGATGCTAAGAACAAAGCGCTGAAAGTAGTGGCGCCTTTATTAAAACATATTAATCCGAAGTACAGGTACAAAATTATTTTCATGACTAGAGATTTACATGAAGTTGTAAAATCACAGCAGAAAATGGTTGGAAAAAATCCTGAAACACTACCAATTTCTTTGCTCAACGCCTATTACGATCAATTAGATCATATTGAAGTGTGGAAAGAAAAAGAACCGGGGGTAGAATTGGTCTATGTGGATTATCAGGACTTGTTGAATAACCCGGATGAGTCCATTCAAAGAATAGCCTCATTAATTGGTGTAGAACTGGATGTTTCTAAAATGAAAAGTTGTATCGATTCGAGCTTATACCGAACCCGGGTTGTACAGGAGACCAAAGAGTAGTAATTGATCTCCTATAATAATTTTATAAAGACAGCATACACTTCGTCTAAATTCGCTTATTTTTGACGCATTAGATGAAGATAGTTTCTCAAATAAAATTACCCATCGAATACGAGATGGAGCTTTTCGAAAAAAAGTTCTCCGTTTCTATGTCTTCAAAGGTGTCACTCCTTAACAGGATTACTCATTATGTAGTAAATCGAAAAGGAAAGCAAATGCGCCCCATGTTTGTTTTCCTTATTGCCAAAATGAGTAACAACGGTAATGTTAACGACCGCACCTATAGAGGCGCATCCGTAATAGAATTGATACACACGGCGACCTTAGTTCATGACGATGTTGTGGATGATAGTAATAGAAGACGTGGCTTCTTCTCCATTAATGCACTTTGGAAAAATAAAATTGCGGTGTTGGTAGGAGATTATCTGCTTTCCAGAGGATTGCTCTTGTCTATTGATAATAATGATTTCGATCTCCTGAAAATTATTTCGGTGGCAGTGCGTGAAATGAGCGAAGGGGAGTTGCTTCAAATTGAAAAAGCCAGAAATCTCGATATTACTGAAGAAATCTATTTCGAAATTATTCGTCAGAAAACTGCTACCCTTATTGCAGCTTGTTGTGCTATGGGGGCACAGTCTGTAAATGCGCCTGTCGAGAAAGTAGAGAACATGCGAAAATTTGGAGAACTCATCGGGATCGCCTTTCAGATAAAAGATGATCTCTTCGATTATGGTGATACGCAAATTGGGAAGCCCACGGGAATTGATATTAAAGAGCAAAAAATGACACTTCCACTTATTTATGCGCTCAATAATGCTTCGGAAAAAGATAAACGCTGGTTGATCAATTCGGTAAAGAATCATAATAAAAATAAGAAACGGGTAAAAGAAGTGATCGATTTTGTGAAGACAAACGGCGGATTGGAATACGCTGTAGCACAGATGAAGGACTATCAGCAACAGGCATTAAGCCTACTACAAGAGTATCCCGAAACACCTTATAAGGAGTCTTTAGAACTAATGGTGAACTATGTTATAGACCGTAAAAAGTAGATTGGACGGGCAGAATTATTCAGAATTCATATTTTTTTTAGAACTCAGGCAACCTTTTCTTAAAACTAGTCGTCTTTTAAATAGAAGGCTAAAGCGAAGCGCATATTGTGAAAATAATATCACTACATAAAAACTATTCTACACTTATTGCAAAAGCAAAAAAAGGCAATAGAAAATCGCAACAACAGTTGTACGATCTCTTTGCGCCAAAAATGTTGAGTATTTGCAGGCAGTATATTAAACGGAGTGATATTGCCGAAGATGTAATGATCGCGGGCTTTTTTAAGGTCTTTAAGTATCTGGAAAGTTTTAAAGGAGAAGGTAGTTTTGAAGGTTGGATACGTCGCATTATGGTGAACGAATCAATAACTCAACTGCGAAGAGATAAAAAACTGCTCTTTAATGATACTGAAGAGATCGAAAACAGCATGGATCATGTGGCTTATATAGAAAGTGAGCTGGGAGTTACCGAAATACAGAAGATGATCGATTCGCTTCCCGATGGATATAAAACAGTTTTTGTGCTTTACGCTGTAGAAGGTTACAAGCACGGTGAAATTGCCGAACTCTTGCAAATAAGTGAAAGTACATCGAAGTCGCAATTGTTTAAGGCTAGGAAGATGCTGCAGAATATGGTTAATAAGGAAAATAAATTAAGTTATGGCACCAATTAAATTTGAAGAAAATATAAGAGAAAAGCTGGAGGCTCGCGAAATGCAGCCTTCGCATAGCGCCTGGAACAAGTTGAGTGCACAACTGGATGATGTTCCGGAAAAGAAAGGCAACAAATTTATCTGGTTTGCAGTTGCTGCGGCTATAGTTGGAGCATTAGTTGCCGCTTCAGTGTTTATTAATGATAGTTCTATTTCTTCGGAAAAAAACGATAAGCTGGTAAAAGAAGAAACTCAAACCAATGAGAGACTTCAAAAGGATGTAGAAAATAAAGTCTTTACCAATCCTTCCGAAGCTATTCCGAAAAAAGAAGTTGCTGCCATTGAAGAAGTTTCCGAAGAGAAAACTCAGAAAAGCACCAAGGTCGTAACTCAAACTGTTGTCACACCTGCAAAGTATATTGCTAAGAACGATATGGAACCTGTTATTAGTAAAGAGATGGAAGCTGTTAAAAATGACGAAGTAAACAGCATTATAAAGAAATCTAACCTTACACAGGAAGAAATTATTTTTAATACTAAGGTAGACAGAGTCGTCGCTGAAGTGATGACATTGCAAAATAATAATGGAACTGTTACCGCCGAAGAAATTGACGCACTGCTGCAAAGTGCACAAAAGGATATTGCGACTCAACGAATTTTATCATCTCAAAAAGTGGATGCGACGGCATTATTGTTAGATGTAGAGTTTGAGTTGGAACGTAGTTTTAGGGACAAAGTCTTCGATGCGCTGGGAGACGGATTTCAAAAAATACGAACGGCTGTTGTAGAACGCAACAATTAATTATTCATCAATCACGCTTTCTGAAAATGAAAGCACAAAATCACGAACATTATGAAAATCATTACTTATCTCATCGCATTGTCGATGTGGGTCACCGCTGTGACTTATTCTATCGCACAGGAAACCAATCAGGAAATTGAAACGAAACTGGAACTGCTGCGGAATTCTAAAGAACAGATCATAGAAAAAGAAAAAGAGGCGCTTAAACAGGAGGTTCAGGCGATTAATGATAGGCTAGAGAGTAACAATATTACTGAGACCGAAGCCGCAGAACTCAAAACGCAGGTTGCCGAAAAACGTGCGTTAAACATTGAGAACCGACTGGCGATCGTAGAAAATAAAATTGCACTTTTGGAGAGAAATGATGAATTTGATCTGGATGACGAAAACGACGGATTCGAAATTCGTATTGGATCCGGAGACGATGAGGATGATAATGTTTTTTACATTGGAAGTAAGAATAGAAAAAGAAAATACGACCGGAGAACGACTTCAGATATTGTGTTTGCCTTCGGACTTAACAACGTCATCACCGAAGGGGAGTCTTTAAGTGATTCCGATTTTAAAGTGGCGGGAAGCAGGTTTGCCGAAATTGGTTGGGCATGGAAAACAAGGGTCTTTAAAAACAGTAACTGGTTGCGAATAAAATATGGTTTTTCCTTTCAGTTTAATGGGTTGAAGCCTACAGATAATCGCTATTTTGTCGACACCGGTTCACAAACCGAGTTACAGGAATTCCCTTTAGATCTTGACAAATCTAAAATACGTTTCGACAATTTAGTAGTGCCTATTCATTTTGAGTTTGGTCCGTCGAAAAAGATTGAAAAAGAAACCTATTTCAGGTATTCAACTTATAATCAGTTAAAAGTTGGTATTGGTGGCTACGCCGGAATTAACCTGGGGACCAGACAAAAACTTAAATTTGAACAAGAAGGTGAAGACGTGAAGCAAAAATTGAAGGCCAACTATAACACAAATAACTTTGTTTACGGAATTAGTGGATATATAGGTTGGCGTGGTACTGCTCTATATGCGAAATACGACCTCAATGATATTTTTAAAGACAACCCGGTTTCACAACGAAATGTATCGTTAGGGGTTCGTTTTGACATGGATTAGCTATTTTACTTTGTTTTATATTCTGAAAAGGTTCCTTTATAGTAGAAGGAGCCTTTTTTCTTGTTAATAAATAACTGGGTTCTGAAAAGCTTTTTGTCTGTATAATTTTACATCTTTGAAAAATGATTAGCAGAACAACCATAGACAACGTTTTTGAAACCGCTCGGGTAGAAGAGGTGATAGGTGATTTTGTTAATTTAAAGAAATCGGGTAGTAACTTCAAAGGACTAAGTCCGTTTAGCGATGAACGAACCCCAAGTTTTATGGTTTCTCCGGTAAAACAGATCTGGAAGGATTTTTCTAGCGGAAAGGGTGGAAATGTTGTGGCCTTTTTAATGGAGCATGAGCATTTTACATATCCTGAAGCCATTAAGTATTTAGCCAAGAAATATGGTATTGAAGTTGAAGAAACCCAGCAAACCAGCGAACAAAAAGAACAAGCAAACGAACGCGAGAGTCTGTATTTGGTGAGTGAGTTTGCCAAAACCTATTTTCATAACACCTTGTTGAAATCGGAAGCAGGTAAAGCTATTGCACTTACCTATTTTAAGGAGAGAGGCTTTACCGATGAAACGATCAGGACCTTCGAGCTTGGTTATTCTCCCGATCAATGGGATGCATTTACTTCCGAAGCAATAAAAAAGGGATACAAACTCGAGTTTTTAGAAAAAACAGGGCTTACCATTGTTAAAGAAGAGAAACAATTTGATCGGTTTAAGGGGCGTGTGATGTTTCCAATTCTTAGCATGAGTGGAAGAACCCTGGGTTTTGGAGGCAGAATTCTTACCAACGATAAAAAAGCAGCAAAGTATTTAAATTCGCCGGAAAGTGATATCTACCATAAGAGCAAAGTGCTCTATGGAATTTTTCAGGCCAAACAAAGTATTGCAAAAGAAGATAATTGCTACTTAGTTGAAGGATATACCGATGTTATTCAATTTCACCAAACCGGAATTAAAAACGTTGTCTCCTCCTCGGGAACCGCATTAACACCGGAGCAGATACGTTTGGTCAACCGACTTACAAAAAATATTACCGTGCTTTTTGATGGTGATGCTGCTGGATTGCGCGCCTCAATTAGAGGAGTCGATCTCATTCTTGAACAAGGTATGAATGTAAAGATCTGTACCTTTCCGGAGGGTGAAGATCCCGATAGTTTTGCAAAAAATAATTCACTCGAAACCTTAGCTTTATACCTCGAAGAAAACGCTCAGGATTTTATCAATTTTAAGGCTTCATTGTTAGCTTCCGAAGCGAAAAACGATCCGGTGAAAAAAGCGGAAACCATCCGTGATATGGTAGTGAGTATTTCTAAGATCCCTGATGTTATTAAACGCGAGGTGTATATTAAAGAATGCTCCCGAATCATGGATATTAGTGAGGAAGTCCTTTTTAATACTCTGGCACAAATACTTCAGAAGGGAAGAAAGGATGCTTCAAGAAAAAATATGACCCCTAGCGAGGCGTTCGATGTGATTCCTTCTGAAAAGAAAACAATCGCGAAAGTTGATGCGCTCTATGAGCTTGAACGTAAGATAATCGAGCTGTTACTGCTCTATGGGAATGTTGAAGAAGAATTTGAAGATCTAATCTTGGAGACTAATGAGAAAGGAGATATTGGTTTTAAGCCCGAAATTATTAAGGCTAAAGTTTTTGAGAAGGTGTTTTTAGACCTGCAGGATGATGAGATAGAGTTTGCGAATGAAGATTTTAAAATTCTTTATTATGAGATCATCACCAAGCTGAACCAGGAACAGGAATTTCAATTAGATCAGTTTGTTAATCAGTTGGAATCTGATAAAGCTTCAGCAATTACAGATATTTTAATGGATGAAGAGCGATATTCGCTCCATAACTGGGAAGGTAAAGAGATATACGTAAAGGAGAAAAAGCATACCATCGCTCAAATTGTAAGTGAAACGATCTTAAATTTACGCAGGCATTTGGTCGCTCAAAAGATCAATGAACTTTCGGAAGAAATAAAGTCGCAGGAATCTGCCCAAAAAGAAAATAGCCTACAAGATATTGTAGACTATATTACTTTAAAAAAGGTTCTTTCAGAGAAACTTAACCGGGTTTTATAATTTACCCAAACTGAAACATTCTGGATTGGTGGATAAGATCTGCCAAATTATCAACTTTCAATTTCTTAAGCAGTCTCGTTTTGTATGTGCTTACAGTTTTCTCGTTAATATTTAAAGCATTCGCAATATCCTTATTTCTCTTGCCACTGGATAGTAGGTTCAATACCTCGATCTCACGTGACGATAGTTTTTTATAGCGACTAATTGCACTGGTTTCACCAACATTTCTGCTTGTAAAAGTAGAAGTGAGTTCTTCATTAAGGAAGATACCGCCTTTAGCAATTTGTTTAAGTGCCTTTAAAAATTGTTTTGTGGATGCTGTTTTTGGTACGTAACCCGCTGCACCAGATTTAATTGAACGCAATGCGTATATTTCTTCGGGATGAGTAGAATAGATTAGTACTCGCATTTCGGGAAATTCAGTTTTAATGCTTCTCAAAGCATTAATGCCATTTATTTGCGGCATATCAATTTCCATGATTAGAATGTCTGGTGTATTCTCTCTTAAATTTTTATACAACTCATTACCGTTGGTCGCTTTTCCAATAATTTTGAAATTCTTACTCTTTTTGAGCAAGCAAGCGATACCTTTTCTGGTAACGGGGTGATGATCTGCTATAAAGATATTCTTCATTTCTTTTCGTCTTTATCAAAATGATAGCACTCAATTCAAGGAATGAAATAAGTGTGAGGTTTTTTGTAATATTTATACTACAAATCAAATCTAAAAAAAACTTGAAACTCTTTGTTTTCTTTTCGTTTAAATCCAAGAATACTCGTTAAAAACTGTTATTCTTTCAAATTTGGTGGTATTTCGCAAACCGGAATGGGGGTCATTTTGTGTTGGTTGGCTCTATTTAAGCGTGTATAAATTTCAAAAACAGTCTTTTTTCGACCCTCAAAATCGTGTAATTCTTTTCCTTCATCCTTCATTTTCATTGCCCATTCCAATTCGTCATAACTTGCTCCAATCTGATCTTCATCGGTTCTGCTATCGCCAAATAATCCATCGGTTGGAGCTGCTTTTAAAATTGAGGGTGGTACATCTATTAGTTTTCCTATTGCATACACCTCACTTTTCATAAGATCTGCTATCGGACTTATATCAACTCCTCCATCACCGTATTTTGTATAAAAGCCTACGCCAAAATCTTCTACTTTATTTCCGGTACCACAAACTAAATATCGATGCAGACCTGCAAAATAATACAAGGTGGTCATTCGTAAACGAGCTCTCGTATTAGCTAATGAGAGATCGAGAAAAGTATCGTTTGCAGTAAAGGGGGCTTGTGTCTTAAAACTCTCGAAAACAGGAGTAAGATCTACACGCACATCTGAAACATTTGCATATCTTTTCTTAAGTTGAGCGATATGTTCTTCGGCACGGGTAACCTGGCTCTGAGCTTGGTGAATTGGCATTTCCACACAAAGTGTTCTAAGACCTGTCATTGCACATAGTGTCGATGTTACTGCCGAATCTATACCGCCGCTCACTCCAACCACAAATCCATCCATTTTTGCATTAGTAGCATACTCTTTTAACCAGTTTACGATGTGTTGTATTACCTTTTCTGTTTTCATATTGGGAATGCTGTTGTATTACCTTTAAGCTTACAGCGTTTTGATCGCGATAATAATTCCGAAAAATAAATCTATAGCTGTACCTTTGCGAACAAAAATAAGGTAAAAGTAAAATTTAAAAAAGGTATTTGCGTTAAACCAAAGCCAAATAATAATTTATATGAAATATGCATTTTTACTGATCATCTCATTTTTTGTATTTAGCTGTAATACTAAAAGTGAATTGGAAAAGGAAATTGAAAAGATTCCTGTGACAGTGGATATTATTAGATTTGACAAGGAATTTGCTACTGCCGGACCTTCAGACCTGGAGCGTTTAAAAAGTGAGTTTCCTGTTTTCTTTCCGAAGCAATTTCACGACAGTATATGGCTTTTTCGTATGAGCGATACGCTTCAACGACAACTAAGTGAAGAAGTGGTCAAAAAATTTCCTTCCGAAGAAATGATCGCTGATGAGCTTTACCCGCTTTTTCAGCATATTAAATACTATTTTCCACAGTTTAGATCGCCCACGATCCTAACCACAACTTCCGATGTGGATTATAACAATAAAGTTATTCTGTCTGATTCACTTCTCATTCTGTCTTTAGATAATTATTTAGGAACAGAGCACGAGTTTTACGGAGGAATTAAAAAGTATATTGCTCAAAATTTAAAGGAAAGTCAGCTTGCTCCCGACGTGGCAGAAGCCTATGCTCGTCAGTTGGTTTCAAAACCGAGGCAGCGTTCACTTTTAGCACAGATGATTTTCTTCGGAAAGGAACTCTATTTAAAGGATCTTTGGTTGCCAAATACCAGCGATGCTGAAAAAATTGGTTATACCGAAGAACAACTGGCATGGGCGACTGAAAATGAAGCAGAAATGTGGCGATATTTTGTTGAAAATGAAATTCTTTACAGCACAGATGCGAAGCTACCTGCCCGGTTTATTAGTCCGGCACCCTTTTCTAAATTCTATCTTGAAATAGACAACGAATCTCCGGGGATGATAGGGCGATATCTGGGATGGCAAATTGTAAGGGCATATATGAAAAACAACGAGGTAACGGTGGAGCAGTTGTTAGTTAAAAACGCAAATGATCTTTTTACAGAATCGAAATACAAACCAAAAAAATAGAAAAGAATATGTCGAATGAGACTTCAGAAATAAAAATACAAGTTGTCGTAGATGAAAATAAAATTCCCGAGGCGATGCGTTGGACGGCAAAGGACGGCGGAGTGATGAATGAGGCGACAAAGGCTGTGTTGTTGTCGGTTTGGGATCATAAAAACCAGGAATCTCTGCGTATTGATCTTTGGACTAAGGATATGCCGTTAGATGAAATGAAAGTTTTCTTTCATCAAACGCTTACCGCGATGGCAGATACATTTGAGCGCGCTACGAGCGATGAAAAAATGAGCGCCACTATGCGCGATTTTTGTGATTACTTTGCAGAAAAGCTGGAGCTTAAAAAGAAGTAATGCGTCTTATTTTCGTTTACAATGCTAACTCCGGAAAGTTGAATTCTGTGATGGATAGTGTGCATAAAATTATAAGTCCAAGCACTTATAATTGCAATCTGTGTGCTCTTACCTTCGGAAGGTTTAACGAGCGGGAGGAATGGAAGGTTTATAGAGAAGCTTCGGATGTTAAAATGGAATTTTATCACAAAGATGAATTTCTGAAACAATTTAGATCTAAATGGTTGTCAAAGTTTGATTTTCCAGTAATTCTTTCCGAAGAAAATAACGAATTTCAAATTTTTATCTCTTCTGAAAGGTTAAATGAAATACAGGATGTTTCAGAATTAATAAATACTATTAAAACTTTATCGTAGAAAAGGTGTGATACTTAGCTAGTTCAATTAGTTGCTATTTAGTTCGTCATTTATGCTCCCAATATAACCCAACAGTTCATCCCGCCCGGTGTCATTACTGGATGAAGTTATAAAAAAGCTTGGCATTTCCTCCCAGGTTTCGAGCATTTTTTGTTCGTAACTTTCAATATTTCGTTTTAAGGCATTCGGTTTTAGTTTATCTGCCTTTGTAAAAATAATGGAAAATGGTATTTGATTCTCTCCCATCCACTGCATAAATTCCATATCGATAGGTTGAGGCTCGTGACGACAATCAACAAGTACGAATGCTAAGACCATTTGTTCTCGTTTCTCAAAATAATTGGTGATAAATTTCTGAAATACCTTTTTTGAGCTTTTTGAAACCCGTGCATAACCGTATCCTGGAAGATCGACCAGATACCAGTTCTTATTTACCAGAAAATGGTTGATTAATTGAGTCTTTCCGGGTCTTCCGCTGGTTTTGGCGAGACTTTTTCGCTGCATCAACATATTTATCAACGACGATTTGCCAACGTTAGATCTTCCAATAAAAGCATACTCAGGGAGTCTGTCTTTAGGACATTTTGAAACGTCGCTGTTACTCATTACAAATTCTGCCGATTTGATCTGCATATCTTAGCTATTGTAGAAATTAATAGTTACTTGTGTGGAGCCTTTATTTATGGGCAGTCCAAGTTAGAATTTAATATCCGCGTTCTTGTAACCAGGCATACAACAAAGTATTAAACTCATCGGGATGTTCCATCATCGCTGCATGACCACATTTATCTATCCAGTACAAGTCTGAATCGGGAAGTAGTTCGTCAAATTCGGTGGCAACAGACGGCGGAGTTACGTTATCGTTTTTCCCCCATATAATACACGTTGGAGTGTTCATTTTAGGAAGGTCTTTCGCCATATTATGTCTAATAGCGCTTTTAGCGATAGCTAAAGTTCTAATCAGTTTGTTTCGGTCGTTGACGGTAGCATAAACTTCATCTACGATCTCTTTAGTAGCAACTTTAGGGTCGTAAAATACATTCTCTGCTTTCTTCTGAATGTAATCGCGATCCCCACGTTTTGGATAACTTTCGCCCATAGCACTTTCGTAAAGTCCCGAACTTCCCGTAATTACAAGTGCTTTAATGTTTTCAGGATACATTTTGGTGCAAAGCAGCCCAATGTGTCCGCCCAGTGAATTTCCTAATAAAATTACTTCTTTAAAACCTTTGTGATCAATGAATTCCTTTACATATTTTGCAAAGTTTTTCACATTGGTTTTTATCAAAGACATTTTATAAATGGGTAGCTCCGGAATTAAAAGCTTATACCCTTTTTCCGGGAAAAAATTTGATACACCATCAAAATTGCTCAAACCACCCATTAATCCATGTAGGATTATTATTGGAGTGCCTTCGCCCACTTCGAAATAAGAGAATTTCCCTTCTTGCTTTAAGTTTTCCGTCATTCTGGTTACTGCAATTAACAAACGCAAAAGTAATCAAAATTTAGTGAAACGCTATTTATAAGAATTGTTTGTGACATGACAATTGTTATTTCTTTTTTCCTAAAAAAAACTAACAGTGGTAAAACTTATCAACAATGTGGTAAAATGTGGTAAAATGTGGTAAAGTTTTGATATATTTGAAACTATAATTTGCAAATTTTAAGATCTTAATGCTGAACCTAATAGGTACATACGAGTGCAAAGCAGACGTCAAAGGAAGGCTGATGGTGCCTTCTCCTTTGAAGAAGCAGCTTACTCCTGTGATGACTCATGGCTTCGTAATAAAGCGTGCGGTTTTTCAGCCTTGTCTGGAATTGTATCCTATGGACGAGTGGAACGCATTGATGGAGAAAATGGGACAGCTCAATAGATTTAATCGCAAGAATAATGATTTTATAAGAAGGTTTACGGCAGGAGTTAAAACGGTGGAGTTAGATGGAACAGGGAGATTGTTGATCCCAAAAGATTTGATGTCGTTTGCAGGAATAAGTAAGGAAATAGTAATCTCATCTGCAATTAATATTGTAGAGATCTGGGATAAGAATAAATATGAACAGGCCATTAATGATGCTGCCAATGATTTCGCAGATCTGGCTGAAGAGGTAATGGGTGACGCAAGTGACAGTGATGGAATATCATAATCCAGTTTTGTTAACAGAAACAGTTAACGGGTTAAACATCCAACCCAATGGGGTTTATGTGGATGTGACTTTTGGCGGCGGCGGACATTCGCGAGAGATTTTGAGCAGATTGGGTGAAAAAGGAAAATTAATTGCTTTCGACCAGGACAAAGACGCGCTTGAGAACGCTATCGACGACACAAGGTTTTTATTGATAAATGAAAATTTTAGGTTTCTCAAGCGCTTTTTGCGTTTCCATGGTTACACTCAAGTTGATGGAATTCTTGGGGATTTTGGAGTTTCTTCGCATCAATTCGATGTTGCCGAACGAGGCTTTTCTACACGTTTTGAAGCTGATCTCGATATGAGAATGAATCAGGATACAGATTTTTCTGCCTACCATGTGGTTAATAAGTACGATGAGTCTCAACTGAGAGATGTGTTGTTTCAGTACGGGGAGTTAAGATCTGCAGCGGGTATGGCTCGTGTTATTGTAGAGGCGAGAAACAACGGTGCGATAAAATCGAGTGAACAATTAAAAAAGGCGATCTCCAGATTTCTTCCTAAGCATAAAGAAAATAAAATACTCGCACAGGTGTATCAAGCGATTCGCATAGAGGTAAATCAGGAGTTGGATGCATTAAAGGAGTTTTTACAGCAATCGCTAGAAGTTTTGAAGCCGGGTGGAAGGTTAAGTTTAATTTCCTATCACTCTTTAGAAGATCGTTTGGTAAAACGATTTATTCGTAACGGACTTTTCGAAGGTGAGCCTGAAAAGGATGTTTTCGGAAGAGTAGAAGTGCCGATGAAGCCGGTAGGAAAGTTTATAATTCCTTCCGAAGAAGAAATAAAAGAAAACAGCAGGGCAAGAAGTGCCAAGCTTAGAATAGGAGTTAAGTTATGAAACAAAACTTTTATAATATAATTAAAGGAAAGTTTTTAGTAAGTGACGATGCACTTAAAAATTGGCGTTTTATCATTTTTCTATCACTCCTTGCATTGGTTATGATCGCAAGTTCGCATTCTGCCGATAAAAAAGTGCATCAAATCGCCAGGCTCAGCAATGATGTAAAGGAGTTGAAGAGTGAATATGTGGACGTAAGGATGAAATTGATGCAAACGAAAATGGAAAGTAAGATAATTGCGGCAATGGCGGGAAGGGGTTTGCAACCTTCAGAAACGCCGCCTCAAAAAATAAGAATCAGTAAAAAGGACTAGCGCGGTGGCAATTGAAGAAAAGAACATATTAAACCGCTTGTATTTCATCGCCGGAGGTATGTTTATCTTCGCGCTGCTTATCATCGTTAAATTAGTAGACATTCAATTTGTAGATGGTGAAAAGTACCGTGACCTCGCTCATAAAAATACTACAAAGAATTTTACAATTCCTGCGAACAGAGGGAATGTGTACGCAGATGACGGAAGTTTGTTAGCTACATCCGTTCCTAAATACGACATCCGTTTTGATGCGGTAACAGTCTCTTCCGAAAATTTCAAAGAACATCTGGTTCCACTTTCCAAAGAACTTAGCAAAATGTTTGGTAAGCCTGCTTCTTACTATCAAAATACCTTCAGAAAAGCACGGGCAAACAAAAACCGCTACATGATGGTGGTTAAAAACCTGGGTTATTCAGATTATATAAAGGTCAAAAATATGCCTCTATTCAATCTGGGTCCTTACAAAGGAGGAATTATCGTAGATCAGCGTACGGTAAGGGAGCATCCAATTGGTAGAATTGGGGAAAGAATGGTTGGAAACGAAGATCGTAACAATCCGGGTTATTACGCAGTTGGACTGGAAGGAGCCTTTAATTTACAACTGCGGGGAAAAGAAGGAAAGCGTCTTAAGCAAAAAATTGCAAAGGGTCAGTGGAAACCTGTCTACGATGATAATGAAGTTGAGCCACAGGACGGTTACGATGTGATCTCAACAATAAATGTGAATGTACAGGATATTGCACATCACGCTTTGCTAAAACAAATGGAATACTATGAAGCAGAGCACGGTTGTGTTATTGTAATGGAGGTAAAAACGGGAGAGGTAAAAGCAGTTTCTAATTTGGGACGTACGTCAAAAGGTACTTATTACGAAAAGTTCAATTATGCTATATGGGAGTCTATTGAGCCCGGGTCAACTTTTAAAACTATTGCGATGACGGTTGCTTTGGAAGATAAAGTGATAGATACTTCTACAGTTGTCGATACTCAAAATGGTTCGTATAGATTGTATGGTAGAACAATTAATGATTCCAGACGCGGTGGATATGGAGAGATTAGTGCAGCACGAGCGTTAGAAGTTTCATCTAATATAGGATTTGCAAGATTAATTGAAGAAGCTTACGGTAAGAACCCTCAAAAGTTTGTAGATAAACTGTACGATTGGAAGTTGAATAAGCCCTTAGGGATCCCGATTAAAGGAGAAGGAGATCCTAAAATATATGAGCCGGGAGATGCCAGTTGGAGTAGAAATGCATTGCCATCTATGGCGTATGGTTATAACCTTTCAATGACACCTTTGCAGATGTTAACCTTTTATAATGCTATTGCTAATGATGGGGTAATGGTAAAGCCAAAATTTATTCGTGAAGTACGTGCCTGGAACCAGCCAATTGAACGATTCGATACAGAAGTGATCCATCCAAAGATTGCTTCGGAAAGCACCGTAAACAAAATTCAAGAAGTCTTAAAAAATATCGTAAAACGAGGTACCGGAACGTCATTGTATTCTGAAAATTTTTCGATGGCGGGAAAGACAGGTACAGCCAGAACCGAATATGCTGCGGAAGATTGGCAGCAAAACAGACGCTATATCTCGTCTTTCGCCGGCTATTTTCCGGCAGAAGACCCAAAATATTCGTGTATCGTAGTAATTCATAAGCCAAGCACCAAAAAAGGATATTATGGAGCCGATGTTACCGGTCCTGTGTTTAAAAGAATTGCTCAGAAGATCTTTACCGATTCTCCAAATATTGCTGAAATCGCAAATGTCAATGCTGAGGACGCGACAATTTCAAAAGATTTTGAAGGATTTTATAAGAAGGCACAGGCCAATTATCAAAAAGTGCCAAACGTATCGGGAATGGCAGGAATGGACGCTGTCGCTTTGTTAGAAAATTTAGGGCTAAAGGTAGAATTGAAAGGAAATGGAACTGTGAAAAAACAGTCGGTAGAATCGGGAACCGTTCTAAAAAAAGGGCAACAAATAGTTTTAGAATTATCGTGATCGTATTAAGAGACATATTATATAAGGTGACCCTGGAGAAGGTCGTGGGAAATACTGCTGTTGCGATTCGAAATTTAGTTTTTGATTCGAGAGAAGTTGGATTGGATGATGTTTTTGTTGCTACCAGAGGAACTGTGAGTGATGGGCATCAATTCATAAAGATGGCTTGTGATCAAGGAGCAATTGCAGTGGTCTGTGAAGATTTGCCCGAGAATTTGATCAATGGCATAACCTACGTAAAGGTAGCCGATTCGCAACGAGCTTTAGCTATAATGGCTGCCAACTACTATGAAAATCCTTCCGAGAATTTAAAGTTGATCGGGGTAACGGGCACCAATGGAAAAACAACTATTTCAACATTATTGTACAATTTGTTTAAACTAGCCGGCTACGAAGTAGGTTTACTATCTACCGTAAAAGTTTTGGTTGGTGATAAAAAGTACAAAGCGACTCATACAACCCCTGATTCTATCACCATAAATAAGTATTTGAGCGAAATGGTTGAAGCCGGAGTAGAATTTTGCTTTATGGAGGTTAGTTCGCACGGAATACATCAAAAAAGAACAGAAGGATTACACTTTACGGGTGGAATATTTACAAATCTTTCTCATGATCATTTAGATTATCATAAAGATTTTAAGGAGTACCGGGATGTTAAAAAATCTTTTTTCGATGCTCTGCCAAAATCGGCGTTTGCACTAGTAAACGTTGACGATAAAAATGGTGTGGTCATGCTTCAAAATACAGCCGCAAAAAAGTATACGTATGCGTTAAAATCGTATGCCGATTACAAAGCGCAGATCCTGGAAAATCAGTTTGCAGGTTTACTTCTCAAAATAAATGGTAACGAGTTGTGGGTTAAACTTATTGGGGATTTTAATGCCTATAATATGCTGGCAATTTATGCCACCGCAGAATTAATGGGATTAGAGCAGATTGAGATACTTCAGTTAATGAGCACTTTAGAAAGTGTTGACGGTAGGTTCCAGTATCTGGTTTCAGAAAAAAATATCACAGCGATAGTGGATTATGCTCATACGCCCGATGCGCTTAAAAATGTGCTCGAAACCATAAATGCTATTCGCACCGGGAATGAAGAATTAATTACAGTAGTTGGATGTGGTGGAGATCGCGATAGAACGAAGCGCCCAAAAATGGGGAATATAGCGTCCTTGTTAAGTACGAAGGTCATCTTTACCAGTGATAATCCGCGTAGCGAAGATCCAGAGCTGATCATTGAGGAAATAGAGAAAGGGGTTTCACCGGAGCACTTTAAAAAGACATTAGCGATAACCGATAGAAAACAAGCAATTAAAACTGCATGTTCCATGGCGGGTGAGAGCGATATTATTCTGGTAGCGGGAAAAGGTCACGAAACTTACCAGGAGATAAAAGGAGAGCGAATCGATTTTGATGATTTTAAAATTGTGAACCAACTATTAAAAGCCTTAAAAAAGTAAAGTATGTTATACTATCTGTTCGAATATTTAGAGAAAACATATCAGTTGCCGGGAGCAAGTCTCTTTCAGTTTATCACGTTTAGAGCGGCTTTAGCAGTTATATTATCTCTGTTTATTGCAACAGTTTACGGTAAGAAGATAATTAAATTTCTTCAGAGAAAACAATTAGGTGAAACCATACGTGATCTTGGTTTAGAAGGACAAAACGAGAAGGCTGGAACTCCTACCATGGGAGGTGTGATCATTATTTTGGCTACTATTATTCCTGTTTTGTTATTCGCCAAACTTGAAAATATTTATGTAATACTATTACTTATTACTACAGTGTGGATGGGGTTAATTGGATTTATTGATGATTATATTAAAAAATTCAAAAACAATAAAGAAGGGTTGGCAGGAAGATACAAGGTTGTAGGTCAGGTTGGTCTCGGGATCATAGTTGGTGCCACTATGTTCTTTCATCCCGATATTACGGTGAAACGTGAAAAAATAAATCCGGAGAACACTACCGAACTAATTACTCAGAACTCAACTAGAGAATTTTACCCGGCAGAAAAAACACTTTTAACTACGATTCCATTCGTTAAAAAAAATGAATTTAATTACGAAAATTTAATCTCTTGGGCGGGAGATGATTATAAGAATTATGCTTGGCTAGTTTTTATCCCTATCGTGATATTTATTATCACGGCTGTTTCTAATGGCGCAAATCTCACGGACGGTATTGACGGACTGGCGGCGGGGACAAGCGCCATTATAGCTATAACCTTGGCAATATTCGCCTGGGTTTCGGGTAACGTGGTGTTTTCAGATTACTTAAACATCATGTACATCCCAAACACCGGGGAAATGACAATTTTTATAACGGCATTTGTTGGAGCGCTCATTGGTTTCTTATGGTATAACGCTTACCCGGCTCAGGTTTTTATGGGAGATACAGGAAGTTTAACCATTGGAGGTATTATCGCTGTGATCGCGATCGCCATTAGAAAGGAATGGCTTATCCCCATACTTTGTGGAATATTCTTAATGGAAAATTTATCTGTAGTAATGCAGGTAGGCTGGTTTAAGTACACAAAGAAAAAGTTTGGTGAAGGTAGACGCATTTTCAGAATGTCACCCTTGCACCACCATTATCAGATTAAAGGTTTTCACGAGAGTAAAATTGTGACCAGGTTTTGGATCGTTGGGATATTCTTAGCGATTATTACCATTGTCACGCTAAAAATTAGATAAAGTAATTGCTGTTTCACTTTTGAATGAATTTAAGAAAACGATGCGTAAACGATTAGTGATTTTAGGAGCAGGAGAAAGTGGAATTGGAACAGCGATTTTAGGTAAAAAAAAAGGGTTTGATCTGTTTGTGTCAGACTTCGGAAAGATAAAGGAAACGTACAAACAAGTTCTTTTAAATAATGAGATCGAATGGGAAGAAAACGGTCATAGCGAAGCAAAAGTGCTTTCGGCAGATGTAATTATGAAAAGTCCGGGAATACCCGATTCTGCGCCTATTGTAAAAAAACTTGAAGAAAACGGTATTCGTGTTATTTCTGAAATTGAGTTCGCTTCAACCTTTACCGAAGCAACTATAATTGGAATAACTGGAAGCAATGGAAAAACCACAACCGCAACACTTACTTACGAATTATTGAAGCAAGGAGGGCTAAATGTCGCTTTGGGTGGTAACATAGGAAAGAGTTTTGCAGAACAGGTTTCTGAAAATAAGTATCAAAACTTTGTTTTGGAATTGAGCAGTTTTCAGTTAGATGGAATTGAAAATTTTGCACCACATATAGCGGTGTTAACCAATTTAAGTCCGGATCACTTAGATAGATATGAATATAAGTATGAAAATTATATCGCTTCCAAGTTTCGAATTGCTATGAATCAAACGGAGGAAGATTATTTTATTTATGATGCCGACGATGAGGAAATAACAAAATGGCTTGCTCAACATACAATACGATCTCAAAAACTGCCCTTTTCAGTAAAAAAAGAATTGAAACAGGGCGCATATATAAAAAACAAAGAAATAATAATAACAATAGATAATAACAATCTCACTATGCCAATCGCAAGTTTAGGACTACAAGGACAACACAATCAGAAAAATGCAATGGCGGCTTCCACCATAGCCACCTTATTAAAAATAAGAAAGAATACCATCCGTGAATCTTTGGAAAGCTTTCAAGGGGTCGAACATCGTTTAGAAAAAGTTCTTAAGATCAATAATGTCATGTACGTCAACGATTCTAAGGCGACAAATGTAAATGCAACTTTCTATGCACTTGACAGTATGACAAGTCCAACGGTCTGGATCGTCGGTGGTGTTGATAAGGGGAATGATTATACAGAGTTACTGCCGCTTGTAAATGAGAAGGTAAAAGCGATTATTTGTTTGGGTCTTGATAACGATAAAATAGTAAACACTTTCGTAAACGTAGTAGATACAATGGTAGAAACTCAATCTATGGAACAGGCAATTCAGGTTGCATACCGAATAGCCGAAAGAGGGGATAGTGTTCTACTATCTCCAGCCTGTGCGAGTTTCGATCTGTTTGATAGTTATGAAGATCGCGGTCGTCAGTTTAAAGAGGCAGTAAGAAATCTTTAGTGAATATAGTTTACGCTAAGGCATTAATATGAGATTATTAGAATGAAAAATATATTCCAATACATACAAGGAGATCGGGCCATTTGGGCAGTAGTCGCCCTATTGGCGTTGTTTTCATTTTTACCTGTTTACAGTGCCAGTAGTAATTTGGCTTATCTATATGGTGACGGAAGTACTTTGCCATTCCTGCTTAAACATTTTGCACATTTAATGTTGGGTTTTGCAATTCTATATGGAGTTCATAAGATACCGTATCATTATTTTCGCGGACTCTCAATTATCGCGCTCCCTATTATTGTAGTTCTTTTACTCATCACAATAACAGAAGGTACTACGATCGAAGGTGCAAACGCCAGTAGATGGATACGGGTGCCGTTTGTGGGTGTAACTTTTCAGACCTCCACATTAGCAGCGGTGGTGTTAATGACCTATGTTGCCCGATATTTATCAAGAATTAAAGATAAAGAAGTTACATTTAAAGAAACCCTGATGCCACTTTGGTTGCCGGTATTTTTAGTGCTTGCGTTAATCTTACCCGCTAATTTTTCTACCACGGCAATAATCTTTGCAATGGTAGTCGTACTTGTGTTTATTGGTGGGTATCCTTTACGGTATTTAGGTGTCGTTTTAGGTGCCGGGTTACTTTGCTTAACGCTTTTCGTTTTAACCGCAAAAGCATTTCCAAATGTCTTTCCTAACCGGGTGGATACCTGGATGAGTAGGATAGAAAACTTTACAGATAAGGAAGACACTGAAGCAGATTATCAAATTGAAAAGGCGAAAATCGCAATCGCATCCGGAGGAATTACCGGACTCGGTCCAGGAAAAAGTGTACAGAAGAATTTTTTGCCACAATCCTCTTCAGACTTTATCTATGCGATCATTGTTGAAGAATTTGGACTTTTTGGAGCACTAACACTATTGTTTTTATACTTATTGCTACTGTTTCGGTTAGTGATAGTAGCACACAAATCCAGCTCGATGTTTGGTAAACTAATGGTTATTGGTGTTGGCTTGCCAATAGTTTTTCAGGCGTTGATAAATATGGCGGTAGCCGTAGAGTTGTTTCCCGTTACCGGACAAACACTTCCCTTAATTAGTAGTGGGGGAACTTCAATCTGGATGACCTGTCTGGCATTAGGAATGGTGTTAAGTGTAAGTGCAAAGAGAGAAGTAGCAATAAAAGAAGAACAAGAAGTAAACCCATTAGATATTTTAAGTGAAACCGTATAAGTTCATCATAAGTGGAGGAGGAACCGGGGGGCATATTTATCCGGCAGTTGCGATTGCGAACGAATTAAAATCACGCTATCCCGAATCCGAATTTCTCTTTGTAGGTGCAAAGGATCGAATGGAGATGGAGAAAGTGCCACAGGCAGGATACAAGATAGAAGGATTATGGATATCGGGATTACAGAGAAATCTGACGGTAAAAAATTTAATGTTTCCTCTAAAATTAGCATCAAGTTTGATTAGAGCAAGAGCCATAATTAAAAATTTTAAACCCAATGCTGCTGTAGGAACGGGAGGCTATGCGAGTGCTCCATTGTTGAGGATCGCATCTATGAAAAAGATACCGTGCTTGATACAGGAACAAAATAGTCATGCCGGAATAACCAATAAGTGGTTAGCAAATAAGGTCCAAAAGATATGTGTTGCATACGAAGGAATGGATCGCTTTTTTTCTTCGGAAAAAATTGTGCTTACGGGTAATCCTGTTAGACAGGATCTGCTGGAAGTAGATTCAAGAAGAGATGAGGCGCTAGATTTTTTCAATCTGAAGCGTGAGAAAAAGACAATTCTCGTGCTTGGAGGTAGTTTAGGAGCAAAAAAAATAAATGAACTTATTGAAAGATCCTATTCGTTATTTAGAGGATTAAAGTGTCAGGTGATTTGGCAATGCGGAAAGTCTTACGAAGCTAACTATAAAGATAAGGGTAACGATTTTGTTCAGGTGCATACTTTTTTAAATAGAATGGATTTGGCGTATGCCGCTGCAGATGTAATTGTATCAAGAGCGGGAGCATTATCCGTTTCCGAATTATGTATAGTTGGAAAACCGGTGATATTTATTCCGTCACCAAATGTAGCAGAAGATCATCAAACCAAGAATGCTTTGGCAATTTCTGAAAAAAAGGCAGCGTTATTAATAAAAGAAAGTGAGCTAGAGGCTAAGTTCGATAAAGAACTAGAAGATTTGATCACTTCAGAAGAAAAACAGCGAGAGCTTTCAGAAAACATAAAGAAATTAGCAAGACCCAACGCCACAATTGATATCGTGGATGAAATTGAAAAACTATTAAAGAATTGATTAGACTGGAAGACATAAAGACCCTTTATTTTGTTGGAGCAGGCGGCATTGGAATGAGCGCTCTGGCTCGATATTACAATGGTATGGGTAAAAATGTTTACGGCTATGATAAAACACCAAGTGCTTTAACAGATGCACTTATTTCTGAAGGGGTTCAAGTTGGATTTATGGATGATATTTCGGCAATACCTTCGGGAGTATTAGAAAAAGAAACAACACTTATTGTCTATACACCGGCTATTCCGAAGGAAAACAAGTTGTTGCACTTTTTCACTTCGGAAGGATATAATTTACTAAAAAGAGCAGCACTTCTTGGTGAAGTTACCCGAAATAGCTTGTGTTTAGCGGTTGCAGGCACCCATGGTAAAACAACCACTTCGGCAATTCTTGGACATTTATTGGCCGAATGTAACATGCCCGTAACGGCATTTTTAGGCGGTATTGCAGAGAATTATAATTCTAATTTTATAAGTATTGGTCATGAAATAACGGTTGTTGAAGCAGACGAATTTGATCGTTCATTTCTTCAGTTGCGTCCAGATATTGCCTGTATAACTTCTATGGATGCTGACCATTTGGATATTTATGGAGACGCATCAACTATTGAAAGTGCTTTTAGAGATTTTTCAGAATTAATTCTGAAGAAAGAAAACTTACTCTTTAAAAAAGGCCTTCCGTTGAATGGGAATACAGTTGCGGTGGAAGAATCGGCCGACTTTGAAGCACAGAATGTTAGAATTGAAAACGGAGCCTATATTTTCGACCTGAAAACACCTAATCAAATCCTAACAGATTTACAATTTTATTTGCCCGGACACCACAACCTACACAATGCTATAATGGCTTTGGGTATGGCAATTTTAGCAGGTTCCCCAACCGATTGCCTTCCCAAAGCTTTATCTAATTTTAAAGGTGTGCAACGTAGATTTTCATATCGGATAAAGCGTGATAATTTAGTGTTGATTGATGATTATGCACATCATCCTACCGAAATAGATGCGCTGTATCAGGCCGTGAGCGAAATGTATCCAAATGAAAAGACGTTGATCGTTTTTCAGCCACACTTGTTTAGTAGAACCAGGGATTTTGGAAATGAGTTTGCGAAAAGCTTATCCAGATTCGATGAGATTTTACTTCTTGAGATTTATCCGGCTCGTGAAAATCCCATGCCGGGAATAACTTCTAACTGGTTGTTGGAGAGAATAGAGAATGATAATAAAAAATTAGTAACAAAGGAAAATTTAGCGCAAAAAATGATAGCGTCTAATTGTAGAATTCAATTAATGGTGGGGGCAGGAGATATTGGAGTAGAAGTATCGAAAATTACAAAATTGTTGGAAGATGAAAGGTAGTTGGGTGATCATAAAGTTTCTACTGATATTAACACTGATCGTGTTTTTGTTCGGCTTTACAAAAAACCGAAATGACAAGCGTTCATTGGCTAAAATTGACATAGAATTTGTCGATGAAAACGACCCTTTTATCACCTTATCTACAGTTAATAAATTGTTGATACAAAATTATGATAACGTTACGAGCATCCATAAAGAAACTTTAGTTTTGAATGAGATGGAGGGCAGGCTCCTTAAAAATCCTATGATTCGCGATGCTCAAGTGTTTGTAACCGTTGATGGGGTGTTAGGTGCGAAAATTGAACAACGAACACCTATTGCAAGAGTGTCGAGTACTCCCGATTTTTATCTGGATAAAGATGGAAATAAGATGCCGTTATCAACAGTTCACTCTGCGAGAGTTCCATTAATCACCGGAAAACCGGATGAGCGGTTTAATGAAATAACACAGTTACTGCTTAAAATGAATGAAGATGAATTTATGAGAAAGAGCGTGGTAGGATTGCATGTAAAGAACAATGGAGATATAGAATTGAGATTGCGGAAACATAATTTTAAAGTGCTTTTCGGTAAAGCAAAAGCGGTCGAAAAAAAGTTTCAAAACTTTAAAGCATTTTATCAAAAAACAAAACAAGACAGTAGTCTATCGGGCTATAGTCTTGTGAATTTACAATTTGAGAGTCAGGTAGTAGCCACAAAAAGATAAAGGCCATGGAAAACGAAAACATAGCTGTAGGATTAGATATAGGAACCACCAAGATCGTTGCCATGATAGGTAAAACGAATGAGTATGGGAAGATGGAGATATTGGGAATTGGTAAATCCAAAAGTCTTGGCGTGCACAGAGGAGTGGTAAATAATATTACACAAACGATACAATCTATACAGCAAGCAGTACAGGATGCAGAAACATCTTCGGGGATGAAAATAAAAGATGTGGTTGTTGGGATTGCCGGACAGCACATAAGAAGTTTACAACACAGCGATTACATCACACGAAGTAATAGTGACGAAGTTATCGATGAAGAAGATATAGATAGATTGTGCAATCAGGTTCATAAACTGGTAATGCTTCCCGGAGAGGAGATTTTGCACGTGCTTCCGCAGGATTTTAAGGTTGATGGGCAAGCCGAAGTAAAAGAGCCTATTGGGATGTATGGCGGAAGATTAGAAGCGAATTTTCACGTAGTTGTTGGGCAAGTATCTTCTATCAGAAATGTTGGAAGATGTATAAAAAGTGCCGGTTTAGAGCTTTCAGGAATAACGCTGGAGCCTTTAGCATCTGCACAAGCGGTGTTAAGTCAGGAGGAGAAAGAAGCAGGAGTAGCGCTAATCGATATAGGTGGTGGAACTTCAGATTTGGCAATTTTTAAGGATGGGATTATTAGGCATACTGCCGTAATTCCATTTGGTGGAAATGTAATTACCGAAGACATTAAGGAAGGGTGTTCTATTATAGAAAAGCAAGCAGAACTATTAAAAATAAAGTTTGGTTCGGCCTGGCCGGGCGAGAATAAGGACAATGAAATTGTTTCAATTCCCGGGTTAAGAGGGAGAGAGCCAAAAGAGATCACTCTTAAAAATCTTTCTAAGATAATTCATGCCAGGGTAGTTGAGATCATTGAACAGATCTATCTGGAAATAAAGAATTACGGTCATGAAGAGCAAAAGAAAAAATTGATCGCAGGAATTGTTTTAACCGGGGGTGGAGCACAACTTCAGCATTTAAAGCAACTCGTAGAATATATTACCGGTATGGATACGCGTATAGGATACCCCAACGAGCATTTAGCCGGGGATAGTGATAGTGAAACTACCAGTCCGTTGTACGCTACGGCTGTTGGATTGGTGATGAATAGTCTGGATAATAAGAAGAAAACGGCACAGGCGAAAATGTACCATCAAGTCGAGAATGAGAGTAGCGAACATTTTGAAAGTGATACAAATGAAGAAGAAGACATGACCGAAGAGCCAACGAAAGAGCGTAAGCGATTTTTTGATAAATGGGCAGAAAAGTTTAAGGAGTTTTTAGATAATGCCGAGTAGGCCATAGTCTTATGAACTTAGCAATAGATAAAGAATAAAATAAATAAAGTCGAGTATAGCTCGGAATAAACCTCACAAATATTACTATATGAGCAGCAAAAAAGAATTTGATAATATCTCGTTCGACCTGCCAAAGAACCAGTCTAACGTCATTAAAGTTATTGGCGTTGGAGGTGGTGGTAGCAATGCCATTAATCACATGTTTAGTCAAGGGATTAAAGGTGTAGATTTTGTTATTTGCAATACAGATTCACAGGCATTGGAAAATAGTCCGGTACCCATAAAAATTCAGTTGGGAGTTTCACTAACCGAAGGATTAGGAGCAGGGGCAAATCCGTTAATTGGGGAACAATCTGCTGTAGAGAGTTTTGAAGAACTCAAATCTATGCTCACCACTAATACTAAAATGATCTTTATAACTGCCGGAATGGGCGGTGGAACAGGAACGGGTGCAGCGCCAATTATCGCAAAAATGGCGAAGGACATGGATATACTTACAGTGGGTATTGTGACCATTCCATTTCAGTTTGAAGGAAAAATGCGTAACGATCAGGCTCAGATAGGTGTTGAAAATTTACGTAGAAATGTTGATTCTCTTATTGTGATCAACAATAATAAATTGCGTGAGGTGTATGGTAATCTTGGATTTAAAGCAGGTTTCTCTAAAGCCGATGAGGTTTTGGCAACCGCAGCACGTGGAATTGCAGAGGTAATTACACATCACTATACTCAGAATATTGACTTACGTGACGCTAAAACTGTTTTAGCCGATAGTGGGACTGCTATTATGGGTAGTGCGAGTGCCAGTGGAGCAAATCGTGCTCAAGAGGCAATCACTAAATCACTGGATTCTCCGCTATTAAACGATAATAAAATTAAGGGGGCGAAGAATGTATTATTATTGATCGTTTCTGGAAATGAAGAGATCACAATTGACGAGATTGGTGAAATTAGTGATCATATTCAAAATGAGGCCGGACATAGCGCTAACATTATTATGGGTGTTGGGGAAGATGAATCTCTTGAAGGTGCGATCGCGATCACGGTAATCGCCACCGGATTTAATGTAGAACAGCAAAATGAAATTGTAAATACGGAAGCCAAGAAGATCATTCATACTTTAGAGGAAGAGCAAAAGGCCGAGCACAATTTAACTCCGAAACCACTTAGCGGTGAGAAAGATGTAGATTCGAAACCAGCAGCACCTTCTGCAGGTCCAATAATAAAACATACCTTGTTTGATGAAGATGAAACCACAACGATGAAACTACCGTTTGAGGGATACATTGAGACTTCAGAATTGATAAAAAATATGGACGTAGCTTATGAGGAAATTGACATTCATCATATCGCAGAATTTGAGCAAATATTGATTAATGAGATCGATGTAAACGATTTTGTAATTGTAGACCCGAATAAAACAGCGAAGCCTTCTGAAGAGAAAAAAGAAAAGGAAGTTATTTCTGAAATTCCTTCTGAAAAAGAAGTTGTTTCATCTAAGGAGGAGGAAGTAATGGAAGATCAGATCTTGATGTTTGACTTACCGGTAAATAGTTCTTCGGAAAGTAAATCGCACGCTAAAGAAGAAAGCGAAGAATTTGAAACTATTACTTCACAAATAGAAGATATAGAAGTAAATGATCATGTGGAAGTGGTTCCTGTAACCGAATTTTCTGACGAAGGAATAAAGCGATACAGTCTTGATGATTATCAGGAAATGGAAAGTCATTTAAGCAATGCGAAGCCGACTAAAAAGAATGAAGCCGCCGAAGAAGAAGTAGTTTTTGAAACTAAAACGATCGCAGTACCTGATACTTCGGAACCGGAATCGGATGAGACGGAAGATCCTATGAATACGCCAATATCTAAGCTATTACGTGATCGCACCGAAGAACGAAAAAGAAAGATGAAGGAATTCAACTATAAATTTAGAAATAGTTCTTCTAAAATAGAAGATATCGAGAAACAACCTGCGTATAAACGTATGGGGATTGAGTTAGATGATGCAAAAGACAACAAAACGGATATTTCGAGAACTTCTGTCAACACAGATGATGACGATATTAATTTGCGAAGTAATAATTCGTTCTTACACGATAATGTTGATTAAATAGTTTACCAATTATAGAAAATTTTATCTATAATGCTTGAGAATCCGGATGTTTGTATTTGCATTCGGATTTTCTTTTTTTGAAATAAAAACTCTTTTTGCAATAGCAGTTTAATACGTATCTTCGCAATCTATAATTTTGAATATATGAGCTTACAGAAGCAAGTAATGGAAGCAATGAAAGTTGCGATGAAAGCAAAGGATAGTTCGTCGCTTGAGGCGTTGAGAGCGGTAAAATCTGCGATGTTGTTAGCCCGGACTGAAAGTGGTGCAAACGAAGAATTGAGTGAATCTCAGGAATTGCAAATTTTGCAAAAACAGGTAAAACAGCGTAAGGACAGTGCTGCTATTTTTCTAGCGCAGGGTCGAGAAGATTTGGCAGCTCCAGAATTGGCACAGGTAGCCGTAATAGAGCAGTTTTTGCCGGAACAAATGAGTGAAGAGGAGATCGCTGAGGTCATCGACGCTATTATTTCTGAAACCGGAGCCACCTCTATGAAGGAAATGGGAAAGGTGATGGGGATGGCAAATGGAAGATTAGCAGGAAAGGCAGATGGAAAAACGATTTCGACAGTTGTGAAAGCGAGGTTATCTTAAAGTTATAGAGTGCAAAGTAAATTATGGCCTTAAATAGAATGTTTATTGTGGGTAGTAGTAGGTTGCCAAAGGATACAGATTACGTTTGAATATTAAATACGAACCGGCCGCGTGGCGCAACTGAATAGCGCATCAGACCTGCCTGCCGGCAGGCAGGTTTCGGCGACTTGGTTTTATACGATCATATGGATTATAAATTTTTTATGAAAGGCGATTTGAAAACTAGATATTAATTATTACTATGGCCGCGTGGCGCAACTGAATAGCGCATCAGATTTCGGCTCTGAGGGTTGGGGGTTTGAATCCCTCCGCGGTCACTACAAGCACTAAGTCCTGCAACAATGGTTGCAGGACTTTTTGTTTCCGAAAGATATCAAAGCTTGCTTTATTTCTCTTGGAAACAAAAAGTGCAACGCCAGAGGCGTTGTGGACTTAGTATTTGCAAAGGGGAGCATAGTA
This sequence comes from uncultured Ulvibacter sp., assembly GCA_963974915.1. GTDB lineage: Bacteria > Bacteroidota > Bacteroidia > Flavobacteriales > Flavobacteriaceae > CAXBES01. Next base: position 143,736 of record CAXBES010000002.1, on the reverse strand, counting down.
GGGATCACGATAGTAATCCCGAACTAAGTTATTTTTAGGCTTGCTTTATTTTTCTTTCGGAAACAAAAAGTGCAACGCCAGAGGCGTTGCGGACTTAGTATTTGCCAAGGGGAGCGTAGTAGGGATCACGATAGTAATCCCGAACTAAGTTATTTATAGGCTTGCTTTATTTCTCTTGGAAACAAAAAGTGCAACGCCAGAGGCGTGCGGACTTAGTATTTGCCAAGGGGAGCGTAGTAAGGATAACGATAGTAACCCCATAGAAAGATTCCATTCTAAAGGAATTGTGTAGCTCTCTTGTAGATCTAATTTGACGAACAACAATCGCCTTCTTCCTTAACTCCTAACTTCTTGAGAATTAATTCCATTAAACACCATTTAGTGAAAGCCGATTGTAACAAATTTGCTCCCACAAAGGCCGTAAACCACAGCCAATTGATATTCACATAAACTGCTAGAATTAGACTTATCAAAATAAAAGTTCCGGCAATTGCTCTTATATATCTATTAATCATTTTTTAAATTTTAAATTATATACTCCGTTCAATTGGTACTACAACCGCATGAATAGGGTTGTTTGTTTCTATTTTACTGTTAAATTCGACAACCAGATCAAAGAAAATGTCAATTTTAGAAATTTCAGTAAAAGAGAAAAACATCGTGCTGTCGGCACCGCTTTTTTCAGAAGGAAACCAACTGGAATTCATAATAAAGGAAGAGGCACTTTTATACCCTTCAATATCCGATTCGCTAAAGCTTTCAATTGCTGCTTTTTTGAAGAGTTGTAAGACATCTTTTTGAAAATGATCAACAACAGTAACTATAAGTAATTTCATCATTGTATTATTTTAGATTCTTTCTTTCTATCATGTAATATACAAGGGGTACAACAAGTAGAGTGAGTACTGTTGAAACTATGGTTCCACCCATGAGTGAGATCGCCAGTCCTTGAAAAATAGGGTCGAATAATATTACAAATGCTCCTATTACTACTGTTCCGGCAGTTAATAATATTGGTGTTGTTCTCACCGCACCAGCTTCTATCACAGCCTGTTTAAGCGGAACGCCGTCTGCGACACGAAGATTAATAAAATCAATAAGGAGTACAGAATTTCTTACCATAATTCCCGCCAAGGCAATCATACCTATAAACGATGTAGCCGTAAAGAAAGCACCCATGATCCAATGCCCTAATACGATTCCGATAAGCGAGAGTGGAATGGCGACCATCATCACAATGGGAGCTTTAAAATTTTGAAACCAGCCAACTATTAGAATGTAAATAATGATTATTACACCTAGAAAAGCGATACCAAGATCCCTAAATACCTCTAATGTGATTTGCCATTCTCCATCCCATTTAACCGTATAATTATCTTCAAATTCCGGTTGCTCAAGGTAAAGTTCATTCATCGTATATCCTTCAGGTAAACTCAGTGCATTTAACTTTTCGGTCATCCCTAAAATTGCATACACCGGACTCTCAAGTTCACCAGCCATATCTGCCATTACGTAAACTACTCGTTTTTGATTCTTTCTGTAAATTGCTTTTGCGCGAGTAGTTTCAACAATATCAACCAAATCTCCTACTGAAACCATTATTCCCTGATTCGATTTAATTTTCAGTTGAGCGATATCTTGAATTGTAGATTTTTCCTTTTCAGCTAAAGATAATACGATTCCAACTTGATCTGCGGCATTCTCATCATATAGATTGGTAGTAGGTTTATTAGAAAGTGCCGAATTCATTGTGTAGACAATTTGTTGAGGAACTATTCCACTACGCATCGCTTTTTCTTTATCAATGATAAATTTGTATTCCTTCTGGTCTGCTTCAACCATCCAATCTACATCTACCACATCCTGTGTATTATTTAAAATACCTTCAACTTTTTTAGCGACTTTAATTTGCTGATCGTAATCCGGGCCATAGATTTCAGCAACAATGGTCGATAAAACCGGCGGTCCCGGAGGAACCTCAACTAACTTCACATTGGCTCCAAATTTTTTAGCAATTTTCTGAATTTGCGGCCTTAGTTCTTTGGCGATGTCATGACTTTGATCGCTTCTAAGTTTTTTGTCTATAAGGTTTACTTGAATGTCTGCCATATTACTCCCACCACGTAGATCGTAATGTCTTACGAGTCCGTTAAATGTAATAGGTGCCGAAGTACCCACATAGTTCTGGTAATTAGCCACCATTGGATGCGTAGATAAATACTGACCAATTTCACGAGTAACCACAGCGGTTCGTTCTAAAGTAGTACCTTCCGGCATATCGACTACAATCTGCATTTCATTTTTGTTATCGAATGGAAGCATTTTTACTGCAACAGATTTGGTAAAAAACATTGCAACAGAACCAAAAAGTAATACCACTGTCACGCCTAAAAAGACCCAACGTTTAGTTTTGTTTTCAATAAGAGGCGTTTCTAATCTTGAATAAACCTTATAAATAACTGTATTGTCCAGGGTTTTTTCAACCTTCACTTTTCCACCTTTAGACTCTTTTTCCCGAAGGAATATATATCCCAGATATGGAGTAATGGTTAGGGCTACGAAAAGTGAGAGTATCATAGCGATTGAAGCTCCAATTGGCATGGGAGACATATAGGGCCCCATTAGTCCAGAGACAAAAGCCATGGGCAATACCGAGGCAATAACTGTAAATGTTGCCAGGATCGTGGGATTACCTACTTCGTTTATCGCATAAATAGCTGCTTGTTTAAACGGCAATCGCTTCATCTTAAAATGACGATGCATATTCTCTGCGATAATAATGGAATCGTCTACTACGATCCCGGTAACAAAAACTAATGCAAAAAGTGTAATTCTGTTTAAAGTGTAATCAAGAAGATAGTAACTTAAAAGGGTAAGAGCAAAAGTAATAGGTACCGAAAGAAACACTACCAATCCACCACGCCATCCCATAGCCAACATTACAACTAAAGTCACAGCGATTATCGCACCTATGAGGTGCAGAAGTAATTCAGATACTTTATGAGAAGCAGTCTCACCATAGTTTCGCGTAATCGAAACCTGAACATCATCGGGGATTAAATTGGTTCTTAGATACTCAACTTTGTCTAAAATTATGTCTGCAATTTTCATTGCATCTGCTCCTTTTCTTTTTGCCACAGAAATTGTAACTGCAGGATATTCAGAAGGGAAATGAGAAACTAGCTCACTCCCTCGACCAAGTGCGAAGGATACATAATTATTAGGAATTTCCGGTCCGTCAATTACCTGAGCAATTTGTTTCAAATACACGGGTTGACCTTGTTGCGTACCAACTACTAAATTTTCAACATCGGCGACAGACTGAAGAAAATTACCCGTACTAACCAAGAATTCGGTATCGTTCTTTGTATAACTTCCCGAACTCATTTGTTGGTTGCTTGCCTTTATCATTTCGGCTACGTTCAGGAAATCTAAACCACTTGCCGAGAGCTTGTTTTTATCTAACACTACACGAACTTGGCGATTTCTACCACCAATTTTCTTAGTAGCAGAAACATTAGTCACTTTCTCAATTTCCTGAGTTAGTTCATCTGCTATTTGCTTTAACTGAAAATCGTCATAATTTTCACTCCAAAGTGTTAATCCGAGCATTGGAACATCATCTATCGCGCGAGGTTTTACCAGTGGCATAGTTACCCCAGGCGGCATTTGATCCATGTGTTTGTTCATTTCATTGTAAAGTTTCACAAAAGAACGTTCAATGTCTTCTCCTACATAAAATTGGACAATGACCATGGCTCCTTCTTCGGAAGAGGTTGAATAAACATATTCTACACCGGGAATATTCGAAACTAACTTTTCGAGAGGTTTAACTACCCTCGATTCAACTTCTGAAGGGCTCGCGCCGGGATATCCCACAAAAATATCTGCCATAGGTACATCAATTTGTGGTTCTTCCTCTCTCGGAATTAAAAATGAGCTGTACACTCCAATGACCATAAAAACGATCATTAACAGAACTGTAAGCTTTGAGCCTATAAAAAGTTTTGCGATTTTACCTGCTAATCCGTCTTTCATCTCTATTTTTTCTCAGTTATTTTCACACCATTGAATAATTTTCCGTTGGCTGAAACTATATATTTTTCTTCTACAGACAACCCGGAAAGAACCTCTACTTTATCTCCAAAAGTTCTCCCAAGTCTTAACCACCGCAATAACGCTGTATTACTCTCACTTACGGTGTAAATTCCGGTTAACTGTCCTTTATGCATAATTGCACTTTGTGGAACTAAGATCGCAGTTGAAGTTTCTTCCTTTTTAATCGGAAATTGTACCGTAGCATACATGCCTGAAAGTAATTTTGGATCGGTCTTATCGAGGACGACTTTTACTAAATACTGACCTCCCGTATTTTTTGCCGAAGTACTTACTTCTGTAACAGTAGCGGGAAGACTGATACCTAAAGCTTTCACTTGGACTTGTACTAAAGAATCCGGATTTATTTTCGAAATTTCACTTTCCGGGACTGTCGCGGTAACTTCGAAACTACCCGGACCTTCGATCGCAACAAGTGGATTTCCAGGAGAAGCCATATCTCCTTCATCAATAAATCTATTAGTTATCACACCTTTAAAAGGAGCGCGGAGATTTACATAAGCGAATTGAGAATTTACTTCATTCCTCATTTGTTTTGCAGCTTCCAAACGTGCCTTTGCCATTTCGAATCTCGCTCGTTGATCTTCCAACTCTTTCGTACTTGCACTATTGTCCTTAAATAAATTCTGAAAGCGTTTGTAATCATTTTCTGCATTGTTAAAGGCTGCTTGAGCTTCACTAATACTGGCAGTTGTTTGAGCGCGCTTTGCCGAAAGATCGGCATTGTTAATCTTAATAAGGAGCTCACCTTTATTCACTTTGTCTCCTACTTTTACATGCACTTTATCAACAAATCCCATCATTCGGGTACTTAAGGTTGTGCTGTTCGTCGCTTCAATTTTTCCACTTGCAGCGAGAAAAGATGTATTGTTTTCCTCAATAACAGAACTTGTTATTACTGAAACTTCGGGAGTTTGTGTTTCGTTTTTTTCTTCGGAAGTATTAGTACAGGCAGTTAAGCTGATAAATACCGAAATGAGAAAAAATGTGTATAATATTTTCATGATATTTTAATTCTTGGTTAAAAATTGAAGGTATGCAAGTGCATAGTTGTGTTCAAAAATGGTATTGAAATATTCCAACTCTTTCTGAGCCACTTGTGTTTCGGCCATTAATAGATCGGAAGTTTTCTCAAGCCCTTCTTTAAATCTATTCGTTCTAATTCGAAGAGCTTCCCTAGATTGTTCCAGGGCGAGTTGGGTTAGTTTTAAGTTGTTCTTGGTGTCTTCGTACATACGTTTTGCTTTCTTTACCTCGATACTACTTTCACTTTTGTACTGTTCCAGCTGAAGATTCGCTTTGTTGTACTCGGCTTTACTTTTTTGTGTTTTACCAAATCGTTTTGAGCCCTCGAGAAGATTCCAGGTTAACGATGCACCAAAAAGATAACCATCGGCATCAGCTTGAAAAATTTGATCATCGTACAACTCGTAACTTCCAAAGGCATTTAAGCGCGGGAGGAAAGTCATTTTCTCTGCATTATACCCTTCTTTATATGCTTCCAGAGCAAACTCCATTGCCTTAATATCAGATCGGTTTGCAGATAAACCTTCAGAAGTGATTAGATTACTGGCAACTTTTAAAGCATCTGTAGGTTTTAATAAGGCTTCCAATTTCTCGTCCATTAACAGTGCTAAGTATTCCGAAGCATTTAAAATATTACTTTTAGCGTATTGTAATTGATTTTCTATTTCGGTTACTCGTACTTCTACCATCAAAACATCGGCTTGTTGAAGATACCCTTGTTCAAAACGATTTTTAGTAAGGCGAAGATTCTCTTTAGCCGATTTTAGAACGACCTCTAAAACGTCAAGATTCTTATATGCTAATTGCAATTGCATATAAGCTTTTTCAGATTCTAATTTAATATAATCACCGTTGCGTTCTAATTGCATTTGGGTGGCTCTCCATTTTGCTTTGGCTGCTTTTCTCTGGTAAACACCGTCTAAATTAAAAATGGGTTGCTGGACTTCTATCTTTGTAGCAAATATCTCAAGTTGTGAAGGATCGTTTAGTTTGTTTGGATCGAAATCACCTTGTGTAACAATCCCCTGATTAAGCTTAAATCCAAATGCCATCAACGGATTTGTGGTGGCCATTCCTGTATGTGAGGCAGTTATATTGGGTAGAAAAGCCGCTCTTGTTTGTGAATAATCGCCTTTAGCAGATAATACCTCCTGCTCACTTATCTTTAGGGTATGATTATTCTGCATTACTTTCTCAAGTACTTCAGTTTTTGAAATGGGAACTATTTGCTGTGCAAAAACTGGCGCCCAAAGCAATCCAAAAAAAATGACTAAATAATTGATCTTCATTGTTTTTTCTTTGTGCAAATATATGATGTATAAACAATTGGAGTTGGTAACTTTTGTTACTCAAAATAAATATTAATCAATTGCGATTAGGTTGAGATTTTGATAGTGTTGGCAAGTAGAACTTTATACATTTGTAATCGCAATTATTATTTATCAGTAAACAACTTTAAGTGACAAATGTCATTTTTAATGATCTATGGTGAAAGTAATTTTGCCTTGTGAAAACATCTCATTCCATAAAAGTATTCTTATTGCTTTCAATCATCTTGTTTAACAGTTTTAAGGTGGCGGGATTTTTAGGGTATTATATAGTTTTTACCGATAGTTTTGTAGAAAAATTCTGTATAAATAAAGACAGACCCCAGCTTGAGTGTAACGGGAAATGTGCCCTATCGAAAATGCTAATACAGGAAAATGAAGAGAAAAAGGAACCGCTTAGTTCCTCTTTTTTAAAATATGAGATTGTCTATTTTTTTAAAGCATTAATAAACACCGAATACTTAGTTGCTACAATTAATTCTACAGTCGCAGTTGAATATCACAATCTTTATAGTTTCAATTTTAGTGAGCGTATAGCTCATCCTCCAAAGGTTTAAAATTATATATCTGATTTTAACTATTCGAATCGACTTTCGTGCGATTTCGAATGTATCATTTTATAATTTTAAAGAAACAACAATGAAAATAAATATATGGCTGATGCTCGTGCTACTTGTGCTCGGGCAATCAATTAACGCTCAAAATTTTAAAGGAATTATTAATGCGAATAAAAATGGTGAACCAATTACCGAAGCTCATATTATACCCGAAAAGGGGAGGGCTTCCTATAGTGATGTAGAGGGTAAGTTTTTATTGAACATACCTAAAGACGGGACTACTATTACAATATCATATCTGGGTTTTAAAACGATTCAGAAATTTGTTATGCCCGGCGAAGATTGGAATAAATTCTCATTAGTAGAAACTCCCATTAAAATTAGTGGTGTATTGATTAAGGGTAATAATAAAACAGATCCGGTTTTTTCGTTACAAACTAATGATTATGTTAAGAAAATTGTACAACCTAGAAATGTAGCAGATCTGTTTAACGATATAAATGGTTTTTCGTTAATAAAACGTGGAAATTATGCAATTGATCCAACTTTTAGAGCAACTCAATACGAACAATTAAATGTTCAGTTTGATGGAGGTACTAAGGCAATGCACGCATGTCCTAATCGTATGGATCCCATTACAACTCACGTTATCCCTGAAGAAATTGAAAAAATAGAAATTATAAAAGGACCCTATACTGTGCGTTATGGAGCTACTTTTGGGGGAATCGTCAATTTGGTAACTCAAAAACCACAATCTGAAGATTATGGTCTTTCAGGTAGTGTTCATGCCGGCTATGAAGAAAATGGAAATTCTTTGGTTTCTATGGCACGCTTGCAACAAGCCACCGAAAATTATGATATAGTAGGAAATATTGGTTATCGAGATTTTGGAAACTATGAGGATGGCGATGGAGTTGAAGTTCCTTCTTCTTTTAGGAGTCTTGATTACGGAATCCGGTTAGGATATAATTTAACCGAAGATCAACGCTTACAGGCACATTGGAGGCAGTCTTATGGTAGAGACGTATTACATGCGGGATTACCAATGGATACAGAAGAGGATAATAGTTCCATTCTCTCATTAGATTATAGTCTTAAAGATTTGGAGGGTATCATCAATCAAGTCGATGCAAAAGCATATTACAGCTATGTGGATCACATCATGTCTAATGTAAACAGACCTACTTTCATGATGACAGAAGCTGTTTCGTCAATAGACGCGATAACAACAGGAGGAAAAATTGAGTTAAAGTTAAAACCTACAAAGAAATTTACCCTTTATTCCGGATTAGATGCGCTTCATATTGCTAGGGACGGCGAACGAAACAGATTGGTAAAAAGGAATGCGATAGGACCATTAGCTACTCCTATAGAATTTACAGATAAAATTTGGCAGGACTCCTATATAACGGACATTGGAGTTTTTATGGAAGGGAAATATCCTATCACAGAAAAGACAATGTTTACCACAGGATTACGATATGATCTTGTGACTTCTGAAATAAAAGACCCTGAAGCCGATTTTCTAGAGTTATATCCAAATTTAGACAAGAGAACCGAGCATAATGTTAGTGCTACAGCCTCTCTGAAATACGTGATGTCTCGTGAGTTTATTATGGAAATTGCCTATGGAAGAGGTGTGCGTTCTGCAAATATGATAGAACGAGTTATCAACCATTTCACTGTAGGTCAGGATTCATATGAATATATTGGAAACCCAAACCTGGATGCGGAAGTGAATAATCAGTTTGAGGTAGGATTTAAGGGAAAGTTAGAAATGGAAAATGGTTTCAATAGTTTCAACTATGGAAGTTCGTTTTATTATTCATTTTATAACAACTATATTGTAGCTGTTGTCGATGAAACACTTGTTAGAAAATTTATGCCAAATCAAGAGCCTGTTAACCCAAAGGTTTTTCGAAATTTGGATGAGGCATATAAAACCGGTTTTGAGGTTTATGCAGGTTTCGACTTTTTAGAGGATTTTAATTTCACGACTGAAGTTGCCTACGTTTATGCAAAGAACAAAGACCTAAACGAATCACTACCTCTGGTACCTCCATTGGTAACACGTTTAAAGCTTGGTTTTGAACGTGAAAAATTTTGGGCTAGTGTAAACTATACTTTAACTTCCGATCAGAATAATATTTCAGAGTCCTTTGGTGAAACTTCTACTCCCGGTTATGAAGTTATGGACATCCGTATTGGAGTTGTACCTATTAATAATCTTACACTAGGAGTCGCAGCACTGAATGTTTTTGATAAGACCTATCACAATCACCTTAATTTTTCTTTTGCGAATCAGGCGAATTTTGAGAGGGTTCCAATCAACGACCCCGGCAGGAATTTATCAACATTTGTGCAGTACAAGTTTTAATATAAAATTTAAAAACCACCATGCTTATCATATTGTTGATAAGCATGGTGGTTTTTATAAATTCAAAACACTCAAATATTATACTATTGAAGGTAGAACCTACGAGCAAGTAATTTGTTTATTAAGCTTTCCGGGTTCCCCCATGCCCTCCGGCAACAACTACAAGTACTTTAATACTTAAATAGATGAATTTGAAAAACTGTATAATAGGGTTCATCATTGTAAAGCGTTTGAATTTTGAAATTCTCCTTGTCATAATATGTAGTTTTATTCTGGAATTAAGTACCAAAAGGGTTTCATTTTGGCTTTGTATATAAAAGCATAATGAAGTGCTAGCTTCAACCAATGTCCTGCCAATCCAATATCACCAAATGTCTTTCCAAGTTTACGTCCCATAGTTTCGGGATATTTTTTGTAATCTGGAACTATAGGAAACGTTGTAATGCTAATGCCGCTGCCTTTCGTTAATCCGAATCCTGCAGAGGCTATACAAGCCGCACCCATATTACCCATTGATCCTTTATGGTCTAACAATTTATTTCCTGCTTTTATACTGTCTATAATATTATCGGCAACTAATTTTGCGGTAATTCCTGAAGGCATACCTGTTCTGGGCGGTGCAGGGAAAATATCGGTACCGTTTATTGATTTTCTGGGTTTTGAGATACTGTGCGGTGGCGCAAAAGCGATCCCGGGGGCAAAAATGTTTTTATAATTTGGATTTTGATACGTTTCAGGCCAATCCTGTACTGTCCACTCTTCATAAGGTTTAGTGGTATAATCGGCATCAACAATCATAAATCCTTTAAAAAGTTTTTCTGTTATGTCAAGATTGTCTTTATCAAAGGCTTTAAAACCGTGTCCTGAGAAAGACGGAATCAGCATTGCGAAATCAAAAGCTATGGACTGGAATTCGCCGGCAAGGTTTTCATAATAGGCTAAGCCATCTTCTATTTTTGTGACTCCGGCACCTAAGATCCAATCAATACCACGATCTTCAAAGACCATTTCAACCATTTCATGGGATTTCATAATATTATTTCCATAACTAAGAAGCATACCATCCATGCCAAAATCTCCCAGTTGGTATTCATTAGAAATCCATGTAATCTTTGCTTTATCACGAACTTTTTGTCTTCGAAGTTCTTGTTCAACATTTAGGATGTATTCGAATGCAGCTCCTTGGCACGTTGCTTTAGCATGTCCGGTCCCAATTACGATACGCACATTCTTTCCTGCTTTCATTTCGTCAATCAGCGATTTTAATCCAGCCCAAGCATGGGAGGCATGGGTATAGGTACATACAGAATAGGCCTTATTTTTTCCCGGGTTTAGTCCGGTAGTGGCTTCAAAATTGAGCTTTGGCCCGGTGGCATTAATGAGATAGTCGTAGGTTATTTTTTCTGACTGACCCTTGTTTTCTTCGGAAACATATTCGGCAATAACAAACGGACTTTCTATTTTATGATCTCCTTCTGGATGAAAGCTAACCACTTTGGCTTGTTTGAATATAATATTCTTCTTTTTGTAAAGTGGAGCTAAAGGAAATAGAATGTCTTTAGGCTTCATTCTACCAATCCCAACCCAAATGTTTGAAGGAATCCATTGGTAATTACTATTGGGAGAAACTACAATTACCTCATGTTCTTTACTTAGTTTTCTACGAAGATGAGAAGCCGCAACGTGTCCTGCGATCCCTGCACCTAATATTACAATCTTAGCCATCTTTTATGATTTTAACTTGTCTAAATTAGGCCTAAAAGTTAAACCTCTAAATGATTTTAATCATATAGTTATTAGTCTGTTAGACTTAGTAAAAGTGTAGAAAATAATGGCTAGACTTCGTAACATTTGTTACAGAAAAGAAAAAAACACAAAATTAATGTTCGCCATAACCTACATCATCCATTTTGCCTTTAAACACCTTATATTGAATAATAACATAGACAATGACTAAAATCGCGGCTATGATGAACCAGTTTACTCCTACAGAAAGTCCGTACTCATGGGCGGCTACATTGTATAAAGTAAGCGAAGGGTTCACGTTGTTGGAAGAAGGTAAAACTTTTGGAAAAATGGAAGCCACGGTAGAAGCAAACCCTCCAAGCAGAAAAAGAGTTGAAAACAAAAAACCGTATCCATCTTTTTTAAAGCGTTTAACGCTAAACTGACCAATTAATCCTATAAAAGTTATGGTTGGAAAAATCCACAACCAAGGAATATCAATAAAGTTATGGAAAGGTTTTGGCTCGATAATATGCCATACAAGGAGAGAAACGATAACGAGAGTGAGAACAATAAAATTGAGCTTAAAAACCACTTTTTTGAGTTTTGTATTTAAACCAGAATTTGTTTTAAAAATAATCCAGCTCGCTCCATGAATTGTAAGCGAAATTACGCCAATAATTCCAAGCAAGAGCGTGAACCAATCTATTATACCTAGTTGGGCGGCACTCGGACTGAAAGTTGAATTCCACAAGGGTAGAAAGAAATAATGTGCTTCCTGAGTGGAAACCCCGTTTACGACGTTGCCTAAATTTACTCCACGTACAACGTTGCCTAATGCAATTCCGAAGAAAAGTGCTAACAGCAAACTTGAAATACCAAAGGCTTTGTCCCAAATCGTTTCCCACAATGAATTATGTATTTGTCCTCTTAATTCGAGTCCGATGGCCCTAAAAATAAGCAACCATAATATCATAATTAATGGTAAATAAAAACCACTAAATGAAGATGCATATAAGGTAGGGAAAGCAAAAAAGAGTACTCCTCCGGCCGCAATTAGCCAAACTTCATTGGCATCCCAAAATGGTCCGATGGCATTGGTAATTGCCTTCTTGTCTTTTTCAGTTTTCGCGAAGAATAAGTGAATTATTCCTGCACCAAAATCATAGCCATCAAGAATTACATAAATAGCTAACATAGTCATTAAAACTACATACCAAAATAGTTCCATAATTAAGATTTAATAAGCTTTGGGCCCTTGTTAATGATCTTTCCAGCCAATAATAAAAACAGTATTCCTAAAAGTAAATACAATCCTATAAAACCTAAGAGCGTGAATAATGTGTTTCCGGATGATACTACGGGAGATGCTCCATCAGAAGTTCTAAGTAAATTATAAACAAGCCATGGTTGTCTTCCTAATTCGGCTGTGTACCAACCGGTTGTATTTGCAATATAAGGCATCGGCAGCATGAGCATTAATGACCAAAGAAGCCATTTAGTGTTATAAAGTCTCTTTCTGAACATTTGAATTGCTGCTAGAAACAATATTGCTATAAAGATGGTTCCAAGACCAACCATAATGTGATAAGCATAATAAAGCCCCGGTACATTTGTAGGATAAAGTGATTCATCGAATTCATTAAGCCCTTTTATTTCTTGATCCCATTTCTGATATGTTAAGAAACTAAGTATGTTTGGTACCGCTATTTTATTATCTAATTTTTTTTCAAGCATATCGGGTTGACCAATTAATACAATTTCTGAACCACCACTTTCTGTTTCAAAGATACCTTCCATTGCCGCAAATGTAACAGGCTGGTGCTCTACTACATTTTTAGCAGCCCAATCACCCGTAGGAAAAGCAACAAGTAGGGAAGCAAAAAGACCAAATAGAACGCCTGTTTTCAAATAGATTTTGCCATATTCGATATGTTTTTGGTTTAATAAGTAGAATGCACCCACTGCCGATATCACAAAGGAAGCAGTAACTATGGAAGCTAATTGATTGTGCAAATATGATGGCCACAACCAGGGATTGGAAAAAAGAGCTGAAAAGTTGGTAAGGACAAACTTTCCGTTTTCATAAATTTCATATCCTACCGGATGCTGCATCCAAGAATGAGTGGCTATAATTAAAAATCCACTAGCCCAGGAACCAAGAAATACTAAAAAGCCTGTTATAAAATGTAGTTTATGACCTAATAGTTTTTCACCAAAAATAAACAGTCCTAGAAAGGAGGATTCTAAGAAGAAAGAGAACATCCCTTCCATTGCCAGAGTTTGTCCAATGATTCCACCAGTAAGTTCAGAAAACTTTGCCCAATTAGTGCCAAATTGAAATTCCATAGGAATCCCTGTAACGACACCCATAGCAAAATTGAGAGCAAAAATCTTCATCCAGAATTTCGCTGCCTCATTATATCTTTCAATATGAGTGTAAAGAAATTTTCCTTTAAAAAAAACTATGATCAAAGATAATCCCATTGTAAGTTGAGGGAACAAATAATGAAAAGTGATAGTAAATGCGAATTGCATTCTATCATAAAAAAGCATGTCTTCCATTTGCGGAATTTTAATACACAAAACCTTTACGAAACAAGGTTAAGAGTTGTTAAACTCGAGGTTTTTACTTTATAATTTTACTATAGATTATTTAATTGTACTTGATATTTTTTGTTTGATAAATTTTACTTAATTGTTTTATTGCTGCTCATTATGAAAAACAGTTCATCACCTGCTCTCTCAGGTATTGAATTATAAGCAGTCTTCATCTTTATAGTGGTAAATTTATCCTTGAAGAGTTCTTTATATTCATCTTTATCACCACCAAACGGCGGTTTGTCAGTATTAAGCGGAATATTAAATAATAGCCCAACAAGGTAACCATCGGATCTAATAATTTGATGCATTTTTTCCACATAATCGTAACGTTGAGTAGGGTCTATCGCACAAAAAAAAGTTTGTTCTATTACAAGATCATAGTTACCAGTAATATCGAAAAAATCTGCGTGAATTAATTTTTCGGAAGGAAAATTAGGAACTCGTTTTGCAAAATTCTTAATTGCGACCGAAGAGATATCGACTACTGTAATATTTGTAAAGCCATTTTTAAAAAGGTACTCCGCTTCATAAGCATTTCCGGCACCCGGGATAAGAATTTCCAGACTTTTATTCGTCAATGTATCGAAGTATTCTTTTAAGGGAGTAGATGCATAACCTATGTCCCAACCAGTCTCACTCGTTAAGTATTTATGATTCCAAAATGTCTCATAGAAGTTCATTAGTTACTATTAAAGTGAATACTCCATATGCCTCTTACTTCATTAACATCGTATCCAAAAGCATTATCATTTGGATATAATTTCATGATATTATTTAAATCAGGAGTCGCAATATCATCATGGGGTTTTCCATGGCATTTTAGGCACATTGAATTAGTAATAATTGGATAATAAAATGCCGCTTCATTGTTAGTTTCGGTTATTATTGGAGAAATTTCATCTCCTTGAGTTATCTGTTTCTTAAATGTATTAATGTAGCCAATTTCTTCATAATTTGCAATGTTCTTCGGATTCCTATACCTGTCACTTACTCGTTTAATGGTCACATTATGAAACCTTGCCATACTATCGGTTATAGATAATGCCTCTAAATTACAAAACTTTATTGCATTCGAAACACCGTTTCGCTGAACCTGTCCCATCAATTTCTTTCCTAATTCTGCTTTTGTGGTAGATGCGATTAGCATGCCTTGTTCTGTGATAGTCTTTGGTTTGTCCTCTGTATTTACTCGTTGTATTTTATCAGCATTTCTTTTTCTTTTACCATACCCCGGTCGTTCGTCATGCATTTCATTATGATGGGAACCAAACCATTCCGGTTCTTCTATTTCATTATTATAAATATAGTGGGCAATCGCTCTTATGGTTTCTTCAGAGTAGTGTTGATAGGGCATAAGACCAAATTTCTTAATAGCTCCGGGCATCTTAGAATTTTCTTCGGAAGGCTCTTTAGTCCATAATAAAAAAGAATTAATAAATTCTTCTTCAGTCGTATTTTCAGAAATATAATGCATTTTCACGGCAATCATAGGAGGAGCTATCATATCGCTTTGAGAAGTTTTAGGATTATGACATGCATAACAATTATTCTCCATTAATTGTTTCCCATTTGAAGATGATATTACACCTGATGCGCTGTTAGAATTCAGATTTAACACAGATTGATACCTGTCCTTAGGTTTATTATTACAATTCACCATTAGGATTGTAACAAAAAGAGTAATAAATGTTAGTTTCATAATTATGTTATTTGTTCCAGTTTAAAAATCCTCCCCGCAAATCGTAGATCAATTCAAAACCTAAACCCTGAAGTTGTTTGGCGGCCTTTTCACTTCTGGCACCAGAGCGGCAATAGATGTATAAGGCTTTAGTTTTGTCTAGTTTTTGAACTGCCGTTTTAAAACTTTCTTGGCTTAAAAAATCGATATTTACAGATCCTTCAATATGTTCCTCAGCATATTCGAGAGGTGTTCTAATGTCTATTAATTGTACATTCTTATCGTCTATTGCTTGTTCAAATTGCAACGGATTCAACAACTCAATTCGCTTTGTTTCTTGTGCAGTTGCACTTAACAGGGTAGTTGTAAGTAAGATAAGTAAAAATACCTTTTTCATTTTTTTGCATTTATTAGTTCCACATCGGCGAAAATGATCGCCGATGTGGATAGAAACTCTTCTATAATGATTTTTTTGCGAGATAAAAATCGATCTTTTCGTAGGCCTTGTTATCTATACGTTCCTGCATTTCTTCAAGAGTTTTTGGTGGAGGAACAATCACTTTGTCTCCTTTTTTCCAATCTAGTGGCATCGCCACCTTATATTTATCCGAAGTTTGTAAAGCTTCTAGGGCTCGTAAAATTTCGTCCATATTCCTACCTACATTTAGTGGGTAATACATGACCAACCTAATTTTTTTTAATGGATCTATAAAAAACACTGCTCTCACCGCGGCTGTCTCACTTTCATTGGGTTGAAGCATTCCATATAGTTTTGAAACCTTCATATCAATATCTGCAATAATTGGAAAATCGAAATATACTCCCGTTTTTTCTCTAACGTTATTAACCCATGCTAAATGCGAATGAATACTATCAATACTTAAACCTAGTAATTCGGTATTAAGATCATCAAACTCCGATTTTCTCTGCGCAAATCCACTCATTTCAGTAGTACAAACCGGAGTGAAGTCTGCCGGATGTGAGAATAATACAATCCATTTATCCTTTGCAAAATCTGAGAGTTGAATCTCACCTTTCGTAGTAGTTGCTTTAAAATCTGGAGCATGATCTCCAATTCTTGGTATTGAGTTTATTTCTTTTTCTATTGTTTCCATAATGTATCTCTGTTTAATATTATAACGTAAAATTATAGTAAAAGCTTAATAACCACAGTAACAGAAGTTACACAAGCTGATATTAAATAAAAAGAGAACGATCGTTTCCAATCGTCCTCTTCAATCAATCCTCAAAACACTATTTTCAAGTTGTGGGACATACGTAATCTGTAGTCTTTATACCTGTTTCCTTAATGGCATTATACCCGCCTTTTATATCAATTAAATTATGAACGCCGCGATTTTTAAATATTGAAGCCGCGATCATGCTTCTATAGCCTCCTTCACAGTGTACATAGAAAATTTCAGTTTGTGGTAATTCGGATAAATGACTATTGAGCTCCGACAATGGGATATTAATAGCATTAACGACGTGTTCGGAAATAAATTCACTTTCTTTTCTAACATCCACTATTTTTGGAGTTTTTTCTGTTGCATTAAGTTCTTCTTTAAATTTTTCCGAAGAAATTGAAGTTACCATATCGTACTCTTTTGCAGCCTTTTTCCAGGCTTCAAATCCACCTTTTAAGTATCCAATAGTTTTATCAAAACCAACGCGTGAGAGGCGGATGATTGCTTCTTCAACACGATCTTCGTGGGCGATAATAAGTATGGGTTGCATGACATCTTTTATTAAATCACCAACCCAGGGGGCAAAATCTCCATCGAGTCCAATAAATATAGAACCCGGAATGTGTCCTTTAGCGAATTCCTCCTCGGTTCTCACGTCTAATATTACAGCACCGGTTTCATTAGCGGCTATTTCAAAAGCTTCAGGGCTTAGGGAACTCTGACCTTTCTTTAAGATCTCATCAATGTTTTGATAACCTTCCTTATTCATTTTAACGTTCATTGGAAAGTAAGCAGGTGGAGGCAGTAACCCCTCTGTGACTTCATCAATAAATTCTTCCTTTGTCATATTAGCACGCAGGGCATAATTTACTTGTTTTTGATGGCCTAAAGTGTCAACCGTTTCGTTCATCATATTCTTACCACAAGCAGAACCAGCGCCATGTGCCGGATACACAATGATATCATCACCTAAAGGCATAATTTTGTTTCTCAAACTATCGTAGAGTTTGCCGGCAAGGTCTTCTTTTGTTAGATGCGAAGCCTTTTGTGCTAGGTCCGGTCTCCCAACATCCCCTAAAAATAAGGTGTCGCCGGTAAAGACTGCATACTCTTGATCCTCTTCATTTTTCAAAAGAAAAGTTGTGCTTTCCATAGTGTGACCAGGTGTATGTAAAACCTTAAACGTGACATCACCCAATTTAAACTCTTGTCCGTCTGTAGCTACGATCGCCTTGAAGTTTGGATCGGCGGTTGGTCCATAAACAATGGGCGCTCCGGTTTTTTCTGAAAGTGTAATATGTCCGGAAACAAAATCGGCATGAAAATGTGTTTCAAAAATATATTTAATTTTTGCGCCATCTGCTTCGGCTCTATCAATATAAGGTTGTACCTCTCTAAGTGGATCAATAATAACGGCTTCACCGTTACTTTCTATATAGTAAGCTCCTTGAGCTAAACATCCTGTATATATTTGTTCTATTTTCATTGTACTTACATCTTTTGTTTGATGTAAAATTACAATCTAAACAGATTTTGAGTTGTAACCATTGTTACACAAATAGCTCTTTATAAATAATGTAGATGCCCATAATTAATACAAACCACCCGAAGGCCTTTTTCAACTTGGTACCATCAATAAACTTGTTAAGCCAAATTCCAATGAAAATTCCTAAGATGGAAATTGAACTGAAGATCAATAAAAAGTTCCAATCTATATCGAGATTTTCTACATCACCTAAAAACCCTACTAAAGATTTAATGGCTATAATAAGGAGGGAAGTGGCAACTGCCTTTTTCATAGGTAGTTTTGCAAGTAAAACAAGGGCTGGAATGATAAGAAAACCGCCACCGGCACCAACTACTCCGGTTATTACTCCAACAACCAGACCTTCAATAATAATAAGGGTATAATTGTATTTAACAGCCGAGGGTTCGGGCTTTTTACTTTTCGGGTTTCTAATCATTGAGATAGATGCCAGTAGCATTATTACCGCGAAAAAAAGCATAATGGCTAAGTTCTTTGTAAGAACAAATTCACCAATAGTGGTTATTTCATTTGGAATAGCGGGAATAAGAAATCGGCGTGTAGCGTAAACGGCAATAAACGCCGGTATTGAGAAAATAATTGCTGTTTTAACATCGACTTTACCCTTTATCAAGTTTTTTATGGTTCCTACTAAGGAAGTTACACCAACTACAAAAAGTGAGTAGGCGGTCGCGGTGATAGGATTCAATGAGAGCGCATATACCAAGATTGGAACTGTTAAAATAGATCCACCTCCGCCAATCAAACCAAGAACCAATCCTATGATCAATGCTCCTACGTAACCAAAAATTTCGATAATTTCCATAATTTATACGACCTCAATAAAACTGCGATGAAGTTTAATTAGATTTTCGTTTTCCATTTTTTTAAGTAGTCTTGAAATTACGACGCGACTTGTATGCAAATCACTCGCTATTTCCTTATGAGTTATATAGATATGCTTGCTGTTTAAGATCTCGATCTTGTTCTCTAGATAGCTTTTAAGTCTTTCATCCATGTTGTGAAAGGCAATATTGTCGATGCTTTCAAGCATTTCCATCATTCTTGTTTGATACGTGCTAAAAACAAAGTTTCTCCACGTTTTATATTTACTTGCCCATTCTTCAATTTTACCAATTGGTATCATTAATAATTTTACATCAGTTTCGGAAATTGCATGAATTTCACTTTTAGTGCTACCAATACAACAAGTGAGGGTCATGGCACAGGTATCGCCTTTTTCCAGATGATATAATAATAATTCGTCACCATTGGCATCAGGTCTTAGAATTTTTATACTTCCGGAAAGCAATAAAGGAACCGATTTAATATACTGTCCCGGTCTTATTAGATCCTTCCCCTCAGGAGCTTCCATAAAAGTTCCAACTCTTCCCATTTCCTCTATTAGGGCGGGTTCAAATTGAGAACCGTAATTATCTTTAAGTTCTTGTAACATTTTTTCGAATTTTAACAGCAATTTCCTTGTCATACTTAAAAAAGAAATGTGCCCAAATGGATTTGGATACTGCTCCAATGTATGGCATTAAAAGTACTAATGCCAGAACAATTATTCCAAATATTGACAAGGGATCTCTAATTTCATCAAAAATTAAAAGTAAAACAAAAACTGCGACAGCTACAGCAATACCCACAGCATAAGATACATACATTGAACCGGTATAAAAACTTGGTTCCAAAGAATATTTCAAATTACACTTCTCACAGTGATCCTTAACTTTGTTCATTTTATTAATTCTGTAAGGGTTGGCCTCTAAGAACTCACCTTGTCTACATCGGGGACATTTCAGAAAAAAAATACTATAAAACATTGAGCTTTTCACCATATTATAATTTTATATAAAATTAAACAGATTAGTACTTTAGTTCTGTAACAGATGTTACATACACAAAATATACAAACCAATTGTTTTCTAAATAGGTGTTTTGAAAAAGTATTTGATTTATTCTGGTTTTAAATACCTCAAAATTTATGTATTTTCACTTTTCGAAATATTAGAATTATGGCGGCAATTTTAGGAATAGGCTCAAGAATTAATCATCCGCAATACGGAAAAGGTGTAGTCACAAATGTTACTTCCAAGCTGTATTGGGTAACATTTATAGAAAGCGGTTTGGAAACGATAGAAGTAGAAGACGAATTTGAGATCATAGAAGCCGCTGAAGACGAAGTGGATACGGTAAGTTTTTATGAAGTGGAAGCAAGTCTACGTGAAATACTTAAAAAATGGAGTGATGTAAGTGAGGTAGTTCATATTGCAGATAAATACCGGGGAGGAACGCTCATTTTACAACCAAAGGATACCAACCTATCTAATAAAGAAGTGCCTATTGAGACCTTCTTTCATAAAATAGTAATGTTGAGAGATCGTTTACGCGTTATGGAACAAAAAATAAACTCTAATAAATCCCTTGACGACCAGGATAAGGTGGATCTTCAGCAATATATAACCAGATGTTACGGAAGCCTTACCACATTTAATGTGCTTTTCAAGAATAACTCACAACAGTTTAAAGGCGATAGCTCTAAATAATGTGATCGTAATTTCTGAAATAGAATAATAGTTAGAACCCTAAAGGATAAAACAATCATGGAAGAATTAAATCAATCACAACCTCAAATACTTATTTCAGATCTAGCGACTGATGCGAAAGCCGCTTTCTATAGAAAGACTTATACGCATCTGGCTCTTGCGGTTTTGTTATTTATTTTGGTAGAAACATTATTTTTTCAAATTCCACCTTTGTTAGAATTCGCTTTATCACTAACAGAGGGTTGGCTTTGGCTGCTAATGCTTGGAGGTTTTATGCTAGTAACCAGTTATGCCGAAAAAATGGCGCTTACGAGTCATGATAGAAATAAGCAGTATTTAGCCTTACTGCTATATGTAATTGCCGAAGCATTTATATTTATTCCATTAATATTTATAGCAATGATGATTGCCGATGATGGTGGCTTCGATATTCTTAATCAAGCAGCGATTTTAACACTTTCGTTGTTTTCAGGTCTATCGGCAGTAGTTCTATTAACAAAAAAAGATTTTTCATTTTTAAAATCTATTTTGGCTATAGGTTTCTTCGTTGCTCTGGGGTTGATAGTTGCGGGAACGTTATTTGGCTTTAACCTTGGACTTTGGTTTAGTGTAGGAATGGTAATCTTGGCTTCAGGATCAATATTGTATCAAACCTCTAACATGGTTCATAAATACAGTGAGGATCAATATGTAGCTGCATCCTTAGGTCTCTTTGCTTCCTTGATGTTACTTTTTTGGTATATCTTAAGTATTTTAAACAGAAATTAATTTTTACCAATTCACGTACTGCTTATACTAAATTAATTGTATAAATCGTTAATTTATAGTAAAATAGTGGTTATTCTTAAATAATCGGTACCTTTCTTATCCCAAATCTGTATGATGTTACTACTACAACCTAACGATGACATCCAATGGCTGGCGCCGTATGCGTACGCCATCGTGCTTTTGGGTTTTGCTTTTTTTTTATTCAGGGTTTTTGAAAACTGGTATGCGAGTAATTTCGACAGACCGCTTTTTAGGCATTATTTCGTTTATAAAAAGCTGTCGAGTACTCAAAAGAGGATTTTGGAAACCGACTTTTCTTTTTACCAAAAGCTTTCAGAAAAACAGAAAAAGCAGTTTCAACACAGAGTAGCGACATTTATGTCTGATAAAAAATTTGTTGGGCGTCAGGAACTGGAAGTAACCGAGCGAATGAAAATTCTTATATCGGCAGTAGGGTGTATGCTTAGCTTCGGGAGAAAGAACTACGAGTATTCTCTAATCGATTTTATTTTGGTTTACCCCGAAGAATTCTATAGCGCTGTAAATGAAAAATTTCATAAAGGAGAATTTAATCCGAAGGGGAGAGCATTAGTTCTATCCTGGAAAGATTTTGAAGAAGGGTACGAAATTACCGATGATAATATTAACCTGGGGATTCACGAATTTATGCATGCCATGCAACTTGAAGCGATGCAGAGTAAGGATATTGATGCAGATCGCTTCGGAAAACAGTTTCAAAATATTCTGCTTCAGTTAACACAACAGGAAGTAAAAGATAAACTAGATGAAACGAGATACTTCAGAGCCTATGCTTTTACCAATCAATATGAGTTTATGGCAGTCTTAGCCGAATACTTTATTGAATCTCCTTCCGATTTTAAGATGCATTTTCCGAAGTTATATTCACACACCCAAAAATTACTAAATTTTAGATTTGCGGGATATTAAAAACCCATCTTCTCTTAAGAAAATGGGCTTTTAGAAACCACACGAAAAAACTATTTCTTTACGATCACTTTTTGAGTAAATTGTTTACCATCCGACATTTTCGCCACAATAAAATATACTCCCTCCATATAAGCCTGAGCATTCCAAACCACATCTGCTTCTAGTTTAGTTGTTTCAACGAGATGACCTTGGCTGTCAAAAATTTGAAAGGTTTTCGTGGTGACTGCAGGATTGGCTAAGAGTCGAAATCTGCTTCCAATTGTGGGAATAATAAATGTTGAATCTATTGCTTTTTCAGAAACAGAGAGAGGGACGTCTGGTCGTATCACGATCGCATTAGGAGTTAATAGAACGTCGGGGTCAGGATTATGGAAGTTCTCTATAAAATTGAAATCACTATCGTATTTTCTAATCGAGCCGTCGGAGCCAACACCTATTAAAATGTCTCCATTCGGAAAGAAATCGAAACCTTCACACCCCGCAACCCCTGTTACCAGATCTGCGATCGCATTTCCGGCAGGATCGAACCTTCTAATAATTCCACTATTGTAATTTAACACAATTAGATTTCCATCATCTTCAAACCAAATATTAGTTGGCCCCTGTAGATCGGAGTCGTTCCATACACCAATATAACTACCATCATTTCCATTAAATTTGTGTATGGTTGAAGTTCCATAGGAAGAAACATATAGATCTCCATTTGCATCCCAATCTATTCCAATACTGTTAGATACGCCAATTTGAGTAAACTCACCCAGAGGGGTGCCATCTAATTGAAACCTAAGTATTTTATTATTGGTCGTACTCCATTGAATGACATACAATAGACCATCCGGACCTATTTTCATTCGGGTTGGTCCCCCTAATCCTTCCGCAAAGTTTTCAATAAGTGCCCCGGTCGCCCAGTTGTGTTTTGAAATGATTCCTGCAGCAGAGAGATTGGAAATAAGAACAGCCTCTTCGTTGTCCAAAAAAATTATGTCCTGTGGCCAGACAATTCCGTCGTCGGCATTTATTAGCTGTCCAACAAAGTTTCCACTGTCATCGAATTTCGAGATGTTCCAGGGACCCGAATTAAAATTTGCCGCATCACTTACATAAACCGCTAAATTTTGAGCAGACATCTGTACTGTTAGGAATAACACCAACGAGCAAATAAGTAGTTTTTTAGTTTTCATAGTTATGCTTTTTAATTAATAAAATTAAAGCTCGCATAAATTGTAAAAACACAGGTATGATATTATAAAACTATACTCGAAATTTATATATATCGATTGTATTATGACCAACTTAGCTCTTGACTAAGCGTTTTTTATATTCTGAAGGAGTACAATGGAACCGCTCTTTGAAAGCTTTGTTGAAAGTTGCTTTGTTATTGAAACCTACATCGAAATAAATAGACTTGATCTTTGCTGAAGAGTTTTCAGAAATTAGCTTTTCTGCTTCGGTTAGGCGGTAATCGTTAACAAAGTGATTGAAATTCTTTTCAGCTTTTTTATTGATTACTCTTGAGAGTAAATGTGTACTAAACCCCAACTGATCTGCTAAATGTACAAGCCTTAGTTCGTTGTCTCTATAGGGTTTTTCAACCTCCATATACTTTACTATTTTCTCGAAGAATTCGTTAAGAAGGGAGTTTTCAAAAGTCTCACCTTTATTTTGTACCGGTAAAAAAATGTTAGAAAGCAATTCTCCGTTGAAAATAGAAGGTTCCTTAATTATAAAATAACCCATTGCGTAAATGGAAAGACTCATCATGAGCGATATTGAATAATCCCATTGAGAATTAAAAAACTCGAAATTCACTAATATATAATAGGAGATATAGGAGAGTACAAAGAGGAGATAAAGAGCAATTAAAACCTTAGACCACTTATATCGAAGTTTTTGATATTCTGTTTCTTTTTGCTGATGTTTTTTAATCAAATTAATAATTAGGACAATATATAACAACATATGCCCCGAAATGATCCAATGTCCGTTAACCAGAAAAGTAAATGGGAGTTTCGTTATAGGATCAATGATACCTAAATATTTAAACCAAACCATTATATTAGGGATAAGTGCTATCAAGGCAATTAAAAAATGCAGGAGAAAATGAAAACCGGAACGCTTGGTGTAAAGATTTAGAAAATATTTATATAGCAGAGGACCTGTTAAATAGTAACATACCGGCGGAATCATTATTAAATAGGGGAAGAGGTTCTGGTATTTGGTCCAAAATAATACATATTGCAACAAGATAACCGAGAAAGACAATATAAGGAATGCAATAGGTCGATTCTTTTTATCACTCGTAATTAATACGATGAATAGAAATATACCCATAGCTACCGCCAGCAAAAAAAGTGAAGTCCATGTATCTAATGAAGGTTGCATGTCTAATTTTAAGGATTAAAATTAGACAAATCGAGACTGAAAAAGGTATGAAATTATAAATTTTACCCTTTTAACATTAAGAGAGTAATGCTTTTAAGTCTTTTATGGTTTGCGAAGGATCATTGGCGCCAAAAACATAACTACCCGCTACCAAAACATCGGCACCGGCATCAACTAACTGCTTAGCATTCTTATTGGTTACACCACCATCAATTTCAATTTTTGTTGAGGCTCCTTTTTGGTTTATCAAAGTCTTTAATTGTTTTACCTTATCGTATGTATTCTCAATAAAACTTTGTCCACCAAATCCCGGATTAACACTCATCATACATACAAGATCGATATCGTTAATTGTGTCACGTAACAGATCTACATTGGTATGCGGATTTAAAGCAACTCCTGCCTGCATTCCTTCAGCTTTGATCGCTTGTAATGTTCTGTGCAAATGAGTACAAGCTTCGTAGTGAACGGTTAGCACATTTACTCCTAAATCGGCAAACGTTTTAATATATCTGTCGGGCTCAACGATCATTAAATGTACATCTAAGGTTTTATTAGCATGCTTTGCGATACTTTTAATCACAGGCATTCCGAAGGAAATATTGGGCACAAAAACGCCATCCATCACATCCAGATGAAACCAATCGGCTTCACTATTGTTAACCAATTCAATATCACGTTGAAGATTGGCAAAATCGGCAGCTAAAATAGATGGGGCAATAAGTGTTGTACTCATGGAGCGTATAAAAAAGGATTAATTAATCTTGTTATTTTGTCTGAAAACGGTGTTTTCGCATTAAAAAAATCTAAATATCGTTTTATTGAAGCTAAGTCGGTTTTAGTTTTTACAACATTAAAATTCGAACTATAGCTTGCAAAAATAGGAAATTCTATATGGTGATCAATAAGAGTTTCAATTTTATGATGTCTAGAGTCATCCTTAATAGTTTGAAACAGCTTTACAATCTGTTTTTCCTCACCTTCAAGTACCTGAAAAAAGTTTCCAAAGCCGTATAAAAGAATTCCGGTAATTCCACTGGCGCGATTGTTTGTTTGAGTGATATTGAAGATGCTATTGATCTCTTCCTCTGTAACACCTTCTTGCAGTTTGCTCACATAACATATAGTGTGCTTCATATCATTTACTTAAACTAACAATATACGAAAAAGTTAAATGTGTCAATAATGAGCAATATCCAAGAAAAAACCTCCGGTAATCAGCCGGAGGTCATTCATCAATCAAAAAACGAACAGCTTTCATTCCTGCAAGCAGGAATCTATACTGTTTGTTGCCTTCAATGGGCAATACTAGCCCAAATATGTCATTAAAATTTTACTTCTCGAAGTATGCTTAAGACGTCTAATTGCCTTTTCCTTGATCTGTCTTACACGCTCACGTGTAAGATCGAAAGTTTCTCCAATCTCCTCTAGGGTCATTGGGTGTTGATCGCCTAAACCAAAATATAACCGTATTACATCTGCCTCACGTGGAGTCAATGTTTCTAAAGCACGCTCAATTTCAGTACGCAAAGATTCGTGAAGCAAAGAGCGGTCCGGATTTGGAGATTCACCACTTCGTAAAACATCATAAAGATTTGAATCTTCTCCTTCAACTAAAGGCGCATCCATAGATACGTGACGCCCGGAATTCTTCATAGATTCCTTCACATCATTGATCGTCATATCCAATTCTTTTGCGATCTCCTCTGCAGACGGCGGACGCTCATTAGCCTGCTCTAAAAACGCATACATCTTATTGATCTTATTGATGCTACCAATTTTGTTAAGTGGTAAACGAACAATTCGCGATTGCTCTGCCAAAGCCTGTAAAATAGATTGTCTAATCCACCATACCGCATACGAAATGAATTTGAAACCACGGGTTTCATCAAAACGTTGCGCTGCTTTAATAAGCCCTAAATTTCCTTCGTTAATAAGGTCGGGAAGGGTTAATCCCTGATTTTGATATTGTTTAGCCACCGAAACAACAAAACGAAGATTCGCTTTTGTCAATTTTTCCAAAGCACGTTGATCACCCGCTTTTATACGTTGTGCCAATTCTACTTCTTCATCTGCGGTAATTAAATCAACTTTCCCAATTTCTTGTAGGTATTTGTCTAAGGAAGCGGTTTCTCTGTTAGTAACCTGCTTGGTGATTTTAAGTTGTCTCATGTACGATTTGAGTGTTTAATTGAGTTGCGTATTAAGTTATACGTAGAAACATCTTAAAAAGTTACAAAAAGTTAACTTTATTTTAATTTGGGCATTTCGTAAAGTAGAGCGAAGCTCACTTTACGAACGCGCTATTCGTTAGTAGTTGCGGCTCGACAAAGGCCGCTCACCGCAAGCTATCACTACTATCACTAATGCAAAAGCCTCGTTAACAATCTATTATATAGTGTGTTTATAAAACAAATTCAATTAAAAAGCGTTACTTTACAGTACGCCCCCATTTTTGTTAGAAACTCTAAATTATAGTTATGAGAAGATATCTACTTTTAGCAATTATGGTTTGTTCGGTGAGTTCAACTGCCATTGCCCAGGAACAAGAACTGCCACAAGAGCCGGAAATTGAAAGAAAATTCAAATTGGTTTTTAGACAGAGCGCAGGGATTTTTATAGGTCACCCTTCCGAGGGGATCAATGCAACACTAAACACACAACTACAAACTAAGAAATTATTCGGATTCGGACTTGATCTTACAAATGGTATATATGAGTCACCAAATTTAAATGTAAACCCCGGCGCCAACGAAATAGCTAACTACGATCCTGCCACAGATGGTCCAATTCCGGAATTGCTAATTAACGGATCGGAAAAAGATAAGTTTTGGGGGATCTCTGCCTTTATTTCCAAGGGATTTGATGTTAACGAACATATTGCGTTCGAGTTTCAGGGCGGACCCTCCTTGGCATTGATTAAAAAACGAACTTTTACCTATACCTATTCTGAAGCTTCCGGGAGTTTTGGCCCCTATGTAATTGCCAATTCGTTTGGATCTACCGAAACAGCATTTGGTGGTTATCTGCGTGCCTACGCATCACTTAAGATTGGAAAAGTGTTTTTAGTTGAATTATCTCCCTATGCCAATTTCAATAATATAGAAAACGAACTAGGAGCGCAGCTCGGAATAGGATTCAAAATTTAACGAAATCAGTTTTTTCTAATCCACGCTGTCTGTTGGTTTCTTATTATAGATCGTTTTTTTATACTCTATAGTAGAATCCAGGTGATTTGTAGTGCTTTGTAATAAACTGTCAATTAGATCTTTATTGGTGGTTTTCACTTGTTTTCCAAGTTCACTATTGTAATAATAATACGTGGTTTTTACTTCGTAAAATTCATCTGTAATTTTTTCCGACTTCTTTTTATGCTGTGGTTTCTTACTCTTTGGTTTCCGGTTTAAATCTGATTCTTCAGAAATATCACTAATTTTCACATCAGGTACTAATTTTTCGGGTGATCTATTTTGCAAATTAGTTTCCAGAACGGTATCAGTAACTACAGTATTGTGATTGTTATTTGCTGGTTTTTCGCTGTTGTCTTCCGAAGGAATTACAGGTAAAATAGGGCTTGTCGAAATTGCGTCACTTTCTGTCGCAAACGGATTTACGATAAAAAGTAATAAAAGGATGCCCAGGAGGCCCACACTACCGTAAAAGAACCATAAAAACCTTCTGCGCCTTTTACTTTCCGATTCCAGAGTTGCGTCAATGCGGGTCCATAGTTCATTAGTGGGTGCTTTTTCGGCCGCTTTAAATTTTCTTTCAAAAAGAGTTCCTATGTCTTCTTTGTGCTTCATTTTCCTGATATTAGAGCCTAGATGCCGTTGTAAGCCTTATTAATTTTTCTCTTAAAAGTATTTTTGCCCGGTGAAAATTCGATTTCGAAGTGCCTTCCGAAATTTCTAAGAGTTGAGCCACCTCTTTGTGTGAATATCCATCCATTTGGTATAGATTAAAAACGAGTCGGTATTGATCCGGCAATTCCTGTATAGCCTTTAAAAAGGTTTCCAGAGGTAACTCAAATAAATCTTCTTCAATAGACGTATCTTCAAGTATATCGTCAATTATTTCTACTGCTACGGGTCGCTTTTCTTTATATTTATCGATCGCCTTATTGATCGTAATACGTTTCATCCACCCTTCGAAAGAACCCTTGTTTTTATATGTTTTTATTTTCTGAAAGATGGTTACAAAAGAATCGTGCAGGTTATCTTCGGCTTCGGCAGCATTTCTACTATATTTTAAGGATAAGAAATATAAACTGTCCTTATAGTGTGTATAGAGCTCATTTTGTGCCTTACGATTACCTTTGATGCATTTCCTTATTAATTCCTGTTCTTTCAATGTTTGTTGTTGATCGATTTACATTATCATCATATTTCTAAAATAGCAAAAACCAATGGGATTTTCGGCACGAAATCCCAAGGTTGTTGCTTTGGGCTAACGCCCATCTCTAATCACAAACCATTGTTTCTATAATAATGTTCGTAATAAATAATAATTCTCCCGATTCGCGGTAAGCGATTCGAACATATACAGTTTGCGGATTTTCGATATTTTGATAGGAGGTTGGCGAAATGGCATTAGTATTATTTAATGCATCTTCTTCGGTTTCGAAAAAAGTGTACGTTATAGATGAAACGACGTCGTGCGTAGGAGGAATACCAATACAAGTTGTGAATTTTTGTAACGCGAATTCTCCCACTCCCGGATTGTTTTCGTCTTCACAAACCTGATATTTGCCAATTTCACACGGAATACTACAATCTTTTTCTATTCGAACCTGATAGTTATTGTTGGTAATATCAATTATACGATCACTTAAAAGATTGACCTTCCAATTAAAATCCCAGAACTCTTCTATTTCTGCATCGTCATTTAGGTCGATATTTAAGAAAAGATCATCGCCAATAAAAAGGGTAACCCAGTTTCCGAAGTAAACATCATTATTATAATGAAATTGTACAACTCCAAGAGTGTTTACCTTAAAATAGGCGCCTTGAAACTCGTTAGGAGCACCGGTTTGTGACCTAATTTGCCATACACAATCAACAAGGGTATTATTACATCTACGACGTTCTTCATCGTTTACACAATCGTCTATCGCCATTTTTAACTCAGCATTGTTGTTAATATCAACAAGATCCCCATTATGTAGTGTTCCTGTTATAGGGTAATTAATACTAATACTGTAATTTTCGTTAAGGTTGCCTAAGAAGTTGCTAAATGTAAAGTTATCTGTAATTGCAACAGCCTCAATAAACTCGAGATTTTCGTCAAAAACAAAAACTGCGAAGGAGTAGTTAAACTCTATACAGTTTATTGCGGTTTCTCCATTATCGTCAGACACAGAAGCGACTAAATTGTACAACTCTTCGTCCAATACATCAAAATTGATGTTCATATCCCCAATAGGTTCATCTTCACACGAACTAAAAATGAGGATTAGGAGTAGGGGTAAGGATTTAAAGATCTTTTTCATAGCAATTTTTTTATTCTTCTTTTTATATAGTCTGTGAAGAAGTAAAAGGTTGCGTGAAAAAAATGAATAAATTGATATCTGTGTTTAGTATTGTCTTAATTCGATTAGTAATAAGTTTACTTCAAGGAGAATTTTGTTATATATTTTACTAAATGCCTCCATGTGCTTTTTAGCATCTTCAAGAGTTTCTTTTCTTAGAATGCCGGTTTCAATTTGTTGTAAATGGTGTCCGTGTTGAGTCATTCCCAGATTCATAAAGCTCGATTTCATTTTATGAGCCAGCGAACTTGCCCTTGTGTAAAATTCGTGATCAATACAGTGGCGCAGACTTTTATACTCTTGGGGAGTTTCTTTAATGAATATTTCAAGTAGTGAAGAAATAAATTCGTAATCATTATCGAAAGTAACCTTTAGTTTATTGATATCGACATTGCTGCTACGTGGTGAATTTTCATTTCTATTAGAATCGGCATTTATAATTGCTAATTCAGGTTCAAGTTCGTTATCGGAAATTAACCAAAAAAGCACTTCTTTAATAGAATCTTCGTTTAATGGTTTGGTTAGATAAAAATCAATTCCCGCCTTGATCGCATTTTTTCTTGCTTCTGGGAAGACATCTGCAGAACATGCGACAATTGGGACTTTCTTGAGTGAGTTTTTATTAGATTTTCTAATGATATTAATTGCCTCAATACCATTCATAACCGGCATATGCATATCCATCAATATTAAATCGTAAGCAACTTCCGCATTATTGAATTTTTCAACTGCTATTGCACCATTTTCGGCAATATCAACATCTACTTCCATTCCATCCAAAAGTTGTTTGATATAGAATTGATTCATTTTGTTGTCTTCTGCAACTAAAACTTTGAGCCCATTTAGATTTTTCGTCTTTAATTTTCGGTTTTCACAGAGATCCGTAATTTTTTTGAGTTTACTCTTTTTTAGTGGTAAAATGAATTCAAAGATAGATCCCATTCCTACTAAACTTTCGGCATGAAGAATTCCATTTTGAAGTTCAATTAATTCTTTTGTAATTGCTAATCCGAGTCCTGTTCCAATAATTTTCGAATTGTTTGGATCTTCTACCTGATAGAAACTGTCAAAAATATGTGATAACTTTTCCTTTTCTATTCCTATCCCTGTATCTTTTACTTGAAATTTTAATGCAATTTCATTATCGGCTTCTGAAACCAATTTTACGGTTACCGAAACCTTCCCTTTTTGCGTAAATTTTATGGAGTTTCCAATTAAATTAGTCAGTATTTGATTTAGTCTGTATTGGTCACCTATTACAATATCTGGAATTTCATTATCAATATGTGTCTCGAGTACAAGTCCTTTTTCTTTCGCTTTGATCGCAAAACCGTTCGTTAGACTGGTTACGACTTTATGCAGGTTGAAATCTATGGCCTGTATAGAAAGTTTACCGGCTTCAATTTTGGAGAAATCGAGGATATCATTTACAATCGCCAAAAGATTTCTCGCAGAGAAATCGATTCCTTCTAAGTTAGTTTTTAACAAAGAGTGATTTTTAATATCACCTTTTAAAATAATTTCCGATAAGCCAAGAATTACATTTAGAGGAGTTCTAATTTCATGGCTCATATTAGACAAGAAAGTAGATTTGGCTTTAGCCATTCTTTCGGCTTCTATTTTAGCGTCACTTATGGCTTTTAAAGTCTCTTTTTTATTAGAAATATTCTTAATGAACATACTAAACGTGTCCATGTCATTAGAATAGTTATTGGTAATTGTAATCTCAAAGTCTTTGTTATGCTCTGAAAGATCATTTACTTCAATTTCCCGTCTGGAGCCAATAATCTTATTAGCAATTACTGGATTTCTGTTCTCAAGATCGTGCCTAAGATCAATTACAATGTGCTCCGGAAGTAGATTATAAATAGAATTATTCTCTAACTCGTGCGGTTGAGCTCCAAAAATTTTGATAGCTTTAGAATTGTGCTTAAGAATTGTTCCTTCCCTGTTAAAAAGCAAAAAAGCATCTAAAATATTGTCTAGAATTGATAAATCATCAATTTTAACTCTGTTATCGGTTTTAATTGTCGCTGTAGGGGACTTTACGTTTATAATACTGTTATCAGTTTCAGCGCCATTAAGCAATATATGTTCGGGCAAAAGGTTTTCAATAGTTTTCGATTTTTTCAAAATTGAATAGTAAGTGGTAAATTCATTATATGACCGCAAATAAATCGTATCAACAAGATCTCTATCGGTAGTTTTGCTTAACTGATCATAAATTTCATTCGACTGCTCTTTAAGGGACCTCAATTGATTGATTTGATCAATCAGACGTGTAACTTGTTTGTTTTCGTAAATTTCGTTTAGCGAATTCTGAAGTCTTTTTGCAACTAATAACGAGTTGTTTTCAGAAATAAAAATATGTAATACATATTCCAGAAACTGAATCCCAAGGTATATCTCCTGAGTTTTAGATGCTGTAAATAGTGGCTTAAAGACATTCATATTAACCACCTTCGGAAACTTGGTTTGCACCTCTCTTCTTAAAATAATCTCAGAACCAATATATCGTGAATCGTGATAAACAAGATAATTCTCAATTTCCAGATACTGCTGTATCAACTGTAAGTTGGCAATGAAATCATTGTCTGAAAAGGTGAGTGAATTGATCGTTGCACTTTTTTTTCTTAACTTATTTGAAGTGGTGCCTTTGTTGCATAAGTATTGTAATAGGTCTAGCCTGGCACCTTGTGCTAACGGACTACAAGCATAGTTTGGTTCGTCTCTAGTGAACAGACGATTAATTAAAGTATTCATAAGTATTTGGGCTATACTACTTTATTGAAGGAAAATTCCTTCAAAAGACTAAAATACAATATTTTTTATAATTTCCTAATATGTCCCTAAAAACAAAAAAAAGCCTCCAATTTTTGGAGGCTTTTTAAAAATTAAGTTAAAACAGGTTTAATCCCTTCTTTTATTGTCCCGGTTTCTGTTGTCTCTACCGCGATTGTCTCTCCCTTTATTGTCGGAGCGAGGTGGTCTTTCTTTATAACCTTCCGGCTTTGGCAGCAATGCCTTACGAGAAACTTTTTCTTTTCTCGTTCTAGGATCTTGACCAAAATACTTCACATCAAATACATCACCCATGTTCACCACATCACTAACATTTTCTGTGCGTTCCCAGGCTAATTCAGATACGTGTAAAAGTACTTCATTCCCCGGAGCGTCAACATACTCGACAACAGCACCAAAATCTAACATTTTGATGACCTTTACTTCGTAAACGCTTCCAACAACCGGTTTAAACGTGATAGAATCAATTTTTGCTAAAACAGCATCGATTCCGGCCTGATCTGTTCCCAGAATTTCAACAATTCCTTCTTCGGTAACAGGATCTTCGTTGATAACAATAGTCGTATTGGTTTCTTTTTGTAATTCCTGAATCACTTTTCCTCCCGGTCCAATAAGTGCACCAATATACTCGTTAGGAATAGTTGTAGTAACCATTTTTGGAGCGTGTCCTTTTACATCGGCGTTAGGAGTAGCAATCGTATCGGTTAATTTCTCAAGAATATGTAATCTTCCGGCAGCAGCTTGTTTTAAAGCATTTACCAAAATTTCATAGCTAAGACCTTTAACTTTAATATCCATTTGGCAAGCGGTAATACCATCGGCAGTTCCGGTAACTTTAAAGTCCATATCACCTAAATGATCTTCATCACCTAAGATATCACTTAAAACTGCGTATTTTCCACTATCACCGTCAGAGATCAATCCCATTGCAATTCCTGAAACAGGTTTGATTAATTGAACTCCGGCATCCATAAGTGCCATTGTACCACTACAAACAGTTGCCATTGATGAAGAACCATTAGATTCTAATACTTCAGAAACAACACGAACCGTATAAGGACAATCTGCAGGAATCATACCTTTTAAAGCACGTTGCGCTAAGTTTCCATGTCCTATTTCTCTACGAGAAGTTCCACGAATTGGTCGTGCCTCACCTGTTGAGAAAGGAGGGAAGTTATAGTGCAGGTAAAATGTTTCTTCTCCTTCAAAAGATGGCATATCGATCTGATTCGCTTCTCGCGATGTACCCAAGGTTACAGTTGCCAACGCCTGAGTTTCACCTCTTGTAAATATTGCCGAACCGTGCGTTGAAGGAAGGTAATCTACTTCACACCAAATTGGTCTAATTTCATCCGTTTTACGACCGTCTAATCGTAAACCTTCATTTAAGGTTAGGTCGCGAATTGCAGCTTTTTCAGCTTTGCTGTAATATTTGGAGATAAGATCTCCAATGTCCTCCAATTCTTCTTCAGAGAAAGTAGCTTTAATTTCTTCTTTTATTTCTGAAAATGCTGCGCCACGTTCGTGCTTGGCAGATCCGGCTTTCGCGATCGCGTAAACCTTGTCATAAGCCATATCATGAATTTTCTTAGCAAGCTCTTCGTCTTCTCTCTCCGGTTCGTATTCACGAACTTCTTTTCTTCCAAAAGCTTCGGCTAATCTAATTTGCGCTTCACACTGTTTTTTAATGTGATCATGAGCAAACTTAATAGCCTCAACCATTTCTTCTTCAGAAATTTCTTTCATTTCACCTTCAACCATCATCACAGAGTCTGCAGAAGCACCGATCATCATATCGATATCAGATTCTTCTAATTGTGCTCTCGTTGGGTTGATCACAAACTCACTATTTACACGTCCTACACGAGCTTCAGAAATTGCGCATTCGAATGGGAAATCTGACAATTGAATTGCAGCAGAAGCAGCTAATCCGGCCATAGCATCGGGCATTACATCATCATCATGTGACATCAATTGAATCATCACTTGAGTTTCGGCGTGATAATCTTTCGGGAATAACGGACGCAAAACTCTATCAACTAAGCGCATTGTTAAAACCTCTCCGTCACTTGGTCTGGCTTCTCTTTTAAAGAATCCACCCGGGTAACGTCCTGAGGCTGCAAATTTTTCACGGTAATCTACGGTTAATGGAAGAAAGTCCACATCGCTTTGTTTGTAGTTAGAAACTACTGTACAAAGCAACATACATTTTCCTGATTGAACAACTACAGACCCGTGGGCTTGTTTTGCTAATTTTCCGGTTTCGATAGAGATCTCTCTACCGTCTCCAAGGTCTATGACCTCTTTAAATACTTTAGGTATCATTATTTGTTTTTCATTATATACTCCATGGCATTCGCAAAGGAGTATGGTTAAATTTGGTCAACGACCGGTGGTCGGTCGCAGTGTTGTTGTGTTGTTGTGGTTGACCAATGAAAAACCTAAGGGTAGCTTTTCTGTTATAGTTCCTGCACAGGCAGGAATCTCATAATTAAACTCTTCAATTTTACCTGAAGAAATTTCCACATAGGCGGAAAAAATATAGGGACTCCAAAGAGTCCCTATTATAATTACTTACGTAATCCTAATTCTTTAACGATCGCACGGTATCTTAAGATGTCCTTTTTCATTAGGTAATCTAAAAGAGAACGACGCTTTCCTACTAGTTTTACCAAAGAACGCTCTGTATTGTAGTCCTTGTGATTATCTTTTAGGTGCTTAGTTAGGTGCTCAATTCTATATGTGAAAAGTGCAATTTGTCCTTCTGCAGAACCCGTGTCAGTCTTAGACTTTCCGTGTTTTGCGAAAATTTTTTCTTTTTCTTCTGGTGCTAAATACATGCCAATATTATTTAAATGATTTTTATGTACAGACTACCTCTTTGGTAATCAAGGCGCAAAAGTACGAAATCTATTCAAATTAACAGATAAGATCTTCAGTAATTTTTCTATTAATATACTGAAACGGATTTTATAACGTTCTCATATTTATAACAATCTAACAAATAAACAAATACTTATGAAAAACATTGTAAAAAAAATGCCCTTGTTAGTTGGTGTCTTGACTACCTTCTTCTTGATTAGTTGTGAGGTAAAAGACGACCCCGTTCAGGAAGAAGAGGTGAATTATTCGGCAGATAGAACAGCTCAGGCTGCACAGGCAGATGATGTCGCCGAAGGTACGTTCAATATAATGGAAGCCGCGTTTGACGAAAGCACTACTTCTCCTTTAAATAACGTTTCTTTATTTCCAAATTGTACTACTATTACCATTACACCAAATGGAAATGGTGGAACCATAGTAATTGATTTCGGTGAATCGTGCCAATTGAATAATGGAGCCGTTGTTTCGGGAATAATTCGCCTGGAGTATGGACCAATCATTGGCGGAACACGAACCATAAATTATACATTCGAAGACTACTCTTACAATAATAATGGTGTTTCAGGAGGAGGCGTTATTTTTAGACAGATTTCTAACCAAAACGGAAATCCTCAATCTACCGTAGATGAAACAATTACTGTGAGTTTTCCTAATACGACCATTACTGCTACAAGAGAAGGTACACGAACAGTAGAGTGGGCTGAAGGTTTCGGATCCGGTACATGGGTGGATAATGTATATTATATTACAGGAAACTGGAATACAGTGTTTTCTAATGGTTTTGAAAGAAGCGGTGAGGTTACAGAAACACTGGTACGGAAACTAGACTGTCTATATTTGGTAAGTGGAATTCTAGAGATTCAACAAGAAGGATTTGTTGGTACGATAGACTGGGGTAGCGGAGATTGCGACAACGCAGCTACCTTAACCATAAATGGATACGAATTTCCCGTTATTCTTGGGAATTAAGTAATAATTATTTAATTAAAATGAAAAACCCCCATCTTAACTAACAGATGGGGGTTTTTATTTCACATTATTTTATTTTAAGCAATTTTCTCTCTAAGTGGCCTGTTTAAAACCAAATCTAAATAAAGGTTGATTCTTCGTTTAAGATCTTTTCTGTGCGTGATAAAATCCAGAAAACCATGTTCTAAAAGAAATTCTGCTGTTTGAAAACCATCGGGTAATTCTTTTCCTGTTGTATCCCTAACAACACGTGGTCCCGCAAATCCAATTAAAGCACCCGGTTCACTAATATTTATGTCTCCCAGCATCGCAAACGATGCCGTGGTTCCCCCCGTAGTAGGATCTGTACAAAGTGAGATATACGGTAGTCCAGCGTCAGCTAGTTTAGCCAATATTGCACTGGTTTTTGCAAGCTGCATCAAAGAAAGAGCGGCTTCCATCATTCTTGCACCCCCACTTTTTGAGATGATAACAAGGGGTAGTTTCTTTTTTAGGGCGTATTCTCCGGCACGGGCAATTTTCTCACCAACTACACTTCCCATAGATCCACCAATAAAACTGAAGTCCATACATGCAATCACTATGTCCTCACCATTCGATTTTCCAACAGCAGTTCTTACTGCATCTTTTAATCCGGTCTTGTCTTGAGCGTCTTTAAGGCGATCGACATATTTCTTGTTATCTTCAAATTTTAACGGATCTTTTGATGTAAGTCCTTTATCTAATTCTTTAAACTTATTATCGTCAAAAAGTATTTCAAAATACTCCTTACTACCAATTCTTACGTGGTATCCGTCTTCCGGACTCACATAGAAGTTTTTTTCCAGTTGTTCCGAATCAACGATCTTTCCGGTTGGTGATTTGTACCAAAGTCCTTTTGGTACATCTTTTTTGTCTTCAGTTGGGGTTTGTATTCCTTTTTTTGTTCTTTTAAACCAAGCCATATCTTATATCGGTTAGGGGAGTTTTATAATTATAAACTTAAGTATATGATCACTTTCTATAAAGTATTCACATTGTTGAGATCCTCAAAAGCCTGCTCTAATCTCTTTCTGAAAGTGATCTCACCTTCTCGCAACCATTTTCTTGGATCGTAATATTTCTTATTTGGTAGATCGGAACCTTCAGGGTTGCCAATCTGAGTCTTAAGATACGCAACATTATCAACAATATATTCTCTAACACCTTCGGTAAAAGCAAATTGCAAATCGGTATCGATGTTCATCTTAACCACTCCGTATCCTATTGCTTCTCTTATTTCTTCAACCGTAGAGCCGCTTCCGCCATGAAATACAAAATCAATTGGATTGTTTCCCGTGTTGAATTTCTTCTGAACGTACTCCTGAGAATTCTTCAAAATGATAGGAGTTAATTTTACATTCCCGGGTTTATATACCCCGTGTACGTTTCCGAAGGCAGCAGCAATCGTAAATTGGTCACTCACCTTCATTAATTCTTCGTAAGCATATGCTACTTCCTCCGGTTGAGTGTATAACTTAGAAGAATCTACATCTGTATTATCAACTCCATCTTCTTCACCTCCGGTAATTCCCAGCTCTATTTCCAAGGTCATACCCATTTTGCTCATTCTTTCAAGATACGCTTTGCAAATTTCAATATTTTCTTCAATGGGCTCTTCCGAAAGGTCGATCATATGTGAACTGTAAAGAGGTTTTCCGGTTTCTTTGAAAAACTGCTCCCCGGCGTCTAATAACCCGTCAATCCATGGCAAAAGCTTCTTTGCGCAATGATCTGTATGCAATATAACCGTAGCGCCATATACTTTTGCTAATTCGTGTATGTGCTTGGCTCCTGTAATACCGCCGGCAATTGCGGCTTTTTGGTTATCGTTAGATAAACCTTTCCCGGCATTAAAGTGGGCACCTCCATTAGAAAACTGAATGATTACAGGCGAATTAAGTGCTGCAGCTGTTTCCATAACAGTATTAACAGTACTGGTCCCCGTTACATTCACCGCCGGCATCGCGAAGCCTTTTTCTTTTGCTAATTTATGTATTTCCTGAACTGCTTTTCCGGTGGCGACACCTGGTTTAATGGAATGACTCATAATTGATTAATTTATTCTATTTTGGAAATTGTTAGTGTGAACTAATTATAATCGTGTATAGAAGGATTCAGTTATTTTTTTCTGCAAAATTACTCTTCTCACTTTAAAGGCAAAAATAACAAATTTTAGCGGTTTAAAAGGGATAGTTAATCCCTATATTATACACAGCATTTCTCAAATTGTATTCCTTAAACCATCTTGCGCCTTCAGGAAGTGCCGGGTTGTATGTTTTAAATCCGACGTCTAATCTAAATACGAAGAATCCAAAATCGTATCTAAAGCCTAATCCCGAAGCAATTGCGATTTCCTTCAAGTCTGAGACTCCATCGAAACTCGAAGCTTCATCTTCAATATTATCGGCCAGATTCCAGATATTTCCAGCATCTACGAAAAGTGCTCCTTTAAAAGCACCTAAAATAGTGTATCTGTATTCTGCATTAAGTGCTATTTTAAAATTAGCTTCATTAAAATCCTGTAAACTACCGCTGCTTCCCGGACCAAGATCGTAAGCCCTCCATCCACGATTATCGTTAGCGCCACCTGCGAAATAACTTCTGGTAAATGGAATACTATTACTATTTCCGTAAGGTATGGCTACTCCGGTAAAAGCACGGATGGCAAATACATTATTGTCATTCAATTCCCAGTGTTTTATATAATCAATTTCACCTTTCAGATACTGAGAAAAAACAACACCTACAGTCTCGTAATTTCCAGCGCTGTTTTTTTCTAACCCGGCGACGTTGGCAATCCCGGAGAGGAGGTTACCTGCACTTTCAATTTTCCATCGCAGTCGCGAAAAGTTATTATCGAAAATATTTTCACGAGTATCTCTGGTCCAGGTATAATTTGTGGCGAAAATTAAATTTTCCTCGGTTAGACGCGTTTTTCGTTCCTCAATATTGCTAACGTTCAGGAAATTGTCCGATCCCTTTGGAGCATCGGTAACTAATCCTGTGCCTATTTCATCAATAAATGCATCAGCGCCATCGGGTATTTCTAATATTAGATCGTTATCATCATCGTAGGTGTAGTAAGCTGGGTCGATAGTTCCCGGATTCGCGGTCTCTATTTGTTGTGCTATACTATTTAATTGTTCGTACGAACTCTTATAAACATTGAAATAGTTCTCGGTGTTTAAATTTCTTACATACTGCACATTAAACAAGTCGATATTATTAGTGCGAATTTTGGATGGCTTCCACTCATAGCTGTAAATTGCATTAAAGTTCTGTCTGTCTAAGCCTATATTATTTTGTGCATTTATTCCCAGACTAATACTCGTTGCAGGTGACATATATTTTGGTATCAGCTTATCTGTATTTAGCGGAAATAATATTCTTGGAATCCTTAACTTCACATCTCCTCCAAAATCTGAAATATTAAAAAACCGCTCATTGTCTGAAGCATCTTTGGATGATCCAACACTACCCCTACCCGAAATTTCTAAAGTTTCGGCGCCTCTAAAGACATTTCGTGTTAAAAAAGTGGTGCTAAATCCTATCCCTAACTGTTGAATTGTGGAAGTGTATGTGTCGAAATAAACCCCGAGGGTGTATTTTTTCTTCGGACTCAATAGTACAGTCGCTATCAGATCTGTTCTAGTGGAATCTCTTGGATCTTCCTGATAGCTAATATTTGGATATTTA
Source organism: uncultured Ulvibacter sp. (assembly GCA_963974915.1). Lineage (GTDB taxonomy): Bacteria > Bacteroidota > Bacteroidia > Flavobacteriales > Flavobacteriaceae > CAXBES01. The sequence continues at coordinate 103,065 of CAXBES010000002.1, read as the reverse complement.
AAGATGCGCAAATCACTAATTTGATTATAAGTGAGCGTCCTGTCTATATCTTTATAAATCATTCCCGGGGTAATGGAAATGGCATCTGTAATTGCTTTAGGTCTAAATTCCAGTTCATCATGACTGTATAACTTATATCCTTTAAAAGAAGCCGAATCTTTAAACTTCTCGTTTCGGTTGGCAAAAGAATAATCGGTTACCACCCGCACCTCACTTATCTTATGAACCTTAAAAGCGTCTGTGATCGTTGTGTCACCAACTTCAACTGTTCGTTCAGGAATAATATAAGTGATATTTGCCCGGTGTCCGGTATTTACCGTATCGGCTTCAAATGCAACGTAATCCTGATCAAAATGATACAACCCGGAATTTCTGAATTGAATAGTCAATCTGTCTCGCTCATTATTAAAATCATTTGCAGAATACTGTTTTCCCTCTTTTATAAAAGATCTATTCTTAGTTAGCTGAAAGAGTGAATCTACCACCGGAGAGCCAATTCTTTCTCTAATTGAATCGACAAAATACGGCTTGTAACGTTCAACATTATACGTGATGGAAGCTCGTTTTGGTTTTGTTTCATTAGGTTCAACCGTATAATCAGCTTCGGTATTAAACCACCCAAAACTAGCGTAGTATCGCTTTAGTCTGTTAATAGATTTTTGAGTGCGCTCCTCATCAATTACAACAGGTGCATCACCAGACTTTTGCAGCCACTTGTTAAACCCAACATAACTATTGCCTAATTCATCTACTTGTTTTTTCGAGATAAAGCGAACTAATCTTTCCTCTCTTTTAGGTTTACGGTGAAGCCATTTTGTGAAGGTAGAATCCGGGTGTGGATCTGCTAAATTATAAATATGAAGGCCTAACGGACTCCCAATAAGGGGGATTTTCGGATTTGGTTTTTGATATAACTGACTTACAACCCCTGCGTCTTTTACCTCATCACCATCAACTATGACCGTGTTCTCGGTAAGAAGAAATTTATCGTCGGCAACGTGTTTAACGGCATTGCAGGAATTTAGTATCACAGTTAATACTAAAAATAGTGATATTTTTGTGAGGGTTTGGGTCAAGCGCATTGATTTATTCAATTCAAAAATACTATATTTTGGTCAGCAAAAGTCAAATAAAACTAATAACAAGTTTACAGCAAAAAAAGTACCGAGATAAAAACGGACTATTTGTTGCGGAAGGTCCTAAAATTGTTTCAGACTTACTCGAAGCAGGAATGGTGCCATCTGTTTTATTTTCTTCGGAAGACATTTCGGAATTAGAAGAAAGTGAGGTACAGCGTATTTCGGAATCGGATCTAAAGAAGATAAGTTTTCTGAAAAATGCGAACAAGGTATTAGGTGTTTTCAAAATTCCATCAGAAAAAAAAATATCCAACAATGAACTTATCGTTGCGCTGGATGCTGTTCGAGACCCCGGAAATCTGGGTACCATAATTCGTTTGTGTGATTGGTTTGGGATAACGCAAATCATTTGTTCAGAAGATACGACAGATTGTTACAACCCCAAAGTGGTTCAGGCTACAATGGGTTCAATAGCTAGGGTTCAAGTGCATTATTTGGATCTTACGGAATATATAAAAAGTACTAGTCTTCCGGTGTATGGAGGAGTTATGAACGGGAGATCTGTTTATTCTGAAGCGCTGGAAAGTCCTGCTATTGTTGTATTAGGAAATGAAGGGAAGGGTATTTCCGAAGAAATTCTAGCACAAATAACACATCCAATCACTATTCCGCAGTTTGGTGTTGAGAAAGAAACTGAAAGTCTTAATGTCGCCACGGCAACAGCAATTTTGCTTAGTGAATTTAAACGTACTACTGAAAAGTAAAGTTAATAAATACTCCGCGGGAAGACATCGAATTAATATTTCTTGTCCAGGGGCTATTTGGATCGGCATCTTTAACTAGCTCATCACTCATTGCAAAGACGCCACGAATGGAAGGAGTAAATTTAAAGTAATAAAGATACAGATCGATCCCAAAGCCAAGTTCGTAATAATTTGTGCCCTTTGTCATCCTAAACTCTCCTTGAAAGTTATCATCGGGATTGTTCTGGTTACTCGATAAATTTAAAGAGGTCGAGATTCCACCCACAATAAATGGTTTTATATTATTGAGGCGTTTTGTAGAAACTTTTACGAGGAGAGGAACATGGATATAGGTGGATTTTACCTCCCTAAGAATATCTTTTTCTTCTTCAAACCCGGGGAACCTAAGGTTTCTTTGAGTATAAAAAAGACCCGGTTCCAGTCTAAGATTAATATAATTGTTGATACGCATATCGCCAATAAGTCCGACGTTAAAACCCGTCTGACCCTCAACTGCGACATCGGTAGTGGTATAGCCTCTTTCTTCTACATATTCAAATTTGAAGTCATAACTATTAAAACCGAGAAAATAACCCCAGGTTAGAAAACGGTTGTCAAAAGTTTCTAGATTAGATAGTCGCTCTTTGCTGAAAAGCTGAGCTTGTGCCGATTGGGCGAACAAGATAAGGGCGAGTATAAAAAAAAGTTTCTTCATAATTATTTTGTTGCAGTGTAAATGGTAGCAACACCAAAAGTTTGTGGGTTATTTTCCACCTCTATAAACCCAATTTTTCGTAAAATATTGTTGAGAACTTCGCCATGTGGAAAAACAGAAGCACTTTCACTTAAATATCGATAGGCGACCTTGTCTTTTGAAAAAATCTTACCAATTACCGGGAGAATTGTTTTAGTGTAAAAATTGTACCCTTGTTTAAACGGAGTTTTAGTGGGAACTGATGTTTCAAGAATTACAAAGAGTCCTTTTGGTTTAAGCACGCGGAGTATTTCGGAAAGTCCTTTCTCTAAATTTTCAAAATTCCTTATTCCGAAGGAAACCGTTATAGCATCGAAGGTGTTGTCTTCAAAGGGTAAGGCTTCCGAATCACCTTGCACAAAAGTCACCTTGTTAGAGAACGATGTACTATTCAGTTTTTTCTTTGCCACAGACAGCATCCCTTCACTTAAATCCAGTCCTACAATTTTAGACGCATCGGTTTTAGAAGCAAATTTAATTGCTAGATCCCCGGTTCCGGTAGCAATGTCAAGAATACTTTCCGGTTTCTGACCGGCAATCATTTTAACCACCTTCTTTCGCCACTTTATGTCGGACCCAAGTGAAATTACCCGATTAAGTCCATCGTAATTACCTGAAATGGTATCGAACATCTGTTCCACTTGTTTCTTCTTGTTGAGCGAAGAATCTTTATAAGGGTTAACTTTTTTTTCCATAAACACTTGTACATTATTGTACAGGGCTGCAAATCTACGTACTTTTTAAAAGAAAATCTCAATACAAGGTATTTAGTCTTAAGCAATGACTTTTTTAGTATATAAATACATTTAATTTCATTTTACATGATTCGTATTTTCTTCACTCACTGTGGTTTCATGTGTCTAAATTTGTACATTTGCACCAGTTATTTTGTAATGAATAACCAACTAATGATAATGGTAATATGGTGATGAGTGGTGAAATTGAAGTATTGGAGCCTTCTATGATCAATGTAACTGGTTTATTAGTTATAAAAAACAATTAAAATTTACAGATGAAAATTATCATTGCCGGTGCCGGTGAAGTAGGATTTCATTTAGCAAAACTCCTCTCTTTCGAGTCCCAGGATATTACACTAATCGACACCAGTAGGGAGTCTTTAGCGTATGCAGACACACATCTGGATATCCGCGTGGTACGTGGTGACGCAACTTCAATTGCAGTTTTAAAAGATTCTAAAGTAGATGGCACCGATCTTGTAATTGCCGTTACTTCAAGTGAGACTACAAATATTACGGTTTGTGTGCTTTCTAAACAGCTTGGAGCCAAACGTACGATCGCAAGAATTTCGAATACAGAATTTATAGATAAAAAAGATGAAGTTGAATTTACAAAGTTTGGGATAGACGAACTTATTTCCCCCGAATCGTTAGCAGCAAACGAAATTGAGTTGCTTCTTAATCAAAGTGCATTTAACGACAGTTATGAGTTTGAAAATGGTGCCCTTACCATGATTGGATTAAGTCTGTCCAGAACTACTGCTTTTGTTGGTAAAACAGTTCGCGAAGTTGGCGAATTGTACCCTACACTTAAGTACGTACCAATTGCTATTCAACGTTACGGGACACAATACACGCTAATTCCTCGTGGTGATACTCAATTTAAAGAAGGTGATCAGGTTTACTTTACGACAACCAAGAAAGGAGTTGAAGAAATATACAAGCTTACCGGAAAAGTAAAGGAAGATATCAAAAATGTTATGATCCTGGGAGGGAGTAACATTGGGTATAAGACCGCTAAGGATCTTTGTAAGAGTAGTTTTAATGTAAAATTGATCGAGAGTGATAAAGATAAAGCCTTCGAAATTGCTGATGATATCCCAAGTTGTTTGGTTATAAATGGAGATGGTAGGAATGTAGAAATTCTTCAGGAGGAGTCTATCCAAGATATGGATGCTTTTATTGCAGTGACCGGAAATAGTGAAACGAATATCATGTCTTGTCTTGTCGCAAAATCGAAAGGCGTTAGAAAGACGATCGCATTGGTTGAAAATATGGATTACTTTCAATTATCACATTCTATTGGGATTGATACGCTTATTAATAAAAAACTACTGGCAGCGAATAACATTTTCCGATACGTGCGAAAAGGAGAAGTAGTTGCAATGACTAAGCTAAATAACATGAATGCAGAGTTGTTGGAGTTTATTGTTTCTGAAACTTCTGCGGTGTGTAATAAGCAAGTAAAAAATATTGATTTTCCTCGATCTGCTATTATTGGCGGAGTAATTAGAAACGGTGAAGGAATCATCGCTCTAGGTGACTTTCAAATAGAGAGTGGCGATCGAATCGTGGTATGCTGCCTTCCTCAATCAATAAGCAAAGTGGAAAAGCTATTCATATAATGGGCTCTTTTACAAAACTTAACTACAAAATAATTTCCCATCTAATGGGGCTTTTGTTAGTTGTAAACGGCGGATTTATACTCCTGGCAAGCATCGTTAGTTTTATATATGCAGATGGTGTTGGCAGAGAAATGCTATTCGCCGGTTTGGTGGCACTTGCCATAGGTGGGTCTATCATGTTTGCAACTAAAAATCACCGGAAAGAAATTAAGAAGCGAGAAGGTTATATAATTGTAACTTTTGGCTGGATCTTTATGTCTTTGGTGGGTACTTTACCCTATTTATTTACAGGGGCCATACCCAATTTCACCGATGCTTTCTTTGAAACAATGAGTGGATATACAACCACCGGAGCTTCAATTTTACATGACATCGAAATTATTCCCAAGGGAGTATTGTTTTGGCGAAGTATCACTCACTGGATTGGAGGTATGGGGATTATCGTGCTTGCCATTGCCATATTACCCTTACTTGGTATTGGTGGTATGCAGTTGTTTGCAGCCGAAGCTCCCGGACCCGCAGGAGATAAATTACATCCTCGAATTACCGATACAGCAAAGCGACTATGGCTAATTTATGTGGGATATACCGTCGCAGAAACTATTTTGTTGAAAATAGCCGGAATGAGTTTTTTCGACGCAATAAATCATTCCTTAAGTACCCTGAGTACAGGTGGGTTTTCTACCAAGAATGCCAGTGTAGCTTATTGGAACGATCAGCCTCTCATACAGTATATTATAATGTTTTTTATGTTCCTGGCAGGTACTAATTTTGTACTAAGTTACTTTGCCTTTAAGCTGAAGTTTAATAAAGTACTGCGTGATGAAGAATTCAAAAATTACGCTCTGGCAATAGTTAGTTTTACTATAATCGCCGGACTCCTAATCTACTTTCAAGCAGATGTTTCGGCATCGAGTATTGAACACCCCATGGTTTTCGGTGAATTTGAAAGTGCTATAAGGCATGCGACTTTTCAGGTGCTTGCAATAGTAACCACTACCGGTTTTGTGAGTGCAGATTATACGCTTTGGACTCCTTTTTTAACGATTTTTTTCTTCGGATTGATGTTTCTCGGAGGTTCGGCTGGATCTACAGCAGGGGGAATCAAGATCATGCGTCATATTATTATGATCAGAAATGGTATTTTAGAATTTAGAAGAACCTTACATCCACACGCTGTTCTTCCTGTTCGTTATAATAAAAAGGCTGTTCCACAACCCATTGTTTTTAATATTCTTGGATTCTTTATTCTCTATATGCTTTCTTTTATCGTGGGAACCTTAGTTTTTTCCTGGTTGGGGTTAGATTTTAAAACTGCACTAGGTGGGGCTGCTTCCACTCTGGGGAACGTAGGGCCGGCCTTAGGAGATCTTGGACCTGTGAATAATTTTGGCAATTTACCTGCGGCTGCCAAGTGGTGGTCAGCTTTTCTAATGCTAATTGGGCGTTTGGAGCTTTTTACAGTACTTATCTTACTAACACCTTTTTTCTGGAGAAATCGATAGTCAATCTATCGATGTGATTTCAATTTCAACACGTCTGTCAAATCTATCTCCTTTTCCGGTAGGGTAGCGGTACGCCATACCAATATATCTAATTCGTTTACTGTCAATACCCTTCTTAACAAGGTAATTATGAACGGCTTGAGCCCTGGCTTCTGAGAGATTATTCTTTCCTGTACGCATATTTTTTACATCAAGGCCGGGATTATTCCAGTCTCCGCAACAAATGTGGCCAATAAGTCGGAAACGCATTTTAGGGTTACTTTCTACAAAAGCGAGAAGTTCTTCAAGTGCCTCTTTGCTTTCGTCCATGATCACATCCCTATCTGCGTAGAAGCGTATTCCTTCCAGCGTGATCTTATCTCCTTTTTTAGGCTGCGTGTAGGTAGCAATGGTAGTTGTTTTAATAGCTTCAGAAACCGGTTCTTCAACAATCTCACCTATTTCGGGAATGTGGTCGGTTTTATTATGAACAAGAATGTCTACTCGTCTATTATTGGCAGCTTCAGAGCCTAATTCACCATAACCATTAGACGAAATGATAGTAAATTCTTTCAATAACTCTTTTACGTTCTCTGCTCGTTTTCTGGAAAGTTCTAAATTATATAATTCGCCCCCAACGCTGTTTGTATAGCCTCTAATATGTACATCGACCAATGATTTCTTATCGATTAAAAGGATGCTGTCCAGCAATGCATAATGTTGAGGAGTGAGCTCGTATTGATCATTTTCGTAGTATAGCGAAAATTTTTTTTCGGTATCCTGAGCAAATAACGAGATGCTACATAGTAAGAGTAAGAAAACTGTCTTTTTCACCTTTATTCCGATTGGATAAGATAAAAATAACGAAATCTATTGTTTCTATAGTTTTATACTCACTTTTTGAGCTAGTAACTTGGCTTTTTTAATTACTTCGGAAACATCTGCGTCAACATGGTCGTAAGTAAGGACCACGCCCATTCTTCGGAAGGGACGGGCGGTAGGTTTGCCAAAAATCCGGAAATCTGTTTTTGAAGCTTCAGCTACATGTTCTAACCCTTCAAAAGTTGGATGATCCGAATTACCTTCGGCAAGTAAAACCGCGCTTACTCCGGTTCGTTCCAAGGTTATTTCAGAAATAGGCAATCCAATAACAGCTCTAACATGTAATTCGAATTCATTAAAATTTTGCGTATTTGCTAAAGTCACCATACCTGTATCATGTGGTCTTGGAGAAAGTTCAGAAAAATAAACACCATCATCGGAAATAAAGAATTCGACTCCCCAAATGCCGGCCCCTGTAAGTGCAGTAGTCACCTTTGCTGCCATTTCCTGAGCCGTTTTTAAGTGGTGGTCTGCCATGATCGCAGGTTGCCAGCTTTCCTGATAATCTCCACGCTCTTGGCGATGCCCAATTGGCGGACAAAAAAGTGTATTGCCATTGCGTTGTGTTACCGTTAAAAGTGTGATCTCGTAGTTGAAATTAACAAAAGCCTCAACAATTACTTCGGCAACGTCACCTCTTGAACCCTCTTGAGAATACAACCAGGCTTTTTCAATATCTGCTTCGGTTTTAATGGTACTCTGACCTTTTCCGCTTGAAGACATAAGTGGTTTTACCACACATGGCATACCAACTTGTTTTACAGCTTCGGCTAAGCTCTCTGTTGAGGTAGCATATCTGTATGCGGCTGTTTTTAGTCCTAATTCTTTGGCTGCAAGATCACGAATTGCCTTACGGTTCATCGTAAAATTAGCTGCCTTTGCTGAAGGTACAACTGTATAGCCTTGCTTTTCATATTCATAAAAGCGCTCGGTGCGTATGGCCTCGATCTCGGGTACTATAAAATCAGGATCATACTTTGCTACTAGGCTATCTAAAGCGTCGCCATCCAACATATTAATAACCTCACTGTATTGCGCAACTTGCATAGCGGGTGCATTATGATAACTATCCACTGCGATCACTGTTTCGCCAAGGCGTTGTGCTGCAATAACGAATTCTTTACCTAATTCTCCACTTCCAAGAAGTAAGATCTTTGACATTATTTTTTAAGGTTTATTCTGAAAGAACTTCTTTAATACGTTTCATGGCTTCCTTAATATCTGCTTCGGAAGCCGCATAGGAAATACGAATACAGTTATCATCGCCAAAGGCTTCTCCCGTTACGGTAGCAACTTGTGCTTCCTCTAAGAGGTACAATGAAAAATCTGAAGCGGTGTTAATATGTTTGCTGCGAAGGGTTTTTCCGAAGTAATAAGAAATATCGGGAAACACATAGAATGCACCTTCAGGCTCATTGGTTTTAATCCCCGGGATTTCAGAAAGCAGATCCAGAATAAGCTTTCTTCTCGCCTTAAAGGCATCAACCATATACTTGATTTTGCTCGGCGGATTCTCCAGGGCTGTAATTGTTGCTCGTTGAGCGATACAATTTGCTCCACTTGTGATCTGTCCTTGCATTTTGTTGCAGGCGCGGGCGATCCATTCCGGACCTCCTATATAGCCTATTCGCCATCCTGTCATTGCAAAAGCCTTTGAAACTCCGTTAACCACGACGGTGCGAGTATACATATCGTCAAATTCGGCCATAGAGGCATGTTTGCCAACAAAATTAATATGCTCGTAAATTTCATCGCTTATCACGACAATATCAGGATATTTCACTAGGACATCGGCTAAAGCCCGAAGTTCTATTTTGCTATAAACCGAACCACTCGGATTACAAGGCGAACTATAAATAATTAACTTGGTCTTAGGAGTGATCGCAGCTTCCAACTCATTTGCGGTAACTTTAAAGTCATTTTCAATGGAAGTTTTTATCTCTTTTGGTACGCCTCCGGCAAGTTTCGCAATATCACTATAACTTACCCAGTATGGCGCCGGTAATAGCACTTCGTCACCTTCATTGAGCAATACCATGGCTAAATTTGCAAGTGCTTGCTTAGCTCCGGTAGAAACAACTATTTGGGATGGGGTGTAAGTTAGGTTATTATCTCTTTTAAATTTAGTGATAATTGCCTGCTTAAGGTCTCCGTAACCATCTACTGGTGTATACGCATGATAATTCGCTTCTACAGCAACTATTGCCGCTTCTTTTACAAATTCTGGTACTGTAAAGTCCGGCTCGCCAAGACTTAATCCTATTATATCTTTTCCCTCTTCTTTTAGCTCACGTGCTTTAGCAGCCATTGCCAGAGTGGCAGAGGTGGCCATTTCATTAACTCGGTTAGAAAGTTTTGGATTCATAGATCTAGGCGGGTAATGCAGCGGGATTTTGCCCCATTTCTTTAAGGTGTTTAAAATGCGCAATTATTGCTTTGCGTGTTGTTTTGTATTCGTTGTAAGGCAGATTGAATTCCTTGGCTGTTTCCTTAACAATCTTAGAGATCTTTGTATAGTGTACATGACTAATATTGGGAAATATATGGTGTTCTACCTGATGATTAAGACCTCCCGTAAACCAGTTCATAATTCTATTTTTCGTAGAGAAATTAACAGTAGTAAAAAGTTGGTGAATTGCCCAGGTGTTTTTCATAGTACCAGAAGGGTCCGGTAACAGCATATCTGCTTCTTCAACTACATGTGCTAACTGGAACACGATACTGAGAATCATACCCGCAACATAATGCATAATGAAGAAACCAATTAATATTTTCCACCAGGCGATGTTAAAGAACAAAATAGGTACAACGATCCAAATGGCGAAGTAGATGATCTTGGTAATTATTAAAATACTCCATTGTGTAGATGGATTAGGGAACTTTCCGAAGGAAAGCTTACGCTTCAGGTATCTGTACGTTTGTTGAAAATCTGTCGTCAATGCCCAATTGAAGGTTAATAAGCCGTATAACAATACTCCGTAATAATGCTGAAATTTATGAAACCTGTGCCATTTTGCATGTTTTGAAAACCTAAGAACACGTCCGGCATCCAGATCTTCATCATGTCCATGGATGTTTGTATAGGTATGGTGCAGCACATTGTGTTGTACTTTCCAATTGTAGGCATTTCCGGCCAAGATATAGATGCTACTACCCAAGACCTTATTAATCCATTTTTTAGAGGAATAGGCTCCGTGATTTGCGTCATGCATCACGTTCATTCCTATTCCTGCCATGCCTACGCCCATCACTATGGTTAGCAATATTTGAGCCCAGGTAGGAAAATTTAGGGTTAACAATAAAAAATACGGTGTTAAGTAAATTGAAAACATGATCACCGTTTTAAGGTGTAATTTCCAGTTCCCATTTCGGGAAATGTTATTTTCTTTGAAGTAATTGTTGACGCGTTTATTAAGCGTTCGAAAAAATTTCGCTGAATCAACTCTGGAGAAGGTAATTTGTGGGTTTCTCACGATGTTTGTTTTAAAGAGATTTCCTTTAGGAAACAGCAAAAATACGTTTCTATTGTTTAAATCCCTTATTTGAATTCATAAATTTATTAAAGTTAACTTACTTTTGCGGTTAATAACTTACTATGGATCTAATATTAAAATATTTCCCTCAACTTTCTGAACAGCAAGTACATCAGTTTGAAAAGCTTTCAGAATTATATAAAGATTGGAATCTGAAGATAAATGTGGTATCCAGAAAGGATATTGATGAATTATACCTAAGGCATGTTCTGCACTCGTTGGGAATTGCGAAGGTACAGGAGTTTAAGCCAGATTCGAAGATATTGGATGTTGGAACAGGAGGAGGGTTTCCCGGAATACCTCTTGCGATACTTTTTCCTGAAACACAGTTTCACCTGGTAGATAGTATTGGAAAAAAAATTAAAGTGGTAACCGAAGTTTCCGAAGGACTGGAACTAAAAAACGTTCGTGTTACAAATGCTCGTGTAGAAACTATTAACGATCAGTACGATTTTATCGTTAGTCGCGCAGTGGCACAGATGGATACCTTCGTTCATTGGGTAAAAGGAAGGATTGCTAAAAATAATGTTCACGAACTTAAAAATGGAATTCTGTACTTAAAAGGTGGAGATCTTTCAGAAGAATTAGCCCATTATAGAACCGCAAAAATTATTTCCTTGACAGATTATTTTGAAGAAGATTTTTTCGATACCAAAAAGGTGGTTTATCTACCTCAAAAATACAAAGGTTGATTAACTAAAATAAAAAACTCCTTCAAAATTTTGAAGGAGTTTTTTTAATTAGGGATGATAATAAATATTATCTGGAAACGATGAACTTGCTTGTTTTGACAGCTTCACCATTTGAAATTTTCACGAAATAAGTACCTGTATTAAATTGTGATACTTCAACTTCTTCATTAAGAGAAATGTTAGACTTCGAGTATAATTCTTGTCCTAAGATATTAAAGACCTGAATAGTCGAATTTTCGGCATTTCTGATATTTAGTACAGTATTAGCCGGATTTGGATAAATCACTACTGAATCAAATTCATTGTTAGTAACATTTAATACGCCATCTCCTGAGAAATTTTGAATTACTTGTGATGTGAAGTTACCATCTGTACTAAAGACTTCAAGATTATTAGCATCTAAAATAGTAGCTACAGTACCTCCATTGTTACCAGAATCAAGTAAAGAGAATGAGTAACAACCAGCTTCTAAGGCAAAAGTTTCGGTAATAGTTTCGTTATTACCGTAAGGACCACCTTGAGCGATCGTTTGACCATTAACTTCTCTCAGTCTCCAACGACATTCTGTTCCTTGGTTGTCTGTAGTTAAAGTAAGCGTTAATAACCCCGAGCTCTCCACAAAACCTTCAAAACTAATGCTTCCGTCGTTATTGGAATTATCGTCATCATTCGGCATTGTTACATTTAATGTGTTGGTTTCCTGTATGTCATAACCAATGGCTGGTAATTGAATGGTTTCTTCCTGGAAAGTAGTTAGATTTCCAGTCCAGGTGTAAGTTTCAACGGCACCTCCGTTTATTGAATATTCTATAGGTAGTGAGGTGATAGGATCTTGTCCTAAGTTCTCAAAGGTAATAGTTGGTCCAATTTCTGTAGCACAGTCAAAGGTTATTTCTTCAATGTTCGTAAGACTTGCATCATTTGCATTGGTAATACCTGTGTATGTTGGGTAAGCTCCACTTCCACTAGGAATATCTTGCTGAGTTTCAGTTATAAAAGCTACTACTTCCATATCAGGTAATTCTGCAGGAACGTTGTTATAATTTGCAGGAATTGTATAAGTATATGTACGATCTACAAAAGTTCCGGTAGTCGTAGTATTGATCGCTTCACCCCATTGTCCGGTAAGCATGTGTACCAATCTGTGTTGATGAACATAGTTGTTTCCTAAATTCCCTCCTGTTTGAGGCCCTAAGGTGTTATTTTGTAGTAAGGCAACATTTAATAAGTTAGTTGACTGTGGACTATCACTTGTGTAATACGCTTCAACATGAACCGTTAATTCTCTGGTTTGTATGTCTATAACGGCTTCAACTCCAACATTTACGTGCGAACCTTCGGCCATGACCGCATTTGATGCGCTTGTCCATTGACCACGACTCATCGCAGTACTGTTTCCATTTTGTCCTTGACCAGGAAAAACCTGACGGTTAACTGTACCTGCAGGATATCCTGCTAAATTAGATTGACCGGCAATCGCAGTTCCAAACGGAGTTCTGAAATCCGGTTCTCCGGAACCTGGAGTAGTCCTTACAACCCATCAGATGTAACCGGAATGGCCGGTGAAGAAACCGATTTCGCAATAGGAATCAGTTCTCAGCTTACCGGAAGTACATTAACCGTGGAAGTAGATGTGATCTATGAGACAGGTTCTATTACAGGCGACAAGCTCGTGCTTTATTTGCTGGAAAACGGAATTATTCATGATCAGACAAATTATTACAACACAGATCCAACAAGTCCGTATTATCAGGCAGGAAATCCAATTCCGGATTTTGAGCACAATGAGGTGCTTAGACAGTCTTTGACGGGGATTTTTGGTGATAACATCCCGGCTACTGCGGCTTTTACGACATATAGCAAATCATTTACTGCTACGATCCCTTCAGATTATAATTCAAATAATTTGAGTCTTGTGGCAATGGTAGTAAGTGCAGACAATACAGCGAGAAACTCTCAGTTTGCCGAGGTGAACGAAAATAAAGGTTTTGAATAACTTAAAACGATCACACAAAAAAACCGAAGCGAGAGCTTCGGTTTTTTTATTCACAATAAATTTAACTTTCTATCCTAAAAATGGATATCTATAATCTGTTGGAGATACAAATGTTTCCTTTACCATTCTAGGTGAGATCCATCGGTAAAGATTTAGTTTGCTTCCTGCCTTGTCGTTAGTTCCACTTGCACGAGCTCCACCAAATGGTTGTTGTCCAACAACGGCTCCTGTAGGCTTGTCATTTATATAGAAGTTTCCGGCGGCATTCTCAAGAATCTTTACCGCAGCTTCTAAAGCGTATCTATCTTCACTAAATACAGCACCGGTCAATGCGTATTCGCCTGTTTCATCAACCAAGTGTAGCGTTTTCTCCCAATCTTTATCCTCAAAGATATAGATGGTAACTACTGGTCCGAAGAGCTCTGTACACATAGTCTCATAATTAGGATCGGATGTAACAATTACCGTAGGCTCTATAAAATACCCCTCGCTTTTGTCGTAATTACCCCCAACAATGATCTCAGCATTATCATCTTTTTTAGCCTGATCAATATACTTTGCCAGTTTATTAAATGAGCCTTCATGGATCACTGCAGTAATAAAATTACTCATATCTTCTGGCGATCCCATCTTAAATGACTTCACATCTGCAATTAGGTGTTCTTTTACTTTCCCCCAAATGGATTTAGAAATATAGCAACGGCTGGCGGCACTACACTTCTGACCTTGGAATTCGAAGGCTCCTCTTGCAATTGCCGTCGCAACTTGTTTAGGATCTGATGTCTTATGAGCCACAATAAAGTCTTTTCCACCGGTTTCACCTACAATACGCGGATAAGTTTTATAATTATGGATATTCTTACCAATTTTTTGCCAGATGTCCTTAAATACATTCGTAGATCCGGTGAAGTGAATACCACTAAAATCGGGACTTGCAAGGAGAGTATCGGTGATCATTACCGGGTCACCCATTACCATATTTATTACACCTGCCGGAACCCCGGCTTCTTTAAATACGTCTAAAACCACCTTAGCAGAATATACCTGACTATCACTTGGTTTCCATACCACCACATTGCCCATTAAGGCAGCGCTAGCCGGAAGATTTCCTGCGATCGCAGTAAAATTAAATGGAGTAATGGCATAAACAAATCCTTCTAGTGGACGATATTCTAGTCTATTCCATGTTCCTGATGTTGACTCGGGCTGTTCGGCATAGATTTCTGTCATGTACTGTACATTAAAACGTAAGAAATCTATTAATTCGCAGGCAGCATCAATTTCTGCCTGGTGAATTGTTTTTGACTGAGCCAACATGGTAGCAGCATTGATCTTTGCTCTGTACGGACCGGCTATTAACTCGGCTGCTCTAAGAAAGATACCTGCGCGTTGTTCCCATGGCATTCGTGACCACGTTTTGCGTGCTTCCAACGCTGTTGCAATGGCATCTTCAATATGTTTTTTTTCAGCTTTATGGTACGTACCTAAATTATGTTTATGGTCGTGAGGAGGTGACATAGTTCCTGTATCTCCGGTTTTTACATCCTTCCCATTGATATACAATGGAACATCGATCGTACTATTATACATTTTCTTATATGTTTCTGAAACTTCGGCACGTTCGGGAGAACCCGGCTCGTAACCCTTGATAGGGTCATTTACAGCAATTGGTACTTCAAAAAATCCTTTACCCATGATACTTATTTTTAATATAAATTTTTAAGAGTTGCAAAGGTACAAATAAAATAGAACGAAGATGGTCAAAGGAGTTTACAATCTCAGCTTGGGTTTGTTCTGTTAAACTGAATAGTTTTTTGTAAGTTTCGGAAGAAAAGACAGACCTTACTAAGTATGTGTACAGTAACATTTCTTCCCAGATCGCTCGATGCTTTTGTGCTAACTAGCAATAGAGACGAGGCTCCACTTCGAAATACGATCCCTCCTGAAATTTATAGCGAAAAAAACACGAATCTTTTGTATCCCAAAGATGAAGTAGCCGGTGGTACCTGGATTGGAGTAAGTTCTCAAAAGCGACTTATTTGTTTGTTGAATGGAGGTTTTACTGCCCACGAACGTGAAGAGCAATACCGAATGAGCCGGGGGATAATAGTAAAGGAATTACTTACTTCGGAAAGGGCTGATCATACCATTAAAAATTTTGACTTTAACGGCATTGAGCCGTTTACTATCATCATGGTAAACTGGAAAGATTCTCTCGAATTACATGAGTTAGTATGGGATGGAAATTTGGCTCATTTCACCGAAAAGCCTTTGGCTCCGCATATTTGGTCGTCTTCTTTACTGTATACCGAAAATGTAAAAAAAGAACGTGAAAAGTGGTTTTCAGATTTTGTCTTTAAAAACCTAAGTCCTTCTGAAGCGAAAATCCTCGATTTTCATAAAACTGCAGGTAGTGGAAATAAGGAAAACGGGATAATTATGGATCGGGGGTTTGTAAAAACCAAGAGTATTACTCAATTTTCAAAATCGCAGCCATCGAGTATGCGTTATGAAGATCTACAGACTAACTTAATAACCGTTGTAGATTTTTGAAAGCAACAGGAAAGATAATTGTTTTGGCTTATCCCGATACTTTTGTAAAGGTTAGTACAGAGTGGATCTGCAAAGTATTACCATATCTGGGTTTGGGTACAAAAAATCATATTAAAGCGGGTCATGCTGCCTTGATTTTAATTAATAATGAAACCGGAAAAGCCCGGTATTTTGACTTTGGAAGATATGTTACACCGCCGGGTTATGGCAGGGTGAGAGGAGCCAATACTGATGCCGAATTACACATACCTATTATTGCAAAAATTTCGTCGGAAGGGGTTTTGCAAAACCGTGATGCATTTTTTTATTGGTTAGATGGAAACCCCGATAAAACTCACGGAGATGGCAGATTATTGGCATCGGTTTGTGATGAAATTGATCACAACAAGGCTTATAACTTTATACGTACTCTTCAACAAAAAGGAAGTATCCCGTACGGAGCTTTTGATAAGACGGGCAGTAATTGTTCGCGCTTCGTAACCGAAACTATACTGGCAGCAACACCCAATTTAAAGATAGTAAAGGCCCTTAGTTTTAATAAGAAATTTACGCCTAGTACAGTGGGAAATGTTGAAAAAGCAAGTTTAGCTAAAGATATTTTTGAAATTTATAATGGCAAAATCTCGAAATTTAACGGGAGTGCGCTTCAAGAGAACCTGAGAAATTACTTCCATAAGAAAAAACCCGAACCCATAACTATTCAGAAGTCTAAGCTGTCTGAGAGGGCGCAAAAATTATATGGAACCGGAAGCAGTGCCTGGTTCGAATTACAAGAGGAACACTTCCCCGAAAATCATTTCAGAATAAAAAGATATAATGAAAATTGTGAAGTAGATTTCGATGGAATCTACAAAGCTTCGGAAGAGTTTGATATGCATATACCCTATACATTCACTTACGATTCACATTGTGCGTACTGCCATATACTTCAGAAGGAAAAAAAGATAAAATTTGAAAGAGTTGCTAATTATGAAACTTATATTAGTTCATTGCAGAAGGTTCACTTAGCTTAAAAGATGGAATACCCACTTTAAATCTTCGGGTTGTGGAAAGGTTCACCATGTTGTAGTGTCCGCGCATTGAACCAAAGGGAGAAAATAATAAGCAGCCACTACTATAGCTGTGCTGTGCCCCGGGTTGAATAATTGGTTTTTCGCCAATTACACCTTCGCCTGCAACAATTTCTAAATCGTTTAAAGCGTCACTGATCCTCCAATAGCGTGAGTTTAATTGTACCGCGTCTTTGCTTTGATTTTCAATGGTTACAGTGTATGAAAATGCGTATTGCTTTTTATTATTCTTATAAAAAGTCCCTTCGAAACCGGTGTTTACCGATACTTTGATGCCCTGTGTTACCTGTTGAACCATTGTTAGTATACTGCAGCAGTGATTGCAAAAAACAAAGTCGCTGCGATGTTTGCGCTAATAAAAAAGAATACGTTTAAAAATACAAATTTAATTATTGTTAGCAAGCGTCCCTGCCCGTAAAAATTTCGAAGCGCTTTGTAAAAGTAAAACGGACCAATTAGACCAAGTAGTATAGACATAAATATATCTGAACCAATAAGTGCATCGGGGAGTAAACATATAAAGAGGCCGAGGAAGACAAAACTGAAAATATGAAAAATGAATATCATATGCTCCATATATGTAAACTTCTTTTTTGAATAAATAAGCCAAAAGAACAATGCAAATACCGGAGTAAAAAAGAATAAGAAAAAGGGTATTTTACCCAACATATAATTTAAAAATTCCAATGGTTTTTCCTTTATTCTTTTAATAGCATCGTTTTTTTCATAGATCCATTTATTCATTCTTGTTTTACTATGCTTTAAACTGTCTAAAGCCTCTGAGGGGTTCCTTATTTCTGTTTTATCATAGAAATCGTTATACAGCATGAACTTTTTAACGATCCTGTTTCCCCAACTCAGGGTATCCAGATCTTTCTCGGCAATAAACTCGATCTCCTTTTTCTTTTTATCTGAAATGGGAATAGTATCCTTATCTACTATAACAGTACTATCGGTAAATGACATTTTTGGAATATGATCATTGCTTTCGGCGTTGTAATAGATGTTATTTGCAGTGAGGATCGAATCGGTATCTAAAGTATCTGATGAAGATGTGTTATTAACATTAACAAAAGAACTTTTGCCATTATTCAGTGAAGTGATCAAGCCGCTAATCAGGAAGAAAATAATAGAGATACTGAGAAAGAATCTAAAAGGATTAGCGTATTTTAATCGTTGCCCTTGAACATAATTTTTAGTAATTGTACCGGGTTTAAAGAGGAGATCTTTAAGGGTATAACGGAGTCGGGAGTCGTATGTTAATATGCTGCCTATAAACTCGCCAAAAAAATCTTTTAACGAAAGTTGCTTGGTGGTGTTTAATTGTCCGCAGTAAGAGCAATATTTATCACTAAGGTCTAATGGTTGACCGCAGTTAAGACATTTTACGCCTCGATATATCGTGGCTTTTCTACTTGTATTCTTTACGGGTATCTTTTTACTCACCTAGTAAAGATAGTAGGTTTTTAGATAAAATTATTCAAAAATTTCCGGCTGTTTAAAAGTTTTATGGGCAGCGACAAAGTTTTCAATGATGTTAAAGAAGTGTAAGATGTCCTCTTTCTCATTGCCGGAGTTGATCGTAACCAAGCGCACGAACTGAATGTTGTTAAACGTCCCAAACCCAACCATCAACTTTCCTTTTTCGTAAAGTTCGGTACACAATAGGTGCGCCGGTACATTTTTGTAATTGAAGCAAACCGAAATCGATTCGTCAAAACTATATAATGTGTAGTCCGGATTGTTCGATATATAATCTCTGGCAATTTTTGCCAGTTCAAACTGCTTATCGACAATTTTTGCTAGTCCGTTAGTTCCAACCGACTTCCAGAGTGTCCATAATTTTAAGGCATCATTACGTCGTCCGCATTGTAATGATGTCTTGCCTAAATTATAATCATCGCCATCGGTTTGATATAAGTAAGAAGCGTCATTAGAGAAAGAATCGTATAAATACTTTTTATATTGAGTAACCAAAATGCTACAGGATAGAGGTGTGCCAAGCATTTTATGAGCGTTTACGCTAAAAGAATCAGATTTTTCAAGCCCTTTTACTAAATGTCTGTGTTTTTTACTGAAAATAACTCCACCGCAATACGCTCCATCTACGTGCAACCAGAGATCGTATTTTTTACTTATTTCTGAAAGCGATTCTATATTATCGAATGCTCCCAACACTGTTGTACCGGCGGTGGCATTGATAAAAAACGGACTAAATCCTTTATCGATATCGGTTTTTATTTGATTTTCTAATTGCTTCGGAAGCATTTGTCCGAACTCATTTGTTTCAATATAACGAACCTGCTCCCTGCCAATCCCCATGAAAGCTGCATTCTTAGGAATTGAATAATGTGATTCTGAAGAAGTATAAAGGGTCATTTTTTGTAGCACCCCCGTGTTTTTTATGGCTGTGTTAAATCTATCCCTTGCCATGATCATCGCCATAAAGTTACTCATTGAGCCACCCGGAGCAAAGGTGCCATCGCTTTCTTTTGCGTAGCCTATAAGGTTGCAGATCTTATGTAAGATCTCCTTTTCTATACCAACCTGTGGGCCGGCAACTTTATAGGTGTACATACTGTTATTAAGCAGTACAGCTAATAGATCTCCAAGAGTTGCTTTCGAATTTCTTCCGCCAAACAATTGATTAAAGAATAATTGGGTGGTGGTTCTTGGGGTATTTAGGATCAGTTTTTCGAGAGTTTCTTCAAAAAATGCTTCAGAAGCGGGGTTCTCTTCCAAAGAAAGATTGAGGGACAGGTGCAATGATTCTGGTGAAATTGGCGCAGTTACAGGGTGTTCTGCTTCATTTTTCAAAAGTAAAGAAGCCAGTTTGTTGAAAAGAGCGAGGTCTTTTTCCATATCTATTTTTTCAATATGAGGGATTTT
This sequence comes from uncultured Ulvibacter sp., assembly GCA_963974915.1. Lineage (GTDB taxonomy): Bacteria > Bacteroidota > Bacteroidia > Flavobacteriales > Flavobacteriaceae > CAXBES01. The sequence continues at coordinate 83,028 of CAXBES010000002.1, read as the reverse complement.
CCGAAGAAAACTTACAAAAAAGAATTAGTTATTGTTGATGTTCGTAGAATTTGCCTGTCCCATTCCAATGATTCTATCGAAACGAGCGCCCAGATCTCTAAAATACACTAATACCGTATATTCGTTCTCAGTTTGCCAAAAGTTGCCACTAACCGCACCCTCGTCTACACTGCCGTCCCGATCTACTAATACATATTTATAGTTGTAGAAACCTTGTTTAAAAAGACGTTCGTTTCTATAGCTATCGGTGTTTTCGTCGTATTTCATATAAGTTGTTTCGTCTATTGTCCAATTGTTGAAGTTTCCATGAACATGTAGTTCTTTATTACCAATATCTTCGTAAAACATGAGATTGAAATGCATACGGACGTATTCGGCTTCGATATCCTGATTCTGAACTCCGAGTTTTCGTACCACAAAATTACCATTGATATCGGGATTGTAAGTGTAGGGACGATCGGCTCTTGAAATATCTGAATACAATATGTTTTCATAAACATCTGAAACTTCAATTCTCCGTACCCCATTTGTCGCTGATCGCTCATCTTTATTATCGAAGGCTAGAAATTCGTTTCCACCCCAAAATGCCGCTTCCTGATCGTAACGATAAATGAGTTCGCTGCCAATGGTGTATTGTGGAACCAAATCTGTGATCGCATTTTTCAGGTTGCTATTTTGAAGTACCAGTGTTTTTACCGTTTGCTTCGGATTTATAAGTAGCAAGGATTGCGAATTAACCGTAAATTGAACCACTTGTTTGGTATGAATATGCTTAATATCCCGAGAGCGTTTAATTTCTACCCCCACGCCTGCAAGTTGTTCTACTACCATAAACTTTCTTGAAAATACGAGTTCATTGTCATCGTTATAGATGCTAATAAGGTAATTTCCACTTTTTTGAAGCCCTCTCGTTTCTCTGTTTGGAATGGAAACAGTGTAATGAGAATAAATTTGAAGGGTGTTAAAGGAATTTTGATACGTTTCAATTCTTACATCATCAAAGCCGTCTAAATATTCGCCTTTAGATAAGTCACTTGGCGTCCAATCGAAATTATGATGTGTGATTTTATAATAATAATCGGATTCGTCACCATTAATATCATCAAAGGAAAGCTGGATTCTTTCTCCTAAGTTAACGATAGGAAGTTCGCTTTGTGCTGAGTTACCTCTAAACTGAATTGTTCTAATAAAGTATGGTTCGGTTGTTTCCTGTACCTGCGCAATTGACGGAATTGTTAACATTATAAGGAAGACAAAGAAAAAAGATTTCTTAAGCATATACGTTGTTTTGTGGGACTAAATATAAACAAAATTTATGCCTTAAAATTGTTTCTGAAATGGCACAATTGTTTTAATATGAAAATTATAAATATTTATTATGTGATGCTATATTAAATTTATAAATTTGCACTCCCTAATCCCGATAGCCATCGAGACGGGTTATAAAAGAGAATCTAATACAATTATCCTATGTCTAAAGACATTAAGATTAAAAAAGGTCTTACAGTTCGCCTAAAAGGTGAAGCAGACAAAACTCTTTCCAGTGCTCCGCGATCCAGAACCTTCGCAATTAGACCAGCAGACTTTCATTTAATTACCCCTAAAATGGTAGTTAAAGAAGGTGCTAAAGTCCAGGCAGGTGATACTATTTTTTATTCAAAAAGTAATGAAGCGATAAAATTCGCTTCCCCTGTTAGCGGAACTCTTACAACTATTGAAAGAGGAGCAAAGCGAGTGATCACAAAAATTGTGATAGAAGGAGAGCCTCAGGACACTTACAGAGATTTTGGGATCGTAAATCCCGATTCAATGAAGCCTGAAGAAATCAAAGATCATTTACTAGCTTCGGGATGCTGGCCATTTATAAAACAACGTCCGTATGCTGTTATCGCCAACCCTGAAGTAGCGCCAAAGGCTATTTTTATTTCGGCATTCAACAGTGCGCCATTGGCAGCCGATCTGGAATTTACCTTGGCGAATAAGGAACCCGAAATGCAGGCGGCAGTTACTGCCTTAAGTAAACTTACTGATGGTTTGGTGCATGTTTCGGTCGACAAAAAAGGAAATTCACCATTAAAAGGACTTCGGGATATTAGTTTGCATACGGTCTCGGGCCCACACCCGGCTGGAAACGTAGGTACACAGATCGCAAAAATAGATCCGGTAAACAAAGGAGAAACGGTTTGGACAGTTGCGGCACAAGACCTTGTTATTATAGGTGAGCTACTGTTAACCGGAAAATTTAATGCTGAAAGGATCGTTGCTTTAGCTGGATCTTCGGTAAAAACACCTAAATATTATCGTACTACTATAGGAGCCGAGGTTTCAACTTTCTTATATGATTCCGGATTGGATGAAGAAAATGTAAGAGTGATCAATGGTGATGTGTTAACAGGTGTTAAAACCAATCCGAAGGGCCATTTAGGTTATTATAATACTACAGTTTCGGTAATTCCGGAGGGTGACGATTATGAATTTTTTGGATGGAACAAGCCGGTTTTTAATAAAATTTCAACTTCACGGGCTTTAACTTTTTCGTGGATGTTTCCGAAGAAAAAATATGAACTAGATACTAATACTAACGGAGAACATAGAGCTTTTGTGCTTACGGGGAATTACGAGGAAGTCTTTCCTTTGGATATTTATCCGTTGCAAATTTTGAAAGCTTGTATGGTTGAAGATCTGGATGCTATGGAAGCGCTTGGAATGTATGAAGTTGCTCCCGAAGATTTTTCATTGACAGAATTTATTTGTGTGTCTAAACAACCGCATCAGGAGATCATTCGTAAAGGTCTTGACTTAATGTATAAAGAAATAGGATAATTATTCATTTTGTAAAAAATGAAAAATACGCAGTATATGGGATTGAAACAAAAATTACATACGCTAAAGGAAAAGTATAAAGGCAAGAAAATGGCTCCTGCATTTAATGCGTTGCACACATTTTTATACTTACCAAACGAAACGACTCATTCTGGAGGTCATGTACGTGCTGCAGACGACCTGAAGCGTACAATGAATACAGTTATACTTGCACTGGTTCCTTGTTTGATATTCGGAATGTTTAATGCCGGATATCAACATTATGCCGCTTTAGATGAAACTTTACGTGCTGCACCAGTAGCAAATTTCTTTACGTGGGATAATTTTATCATGGGATGCTGGACAGTACTTCCATTAGTGATCGTATCCTACGGTGTTGGTCTGGCGGTCGAGTTCTTGTTCGCCGTTATTAAAGGTCATGAAGTTGAAGAAGGATACTTGGTAACGGGGATGTTGGTGCCTTTAATCGTACCAATAGATATTCCTTTATGGATGTTGGCTGTAGCCGTTATATTCGGTGTTGTTATTGGTAAAGAAGTATTTGGAGGTACCGGGATGAATATCCTGAACCCCGCACTTACCATAAGAGCATTCTTGTTCTTTGCATATCCTACCTGGATGAGTGGAGATAAAGTATGGGTACACGGAGCGGTAGAACGTACTAAAGAGATTGCTGCAGGAGCTAATGTCGATGCCATCTCGGGTGAGACTATTCTGGGAAGCTACGCTCAAAATAACTCTGTGGTTTATGACTATTGGGATATGTTCTGGGGCTTTATCCCCGGTTCGGTAGGTGAAACATCTAAACTACTTATAATTATTGGAGCTTTGTTTTTAATTTTTACCAAAGTGGGAAGCTGGAGAATTATTATAAGTACTCTAATAGGTGCTTTAACCATGGGACTTATATTTAATGGTGTTGTTGATGCCGGATGGATTTCAGAAACAAGTAAATTTTACGGATTAATGACAGTGCCTTTCTGGCAACACCTTATTATAGGTAGTATTCTTTTTGGAGCAGTTTATATGGCCACAGATCCTGTAACTGCATCCCAGACAAATAAAGGGAAATGGATTTACGGATTCTTAATTGGTTTTATATCCATACTTATAAGAGTGTTTAACCCTGCTTATCCGGAAGGAGTGTTTCTTGCAATTCTATTAATGAATGTTTTCGCTCCAACTATAGATCATTATGTGTTACAGGGTAATATTAAGAGAAGAGCAAAACGTCTAAAAGTTAAAACAGCATAATTATGGCAATTAACACAGATAAAAATAGTTACACTATTGTCTTCGCCGTTATCATGGTACTCGTGGTTGGATCTCTTTTGGCCGGTTTTGCCAGTGGATTGAAGCCATTGATCAAAGCGAATGAAAAATACGAAAAGCAGCAAAACATTTTGTATGCTATGAACGTAAACGAAAACGAAGGTCCTAACGATGTAACTTTTATTCCTACCGATAGAGTAGAAGAAGAGTTTAACAAATACATCAAGAAGCAACTTGTGATTCAGGGAGATAAGATCACTGAAGATGATCAAGCCTTTTTGATCGACCTAAAAAAGGAGGAGACAAAGGCAAAAGATAAGAGTTATACAAGACGATTACCACTTTTTATTGGAGAAAAGGACGGAAAGGAAGTATATGTGATTCCGGTGCGTGGCAAAGGACTTTGGGATGCAATATGGGGCTTCGTCGCTGTAGATAAATCAATGACGGTACAAGGTGTATATTTCGATCATAAGGGAGAAACACCCGGACTAGGAGCCGAGATCAAGCAACGCTATTTTATGGATGACTTCACCGGTGAAAAGTTTTTAAACGGAGATGCGTTCGAAGGAATAAATGTCGCAAAGGGAAATAACGACCCGAAAAACACAGATACATCAGATAATGAAGTGGATGCACTTGCAGGAGCTACGATTACCGGAGACGGGGTTTCGGCAATGTTAAAAAAGGATGTTCGTATGTACGTTCCTTATTTCAAAAATTTAAATCAATAAGCCATGGGACTACTATCAAAGAAAGACAGTAAATTAATATTAGATCCGTTAGCAGATAATAATCCAATTACTATTCAGGTCTTGGGGATCTGTTCGGCTCTGGCAATTACTGCGCAGTTAAAGCCATCTATAGTAATGGCAATCTCCGTAGTATTTGTTTTAGGTGTAGGAAACGTGGTAATTTCTCTAATGAGAAATATTATTCCATCGAAAATCAGAATTATTGTTCAGCTAATCGTAGTGGCAACACTTGTGATTATTGTGGACCAGGTGTTAAAAGCATTTGCCTACGAACTGAGTAAAGAACTTTCAGTTTTCATTGGTTTGATCATTACGAATTGTATTATCATGGGGCGTTTTGAGGCTTTCGCATTAGGGAATGGTCCATGGAGATCGTTTCTTGACGGAATAGGAAATGCGGCAGGTTATGGTGTGATCCTGATCATTGTTGGATTTTTCAGAGAACTTTTGGGTTCGGGAACTTTATTCGGTTTTAAAGTACTAGGAGATCCGGTTGAGAAATCCGGTCTTTACCAATTTGGTTACGAAAACAACGGATTTATGGTACTTCCTCCAATGGCACTCATTGTGGTAGGATTGATCATTTGGGTACAACGTAGCCGAAATAAGGAATTAATAGAAGAAAATTAAAATGATATAAGATTATAGATCTGAGATATAAAAATCTCAAATCTAACATCTAAAGTCTAAAATCTTATAAAATGGAACATATAGAGTTATTTTTTAAATCAGTTTTTGTAGATAACATGGTATTTGCATATTTCCTCGGAATGTGTTCTTACCTTGCGGTTTCCAAAAAGGTTACGACTGCTGTAGGTTTAGGTGCTGCCGTTATCTTTGTACTTACAGTAACGGTACCGTTAAACTGGTTGTTAGATCAATATATACTTCGGGAAGGAGCATTGGTTTGGTTAGGTGAAGAGTATGCAGATTACGACCTGAGTTTCCTTTCATTCATCCTGTTTATAGCAACCATTGCAACCATGGTGCAACTAGTTGAAATTATAGTAGAGAAATTTTCTCCATCATTGTATAATTCACTCGGAATTTTCTTACCACTTATTGCAGTAAACTGTGCCATTTTAGGAGGATCACTTTTTATGCAATCCCGCGACATTGCGAGTTTAGGATTAGCACTAAATTACGGATTTAGCTCCGGAATTGGATGGTTCTTAGCGATAGTTGCCATCGCAGCGATTCGCGAAAAAATTCGTTACAGTAATGTTCCTGCACCATTAAGAGGTTTGGGAATTACATTTATCATCACCGGACTTATGGCAATTGGTTTTATGAGTTTCGGAGGTATGTTAACAGGAGGAGACGAAGAAGCACCAGACTCGGAAGTTAGAGCGGCAGGTGTAGATAGTACTTCAGAAGAAAAAGAAAATACAGCATTAATTGAAACAGCAGAAGTTTCAGAAATAACACAACAGTAATATGTTTTTAGCAGCAAGCACATTAGGAGTTATTATTGCAACCGTAGTTGCCTTTTTGGTACTTACGTTGCTTTTAGTTGCACTTTTGCTTTTTACAAAACAGAAGTTGTCACCATCGGGGCCGGTAAAGATCACCATCAATGATGAAAAAGTTATTGAGGTAGAATCCGGAGGTACTTTGCTTTCAACTCTAGGAAATAATAAAATATTCCTGCCATCTGCTTGTGGTGGAGGAGGAACCTGTATTCAGTGCGAATGCCACGTCTTAGAAGGTGGTGGGGAAGCGCTTCCTACCGAAACTCCGCACTTTAGCAGGAAAGAACTGGCAGAAGGTGCAAGACTTTCTTGTCAGGTGAAAGTTAAACAGGATATGAATATTCATATTCCTGAGGAAGTCTTCGGAATTAAAAAATGGGATGCTGTTGTAGTACGTAACTATAATGTTGCATCTTTTATCAAGGAGTTTGTCGTTGAGATTCCGGAAGATATGAATTACAAGGCGGGAGGATATATCCAGATTGAAATTCCACCGTGTGAAGTGAAATTTGAAAATATGGATATCACTGCACACCCCGAAGAACATGATACTCCGGATAAGTTTCAAGCAGAATGGGATAAGTTTGGTTTATGGCCATTAGTGATGAAAAACAATGAAACTGTAGAACGTGCTTATTCTATGGCTTCTTATCCTGCTGAAGGAAGAGAGATTATGTTGAATGTTCGTATTGCAACACCACCATGGGACAGAGCCAAAAATCAATGGATGAATGTAAATCCGGGAATCGCTTCTTCTTATATTTTTGACCGAAAGAAAGGAGATAAAGTAGTAATCTCCGGACCTTATGGTGAATTCTTTATTAATCCTTCGGAAGCAGAAATGTTATATGTTGGAGGAGGGGCCGGAATGGCACCTATGCGATCTCACTTATATCATCTTTTTAAAACGTTAAAAACCGGACGAAAAGTGACGTACTGGTACGGAGGACGTTCTAAAAGAGAATTGTTTTATCTGGATCACTTTCAGCAGTTAGAAAATGAATTTCCGAATTTTAAATTCTATTTGGCACTTTCAGAACCAATGGAAGAAGACAATTGGAAAGTAAAAGAGAATATAGATGCTCCGGGTGATGGCTTCGTAGGTTTTATTCACCAAGTGGTAATAGACAATTACTTGAATCATCATGAAGCACCCGAAGATATTGAATTGTATTTCTGTGGTCCTCCATTAATGAACCAGGCCGTTCAAAAAATGGGAGAGGACTTTGGTATTCCGGATGAGAACATTCGTTTCGACGATTTCGGAGGATAGCCTGCAAAGTAGTAATATCATTGAGCCCGTTTAGTTGTAACTAAACGGGTTTTTTTATAACCCAATTTTTGTTGAATTGAGGCTGGTTATTGTAAACTTGTGTAAGTAACTGATAAATAGATATATGGTTCTTATCTGCTTTTTGTGATATCATATTTTAGCATAATATTAACATTTTAATCGATAATAATTGTTTTTTACCGACAAAACACTATTTTTGATAAATCATTAAACCATTATATACTACAGAGTTATCAATCGTATATAGATAAACCCCCGAAAATGAAAACTTTTTTACTAAAAGGCTTGTTCCTCTTAACATTGTTCTTCACATTCACAATCGAAGTTAATGGACAGAACGATACTAATAATTCGGAACAACAAAAAATTGAACAACGTCGAGCTAAATTAGATGAGCTTCAAGATAAATTTGAAGCGAGAAATGCATTGCGTAAAGCCGAAGCAAATGCCTTTGCTTTAAAAAACGGTATCTCCTTGAAAATGGAATTGGAAGACGGAGGAGTTGCAGAATTACAACGAATCGCAGAAGATGGAACCCCGATCTATTACAGGACTTTTAACTCTGACGCAGCAGAATCTACACGTACCGATTGGTTAAATACCGGAGGGGGTCTTTCCTTAGATCTAAACGGTAATGGTCTTATCGCACATGTATGGGATGGCGGTCATGCAAGGATAACACATCAGGAATATGACGGACCGGGTGGAACAAACAGAGTAACACTTATGGATACCGGTACTGAAGGAGGTACTCAGTTAAATTTTCACGCGGCACATGTTACAGGAACAATTTGTGCCGAAGGTGTAGTAATTTTTAATGCGCCATATGGCACCTCAAAAGGTATGGCATGGCAAACACAAGTTCGTGGATATATGTGGAATGACGATCTAGCCGAAGCTGCTTCTCAGGCAGGTGACGGAAGTGGATCAGGTTCATTTAATAATGGATATGATATGTTAATCTCTAATCATTCATATGGTTATATAGCCGCAAATATTCCTGATGGCTGGTTCGGACAATACGGTCAAGATGCCGTAGACTGGGATGATCTTATGTACAACTCGCCGTACTACCTTATGGTGGTAGCTGCCGGAAATGACGGAGAAGATAATACTTCAAATGCGGATCCTCTTAGTGGAAATGTTGCATACGATAAGTTATCAGGACATGCAACGGCAAAGAATAATATGGTGGTTGCCAACGGAGAAGATGCCGTGATTAACCCAGACGGTAGTTTAAATTCCGTTGTTAGAAATCCCGGAAGTAGTGAAGGTCCTACAGACGATTTTCGTATTAAACCGGATATAATGGGGAATGGAACCGGACTAGCATCTACAGGTGAAACTGCAGATGATGCATATATAGCACTTAGTGGTACCTCAATGGCATCTCCCAACGTCGCAGGTAGCTTACTTTTATTACAAGAACACTACGATGATCTGAACGGAGTATTTATGCGTGCAGCAACTTTAAAAGGTCTTGCTCTGCACACAGCAGATGATGTTGCACCTGTGGGTCCCGATGCACAAACGGGTTGGGGACTAATGAACTCAAAAGCTGCTGCTGAAGCAATTTCAGATAGTGATACCGGATTAGCGATCATTGACGAAAGAACATTAACGAATGGAGGGTCTTATTCTATTGAAATTGAATCAAATGGTGTAGATCCTTTATTAGCATCTATCTCATGGACAGATCCCGCAGGTACTCGTAATTTCGGAACTAATAGTAGTACCGCTGCTTTAGTCAACGATCTGGACATCACAATTACTCAGGGAGCGACTACATCTTCGCCCTGGAGACTAACCGGTGTTAATACAAATAGTACAGGTGATAATACAGTAGATCCTTTTGAACGAGTTGATATTACCGGTGCATCTGGAATATATACATTAACAGTAACGCACAAAGGAACACTTTCTGCAGCACAGGATTTTACAGTAATTGTAACAGGGGCTTCTTATTATATCGAATGTCCCGGAGTTACTAAAACATGGAATGGAACGAATTGGAGTCCTGCGGGTGCTCCGGGTAGCACCGATACCGTAATTATTGCCGGTAACTATAATACTGCAGACGATGGAGATATAACTGCTTGTGCTTTAACGGTGAATGCAGGAAGTACTCTAATCGTTAATCAGAATGATTTCTTGTCTGTTGCAAACGATATCACCGTAAATGGAACCTTAAACCTTTTCCATACTGCAAATGTTGTTCAGGTTGATGATGATGCTACAGTTACAAACAATGGTACGATCAATGTTTTTGTCAACACCCCTGCCTTAGACGGAAGAGACTTCATTATTTTGGGTAGTCCAATGTCTTCGGAAAGCAGAGCCGATGTATTTACTGCTGCACTTCGGGTTAGAAATCACCTAACCGGAAACTTTACACCTAATGGTGCGGTAACTGCTGCTTCAAATGGTGCGGGAGTATGGGTAGATGAAGAAGGAGACGATTGGCCGGTGTATAACGGTGCGATCACTCCCGGAGAAGGATATATGGTTATGAGAGACCTCACAGGTCCTGCATCCCCATTGAATCTTAATTTTAATACCGGAACGCTCAACAATGGAGTAGTAACCTACACGGCTGGATATAACGGGAGTCAGAATGCGAGTCCTAATATTATCGCCAATCCATATGCGTCGGCGATCTCGGCTACAGATTTTATCAATACCAATAGCAATGTGGATGCCGTTTATTTCTGGGAACATATTACTACCCCATCGAGTGGAATACCCGGGCCCTACGGACTGGATTATACCATGGAAGATATTTCGATCTTTAACTTAACAGGAGGTACTTCGGCAGCAGGGTCTGACCCCGGAACAACGCCCAATGGAACTATTTCCAGCGGACAAGGATTTGGAGTGAAGGTAACCTCGGCAGGAGATATCACTTTTAATAATTCTATGCGAAGAACCAGTGGTAATACTACGCTTCGTTCTACAGACGATGATAGAATCTGGCTTAATGTACAAACCGATCGTTACGAGTTAAACAGTACTGCTTTGATAGGATTTTTACCCGAAGCCACGAATGCCATAGATCTTGGATATGATGCAAAGCGACTGGCGACTAATGTGGCCTTGTACTCTCATCTGGTTGATGGATCAGATCAATTTGGAATTCAGGCGCTGGGAGCCTTCCAAGAAGATGTAAAGGTGCCAATGGGGTTTGCAACCTTAGTAGATGAGCGAATTAGCTATACTATATCTATAGAAGATATTCAAGGGTTACATTTGGGTAATGCCACGGCTTATTTAATAGACAGTCATACCAATACGATCACGAATTTAAGTGAAACCAATTATACCTTCGAAAGTGAGAAGGGAATCTATGACAATCGATTCACCCTTCAGTTTACACCGGAATTAATTTTAGGAAATACCGATGTCTCGTTAGAAACCATTGCTATATATCCAAATCCGACGCAAGATATATTAAACATCGCATCTCCTGTTTCCGAAGTAAAACAAGTAACGATCTATGATGTGAGAGGAAGAGTGGTGAAGACCAAAACAGTATCTGGTAACAATATTGTACAGGTGGATCTTTCAGAATTAAACAATACTATATACTTTGTAGAAGTAACCACCGAAAGCGGAACGATTACAAAACGTGTTGTGAAAAACTAGAATCATATAACTAATTCATCTAAAACCGCTTCCGATGTATTTGGAGGCGGTTTTTTATTTTTCAAATATGGCGGTTTTAATAACTCATAGTATCTTTGCTTTTAAATGAAAGAAAAATTAACAGAACAAGAATTACATAACCTTGCCATGAATATTGTTGGAAAACAATTAGAAGAGGATGGGTTCGAATTTTTAGGTGTAAATTCTAAGTTAAAAAAAGACCCGCAATTCGTGGCGCTAAAAAATAAGAACCTACATTTCGTAATCGTTAGAGCTATCCGGTATCCTAAAGATGCCAATGTGTACGATCCTGTTTTTATGCAAACTATTAAAGAGCATGCACTTAAGTTTGAAGCAACTACTTATTATGCGGGCGTTGGCTTGGGGCATGGATCAGACTATGCAAAACCGGTAGTAAAAGGTGAAGATTATACTATGGTATATAACGGCTTACAACACATTAAATGAAGTACTTTTATATAGTTTTATCAGTTTTTCTTGTTTCCTGCGGAAAGCCCGAAAAAGTGGCAACCGTGTTACAGGGAGATGCTTTTGGAACCACTTTTACTATTCAGTATTTTTCATCTTCGGAAATCGACGCTATAGAAAAGGGTGTCGATTCTGTTATTCATGCCGTAAATAGATCGGTTAGTACTTATATCCCAAACAGCGATATTTCAAAGATAAATCAAGGAGACACAACCGTGGTAACCGATGCTATTTTTAAAGAGGTTTTTCGTATTTCTGAAACGGTTTATACTAATTCTAAAGGTTATTTCGATCCTACGATAGGAGTTTTACGTAACGCTTATGGTTTTGGTGATACAAAACCTTTAAACCACATTGATGCAAATCAACTGGATTCACTTATGCAATATGTTGGATTCAATAAAGTTAAAATTCTCGCAGATGGAACGGTGTATAAGGAACATTCTGAAATATATTTCGACTTCAATGCAGTGGCGAAAGGATATGGTATAGATTGTATAGGACGTTTTCTTGAGAGAAATGGAATTACAGATTATATCATTGAGTTAGGAGGTGAGATATTAGCTAAAGGGAAAAATCTCACTAAAGGAAAGGCATGGATTGTTGGTGTCGAAGCAGTTGTTTCACCTCTTGAAGACAGAAATTATGCGGTAGCGATTAAACTTGAAAACAGGGCAATGGCTTCTTCGGGCAATTATCGAAAGTTTAGAATTGACTCGTTAACCGGAAAAAAATACGTTCATACTTTAAATCCGCTTACCGGTTCGGCAGAGCAAAGCGATGTAACCAGTGCCACAGTTATCGCAAATTCATGCGGTGAAGCCGATGCCTATGCAACAGCATTAATGGCGCTGGGGTTGGAGAGGTCTAAACAATTATTAAAGGTGACTAACGGTCTTGAAGCTTACTTAACATACAATGATTCTTCTCGAATTGAACAGGTTTTTACAACAGAAGGGTTTAAAGATCTGATCATTAAATAGCAGATCAACAATTCAAAAAATTAAAAGGAAGTTAGATCCTATTTTCGACAAACCGGGATTAGTTCACCTTTGGGAAGTCGATATTCATTAATTTCTTTTTTGGAAAGATTTGCTGTATAATCTACAGCGTCAACTTTGAAACCAATTTGTTCTAACTTTTTGAAATAGTCCATTCCATATACCCTAACATGGTCATACTGACCAAAAATTATCGCCCGCTCTTTGGGGTCTGTGATGGTATCATCTTCAAATGTGGTATCACGTGAGTTTTCGTAGGGCACCTGCAGAATTGCCATTCCCCCGGGAGCCAAAACCCTGTACAATTCCCGCATTGCTTTAGTATCATCGGGGATGTGCTCCAACACATGATTACAAATAATAAAATCGTAAGAATCGTTCTCAAATGGCAGGTCACAAATGTCTGCTTTTACATCGGCAATAGGGGAGTTGAGGTCGGTAGTAGTGTACTCCAGATTCCTCATCTTTCGGAAACGCTTAAAGAAAGCCTGTTCGGGAGCAAAATGTAAGACTTTATGGCTTTCAGAAAAAAAGGTGGTTTCATTTTTTAGAAAGAGCCAAAATAATCGGTGGCGTTCAAGTGACAATGTACTAGGAGAAAGTACATTCTCTCTAACATTTTCGTATCCATACGGTAAAAACTTCCTAAACGACCTTCCATCAATTGGATCAGTATATTTATTCCCCCTTAGAAAAAAAGCTACAACAGGTCGAACGACAAAGCTTAGTCGTATTAATAATGTACGCGGAATTAAATTCAGAAAAAATTTAAAAATGCTATTCAAAGTTTAAGTTCTGTTACGGTAAAAAGAAATTATAAAACGAGCTCCTTCTGTCTAAACTCGTCTTCTTCGTTACTAACTATACCGAGAGCTTCGTAGATATATGCGAAAGTGGAAAGCAATTCGGGTTTGCCATTTACAATAGCTACATCGTGTTCAAAATGAGCACTTGGTTTTCGATCTGCAGTGAGTATCGTCCAACCATCGCGCAATTGTTCAATTCTGCGTGTTCCCATGTTTATCATGGGTTCAATAGCAACGGTAAGTCCTTCAACAAATTTCTTTCCTCTCCCTCGTCGTCCGTAATTTGGCATTTCCGGATCTTCATGCATGGTTCTGCCTATTCCGTGTCCTACTAATTCTCTCACTACACCATAACCGTGATCTTCACAATGCTTTTGAATAGCATAGCCAACATCGCCTTGACGATTCCCTAGCTTAAACTCGCGAATTCCAATGTAAAGTGACTCTTTGGTAACCTTAAGAAGCTTTTCAACCTCACTGTCTATTTCTCCCACAGCAAATGTATAAGCATGGTCTCCGTAGAATCCATTTTTTACAGCACCACAATCAATTGAAATAATATCTCCCTCTTTTAATGGAGTTTTGTTTGGGATTCCATGAACCACTTGGGCATTCGGACTCATACACAGCGAATTTGGAAAATCGTAAAGTCCCAAAAAACCCGGAACCGCTCCATGATCTCTTATAAAAGCTTCTGCCAAGGAGTCTAAATGCAACGAAGTAACACCGGGTTTTACCTCTTTTGCAAGCATTCCCAATGTTTTTGATACTATTAATGCACTTTCGCGCATCAATTCTATTTCTTCTTGTGTCTTTGGTATAATCATCTACTTGTTTAAAAAGAGAACCAACCCTTTTTCTTTTTTTTAGTTTCAACTTCAACCGGTCTTTCTTCACCCAATAGTAATTGATGAACTTCCCCCCAGCTTTTTAATCCACCAATATTTCGATCGTCTATAAAAAGATCGGCATTGATCTTTCTGCTGTATTTAGGGTCAAATTCTTCTTCCGGAAAGCTTTTGTTAACCGAATAAAAAACAATTCCGTTTTCCTTACAAAAATCTACTGCTTCATCAAGTTGCTTTCCATGTCTGTATGTCCAAAGTATCAACCTATGTCCGTTATCCTGAAGCTTTTTCATAGTTTCAAAAGCAAATAACATGGGTTTGCCGATTTTTGGGTAATTATCCTCTACAATGGTTCCATCGAAATCGATCGCGATGGTAAGCATATCAACAATCATAAATACATGTAAAGGACAAAATTACGAAGAATTTTAGCGTTTTTAAAGCATTTAGTCTGAGTATGCGTGTTTGTAGTCGGCACCACTTAAAATCGCATACATGTCTTTTTCTAAACTTTCCTGTGTATATTCTACGATACGCCCTAATTCTTCTCCATCTTCTAAGAAAATAATAGTAGGTACAAACGCTACGTTAAGTCCATCCTCGTAACCTTCGGGAGTATCCTTATCACGCGATACAGCGTATAGGTCTATAGCTTCATAGTTATAATCTACATGATCTAGGATCTTAAATAAGGCCGGAATTTCTCTCTGACTGTCCTCGCACCAGGTACCCATAAAAATTTTGATCTTTTTATTTTTTAAGAGCGGTTCAACTTTTTTAAGGGTTACTGTGTCGAGAATGTGATTGTTTTCACTTCCCTTATACCATTCATTAAATGGCTCACTTTGTAACGCCTTTAGAGTTGCGCTACCAACTATCATTTTCGAACCTTCTTCCTCGGGATCTTCCACAAAATTGTTAACCCCGTCAGTATTTTCTATGGTTATTTCTTCGGAAATATTTTCTGATTCTTTCTTTTTTTCTTCGGAAGAATTACACGCCACGAAGAGTATTAGTAGCATAACTGAAACTATTTTTGCCATAAATAAATTAATTAGATTAATGAATGTCTTGTCATTATTTCGGGTTTTTCAATCCCCATAAGCTTTAAAACGGTAGGCGCAATATCTCCTAATATTCCATCCTTAACTGAAGTAATATTCGGACTCACCACGATTATCGGTACAGGATTGGTTGTATGCGCTGTATTTGGGGAACCATCGGGATTCCTCATTGTTTCGCTGTTGCCATGGTCGGCAATAATGATGGTTACATAATCATTGGCCAAGGCAGCTTCCACTATAGATCGCGAACAAGTATCAACAGTTTCACATGCCTTTATAGCAGCTTCAAATACACCTGTGTGTCCAACCATATCGGGGTTTGCAAAATTTAAACAGATAAAATCTGCCGATCCGGAATTGATCTCCGGTAAGATCTTATCCCTAATTTCATAAGCACTCATTTCCGGTTTTAGATCGTATGTAGCTACTTTAGGCGACGGACAAAGAATTCGTTTCTCGCCTTCAAAAGGAATCTCCCGACCTCCTGAAAAGAAAAACGTAACATGAGGATACTTTTCGGTTTCAGCAATCCGAATTTGCTTTTTTCCATGAGCTTCTAAAACTTCTCCCAGAGTTTCTTTTAAATTTTCTTTGTCGTACACTACGTTAATATCCCGGAAAGAATCGTCGTAATTCGTTAGCGTAACAAAGTGTAGCGGAATCGTTTTCATGCTGTATTCAGGAATATCCTGTTGCGTTAAAACTTCCGTGAGTTGTCTCCCGCGATCTGTCCTAAAATTGAAAAAGATCACAACATCATCTTCTTTAATGGTTGCCACCGGTTTATCAGCTTCTGTTAGAACAATTGGTTCAATAAATTCGTCTGTTACTCCTCCCGAATAGCTATCTAATATACTTTCTACTGCGTTTGTACTTGTGCGGCCCTTTCCGAAGACTAAAAGATCATAAGTCTTTTTTACCCGTTCCCAACGTTTATCTCTATCCATCGCATAATATCTGCCAATAACGGAAGCTAGTTTTCCGGTAGTTTGTTTCATGTGGTCTTGCAACGATTCAATAAGCTTAGCACCAGATTTCGGATCTACATCCCTGCCATCGGTAAAAGCATGTACATAGACATTCTCAAGACCTTCAAGATTGGCTGCGGTGAGCAACCCTTTTAAATGATCAATATGTGAGTGAACGCCGCCGTTAGAAACCAACCCAATAAAATGAACATTTTTATTGTACTCATTAGCATAATCGAAAGCTTGTTTTAATACCGGCTCTTCTCTTAGCGTGTTCTCCTTAACCGCTAGATTCACTTTTGCTAAGTCCTGATACACAATTCTACCTGCTCCCAAATTCATATGGCCTACCTCACTATTCCCCATTTGCCCTTCCGGTAAACCCACATTCTTACCATGAGTAAGTAGTTGTGCGTTCGGATATTTTGTCAATAACGAATCAATAAACGGAGTATCTGCCTGAGCTACCGCCGAAACTGTCGGGTCCTGAGTAATACCCCACCCGTCTAAAATCATTAAAAGAACTTTCTTATTCATGGCTGTAATTAAGCTGCAAAGATAAAAACAAAATCCCGCATTGGCGGGATGAAGATACAGATTGCAAAAAAATACGGTTTCTCAGTAGGACCAAATCATTTACCCGCCATATTTTTTGATAGATTCTTGTATGTGTTCTATCCTGTTTTCGGGATCCGGGTGCGTACTTTGGAATTCCGGAACTCTACTAGGACCCGCTGCGGCTTTTAAAATTTTCATAACCCCAATCATCTCATGAGGATCGTAGCCCGCTTTTATCATAAATCTAACTCCAAGATCATCACTTTCTAACTCGTCTCCGCGACCATTTCCTAGAAGCACATTCTGACCAATGCCGGAAACTAATCCGCCCGCATCGGCACCAACCGAGGCTCCAGTAGAGAGCGTTTGCCAAAATTCGCTATTTGCAATACGTTCGGCAGAGTGCCTTCCAAGTACATGTCCCACTTCATGACCCAATACTCCCGCCAATTGATCTTCGTTTTCAAGTTTGGAAAACAAGGCATAGGTGATAAAAATTTGTCCGCCGGGAAGTGCAAATGCATTGATCGTATTAGGATCTGCCAATAAATGAAAGTCGTATTGATAAGGAGTGTTTCTCGCTACGCTATTATCCACTAATTTTTTTCCAACCATATCAACATAAGCCTGCATACGCTCGTCCGCATAGAGTCCACCGTACTCTTGTGCCATCTGTGGAGCACTCTGAAGTCCAATCGCAATTTCTTCTTCGGTAGTTAATGATATAGCCTGATCTTTACCTGTATATGGGTTTTCCTGCGTATTTGCGCACTTCTTAAAAAAGGCGAATGCTACGATTGCAAGACCTATTAGAATACGGATTTTCCAGCTACCTTTCATGTTTTCTAAAGTTTAATGAATTAAAGTTACGAAAGTAATTTGGGATTTATGTCTAAAATATTTTCGCTGCGGTATTTGTTGATAAATGCTTCTGAAAAATATTCACTTCCCATTATTTTTTCTTCCTGAAGTACCTTCTGAACATCTAATTCGCGGTATGCCTTTAGCATAGGTATGGAAACGGGGGCATAACTAAAGTGCCATGGTTCGTATTTGAAACCTCTTCGGTTTGCATTGTCTGTATAAACTTCAAAAAAACCGAATGAGTTTGCATTTTCATTGAGCCATTCTTTCATTTTACAAAAAGGACCATCCCCGTGAAAATGGCTAGGTTGAAGAACATTTTTTGGTCTTGGGTTTGCATTTGCATCAATAATATCAATATCGGTTCCCCAGTGATGACGTGAAGTTCCAGGAATTGTTGAATATTCAATAATTTTTATAAGAGCCTCCACAGGTTGTAGGCCTTCCTTACGATATCGCTTGTATTTTCCTTCAAAGATCTGCTTTTGTCTTTCAAAACTTCGATAGGCGGAAACTACTTCAATTGCAATATTATCATGTGATGCAGCGGTTTTCATTTTTAAGAAAGCCTCAGAAGTTTCTCTGTGCATTTTAGAAGTGTATGTTTTTCCAACAATGTCGGGATTGCCTTTTCCTATGAGTTGGTCACGTGTAAACTGTTCAGGAGATTCAGAAAATGAGAGCTGAGGTAGAATGCCTAGTCCAATCGCTGTAAAACCTGTAATTTTAATAAATTCGTCTCGCTTCATTTTTTATCTTTGGGTGCATTAAAAGTAGCATAATTTTGAAAGATACTTCAATTTCATTTCGTTTTATTCCGAAGGAAAACATAACGGTTGCCATACCTTTTCTTCAGGAACTCGGAAATAATTCTATCGCTGAAGATACCTTGAAAGAGCGACTTACCGAAATGGTTACACAGAATTACGAATGTTTAGGTATCTACAATGATGCCAAATTAATAGGTGTATGCGGACTTTGGTATCAAACACGTCACTATGCCGGTAAAAGTGTAGAAATGGATCATGTAATTATCGATAAGGAACATAGAGGTAAGGGTATTGGAAAGATGCTTATGGATTTTATTTACAGGCACGCAAAGATCAAGAATTGTAGCTGGGTAGAACTAAATACCTATGTTCATAATTTTCCATCACATAAATTTTATTACAACGAAGGATTTATCGCAAAGGGGTATCATTTCATTAAGGAATTATAAACTGACCTCTGAATCTGTTTTTAACTCGTAAGGACTTTTGTGCTGTTCAAAGATTCTGGCGGAATGGCTTCCTTTTAGTGTAATTTTTTCTCCTTTTACTTCCAGCCAGCTTCCTTCTCGTAAACCTACAACCGGAATAGTGTTCTGCGTATGAAACTCGGCAATCCGTGTTTCTCGAGTTTCTCCCATGTGCTTGCTCGATGGATCGGGATCAAGATAATGCGGATTGATATTAAAAGGTACTAACCCCAATGTTTTAAATGATGGAGGATAAACAATGGGCATATCGTTCGTGGTTTGTATTGTAATTCCGCAAATGTTACTGCCCGCACTCGTGCCTAAATACGGAAGACCGCTAAAAATTGCCTGTCTAAGGATTGGGAGAAGATCGTGCTTATAAAGTTCGTTAACCAGAACGAAAGTATTACCGCCTCCGGTGAATATACCTTTTGCCCGGCTTATAGCTTCTTTGGGATTCTGGAAGGTGTGAATACCGATCAGTTTTTTGTTAATTTTTTTAAATGCTTCGGAAGCCTTAGCTGTATATTCATCATGCGAAATGCCACCTGGTCTGGCGTAAGGTATAAAAATGACTTCGTTCGTTTCGGAATAAAAAGAAGCCAATGTTTCCATTAAATAATCGAGGTAATTTCCGCCATAAACGGTCGAAGTACTAGCTATGATGATGTTTTTCATTATCTTAATTACAGGTTTCAAATTATAAATTTAACAAACCTAATCCATACTTTAAGATTTTGGTAAGAAAACAAAGCGTAAATTTAAACAATGACAAAACAACTGCTTTTTCTTCTACTCCTATTGGTGCCTGTACTAAATGTTGCACAGGATATTGAACGGGTAAAAGTGAAAGGTAAGATTACCGCTCCCAAATCTGAAGACGTAGAAGGCGTTAGTGTTTACAATATATCATCTCAACAAGGAACCATAACCACCGTCACAGGTACGTTCGAAATTGAAGTTGCAGAAAATGATCGATTGGCGATCTCTGCATTGCAATTTGCGACTTTTACCGTTATTGTCGATAGAGGAGTAATTGAAAATAAAAAGTTGGGTATTTATTTGAATCCGGTGGTAAATCAGTTAGAAGAAGTAATTGTTCGTCCGTATGATCTTTCTGGGAATGTAATAGTGGATGTCGCAAAAATTAAAACGTCTAATGTTGCTACCTCTTTAGACCTTTCATATGAAACACTGGAGTTTGAATACGAGTTTTCGAATGACAAATACAGCTCTATAAAAGAGAATAAAGCTGAAGAAGCCTATTACAACGGACAAGAACAATACGGAGGTAATTTAATTGGAATGACGGCATTGCTTGTAGATCTTCTAATTCCGAAGAGAAAAAATAGAAATTTCAATATTGAAAATTCCAGGGAAGAAAGTGTCATTCTCGTGAATAATTTGCGACAGCGATTTAGCGATAACTATCTTTATAACACTTTTCAGATCGAAGAAGAAAATGCTTCCCATTTTATTTATTTTGTCGAAGAAAATGGTTTAAACCGTGAGTTGCTAAAAGAAGAGAACGAAATTCTACTTTTGGACCTTATGATGGAAAGAAGCAAGGAATTTAAAATGTTAGGTGGAAAAAATTAGGCTATTTATATATGGTTTAGCTTTATTTATTAGCGGTGTTGTTTCGGCTCAACGCATCGTAATTAACGGAAATGTCACTAACGCAAAGGAAGTTGAAGGAATCCATATTTTAAATACTACATCTCGTTTCAATAGTATCACCGACGAACACGGTAATTTCTCTATTCAGGCCGTGAAAAATGATACTCTTTTGTTCTCGTCTGTAAAATATTTTCCTAAAAAGGTTGTTGTTTCTGAAGAAATTTATGAAAATGGAGTGATGACGGTCGTACTTCAAGAACTGATCAACGAACTTGACGAAGTGGTTCTGGGGAATAATTTATCGGGAAATCTTACAACCGATCTAAAATCTATTAAAACTGAAAAACCTTTGGATTTTGAAGATGTGGGGATACCCGGTTTTAAAGGGAAACCTGAAGAAAAAATTGTTCCGGTTGCAGCGGCTTTCTTTCCAACGAACGTTAATATTGAAGCCGCGTACAAATATATTAGTGGCTATTATCGGAAATTGCGGTTACAGCGAAAATGGGAAGTACAAAACAATATGGTGGCACGGATGATCGCATACTACACACCCGAGTTCTTTACTGAAGCCTATTCTATCCCTGAAGATCGCATTTACGATTTCCTTTTATTTTGTGTTGAAACTTCCTCGGTGCAGTGGGATTTTAATCGTGAGCGTTATGCTCGGGTGTTAGAAATCTATAAGGAAAAGAGTATTGTTTATTCATCCAGAATTGAAACGGGAGACCTTACAAAAGAAAAGGAATAATTTTTGTAACTATTAGCGAGAGATTGCGTCTTATTTTAATTGAAATCTTATCCTGTTTATGAAGTTTTTGAAAATTGCCATACTGCTGCTTGTTTTTCCTTTGCTAACAGCATCCACTCCCCATAAGTTTTATGTGAGTATTACTAAGATAGAATATGTTGCCGAAAGTGAGTCTCTTCAAATAATTAACCAAATGTTTATCGACGATGTTGAGGATGTGCTTCAACTGCGTTACAATCCGAAAGTTTCTTTAGCAACTAAAAAAGAAACCGAAGCCGATGCTGCATTCCTAAAAGAATATATTCTTCAGAAATTACAAATAAAAGTGAATGGAAAGCCGGTAGAATACGATTATCTGGGGAAAGAATACGATATTGATGAGGTAAAATCGTATATCGAAATTACGGGCGTCAAGAATTTTAAGAGTATAGAAGTAGAGAATAAAGCGTTGTTGGAAATGTTTCCCGATCAGCAAAACATTATTCATGTTAAAACAAAAAAGAGTCGAAGAAGCATGATTCTTACGATAGACAATCCTAAAGGAGTGTTAAATTTTGATTAAACAATTATAGAATCTATTATTAAAACTATTTTTAGCGAACCAAAAATTAAAATCAAATTCTAATTAATTATGAAGTTAGTAAAATACCTTTCTTTAGTTGTTTTATTCTTAGCAAGCGGTTTAACCTTTGCGCAGGATGAAACGGATACTAATGAACGTAAACCCGGACATCTAAATAACAATCGATTTAAGCAATTATACGAGGAGTTTTCTACTCCAAATATGTATAGAGCTGCCAGTGGTGCCCCGGGTGTTCACTATTACCAACAGCAGGCAGATTATGTAATGGACATTGTGTTGGATGATAAGAACAAGACTCTGAGCGGGAATGAAACTATTACATATACGAATAATTCACCGGACGAACTGGAATACCTTTGGGTACAATTAGATCAGAACAAAAGAGCCAAGGATTCAAAATCACCTTTAATTGAGCCAAGTGGTGCTGCACCGGCAGACATGGCCTCAAATTTTGTTCAACAGTATATGGGGAATCCTTACGAAGGAGGGTTTAATATTCAGGAGGTAAAAGATGCTAAGGGTAACAACTTACCATACACTATCAATCAAACGATGATGCGTGTTGAAATGCCAAAGAATCTGGAACCGGGTGAAAAGTTTGTTTTCTCTATCAAGTGGTGGTATAACATCAACAATCATGTAACCGATAGAGCGCGTAGTGGATACGAAGAATTTGAGGATGGTAACAGAGGATATGTAATTGCTCAGTTCTTTCCGCGTATGGCTGTGTATAACGATGTAGAAGGATGGCAAAATAGTCAGTTTTGGGGTCGTGATGAGTTCGCTTTACCCTTCGGAAACTACGAAGTTAGTATTACAGTTCCTTCAGACCATGTTTTAGACGGTACCGGAACACTTCAAAATAGAAAAGAAGTTTATTCGAAAGAGATGATGAATCGCTACGAAAAAGCGAAAAAATCTTATGATAAGCCTGTGATCATTGTTACTCAGGAAGAAGTTGAGGCTGCTTCAAAAGGCTTTGCCACAGGAACAAAAACCTGGAAGTTAAAAGCAGAGATGGTTCGTGATTTTGCCTTTGCGAGCTCAAGAAGATTTATTTGGGATATGATGGCTGTAAAAATTGGAGATCGTGATGTAATGGCGGTTTCTATGTATCCACCCGAAGGAAATCCGTTATGGGAAGATTATTCAACAGTCGTGGTTGCAAGTACGTTAAAGTCGTACTCCAGAATGACCTTCGATTATCCTTATAACAAAGCAATATCGGTTCACTCTAAGAATCAAGGAATGGAATATCCAATGATTTGCTGGAATTACGGAAGACCCGATAAGGATGGAAACTATAGCGAACGTACTAAATATGGAATGATTAGCGTAATTATTCATGAGGTTGGACATAACTTTTTTCCTATGATCGTGAATAGTGATGAGCGCCAGTGGACCTGGATGGATGAAGGTCTAAATACTTTTGCACAATACGTTGCGGAGCAAGATTTCGGAGAGTGGTATCCGGACGCGATTGCTCCCAATAAAAGTTATCCTTCAAGACGCGGACCTGCTAAGAATATTGTAAGTTATATGGCAGGAGACCAAGATAGAATGGCACCAATTATGACTAAAGGGTTGAACACCTATAATTTTGGAGCGAATGCATATTCTAAGCCTGCAACTGGTTTAAATATATTGAGAGAAACTATCATGGGACGTGATCTCTTCGATTATGCTTTTAGAACCTACGCTCAACGTTGGATGTTTAAACACCCAACGCCCGAAGATTTCTTTAGAACTATGGAAGACGCTTCGGCAGTAGATTTGGACTGGTTCTGGAGATCGTGGTTTTACAGCACAGATTACACAGACATTGGAGTAAAAGAAGTGAAGAAATTCTATGTTACTTCTAAGATGAACAAAGAAGTTCGTGAAATGATGGAAGCGAGAGGAATGAAGGAAAGTGACCTTCCACCTTTAGTGTACCTAGTGGAAGAAGAAAGTGAAGACTTTGAAGAAAGTATGCGAACAGCCACCTTAGATGATGTTTCTACGCTTCAGGAGTATATTCTTGATAATGTACCGGCGAATGAAAGATCGAAACTAGAGAACCCTAAATTCTTTTACGAAGTTACTTTCGAAAAACCGGGAGGCATACCAATGCCAATAATTGCTGAATACACGTACAGTGATGGTACTACTAAGAGAGTTAAATACCCTGCAGAGATCTGGAGAAAAGACGATTTGGCTGTTGGTAAAGTAATCGCTTCCGAAAAGGAAATTACAAGTATTGTGGTTGATCCTGATGAAGAAACAGCAGATATCGATACCTCCAACAATACCTGGCCTAAGCGTAAGAAATTGGGTGAATTCAATAAATTTAAGGAAAATGTAAAAGGACAATAAGAAATTGTTTCTTTCGAAAAGACCCTGCTCTTGTTCAATAAGGAGCGGGGTCTTTTATTTTATATCATTTTCAATTCAGAAATCGATAAGGAGCACACAGTTTTAGTATATTTGTACTCTAATGAAAGCACAATTGTTTTTTCTCTTTATAAGCGGCGCAGAGATATTCTTTATACTCTTTGTGGTGCTTTTGGTATTTGGAGCAGATAAAGTTCCCGAAATCGCGCGTGGACTGGGAAAAGGGATGCGTCAGATCAAGGATGCGACCAACGATATTAAAAGTGAAATAACTAAAAGTGCCGAAAAACAAGGTTTGGATATCGATATCACTAAGGATGTTAGAAAGGAAATAGATAAGGTAAAAGAAGATGTGGATGAAATCACAGGGCCTATAAAACGAAAGTTTTAGATGATCGAAATCCTGAAAGAATGGGATAGAGACCTTTTCGTTTATCTTAATAATCTTGGGATTGAGCGCTTTGATTCATTTTGGCTCTTTGTTACTCAAATTGACACATGGACACCTCTCTTTATTTTTTTAATACTACTCATTTACTATTATTATAAACCACGTAAAGGAACCGTAGTTTTTATTTTTACGGTGCTGGTTTTTGTAGTTGCCCTTGGTCTAACAAATCTCACTAAGGATTTTGTGGGTAGGCTTAGACCCAATAATGCTCCTGAACTTGCAGAATTAATACGTGCACTTCAAAAGCCAAATAATTTCAGTTTCTTTTCCGGCCACGCCTCTTCGAGTTTTGCTGTGACGACGTTTATCGTTCTCGCATTGAGAAAATACACCAAATGGATCTACTTTGTATTTATCTGGCCTTTACTTTTTATCACAAGTCGTATTTATGTTGGTGTGCATTACCCTAGTGATATAATGGTAGGAGCATTGGTAGGAACATCCATTGCTTTTGTGGGCTATTATTTTTGTAATAAGACGCTCCGAAAGATTTAAAATGTTTAGTATCTTGAACGTACTAACTTAAACGTTCATAACATGAAAATCCTAACACGCAGTATTTTAGCAATAGCTGCATTCACGATCATTGGCTGTAGTCAAGATTCACTGGAGCCGGTTTCTGATGAAAATTCAGGGCAAAATCTTACTATTTCTCAACAATTATTAACCATAGCGCAAATTAACAGGATCATAGACCAACAACTGCGGGAAACCGGAAGTTTTAGCTGGGATAATGTTACAGATCAGGTGCTCTGGAGTGCGACTGTGCACGGTAATGAGATCTTAACTATTGGTTACGGCAGTAGCGGAGAAAGCTTCAGAACCGGACCCAACCAAAGATTAACTTCAATTAAGGATGCTATTATTTCCGAAGTAATTACTTCCGAAAACAGTACGAGAAATCAAACTCTTATAGACGACGACCTCGTGTTAAATGTCATTGATGTTTCGGTTAAGAATATTTCGACCATTTCTGAATTGAGAGAACGAAACGATATAAGGTATCTTGAACCCAATGGATATTCTTTTTTTACAAGTTCTGGATATTATCCCCAAAACCGATCTTCAAGTGGATGTGACAAAAGTGGACAATCTTTAAATGGAAATGACTATCGAACGATTGCTCCAAATTCACTAGTGAGCTGGACCTTTGACCAACACAATATTGAAGCTGCATGGCAATATAGTACCGGTGCAGGAATCACAGTTGGGTTAATTGATACGGGCGTTTCTGCTAGTCAGTCGCTCTTGGGGAATAACTTTAACGATGGTTACAGTAGTGGTCGAACAATTCAGAAATATGGAACATTTATCGACTCTGCCTGGTGGTGGTCTAATAACTATGATGGTCCAAATGATAAATGTGGTCATGGAACGAGTATGGGTTCAACGATCGCTTCGCCAAGAAATAACGATTTTATGCCGGTGGGTGTAGCATACAACTGTAATCTGGTTTCTTATCGAGCTACCGAAGATGTTGTTCTCAACGATTATCACGAACGCAAAGGGGTAAAGGAT
Organism: uncultured Ulvibacter sp.; assembly: GCA_963974915.1. Classification (GTDB taxonomy): domain Bacteria; phylum Bacteroidota; class Bacteroidia; order Flavobacteriales; family Flavobacteriaceae; genus CAXBES01. The sequence continues at coordinate 56,639 of CAXBES010000002.1, read as the reverse complement.
GCACTCGTTGCGTTGGGCAATAGAAACGATGTAAAAATTATTTCTATGTCTGTTGGTTACCCGTGGTCTATTGGAAACGTGAGAGATGGTGTAAGGTATGCTTATAGTCGTGGAAAACTAATATTTGCGGCGGGTGGAACTTCTACAGAATTAACCAATTGGTATCCGGTAATTTTTCCTGCCAGTATGAGTGAGGCGGTTGCTGTAACAGGAATTACTGACGATGGCACATATCAACAATGTGATGTCTGTCATGATGGGAGTCAGATTGAATTTACGGTTGTTATGGAGCGGGACAATAATAATGGCAGAACCGGGGCCGTACTCGGATTTTACAATGGGGATAAAAAATATGTAGGAGGATCTTCGGTTGCAACTGCTACTACCGCCGGGATAGCCGCTTTAGTTTGGGCAAAGAATCCAGGTTGGTCGCGAAATCAGGTTTTAAACAAAATGCGACAGAGCGCCGAATTTTATCCAAATAAAAGCAGTACTAAAGGCTATGGAAACATTGATGCGTTAGAAGCCGTACAATAAGTGTCATTTCACGATTGAAACCGTTAAACCGTCTCGAATAGGCAGTATAACGGTTTCTAATTGTGGATGTGTATTTAAAAGCTTGTTATATACGAGCAATGCTTTGGTATCTGCATCATCCGGAGCCAATGGTTCAACCACTTTTCCACTCCAAAGCACATTATCGCTCAATATTACAGCTCCTTTGTTTAGCTTCGGAAGTATAAGCTCTAAGTATTTAGGATAGTTGTTTTTATCGGCATCGATAAAAACCAGATCAAAAGACATTTCTAGCTTCGGAATAATCTCCAATGCATTTCCGGTATGCTGAAATATCTGCTCGCCAAAGGCAGATCTATCAAAATATTTACGTTGGAAATCGTGTAATTCTTCATTGTGATCAATAGTGTGTAATTCTCCATCATTACGCATTCCTTCAGCAAGACATAAAGCCGAGTACCCGGTATAAGTTCCAATTTCCAGAATATTTGTTGGGTTTTTTAACTTGGCAAGCATACTAAGTACCCTACCTTGTAAATGTCCGCTTAGCATTCGTGGCTGCATTACTTTTTGCCAGGTTTCTCTATTTAACTGTTGTAGTAATTCGGGTTCTGCTTGAGAATGCGCCACTACATAATCGTCAATTTTTTCGGGAAGAAAATCCATTTATTTTATACTAATTTGTAATCTCTATCGCAGGTGTTTACTCACCTAAAATTCGTTTTACTAATTTTTGTTTGGCAGCTTCATCGTCGCCACATAGCCACTGAATGACATTGTCTTCCCAAATAGCATCGCATTCGTCCTCAGTAAGTATTTTGCGATCTTTTGCTAAATCCAGGATCTTTCCCGGATAGGAAGATTGAACAGCGCTTTCCATTTCTCCAAGTGGATACGGATCATCTAACCCCATCACTACTTGTTTGGAAGTTTGGTTTTCTACGACAAGTTTTAAGGATCCGGTGTCGTGCACCAAGGTATCGAAGAAAATATTTTTGTGTGCAACAGATTTTCGCGGATGAACCTTGCCTTCAAACAGGTCGGGTCGTCCATCGAATCCTTGAATTCGCCTTCCAAGATTCATCTGAGCTAATTGTCCGCCATGAGCAAAACAAGTGCGCATATTCGGATATTTATCTGCATAACCGTTCAGTGTTAAAAAATGATAGGCATCTGCACATTGCGCCAGCATCCAGATTAAATGAAACCGCCAGGCAGTATTTTCAAGTTTAATAAATTTTTCTCCGTCGTAAGGGTGAATTTCAACAGCTAAATTATACTTGCTTGCCATTTCAAAAATGGGTTCATTTTCTTCATCAAAAATGCATCGCCAGGTTCCAATGGTGTCCATATAATGGGTTGGTAAACACAATAATTGCATCCCTAACTCTTCTACACACCGCTCAATTTCCCATTGTGCACCTCTTACGAACCCGGGATGAACCACAAAGCCACAAGTAAATTTTGACGGGTGCTCTCGCTGAACTTTGGCATTAAAATCGTTCTGAAACCTCAATGCTTGCTTCATTTCTTCAACTCTAAGTCCATTTCCGTATAGTTGAGAAAGATTCAACACCACGGCGTGATCGATCTTGTAACGCTCCATCCATGCTAATTTCTCGTTGAGAAAAAAACTTGAATCGGTTACCGGTCTGCTCCAATCTTTTTGAAGCATAAATTTGCGATCCTTATCTACCCAAAAAATACCTTTGTCCTTCATGAATTGTGGAATTTCTTCCGGATAAGGAAGTAAATGCGAATGACCGTTGATACGTAATTTTCTGTGTTCCATAGTCTATTTTTTCTTCTCTTTAGAGCGTGTCCATTGGCAGGTTCTAAAATCTTGGAGTTGTCTTATTTGTTTCTGATTTAACAGAGTGTTTGTGCTCAGTCTTCCTACCAGCTGCAGGTAGGTATTTATTACAGATAACATCTAGCGTGGTTTTGCGTTATCGGGTAATTAACTCAATCCACCATGCAAACACGATGTTATAAACTCTTTGTTCTACCTCCATCAACCGGTAGGTTAATCCCATTTATATAACTGGCAGCTTCACTTGCCAGAAAAGCCACTGCATTAGCCACTTCTCCCGGTTGAGCGAATCGCCGTGCCGGCACTAGACTTTTCATAAAAGCACTAGCTTCAGCTTCGGTCTTATTCATTTTATTTGCAGCATTCCCAACGATATCAGTTAGCCTGTCGGTAGCAGTAAAACCGGGAAGCACATTATTAACTGTAATTCCAAATTGACCAAGTTCATTGGCTAAGGTCTTGCTCCAATTTGCAACAGCACCTCTAATCGTATTACTAACTCCCAAACCGTCAATGGGCTGCTTCACTGAAGTTGATATGATGTTTATTATTCTTCCGTAGTCTGCTTTTTTCATGCCGGGAACCACGGCTTGTACGAGTATGTGATTGCACACCAAGTGCTGCTCGAAGGCCTTTGTAAACTCTTGAGTTTCCGCAGAAAAAATTGGTCCACCCTTCGGACCTCCCGTGTTATTTAGTAATATATGAAAAGTTTTTTCCTCAACTCGTCTATTTACTCTTTCTTTTAGGTTTTCAGGGTCGTTGAAATCTGCAACAATATAATTGTGTTTTTGTCCGTCCTGAAATGGTAATTCTAACAGTGTTTCTTTAAGTTTACCTTCATTACGTGCAACCAATGTGATAGTAGCACCCATTTTTGCAAGCTGAATAGCAGAAGCTTTACCAATTCCTGCGGTACTTCCGCATATCAATGCATTTTTATTCTTAAGATCTAAATTCATATTTTTTATTTATTGAACCTGGTATATCAAAATTACTTCTTGAATTTACTAATAAGGCTCACTATTTATTCATATTTGATACATACATTTTTAGCCTCTGTGAAGAAGCGCAAGGCTTCAAAACCGCCTTCGCGACCAACACCGCTATCTTTCATACCGCCAAATGGTGTTCTCAGATCACGATTAAGCCATGTGTTTACCCAAACGATCCCCACTTCCAACTGTTTGCTAAGTCGCATTGTCCTGTTGAGGTCGTTGGTCCACAGGGTAGCAGACAAGCCATATTTTACACTGTTGGCCATTTGCAAGGCGTCATCTTCACTTTTAAAAGGCATTATAGTTACTACCGGACCAAATATTTCCTCCTGATTCACTCTACATTGGTCGTCGTAGACTTCTATCACGGTTGGTTCGAGATAATACCCGTTTTCCAAACCTTTCACGCTATAGGGTTTTCCTCCGGTTAATATCTTACCACCTTCCTCTTCGGCAATGGCAAAATACGATTGGACTTTCTCTAGATGAGGTTTTGATACTAAAGCACCAATATTTGTATTGGTGTCGAAGGGGTCACCAATTTTTAATGCTTCGACTTTAGCGATAAAGTCTTTTTTAAATTTTTCATAAATAGTATGTTCTACGAATATTCTACTTCCGCAGAGACATATCTGACCTTGATTTGCAAATGATGATCTAACGGTCACCGCCAACATTTTCTCGTAATCACAATCAGAAAAAATTATATTTGGATTTTTACCACCTAGTTCGAGGGAAAGTTTTTTAAACATAGGGGCAGCCGTTCGCGCAATATGCTCGCCGGTTTTAGTTCCACCGGTAAAAGAGATCGCCTTTATTTTAGGATGAGCTACGATCGCTTGTCCTGCAGAAGGTCCGGTGCCATGTACAATATTGAGTACTCCTTTAGGTAATCCTGCTTCGGTGCAAATTTCTCCCAGTAGAAATGCGGTCATAGGAGTTACTTCACTCGGTTTAGCTACAACTGTGTTTCCGGCAGCGATCGCTGGTGCGATCTTCCAAGTAAAGAGATATAATGGAAGATTCCATGGAGAAATACAACCCACCACGCCCATAGGTTGACGTAAGGTAAAATTCATGGTATTGAGTCCAACGCTTTCATGAGCCTCACTTGCAAATTGAGTAATTGCATTTGCAAAAAAAAGAAAGTTACTGGACGCTCGTGGAATATCTACGGCCTTAGCTAAACTAAGAGGCTTTCCATTGTCTTTTGCTTCGGCTGCGGCTAACCGGTCTAAATTTGTTTCGATAAGAGAAGCAATTTTATGTAAAATTTTACTTCTTTCGTCAATTGTTGTGTTAGACCAGTCGGGAAATGCAGCTTTTGCTGCTTTGTATGCCTCGTCTATATCGTGATTATTCGAATTGGCGATTTGGGCATAAATTTCCCCATTACTCGGATTGTAGTTGTCTAGCCATTCACCGGAACGTGGTTCACAAAATTCGCCATTTATGTAATTCAGGATCTTCTGCATTTTCTACTGTGGTTTATAAGCCATTGCCTTGATCTCAACAACTAGATTTGGATGCGGCAATTGATGGACAGCTACGGTTGTTCGTGTAGGTCCGGTTTCTTTATTAAAATACTGAGCATACACTTCGTTATAGCCGGCAAAATCATTCATATTCACCAAAAATGTCGTGATATCGACCACATCATTCATTGAAGCACCTTCTGTCGCTAAATAATCTTTAATATTTTCCAAAACGGCTTTAGTCTGCTCTCTAATGTCGAGATGCATACTGCCCATTTCATCGACTTGGTGCACGCCGGCGAAGCTGTTATCCGGTAAGCGAGAACTTGTACCCGAAATGAATATAAAATCACCTACACGTTTTACATGGGGATAAGCACCTCTTGGGGTTGCTTTTCCTTCTACTAGTCTACTTTTATTACTCATAATGTTTCCGCATCGCGGCTATTTTAAGTTTCGAACTACCGCATCATCGTGCAGTATTTCTAATGTTTCTTTATTTACTATAGCCAGTTTTTCTTTCAAACTTAGTGAGTCCGGTAATTTACCATCATCTAACAAATTTAATATCGCTTTATCTTGGGCTCTTCCTTTATTCATAGCAGCAAAGTAAGGAATATCGGCATTAAAAGTTACCATTGAGTACTTACTTTGATACTCATCCGGAAACTCGGCTTCAAAGGCAGTTTCTAATTTTCTTTTTTGCTGAAACAAGGCACTGGCGGTATGTTCTTTCATTTCGTGAAAATTATCCAATGCCAAATCTGCTATAGCGTCGGTGTCACGTTTTCTGGTTGTTTCGTATGCTTCAAAAACAGCTTTCCAATTAGAACCTTCAGATGCACTCTTAGAGTATGTTTCGATAATTTCATCTAAAACTACCACATCTTCTAAGGAAGCGTTCATTCCCTGTCCGTAGAAAGGAACTATAGCATGAGCCGCATCTCCTAAAAGTAAAGTTTTTCCGTAGCTATTCCAGGGAGAACATTTAATAGTGCCAAGGGGTCCGGTAGGATTTTCAAAGAATTCTTCAACTAGATTTGGCATTAGAGTAACAGCATCCGGGAATTCGCTGGTAAAGTATTCCATAACCTTTTCCGGCGTGGTGAGATTGTCGAAACAGTAGTCGCTGTTAGAATAGGGGAGGAACAAGGTTACAGTGAAGCTCCCATCTAAATTAGGAAGTGCAATTAGCATATCTTCTCCTCGTGGCCAAATGTGCAAAGCGTTTATATAAGTTCTATAGCCACCGTCCTCGGCTTTTGGAATTGTAATTTCCTTATATCCATGCGTTAGCCATTCTTGTGAAAAACTAAATAAGAATTTTTTGTGGTTAAACATGCTTTTGCGTACCGCAGATCCGGCTCCATCGGTCCCAAAAATAACATCACCACTAAGGGTGACTTCTTCATTGTTTTCGTAGTTTTTAAAGACCGCCTTGCTATTTTCAAGATCAACCGTTTTACAGCCGTGATTAAAAACAAGAGATATATTTTCGAATTTTTCGGCTTCATTCAGCAGCAGTATATTTAGTCCGGGACGAGAAATGGAATTGATATATTCATCCTCTCTCCCGCTATATTTGCTCAAAAAAGTGTTCCCTTGTTTGTCATGGATCATGCGTCCGTGCATTGGGATACATTGTTCCTTCGCTTTTGCTTCTAAGCCTACTAACCTTAGACCCTTTAAACCCCGGTCACTTAAAGCGAGATTAATAGATCTTCCGGCGTCCTGCTCAATTTCCCGAAGGTCCGGGCGTTTTTCCACTAATGCAACATAATAGCCACGTTGTGCTAAGCGAATAGCCAACAGCGTTCCACAGAGCCCGGCTCCAATAATTAAAACATTTTCTTTATTCACCTAAAACTTCTTTTAATTTATTTGCAAACAGGAATACATCCTCAAAACTATTGTAGAGTGGTGCCGGTGCAACGCGAATTACATCCGGTTCCCGCCAATCACTTATTACTCCCGCATTAGTTAATTTAGTATGTAAGTTCTTATCTGCATTTTTTACCTGTACTGACAATTGGCAACCTCTGCTTAAAGGATCTCGAGGGGTGATGATCGTAATACGATCGTCATTGAGACCATCTATTAAAAACTCTAAATAACCGGTTAACTTAACCGATTTCTCCCGTAGATTGTCAAAACCCGCTTCTTCGAAGGTGTCGAGCGAAGCTCTAATCGCGGCCATGGACAGAATTGGCGGATTACTTAACTGCCATCCTTCAGCTCCCTGAAGGGCATCGAATTCGTGACGCATATTAAACCTTGTTTCTTTGTTATGTCCCCACCAACCGGCAAAACGTTTAAGGTCATTGTTATTTTCATGTCGCTCGTGTACAAAACATCCTCCTAAACTACCCGGACCACTATTTAAATATTTATAAGTGCACCAAACCGCAAAATCTGCACCCACTTCGTGCAAATTGGGTTGAATATTCCCTGCTCCATGCGCCAGATCGAATCCAACCATACAGTTGTGCTTGTGACCTAGTTCTGTTATTTTCTTGAGAGGAAATGCTTGTCCGCTGTAGTAATTGGTGCTACCTATCATTAGTAATGCAACTTCGTCACCCTGCTCCTTCATTATATTTTCCAGATCTTCAAATCGACAAAGGTCTTCACCGGGTCTTGGTTTCCACAGAATTAAACCTTCTTTTGGATCGTAGCCGTGAAATTTCAACTGACTCTCAACTGCGTATTTATCACTTGGGAAAGCGTCACTTTCAACGATGATCTTATATTTTGTTTTAGTAGGTTGATAGAACGACACCATCATTAGGTGGAGGTTTGTAGTTAGTGTGTTCATTATCACTACCTCCGAGGGTTTTGCGCCTACTATCTTTGCCATACTCTGCGTTAGAAACTCGTGGTATGGTAGCCAAGGATGTTTTGCATCGGTATGACCTTCAACGCCGAATTTCGCCCAATCCTCAAGCTCTTGTTTTATATAACTTTCTGTTTTTACGGGTTGTAACCCCAGAGAGTTTCCGCAGAGATATATAAGAGGCTCGCCGTTATCATTTAACGGAAGGCGAAATCTACTTCTAAATTTATTTAATGAATCTTGCTCGTCCTGTGACCGAGCATAATCGAGTGAGTTTTTCATACTTATTGAACCGAAATATTTGTAAAATAAAGTTTAAAATTACCGGTGCTATCCTGATGCATTTTGGCAATTTTGATCCCCTTAAAAGTTTCGTAATCTTCCCAGGTATTGATCATTGAGGGAACCGAATCATTTCCTTTTCTAAAAACCCATTCTTTGATCTCGTAATCTTTTCCGAAGTAAAAATCATAAGCATCCCCGGGCGTGTATCCTCCTTCGTTACCATACACTACCGTAAGTTTTCTAAGTGTGTCTTTAGAAATTGGAGCGACGCTGTTTTCTTCTTCCGAGAATGTCGTTCCTTCATCCCAGGCCAGATTAAAGGGGGCTAATAACCAATATTTATCGTTGATAAAAGAAGCGTCGATCTTTCGGGTAATACTATCCATTTGAGACCTATTATAACTCACGGTATCCTTAGCCGAACGCTTTGTCACATTTTCAGTTTTAGGTTCCCAGGACCAGGATCTTTCAAAATGTGAATCTCCTCGGTCTACATTAAACGTGAAATCAATTTTATCAACCTCATTCCATTGTAAGTATCCATTTTTGAGTGCTATAGTTTCAGCAGTAGAAATTACAGGGTTCTTGTCGTGGTCTGGAATAAACTCTCTCGCATTTTTTTCTTCGGAAGACTTGGTAAATTCATTACAGGACGTAAATGAGCAAATTAACAGCAATATTGCGAGTAGTTTTTTCATCTTCGGAAGGATTTTCAGTAAAAATAAACAAACTATTATTCAAGCCATAATTTTTGTACTTTTAAGTATGGAAAAGATTAAAGAATATTCTAATAATGAAGTGACTGTGGTTTGGAAACCAAATCTATGCATTCATTCTGCGAAATGTGTACATGGCTTGCCCGAAGTTTTTAAACCCAAGGAGAAGCCCTGGATTCAGATCAATAACGCTACGGCAAATTCGATTATAGCAGCTGTGAAAGCTTGTCCGAGTGGTGCATTAACGTACTATTCAAACACATCTCAAGGTAATGAAGAGGCTACTGAAACTAGCACGGAAGCCACCAAAATAGAGATTGTTAATGGTGGCCCTATGTTGGTGCATGGTACATTGATCATCACGCATGATGATGGGAGTGAGGAAGAGAAAAAACGCATTACAGCATTTTGCAGATGCGCTAAAAGTGAAAATAAACCGTATTGTGACGGGTCGCATAATTTATAATATGGAAATTGAAGTTTCAGAAAATAAAGAAAAAAAACGCTTCGAAGTGAGTTTGGAGGGTAAATTAGCACTAATTGATTATATAAGAGCCGAAGATAAAATGTATTTAACGCATACAGAGGTTCCAAGTGAAATGGAAGGAAAGGGGATTGCTTCTTCAATGGTTAAACAGGTTTTTCAGCAAATTAGGGATGAGAAACTCAAATTGGTTCCCTTATGTCCGTTTGTAGCATCTTATTTAAAGCGGCATCCCGAATGGAAGGATATTTTGGCAAGTGGTTATAATGTTTAGTGCCCTCCCAGATAATCTGAAAGGGCACTTGTTAAAATGGGTTTAGGATATAGGATTAATCTACTGCATCTTCAACATCGTCTGCTACCTTTTCGACAGTAGATTTTTCTCTACAACTTGTAAAAGTTGTGGTTCCTAAAATTCCAAATGCGAATAATAAAATGAATGCTCTTTTTTTCATGATTGCGTGTTTAAGTGTTTAATTATAGTCTTCTTCCTGTAATTATTTTATATAGAATAGCGATAACCGCTAATACTAATAAAATATGAATTAGGTTTCCAATTGCCGGAAATGCAAAATAGCCGATAAGCCATCCAATTACCAAAATAACAATTATTAGCCAAAGTAAATCTCTCATAATTTCTCGTGTTTTTAGATTAGTTATTTAAATTTACAAGTAATGTGGCAATGGGTAAAGTTATTTAACCCGTGTTTAACTAAAATTCAAAAAATATACTCTTTTGTGTTAATTTATGAGTTATAATTGTTAATTTAATTAATAAATCATTAATAAAAATACGTCTTGAATAAGAATAAAGAATTTGAAGTAAATAGGAACACCTGGAATCAAAAAGTGGCAATTCATGCAACTAGCGATTTCTATGGAATGGAGGATTTTAAGAAAGGAAAAAGTTCATTAAATAGTTTTGAATTGGAAGCACTTGGAGATGTTTCGGGAAAATCATTACTGCATCTTCAGTGTCATTTTGGTCAGGATACATTAAGTTGGAGTAAATTAGGTGCAAGTTGTACCGGTATTGATCTAAGTGATGAGGCTATAACTCTGGCAGAGAAATTAGCTTCCGAACTCGATTTAAATGCTAAATTCGTGTGTTGTAATGTGCTCGACACTTCAAAATATGTTTCTGAAACATTCGATATCGTTTTCACAAGCTATGGAACTATTGGATGGTTGCCGGATCTTAATCCGTGGGCTGAGATGATAGCTGAACGCCTGAAACCGGGCGGTGTTTTCTATATTGTGGAATTTCATCCAATTGCCTGGATGTTCGATTATACGGTATCCCCACCTCAAATGAAGTACGGTTATCAACAGGATGAAGTTATATATGAAGAGTATGAAGGCACATACGCCAATACCGCCTCAAAAATGATAAGTAAGGAATACGCCTGGAACCACGGTTTAGGTAACGTCGTTACTGCACTTGCAAAAGCGGGATTAAAAATTGAATACCTTAATGAATTTGAAGAGTCACCCTATAATATCTTCCCGGGCTTGATAAAAAATGAGAAGGGTTACTATCAGCAACTCAATAAATTATATCCGTTGCTGTACGAATTAAAAGCTACAAATTAGATCTATCTGCGCTCAAAGGTCGTAAAAGAGGCATCGGCAGGGCTTTGGGCTTCAGTTAATTGAAAAGATGCATTTTGAAAAATGATGATCCCGTTGTCCTCCCCATCGATAAAAAGGGTGTCTTCACCTGCGATCTCAACTACTTGGTAAGAGTATATTCCGGTGTCGTAACGGGCGAAGATATCTTCCGGACCGGTACTTACTATATTATTTTCTACAGTGAGTTGTAAAGTTGAGGTGTTAAATGTCCAAATTACATCTCCAATATTATAATCAATATTAAAACCTGATACTGTACCTGAAAAATTAACAAGATCCCAACTGCCTTGCAAACTTGTCGTTGAGTTGCTAGACGCATCATCATCACTTTTACAGCTAAAAAATACAGCCGTAACTAAGCCTAGAACTAAAATCTTTCTTAGAGTTTTCATAATCGTTTATTTTAAAGATGATAGAAAACCGATAGGGTTGCGCAATAATTAGTGGCTATCTTCTTTTAAAAGTTGCGGGAATTTCTTCTGAAAACGTTTTAACCTCGGAATAGATACGTTTTGAATATACGGATTACTCGGATTTAGTCTTTCGTAATCCTGGTGATAATTTTCTGCTTTCCAGAATTTCTGAAACGGTAAAACTTGTGCGGCAACCTCTTCACCATCCAGTGTTTTGTTAATCGCAGCTATTTTTTGATCAATAATCTGTTTTTGTTCCTCATTTTGATAAAAGATTATAGATCGATACTGACTCCCTCTATCGGGACCTTGGCCGTTTACTTGAGTAATGTTCTGGGAACCAAAATATACATCGACTAAGGTGCTGAAACTCACAACAGATGGATCGTAAATAATTTCAACTGCTTCGGCATGTCCGGTTTGTCCTGTGTTGCTTGATTCGTAAGTTGGATTTTCTGTGTGTCCGCCGCTATATCCTGAAATAGATTCTTTAACCCCTTTCACGCTTTCGTAAATAGCTTCCACACACCAAAAGCATCCGCTTGCGAAATAAGCTTTTGCCAAACCTGATTCCATTTCCACTTGTACAGGCGTTAATTCTTTTTGAGCTCTAGCTTCTGCTTCTTTATTAGTGTCATTTGAAGATTGACAAGAGACCTGCATTGCCATTAGTAGTGTTATCGCAAAAAGTATTGAGTGCTTTTTCATTTTTAAATTTTTATGTAGGTCGGATTTCAGCTAAAATCCTTTCAGTTTAAGGTACAAAAAAAGCCTTCATTAAAATGTGAAGGCTTTGTTATTTTTAAAGGACGGTTTCTATTTCAGTTTAGCAAAAAGTTTGTCCATTTTTTCTTTTTCTTCATTTGCAAGATCAGGGTCTACCAAGATTCTACCACTGTGTTCATCGGTAATGATCTTCTTTCTCGATGCAATTTCCATTTGAATTTGAGGTGGGATCGTAAAGAAAGAACCTCCGGATGCGCCGCGTTCAACAGGAACTACTGCCAATCCGTTTTTTACATTAGTGCGAATTCTTTTGTAAGCATTAATTAAACGTTCTTCGATCTTCTTTTGGAAGTTCTCAGATTCTTTAATCAATGATTTTTCTTCCTTTTCAGTTTCAGAAAGAATCTCGTCTAATTCACCTTGTTTATGCTTTAAGTGATCTTCACGAGCTTTTAATCGCTCTTTTGTTTCTTCGATTACCTGAGCTTTTTGTTCAATTTGTGCCTTAAATTCCTTAATGTGCTTATCTGCCAACTGAATTTCGAGCTCCTGAAACTCAACTTCTTTACTTAAAGAGTTGTATTCTCTATTGTTTCGAACGTTGTCTTGCTGAGTTTTGTACTTTTTGATTAAGGCTTTTGCCTCTTCAATAAGATTCTTCTTACCTTTAATATTGTCTTCAATTACTTCAAGGTCTGCATTTAATTTTTCGAGACGAGTGTTCATTCCCGCAACTTCATCTTCAAGGTCTTCAACTTCTAAAGGAAGCTCTCCGCGCACGTTTCTTATCTCATCTATACGAGAATCAATTAATTGTAAATCGTACAGCGCTCTTAATTTTTCTTCTACTGTAATTTCAGTTTTTGTTGCCATATGTTAAAAATAGCTAATAGGATTGGTGTTTATTTGTGATAAAACGACTGCAAAATTAGTGATTTTTTTGTTAAGGAAAGAATGTAAAAGCTCTTTTGTGTATTGTTCGCTTTCATAATGTCCAATATCGGCTATAAGAATATTGCCTTCCGACTTAATAAAATCGTGATATTTTAAGTCGGCCGTTATATAGGCATCTGCCCCGGCTGCTTTTGCCGAATTGATCGCAAAACTTCCACTTCCCCCCAATATAGCTACTTTTTTAATCGATTTGCCCATTAATTTTGAATGTCTCACGCATTCGGTATTCATACGGGTTTTTACAAATTTTAGAAACTCATCTTCTGGCATTGCTTCCTGAAATTCACCATACATTCCCATTCCCAGGTGTTGGTTGGTATTTTCTAATGTTGTGATTTCGTATGCAACTTCTTCGTAGGGATGCGTATTAAATAAAGCTTTCAGTATAGATGATTGTCTATGTGGGTGAAAAGTAATGCCAATTTGAACTTCTTCTTCAAAATGTGTTTCACCTTTTTTACCAATTACCGGATCAGCGTTCTCAGTGGCATTAAACGTCCCTAGTCCTTTAATGTTGAAACTACAATTTGTGTAATTACCAATTTCTCCTGCTCCCGCATTAAACAAAGCATCGCGTAGCGCCTCAGCTCTATTTAACGGAACATAGGTGATCAATTTTTTAATACTATCTTTTTTTGGAATGAGAATATGTCTGTTCTTCAGATTCAGTTTTTTGCAGATCATAGCATTTACGCCATTCCATGAATTATCCAGTGCTGTATGTATTGAAAAAATGGCTATGTCATTTTTAATGGCTTTTTGTACCACACGTTCTACATACGAATTGCCGTTAAATCGTTTAATTCCGGAGAAAATAATGGGATGAAAACTTACAATAAGATTGCATTTCTGTTTAATGGCTTCATCTACAACCGTTTCAAGAGTGTCTAACGTAACAAGGATCCCCGTTAAAGAATTATTCATATCCCCAACCAGCAATCCTGTATTGTCGAAATCTTCCGAATAGGAGAGTGGTGCCAATTCCTCCAACATCATTATAACGTCCTTAATTTTCATGGTTCTAATTTATCGTAAATATAAAAGTTTATACGCTAGCTGAAAAGTCATAAAACTTTAACTTTGTTCAAAATATTTACGGATTTAATTTTTTTCTGAATATCCTTAAATCGATTTTGTACTTTCGTCGTATGAAGCTACTGAGAACCTTGCTTTTTCCATTCTCCATTTTATACGGCGCAATAACATCGCTCCGAAATTATTTTTACGATATTGGTTGGTTTAAAAGTACGCATTACGATTTCCCAGTTATTTGTGTAGGTAATTTGTCTACCGGCGGGACGGGAAAATCACCTATGGTGCAACTGTTGGTAGAATTTCTTCGGAAAGATTTCAGGGTTGGAATATTATCCAGGGGTTACAAGAGAAAAACATCCGGGTATAGAGAAGTCTTAGTAGAAAGTACCGCCCTGGAAGTTGGCGATGAGCCTCTTCAATTTAAACAAAACTTTCCTGAAACTACTGTCGCAGTATGTGCAGACAGGAGAGAGGGGATAAGTAAATTAAAACCCAAGGTAGATATAATTCTGTTGGATGATGCGTTTCAGCATAGAAAAGTGAAAGCTTCCACTTATATTCTTTTAACGCCCTTCGACGACCTTTATATTGATGATTACATGCTACCCAGCGGAAATCTCAGGGAGTCAAGAAAAGGAGCTAAGCGAGCAGATATGATCGTTGTAACTAAGTGTCCCGAAGGAGTCGCTTATTCCGAATTACAAAATATTCAGCACAAGCTTAACTTACGATCGGACCAAAGGGTTTATTTTTCTAAGATAGGTTATGATAAAATGATTTATGGTGTTTCCGAGACCTTGCATTTGTCATATCTCCGGGATAAGAAATTCACGTTAGTTACCGGGATTGCAAATCCGAAACCCTTAGTAAACTTCCTCGATCGTAATCATTTCAGTTTCGAACATCTCAAGTTTGGCGATCACCACGATTTTTCGAATTCAGAAATAGAAAAACTGAAAAAGAAGGAAATTATTCTTACAACCGAGAAGGATTTTATGCGATTGCAACCTAAATTGGGGAAATATGCACTGTATTATTTGCCTATTAAAACTCACATACTAAATGAGCAGGAAGGTTTTTTTGAGGAACGAATTCTGGAAGAAATTGATAAAGCCAGGTTTCAATAATTAACTAACCGGAAATTTGTTTCCTTCGAGAGTGCGAAATATCTTTTCGAAGAACTCTTCAGTTTTAAATGGCTTCGGAATAATTTCATTGAACCCCGCACGATAGAAATCATCCAGATTCTCGTCTATGGTTACCGCTGTTAATGCAATAATAGGTAGTTGTTTGTCGAATTCGCGAATCTTTTGAGTGGCTTCAATACCGCTTATTCCCGGCATATGAATGTCCATTAATACCACGTCGAATGTATTTTCCTTAATGATCTTGATGGCATCCATTCCATTATCTGCTACCATACATTTCATCTTGTTCTTTTCAAGAATCTTCTTGGTGATCATCTGGTTTATTTTATTGTCTTCAACAACAAGCACTGATTTGTTCTCTATGGCTACATAATCCACGTCGTATATAATATTATTTGGGTTCTTGTCTTCTTTAAACTCTTCTGCAATTTCAAAATTGATGTTAAACCAAAATTTTGAACCTTTTCCCAATTGACTCTCAAGTTGAATCTTACTATTCATTAGCTCTAATAAGTTCTTTACGATTGAAAGCCCCAGACCGGTTCCACCAAATTTTCGATTAATTTGAAGAGAGCCTTGAGAGAAAGTTTCGAAAATACTTTTTTGTTTCTTTTTTGAAATTCCAACCCCATTATCTTCTATTTCAAAATTCAGAGTTACCTTATTGTTTTTCTGATCTATCTTTTTAATTCGTACTGTTACATCACCGTTTTGAGTGAATTTCACAGAGTTTCCAATTAGATTTATTAAAATTTGTGAAAGTTTGAGTGGGTCTCCGGCTAATTTACTCGGGATGGATTCGTCAAATTCAAGATGCAGATTATTCTTTCGGTCGTCTGCCGATTTCTTTAACGCGATTAGAACATCGTTAATCCGTTTTTTAAGATTAAAACTGGTTTTTTCAACTTCTACCTTATTAGCTTCCAGTTTATTAAGATCAAGAATATTATTGATTAGTGAAAGCAAGTAATCTCCCGAGAACTTAAGCGAGTTTAGGTGCTCTCTCTGATGTTCTTTAGGATTTTCTTCCATTAACAGATGTGTAAGTCCTGTTACTGCATAAAGGGGAGTTCTTAATTCGTGTGTTATAGTAGAAAGGAACTGTGCCTTTGCTAACGAAGCTTTTTCTGCTTTTTCTTTTGCTAACTGAAGTTCATTGTTTTTATCCTGAAGCAATTCGTTAGCCTTTGCTCTTAAGTTGTTGTTTTTATAGAGAGAAAGAGTAAGTAACGATAAGATTACAATAAGGGCAATACTTAATCCATTGGTCATCTTACCAAAATTGAGGGATCTTTTCTTTTTGTCCAGATCATCTTGTTGATCTTCGATGATGGTAGTTAAATTCCCGATACTCGTTTCAACATCAATCTCTTTAGAAATTGCGTTTACATATACTTGAAAGATTGAATCATTCAAAGATTCATATTTCATCAAAAGCTTTTCCGCATTGGAAAAATCGTTTTCTTTGATTGCGATTTGAGACGCTACTCTATAACCGTTGATCTTTAGTTTGGTGTAGTTGTGAATGTCGATTAGGATCAATGCATTATTGAGTGATTCTTTCGCTTGACTTAAGTTTTTTTGGGAAGTAGGTGATTCTAACTGCAACAATGCTTCAGCTTTGTTAAGATATGAGAAAGCTTCCTGATAGGTTAATTGAAAAGAAGAGTATATAGGAATTCCTGCATCAAAATAATTTAAAGCGGTTCTGGGGTTCCCTCTCTTCAACTCTAAAAGCCCCATACCTAAAAGGATGTGAGACTGGTTTTCTTCATCATTTAATTCTGTGAAAATTTTATCGGCTTTCTTTAAGTAAATTTCCGCCTCTGTAAATTTATTTTGTCGGATTAAAATAAGGCCTTTCAAATTATAAGCCTTAGCGAGTCCAACTTTATTAGATTCCTGTTTTTCAAGTAATTCTATTGCTTGAAGATTCTCTATTGCTGCTTTAGCGTAATTTTGAAGGTAATAATGTAAGCTGGTCGAGCTTAGATGTAAATCAGCTTTTATTTTATCATTATTTAAATTAGATGCTAAGTTATTCGCTTTGCTTAATTTAATAATTGCATTATCATAATCTTGGGTAATGATATCCCTGTCCGCTTCTTCTTGATACTTTTTGACTAAAGCCAAAGTATCTTGCGGGGTTTGCATTGTTTTTCCACTATATGTTACAAAAAGTAATACTAAAATCAGTACTACATTCTTGCCTGAAAATAGCTTATTTGTCATTTTTTAAAATGCAGTTTGGCGATAAATATAGTCATTTCCTCGATAATTGTAAGATTAAATCTACAATTCTTGAAGAATATCCTATTTCATTGTCGTACCAGCCAATTATTTTTACCATTTTTCCAATTACAGAAGTCATTTCAGAATCAAAGATGCAGGAATGCGTATTTCCAATAATATCTATAGAAACAATTGGATCTTGGGTATACTGAAGAATATTTTTAAAATCTGTTTCCGAAGCAGTTTTAAATGCCTGGTTCACCATCTCAATAGTGACCTCCTTTTTTACATTTAGGGTTATATCACATAAAGACCCATTAGGCACAGGTACTCTAATACCGCAACCGCCAATAGAGTCACTTAATTCGGGAAATATTTTGGTTAATGCTTTAGCAGCACCGGTGGTGGTAGGCACAATAGATTGTCCTGCAGCCCTGGCCCTGCGGAGATCACGATGAGGTTGGTCGTGTAAACTCTGATCTGTAGTGTAAGAATGTACTGTTGTAATATACGCTTGCTCAATCCCACACAGATCATTAACGATCTTTAGCATGGGTGCAGCATTATTTGTAGTACAAGATGCATTGGAGACTATGGAATCATTCTTTTCAAGAATATTGTCGTTCACTCCAATTACAACGGTCTTAATATCCTCATCAATCGGAGGGACACTCAAAATTACTCTTTTTGCTCCGTTTGTTATATGTTTCTCAAGTTGTTCTCTAGTTTTATATTTTCCGGTGCATTCAATTACAAAGTCTAATTTCCCCCAGTTTAAGTTATCTAGAGTGCTTTCAGAAGTAAACCGGATTCGTTTGTCACGAATTGTTATTTCTTCTTCTGAAAACCCCACTTCTTCATTCAAAACCCCATGAATACTGTCGTATTTAAGTAAATGACTTAGGGTTTTGGCATTGGCTAGATCGTTTATGGCAACAACTTCAATAAAGGGATGATCCAATAATAGTCTGAAGAGATTTCTACCTATGCGTCCGAAGCCATTAATCCCTATTGTTATATGGGGTTTCATTCTAGGTTAAATGTTTTTGAGCCTTGTATGAAGAACGCACTAACGGACCACTTTCAACATGTCGGAAACCCATTGAAAGTCCAACATCTTCGTATTTTTTGAATTGTTCCGGACTAACAAATTCCTTTACCGGAAGGTGTTTTTTGGAGGGTTGTAAATATTGGCCTATCGTTAGAATATCAAGACCAACTCCTCTAAGGTCTTCCATTGTCTGTAAAACTTCATCTTCCTTTTCTCCTAATCCCAACATAATACCACTTTTAGTACGGGTAATGCCTTCAGTTTTTAGATATCTCAGTACTTCCAAGCTACGTTCGTATTTTGCCTGAATTCTAACTTCACGAGTAAGTCTCTTAACAGTTTCCATATTGTGAGAAACCACTTCCGGTTTTACAGTGATGATTCTATCTATATTTCGAGTAACACCCTGAAAATCGGGAATAAGTGTTTCTAAGGTGGTTTCGGGATTCATTCTGCGAATGGCTTTAACAGTTTCTGCCCAGATGATAGACCCCATATCTTTGATGTCATCTCTATCTACCGACGTGATCACAGCGTGTTTTATATTCATGATCTTAATAGATCTGGCTACTTTTTCGGGTTCGTCCCAATCTATTGTGTCCGGTCTACCCGTCTTTACACCACAAAATCCGCAGGATCGCGTACATACATTTCCTAAGATCATAAAAGTTGCGGTTCCTTCACCCCAGCATTCGCCCATATTTGGACAACTTCCGGAGGTACAGATCGTATGCAGGTCATACTTGGCAACAAGTCCTCTTAATTCGGTGTATTTCTTACCGGTTGGAAGCTTTACACGAAGCCATTTGGGTTTAGGTTCTCTCTTTAAAATTTCTGCTGTTTCTGTGCTCATAATAGTTTACAAAGATACAATTAATAATATCCAAATCTAAATTCGAAAACTTCATTTTGCCTCCCATTGGATCTTAATATTCAAATCTGTTTACAGGGTTGTTAGATACCAAAAACTAAATGCCATTAATACTAGGATCGAAATAAGACTGTAATATTTCATGAATCCTGAAGGTCGCGAATGCTCCGGGGTATATTTTCCCGTAAGCAACAGATAATTTATAATGGCATAAAATGGGGCAGTTAGAAAGGACAGGATCGTCGCAGTTTTAATGAGTAATCCCATTTCAGAAATAAAAAAGAAGAAGATAGCCAAAGTTCCGGTTACCAAAACAATTAACCAGAACAAATATCCTTGTTTATTCTCTTTGTTGGTTAGAATTTGGGTTGTTATATTCATCACTCTGGGCGAAGCATCAAGGGTTGTAAGTGTAGTACTAAACATTGTTGTTAGCGCGGCTATCCCAATTATAATTTTTGCACTATCTCCTAAACTGAATGCGTACATATTAATTAACTGATTCGCAAAAACACTCCCTTTTTCTGAAAAACTTTCGCCACTGCCGTGCATGACTATAGCGCCCAGGGAAAGAAAAGCGATGGCTAGAATTGTTGTAACGATAAAGCCTACATTAAAATCGAATCGAGACTGTTTTGTATTGATATCGGGATTTATCTTATGTTTTTCTACTGTCCAAATGGAATGCCAAATAGAAATATCTAAAGGAGCGGGCATCCAACCCATAAAAGCGATAAGAAACGCTACCGAAAAGGCATCAGTAGGGAGAATTTGGGTAAAAGTAAGGGAAGGTGTTTGTTTTAATGCAAGTAAAACGGCTAGTACGGTACTTATGGTAAGGCTTATAACTATTATTTTCATTAGGTGGTCTAAGACTTTGTACCTTCCAATTATTAATATCGCAAAACATATCGCGGTGATAATTGCGGTCCAAATTACAATGGTGCCAAAACCAAAAATTGATGTCGCTAATCCGGCTGTTACAATGGTAACAGCTGTTTGAATTGTAAACATCGTTGCAAAGGTGAGCATGAAGTAAGTTATTAAAACACCTTTTCCTAATTTGCGATAGCCCTGCAAGAGACTTTCTCCTGTGGCGGCTGCATATCTGGGACCGAACTCGAAAAACGGATATTTTACGGCATTGATTAAAAGTAGTGCCCATAACAGACCAAATCCAAAATCGGCCCCCGCTCGTGTAGACTGTACCAAATGCGAAACTCCTACCGCTGCGCCGGCAAATAAAAAACCGGGCCCCAGTCTTTTAAGCAGCGTTTTCAACTCTGATTATTTTGGGTTATAATTTCGGCAAGTAGTTTTCTCGCACGTAGAAGTCTTACTTTTACATTGTTAAGAGGTTCTTCCAGCGATTCGGAGATTTCCTTGTAACTCATCTCATGAAAATAGCGCAGATTAATTACATCTTGATAATGCGGTTTCAATTGTTTTATAAACTGAAGTAGCTGTGCAAGATTCTGCTCGGTGATCAATTTGTCTTCGGCGGTAGGCGTATGATCCGGTACTTTCTTTACAATTTCATCGGAAGCATCGGTAGTATGAAGGTGAAGAGAAGCATTCTTTTTACGGGTTTTATCTATCTGAATATTCTTCGAAATAGTGATGAGCCACGTGCTAAAAGTATATTTTTCGTCGTAAGTTTCTATCTTGTCAAAGGCTTTAGAAAAAGCTTCGATGGTGATGTCCTCGGCTTCCGTTTCGTTTCTAACCCGCTTTAACTGAAAACCATATACCTCGTTCCAAAATTTGTCTAACAAAAATTTAAAGGCGCTTTGCTTACCTTTTTTTGCCTTTTCAATTTGCTTTAGTAATTCTTTCTTGTCTACTTCCACTGCGGGGGTTTTGAAAATCTATTCGAAATAAAGATAATCAATTGAATGAATACTAAAAATAATTCGAGGAATGGAATAAAGGGTACGAGATCTTTTTCCTTTAACTTGTATGCAGCCATACCCACGGTCACGAATTGAACTATAAAGCGGAAGGCAATTATGATCACCGGAATCTTCCAATCCATCAACATCAGAGTTACTATCATTAATATCCAAAACAGTAAATTCGTGAAGTAATAAGTGCCCAGAAGGAGTTTATGTTTTGTTTTATATAATTTTGAGGTTGTAATGTGCCGTCTTTTTTGCATTTTCCAATCTTGCCATTTTTTCTTCGGAAGGGAATAAGTGAAAGCATTTTCATCAAAACAAATCGCTGTATTTTGAGCAGTACCGGCTTCATTTACAAAAAGGTCGTCATCTCCCGAAGGAACTTTGATATGAGACATATAGCCATTTATACTGTAATAGAGTGTGCTGGTAAAGCCTAAATTTCTACCCACACCCATATATGGAATTCCTGCCTTTGCATACGAAAAATACTGTGTAGCTGTCATTAAGGTTTCGAAGCGAATGAGTTTATTGAGCAATCCCTTTCCTTTTTCATAAGCGCCGTAACCTAATATAAGTTGCTTTTCTTCAGAAAAATGAGAGGTCATTATGCGGAGCCATGAACTGGAAGAGGGTTTGCAATCCGCATCCGTAAATAACAATCTTTCGTTCTTCGCTCGTTTTATTCCGAGGGTAAGCGCGTATTTCTTATTCGCCCAAAACGCTTCATTATTCTTTACATTCACGATTTGAATCCTTGGATCGGTCTCGGCAAAGGCTTCCATAACTTCTAAAGATTCGTCAGACGAGGCATCATTAATCAATATAAGTTCGAAATTTGGGTAATCTTGTTTCAGAAGTAAGGGGATATTTCGCTTTAAATTTTCCTCTTCGTTTTTCGCACATACGATTAGTGAGACAGGCGGCGTTGTCCCGACGGTTTTTTCCGAAGACTTTAAAAATGAAAATTTTGAAAAAAGTAAGTAGAATCCACAGTTAATCACTACAACTGCAATAAAAACGTAAAGAATCAGCATACGTTATTGGCGATTTGTTGAAGTGAAGATGACAATTCGGGAAGTAAAATTGTAGTTTAAAACCATAGGCTAATAGTTTTAAGTATATGAATTATTTACGCTTTATGTGGTTCTTCGGTGCAATTTTCGAACTGATCCGGAGATTTTCCGCAAAAGCCGCAGTTTTCACCTTCCTTGTTTAAAAATGGACTCTGACTAGCACAGGTTCCCGCAAATTTTCCGTCTTTTTTACCCCAGATCTTTATCGCAATTCCTGCGACAGCAAGTAAAAGTAATAATAGTGTTATAAGTAAAAGTTTCATAAAAATTATTTATAGTGCAAAAATACAATCTTTCTTGGTGATGTCCTTCAAATTTGGTTATTTTTAGCGTTTCAAATAAAAAAATAAGCAATGTTTTCAGTCAATAAATTATTAGCACTTTTAGCTATTACTCTGGTATTATTCTCATGCAAAAACGAGTCAAATGATTCTAGTTCTTCTTCCGAAGAGAAAAAAGTGGAGAAAAAAGCAATAGTGCAAACTCCTGAGATGAAAAAGCAGATCAATAGTGTTATGACAAAGGCCATGGTAACACCGGAATTGAAGACATTCTCAAGTGCAATTGTGAGCGCCGGCCTAACAGAGGTTTTAAGTAATGAAGAAGGACCTTTTACACTGCTCGCACCAAGTAATGATGCTTTCAGTGCAATTGATCAGTCAGATTTTAACCGGCTTCTAGACCCTAATAATAAAGGTAAATTGACTCAAATGTTGAAAAACCATATTGTGAAAGGAGATATTGATTCTGCAACCTTGGTTCAAAATATAAAAAGCGGGAATGGAAACTATACTCTGGAAACACTTTCCGGGGCAAAACTAATTGCTTCAATGAAAGGTGCAGATATTGTGATCAAGGACTCTAATGGAACTGAGGCAGTTTTAGGTAAAAGTGACATCAAGGGATCTAATGGGGTAGTTCATGTATTAGATACAATTCTTGGATCGTATTAGATAACATTCACTTCCGGCTCAATATAAATTCCGAACATTTCTTTTATTTTCTTCTGAATAAGAATTGCTAGTTCCCAGATCTCTTGTCCGCTGGCATCACCATAGTTAACCAAAACCAGGGCTTGGTTCTTATGAACCCCGGCATCACCAAATTGTTTTCCTTTAAATCCGGCTTGTTCTATGAGCCATCCGGCAGGAATTTTAAATTGTGATGCAGAAACTTCGTAGAAAGGAGCTTCAGGAAATTTAACTCTAAACTCTCTGAAAGTTTCACTGTCAATAACAGGATTTTTAAAGAAACTTCCGCTATTACCAAGTTTCGCTGGATCCGGTAGTTTTGATTCTCTAATGGAAATCACTGCATCCGAAATATCTTTGATAGTGGGATCATAGATGTTTTTTTCGGCTAGTTTGTCCTTAATAGCACCGTAAGACGTACTTTTTTTATGATCGGTTTTTGTTAGTTCGAAAACTACACTGGTAATAATGTATTTTCCTTTTAAATCAT
Organism: uncultured Ulvibacter sp.; assembly: GCA_963974915.1. GTDB lineage: Bacteria > Bacteroidota > Bacteroidia > Flavobacteriales > Flavobacteriaceae > CAXBES01. The sequence continues at coordinate 33,022 of CAXBES010000002.1, read as the reverse complement.
TTTTGAAGACCGAGTTCCTATAACCAAAATTACAATCGGTTTTAGTGAATACTCTTTCGCGCTGCGTATCGATCTCTACAGCATTACATTTTACAAAAGTATCTTTTAGCTCTACACCATAGGCTCCAATATTTTGGATAGGTGCCGTACCAACATTTCCGGGGATTAGAGATAGGTTTTCAACGCCACCATAATTGTTTGAGATACAAAACATGACGAATTGGTGCCAATTTTCACCTGCCATGACCTCTATGTTTACTTTTTGTTGGTCTTCGGAAAGAATTGTGATCCCTTTCAGGTTTAAATGTATCACTAAAGCATCAATATCCCCGGTGAGGAGCATATTACTGCCACCACCTAATAAAAAACGGTTTTCGAACTTCTTATTAGCCAGTACCTTATTTAATTCTTCGATCGTAGAAACAGAAACAAAATATCGGGCCTTACAATCTATATGAAAGGTATTGTACTCTTTTAGAGATTTGTTTTCTTCAATATGCATTAATCGCGATATTCTTCTAAGGCAATTTTTAAAATTTCAACCGCTCGTATTAGACTCTCCTTTTTAAGAACATAAGCGATCCGAATCTGGTTTAACCCCACACCCGGACTAGAATAAAAGCCGGCAGCCGGAGCAACCATTATTGTTTCGCCCTTATCATCAAATTCTTCTAATAACCATTGTGCGAAATCATCGCTGTTTTTAACCGGGAGCTCAACGATACAATAAAAGGCGCCTTTTGGAATTCCTACTTTAACACCGGGAATTTTCTGAAGGTGAGAAACAAGTGTGTCACGTCTATCTTTATACTCAACAATCACTTCATCGAAATAACTTTGAGGTGTAAGCAAGGCTGCTTCACTCGCAATTTGAGCAAAAGTTGGCGGACTCAACCTGGCTTGTGCAAATTTAAGAGCAGTATTTATTACTTGTTTGTTTTTAGAAACCAAACAGCCAATTCTGGCGCCACACATACTATAACGTTTAGAAACAGAATCGATAATGATTCCATTTTCGGCCATACTCTCCTCTTGAAGGATAGAGTAATGCTCGTAGCCATCGTAAGTAAACTCACGATATACCTCGTCTGCAACAAGAAAGAGATTATGTTTGTTTACGATCGCTGCCAATTTTTGAATTTCTTCCTTTGAATAGAGGTATCCGGTTGGATTTCCCGGATTGCAAATAAGAATTGCTTTTGTTTTCTCGGTGATCAACTTTTCAAACTCTGAAATAGGCGGCAAGGCAAAATTGTTTTCTATCTTCGAAATTACGGGCACTATTTTCACACCCGAAGCGGTTGCAAAACCGTTATAGTTTGCGTAAAATGGTTCCGGGATAATGATCTCGTCACCAATATCTGCAATTGTACCCATAGCAAATAATAATGCTTCACTTCCTCCGGTAGTAACAATTAGATCGTCTGCCGTTACAGGAATACTATTTCGGTTGTAATATGCTGCGATCTTCTCACGATATTCCTGAGACCCTTCAGATCTGGTATAAGCAAGTATCTCTAAGCTATGATGTGCAACCGCATCCATGGCGATCTGTGGAGATTTTATATCCGGCTGACCAATATTGAGGTGATATACAGTTTTTTTCTGCTTGTAAGCTTTTTCAGCGAATGGAACCAATTTTCTGATCGGTGATTCGGGCATTTGTAGTCCCTTAGTCGAAATAGAAGGCATAACGATTTATTTAAAAACAAAGTTGCGAAATATATTTTATAAATCAATCCAAATAAAAGCACTTTCCGCTTTTTTTTATATCTTGATTCTAATTGCTTTTGATTTAGAAAAAGTGAATAGATTCTTTCTTATTGGGTTTGCTTTTTGCGTTGCAACTTCGGGGTTTTCGCAACAGGGTTTCCATTTACCTAAAAATCAGAAAAAAGACAAGATTCCATTCGAATTAGTAAACAACCTTACCATCATTCCGGTTACGGTGAACGGAAAAGAACTTAACTTTTTACTGGATACGGGCGTGAAGTCTACCTTGATATTTAGTTTAACCTCCAAAGATTCACTCGAGATGAAGAATGCAGTGCCCGTAAGGATTAGGGGACTTGGTGAAGGAGGCACTCTCACTGCGCTTAAAAGTGCGAACAATCAAGTAGTGATTGGGGAAGCCGTGGATGAGAATCATACGATTTTCGTTGTATTCGACGAATCATTAAATTTCTCTACAAGAATGGGAATTCCAATTAACGGAATTATTGGTTATGATCTCTTTAAAAATTTTATCGTTAAAACCGATTACTCTTCCAGAAAAATCACACTTTATAATACTGACGAATTTAGCAAGAAGAAACTAAAGCGATACGAAGCTTTCAAATTGTCGTTTTATAAGAATAAACCCTATACCACCTTAAGTGTTTTTTCCAAAAATGGGTTCAGGGATGTCACATTATTGATCGACTCCGGGTCGAGTGATGCCATGTGGCTTTTTAATGACGAAGGTCTTATCGTGGAAGAGCCAAAAAACTATTTTGAAGATTATTTAGGGCTCGGACTTAGTGGTAACATCTTCGGAAAGAGATCGAGATTAAAAAGCGTAAAGCTTAAAAAGTTTGAACTCGCAAATTTGAACGTCGCATTTCCCAATTTAAAAACTGCAGATAGTTCACTTTTCTATAAAGACCGCGACGGAAGCCTGGGAGGAGGAATTCTAAAGCGATTTACCGTGATCATGGATTATAATGCTGAAACAATGTATTTGAAAAAAAATAAGAATTTTAAGCTACCTTTTCATTACAATATGAGCGGACTCATAGTGGAACACGATGGCTTGGTGGTGGTAAAGAGTAGAGGAGAAGTTCAGAATCAATCCTTAAATTTAGATCAAACCGGTCAGAACAATGGGGCAATAAGTATCTCGGTTAATCCGCTATATAGTTTTACACTGGCTCCAAGGTTTGTTGTAGCTGAGGTCCGTAAGAATTCACCCGCAGCTTTGGCAGGATTATTAAAAGGAGATGAAATTTTAATGATAAACGGTAAACAGGCTCATAAATACAAACTATATGAACTCACCAATCTGTTTTCTTCAAAAGTAGGAAAGAAGATCTATTTAAAGATCAATAGGGAAGGGGTTGCTCACAATATCAAATTTGAACTCGAAAAGGTTTTATAAAAAAAGCCGACATCTAACTGGATGTCGGCTTTTAACAATTTGTAATAAATCTCTATTTTGTTTTTTCAAGAACGCTCTTGCCATCTGCAAGAATCTCCCCTTTTATTTTAAGAGCTTTAATCGGTTCGTCGGCATTAGAATATACTGTAATATTCTTTCTAATGGGGCCAACCCGGTTTGTGTCGTATTTAACCTGAATCGTACTAGACGCTCCCGGAGCTACCGGTCCTTCAGGTTTTTTTGGTACTGTACATCCACAGCTCGATTTTACATCTGTAATTACTAAGGGTGCATCACCGGTGTTTGTAAATTCAAAAACACGTACACCATCACTCCCTTTAGCGATTTCACCGTAATCCACGGTTTCGGTCTTAAAGGTGATCTTTGCTTGCGCATTGGCTGCAAAACTAACTAGAGCAACTAATGCTATAAGTACTAACTTTTTCATGATTTTCATATTTTAGTATGTGCTAATGTAGGTAACTTTCTTACAAACTGCAAAATAAGTTATTCACTTTTATTATCCTGCAGATATCCCTACTTTTGCAGATTGTTGTTCAAAAATTAGACCAAAATATGGCTTTAGAAGCGAAATATGATGCGAAAAATGTTGAAACCCGTTGGTATGACTACTGGTTGGAGCATAATCACTTTCACAGTGAAGTTGACGAGAGAGAGGCATATACTATAGTAATTCCACCTCCAAATGTCACGGGAGTACTTCATATGGGGCATATGTTAAATAATACGCTTCAGGATGTGTTAATACGTCGCGCCCGACTTAAAGGCTACAATGCATGTTGGGTACCGGGTACAGATCACGCATCGATCGCAACCGAAGCTAAAGTGGTGAATAAACTCAAAAGTGAAGGTATAGATAAATCGGAACTGTCAAGGGAAGAGTTTTTGGAACATGCATGGGAGTGGACACATAAACACGGAGGAATCATTCTTGAACAGTTAAAAAACTTAGGTGCTTCATGCGATTGGGAGCGCACTAAATTTACCATGGATGACAATATGTCGGCATCGGTGATCAAAGTCTTTGTTGACCTGTATAAGAAAGGTAATATTTACCGGGGTTATAGAATGGTAAATTGGGATCCTCAGGCCCAAACGACACTTTCAGACGAAGAAGTGATCCATGAAGAAAAGCAGGGAAATCTTTACTATCTGAATTATAAAATAGACGGAAGCGAAGACTTTTTAACCATTGCAACAACCCGTCCCGAGACCATCTTTGGAGATACCGCAATTTGTATCAATCCAAATGATGAAAGATTCAAGCATTTAAAGGGTAAAAAGGCAGTAGTTCCCATTTGTAACAGGGTGATCCCAATAATTGTGGATGAGTATGTAGATGTTGAGTTTGGTACAGGCTGTTTAAAAGTGACCCCCGCTCATGATATGAACGATAAAGCATTGGGCGATAAACACCAGTTAGAGGTAATTGATATTTTAAATGATGACGGTACTCTTAATAGCTTCGGAATGCATTACGAAGGGAAAGACCGTTTCGTTGCCAGAAAGGAAATTGTAAAAGAATTAGAAAATATAGGTGTTCTCCTTAAAACTGAAACACATATTAATAAGGTTGGTACCAGTGAGCGAACCGGGGCAGTAATAGAGCCAAAACTAAGCGACCAATGGTTTCTTAAAATGAAGGAGCTTGCGCAACCTGCCTTAGATGCAGTCTTGGAAAAGGATGTAAATCTTGTTCCTGAAAAATTTGTAAATACTTATAAGTACTGGATGGAGAATGTTCGGGACTGGAATATCTCTCGTCAGTTATGGTGGGGACAGCAAATACCTGCCTATTATTATGGTGATGGGAAGGAAGATTTCGTAGTAGCAGAAACCGCAGAAGAAGCCCTACTTGCAGCCAGAGAAGAATCCGGTAACAACAGTTTAGCCGCTTCAGATCTGCGTCAGGATCCTGATGTGCTGGACACCTGGTTTTCCTCCTGGTTATGGCCTATTAGTGTTTTTAACGGAATCCTTGAGCCCGATAACGAAGAAATTAATTATTATTATCCTACTAACGATTTGGTAACAGCACCGGAGATCCTATTCTTTTGGGTTGCCAGAATGATCATTGCCGGATACGAATACCGAAATGAAAAACCATTTACCAACGTATATCTAACAGGAATCGTTAGAGATAAGCAGCGTCGGAAAATGAGCAAATCTCTGGGGAATTCGCCAGACCCTATCGAGCTTATGGATAAATACGGTGCCGATGGGGTTAGAGTTGGGATGCTATTGAGTTCTCCTGCAGGAAACGACCTTATGTTCGATGAAGACCTTTGTAAACAGGGGAGTGGGTTCGTAAACAAGATATGGAACGCCTACAGATTAATTGATGGCTGGGAAGTTTCCGAAGAAAAAGAAGAAACAGAAACGGCCACTATTGCTATTAAATGGTACAAAAATAAATTTCAGAAAGTACTTTCCGAAATTGAAGACCATTATAGCAAGTACCGACTTAGCGATGCGCTTATGTCTACCTATAAATTAATTTGGGACGACTTCTGTTCCTGGTTTTTAGAAATGGTAAAACCGGAATATCAGCAACCTATTTCGGCGCGTACCTTCAAGGAGATTATTGAGATCCTTGAGGAAAACCTCAAGATCCTTCATCCTTTTGTTCCCTTTATTTCTGAAGAAATATGGCAACATATAGCTAATAGGGAGGCTAATGAGGCGTTAATCGTTGCGAAATGGCCAAAATCTGCCGATTATGACTCTAAATTGATTACGAACTTTGAATTCACGCAGGAAGTAATTTCGGGTATAAGAACGATTAGGAAGGAAAAGAATATTTCTTTTAAAGAGGCTATAGAAGTATCGGTGATAAATAACGATCAGGTTTCCGATGAGTTTGATGCTGTTATCAAAAAATTAGGGAACATTTCGGAGCTGAACCAAACTACTGAAGCAATTAACGGAGCGCTTACCTTCAGAGTAAAATCTAACGAGTATTTCGTGCCAATTTCAGGAGCTATTGATGTCGATGAGGAAATCGCTAAGCTTTCCGAAGAACTTAAATATACTGAAGGATTCCTTAAGAGTGTTCAAGGAAAATTACGAAATGATAAATTCGTGAATGGAGCGCCGGAACAGGTGGTGGCAAATGAACGTAAAAAGGAGGCGGATGCTATAGCCAAGATCGAAACGATTAAGGCAAGTCTGGAGAGTTTACAATAATTATTTTCGGTACAGAAAGTAGTGATTTACTGCTTCTATATACAATTCTTTTGCCTGGTCACTTGACAAGCCACGGGTTTGAAATAAGGCATTCGTTTTAAAAGCCTGAATTAACGGGTTGCTGCTGCTGGGCTGATCTTGAGAGGCGGTAGCTCGTTTGTAGTAGGCATACAGTTTTAAGAGCACATCGGCTGGGAAGGGCTCGGTGTGATTGTTAATGCTGTCCACCGCGGTGAGAAAGGCTTTATCTAATTCTTCTGATGTCATTTTGAAGCTAATATCGTCGATCCTCCTTTTACTTTCTGATTTAGTATAACGTCAATTTTTGTTCCTAAAGGAAGAAAAACATCTACACGAGAACCAAATTTTATAAACCCACTATCATCTCCCTGCGCAACATCTTGTCCTTCCTTTGCATAATTTACAATTCTTTTAGCTAATGCTCCTGCAATTTGCCGGTGAAGGATGTCTCCAAAACTCTTTGTTTTTACAACTACAGTGGTTCTTTCGTTTTCTTCGGAAGACTTTGGGTGCCATGCCACTAGAAATTTACCGGGATGATATTTACTAAATACAACCTCGCCGGAAGAAGGATAACGTGTTACATGGACATTTATTGGAGACATAAAGACAGATATCTGAAGACGCTTATCTTTAAAATATTCTTTTTCAAAAACTTCTTCTATAACTACTACCTTGCCGTCAACAGGTGAAAGCACGTGATCTTCATTAAGTTCTATGGTGCGTTTTGGGTTTCTGAAGAACTGAAGGATCAATATCAGAAACACGATGAGGCTAATTAATATGATACCTCTTAAGATCTCGTTCGTAATTGAATAGTTTACCACTAAACTTAGTAGCACACATATTGCGAATGAAATTAGTATTATTTTATATCCTTCTTTATGAAACATAGTTTACGATTTCTAAAAAAGCAAAAATAAAAGGCCCGGCGTAAACAATACTGTCTAGTCTATCGTATAAGCCGCCATGTCCGGGCATTAAAACCCCACTATCTTTTACTCCTGCCTGTCGTTTAAATTTAGATTGTATTAAATCTCCTATCGTGCCAAATACAGAGGCTATTAGTGCTAAACTTATCCAAATTTTTAAGTCAAAAAGAGTTGTGTAATTACACAGTACAATACTGGCAATTACCGATCCTATAAGTCCGCCAACAAACCCTTCTATCGTTTTTTTGGGCGAGATTCTTTCCAATAGTTTGTGTTTGCCAATACTCTTACCTACAACATAGGCAAATGTATCGTTTGCCCAGATAAGCACAAAGATACTTACAATTAATTTTGGGGTAAAGACACCGTCTATAAAAGGTATGAGTGTTAGAAATACAAACCCGCTTATAATATAGAAGATCACAGCGACGTATTTCTTTTTCTCGAACATTGGGATCTTACTCACCCAGAGTAGGTCCTTAAAAAGATACAAGTTCACAAAGCAGGAAAGAATTAGGAATAGATAGACAGCGTTGAGTTCGAAGATTGAATAACTTAGAAAATACATAAATGCAGCAAGGAGGATATACGCCAGATAACTCTTTAAGTGAACGAGTTTAAGAAATTCGCTAAGTGTAATCACACCAAGAATAAAAAAGAGCCCCATAAACCACTCGTGCGAAGTAGACATTGAAAAAATAACTATCGAAATGTATAATACACCCGATATGGTTCGCACAACAATTTCCCTCATATTATAGGTCTTCCAGAAGCAGCAAATATAAGTTTTTTGTGCTACTTCCATAACTCATAAAGTCCTTTTCTTTTTCAGTTTCGAAGTCCTGGATAGTGGTAATGTTACTCGGAATGTGGTTTTTGTTCTTGTTTTTGATTATTCGTAAACCTTCACTTATGGTGTCAACTAACTGACTCGTAGTAGCAAATATCACGAAATTAGAAGGTAATTCGTTAAGCTTTTTTTCTTTAATCTGATTTGAACACAACAGAATTGAACCGTTATTTGCAACCAACGATTCGCAGGTGGAAAGAAAAAAGCTGCTATTTGCCTTCTTCGTAAAGTTTAAATTGAAGCCATCAAACCGGGATGTTAATTGCTCGTTTATGCAAAAAACATCGCGCTCATACCAATCATTCTCAAGTAAAATACTGTCGAATGCTTCTAATACCTCTTCTAAATTCTCGCAGTATAAGAATTTACCACCGTTTTTATTAAAGTTATAAGTGAACTTTTCATCAATCGGTAATTTCTCTTCGGGGTAATACTTGCCGTGCTCAGACGGCTTAGCTTTTCGAGCTTTTTCTTCTGACTTATAATTAGGGTTTAATAGTCTTTTGAACAGACTCATTTATAAGTTATTGAGGAGTTTTAAAATACGTTTTAATTCAAATATATAAAATCTATATTGAAGTTCTATTACATGATTACTAAAGTTTAAACTCTTTAACGAACAATTGCAACATTATGTTGTTGCAATGGGCTCTTCTTCTGTCTTGTCAAAGGGTCTGTTTCCAAAGATCTTCTGTAGGTTATCTTTAAAAATCACTTCCTTTTCCAAAAGAACATTAGCTAATTCTGTAAGCTTATCTTTGTTCTTTTCGAGAAGATCTATAGCTCGTTGATATTGAACTTCTATTAGATTCGAAATTTCCTTGTCGATTAATTCGGCTGTTTTCTCACTGTAAGGCTTCGAAAAGTTATACTCAGATTGACCAGACGAATCGTAATAGGTAAGGTTACCTATTGTTTCATTGAGACCATAAATGGTCACCATTGCTCTGGCTTGTTTAGTTACTTTTTCCAGATCACTCAACGCACCGGTAGAAATTTTATTAAATATAACCTTCTCTGCAGCCCTACCACCTAAGGCAGCACACATTTCATCAAGCATTTGTTCGGGTCTAACAATTAAGCGCTCTTCCGGTAAATACCAAGCAGCACCTAAGGATTGCCCTCTAGGAACAATAGTAACTTTAACAAGCGGCGCAGCATGCTCTAGCATCCAACTCACAGTGGCATGTCCGGCTTCGTGATAAGCGATTGCTTTTTTCTCATCAGGAGTAATTATCTTGTTCTTCTTCTCTAAACCACCTACAATCCTATCTACAGCGTCAAGAAAATCCTGTTTTCCAACAGATGTTTTTTCTTTTCGGGCAGCAATTAGCGCGGCCTCATTACAAACATTAGCAATATCTGCTCCTGAAAAGCCAGGGGTTTGTTTAGCAAGAAACTCGGTATCAAGCGAGTCGTCTTTTTTCAACGGACGAAGATGTACTTCAAAAATTTCTTTACGTTCTCTTACATCCGGTAGATCCACATAAATCTGTCTATCGAAACGTCCGGCGCGCATAAGTGCCTTATCCAACACATCGGCTCTGTTTGTAGCAGCTACAACGATCACGTTGGTGTTGGTTCCAAAACCATCCATCTCGGTTAGTAATTGGTTTAAGGTGTTTTCACGCTCATCGTTAGAACCTGAGAAATTATTCTTCCCACGTGCTCTACCAATGGCATCTATTTCGTCAATAAAAATAATCGACGGCGATTTTTCTTTCGCCTGCTTAAAAAGATCTCGTACTCGCGATGCTCCTACACCAACGAACATTTCCACGAAGTCTGAACCGGATAATGAAAAGAACGGCACTTTCGCTTCTCCCGCAACAGCTTTGGCAAGTAAAGTTTTACCGGTTCCCGGAGGCCCTACTAATAAAGCTCCCTTCGGAATTTTTCCTCCCAATGAGGTATATTTTGTCGGATTCTTTAGGAAATCCACGATTTCCTGAACCTCTTCTTTTGCGCCTTCAAGGCCTGCAACATCTTTAAATGAAGTCTTTACATCGGTTTTTTCGTCAAATAATTTTGCTTTCGATTTACCTATGTTAAAAATTTGTCCACCTGCACCACCTCCGGCACCGGACGACATTCTTCGCATAATAAAGATCCAAATTCCAATGATCACAATAAACGGTAACAGCCCTATAAGTATATCACCTAAAACATTGTTTTCTGTGCTACGAGTTAACTCGATATCTAAATCGTTTTCTCTTTCAATACGTTTAAGGTCGTTCTCAAAATTTTGAAGATCTCCAATTTCAAACTGATAAGACGGTTCGTCCGGACCCGGTTCAACCAAACTTTTCTTTTCGTTCGAAGTATGAACACCTTTTTCTCTCGCTTCAGCAGTCAAGTAGATTTTTGCAATCTTACCATTTACCACATGAACTCTTTCTACATCACCATCTTTTAAATATCCTTCAAACTCAGATTGAGTGGTTTGTGTTGGCTGAGTCCAACTATTACCGCCAAAAAACTGGATTCCAACGAATACTAGAAATATGGCTACATAGATCCAGATATTATTGAATTTTGGTTTTTTACCTTCGGGTTTTATGTGTTTTTTATTTTCTTCTGCCATCGGGCTTTGTTTTAATACGTTGCTTCTATTTTAACTGATTTAGCATCTCCCCATAGTCCTTCTATGTCATAGAATTCACGTATGTGCTTCTGAAATATATGAACTACCACATGAACAAAATCCATGAGTATCCATTCGGCATTATCGCTTCCTTCGACGTGCCAAGGTTTTTCGTGTAAAGATTTACTTACTGTTTTTTGTATGGAGCCTACAATTGCATTTACTTGCGTATTCGAAGTACCATTGCAAATTATAAAGTAGTCACAAACTGTGTTTTCAATATCTCGAAGATCAAGAATTTCTATATCTTGTCCTTTTACTTCTTCGATCCCTCTAATAATATGAGCTATAAGCTGATCTGTCCCTTTTTCTTTTTCTGACATTAAAAATTTTTATTTGCGCAAAGTTATTACTTTTTTGTTTCTTTAAAGACTTTGCTAACGGAATAGTAATACATTCTTTTCACTTTGAAGATAATCAAACTTAATGCCATTGATTCTACTAATACTTACCTTAAAAATTTAAGTAAGAAGGTAGCACTAGAGGATGAACTTATCGTGATCACCGAAAAACAAACTGCAGGCCGCGGTCAAATGCATTCGCAGTGGTCGTCGAGTGTTGGTCAAAGCCTTACATTTAGTGTGTTTAAGCGATTTGACAATCTTCGGGTGGGAGAGCAACCCACGATCACATATGCCACAAGTTTAGGCTTAAAAAATGGCCTGGAAAAATTGCAAATTCCTGCGATTTCAATAAAGTGGCCTAACGACATATTGTCATATAAGAAAAAACTCTGCGGCGTACTTATAGAAAATCAGACCCTAGGCGATAAAATTGTTAGTTCTGTAATAGGGATAGGATTAAACGTAAATGAAATGAATTTCCCTCAATTGCCACAAGCTACTTCAATGAAGCTAACTTCCGGAATTAATTATGACCTCGGCGAAGTATTCGAAGTGATATCTTCCGAGATTCTCTCGTCACTCAACAAAATTGCTGGTAATTCTTCGGAAGCGCTTAAACAGGAATACGAAAATGTTCTGTTCAGAAAAGATAGAGTTTCGGTTTTCGAAGATATTTCAGGAGAGAAGTTTAGCGGAATAATTCGCGGAATCTCTAACTCAGGAAAACTTAAAATTGAATTGGCAGATGAATCCCTTCAGAAGTATGAACTTAAACAGATTAAAATGCTTTACTAAACCGATTTTAGATTTTCGGCGAGGGTTTCAATAAATTTAGAGATAGGCCCTTTAATCATCATCGCCATCATTCCGCTAAATTCACCTTCAAAAAGCAACTCTATTTGTGATGAATTGGCATCTTGTTCTTCAATATTTCCCGTTAATGTAAACGGAAGCTTGTCACTTATGGCACCCAAAATAACCTGGTTTGGAGGATTTACTTCCTTCACTTCCAACGCAATTTCGGGCATGCCTTTTAGCGCAAATACAAAAGCGTCATCTCTAATTACCTCAAACTTGCTGGTGTTGTCTGGCATTAACTGTTTAAAATTTTTAACATCACTTAAAAATTCGCAAAGTGAATTTGCATCCTTTTGAACGGTTACTTTACTACTTGATAAATTCATAGAATTTGGGTTTTTATTTATTTGAAGACTTTTAACGTGAATGTTCCTTGCTTAAATCATGCCAGGATCTATTGAAGCCATTTACCCGGATCTTCACGCCATTTTGCCAAAAGTGAAACTTCGGCTGCCGATATATAATGTGAATTTTCGGCTTGTTTTAATAAATTATGATAGTCGCTTAAAGTGTGAAGTTCAACGTCTGCATTTTTAAAATTTTCTTCTGCGATATCAAATCCGTAGGTGAAAATAGCAACCATGCCCTTTACGTTAACATTAGCTTCCCGAAGCGCTTCAACTGCAAGCAGACTGCTTTTTCCGGTGCTTATAAGATCTTCAACCACTACCACATTCTGGTTTGGTTCTATATGACCTTCAATTTTATTTTGCCGGCCGTGCTTTTTAGCTTCAGGTCTAATATAACAAAAAGGGAGATTTAAATAATCAGCTACCAGCGCACCAATACCAATGGCTCCCGTTGCAACTCCTGCAATGGCATCGGGACTACCGTATAAGTTCTCAATTTGATTCGCTAAATGCTCTCGTAAAAAGTTTCTTATCTCTGGATATGATAGTGTTATCCTATTGTCGCAATAAATTGGGGATTTCCAACCCGATGCCCATGTAAATGGGTTTTGTGGTTGTAATTTAATTGCATTAATTTGCAGAAGTAATTCGGCTGTTTTTTGCGCCGTTTCTTTGTTTAATATCATTTTACAAATGTATAAAGTTTTTGTCAAAGAAATTCCGATAATACTTTCCACGGAGAAAAAAATTGGTAAAGGTTATACTTCTATTCCCTTAAAGGAAGTGAAGTTTAAAAAATTGATCAACCAGATCAATAACGGCGAACTTCTTTACGTCAATATTTACCATAAAAATGCTGAAAAATTAGAAAAATTCCTGAGAGAAAAATTACCAGTGGTTGAAGCTGGAGGAGGCTTAGTGTACAACAGCAAAAAGGAAATACTCTTTATTCGAAGAAACTCTAAGTGGGACCTTCCGAAGGGAAAGGTAGAGAACGGTGAAAGTTACGAAGAAGCCGCAGTAAGAGAAACGATAGAAGAAACGGGAGTTCAGGATTTGGAAGTTCGAAGATTCTTAACGAAGACCTACCATGTATTTAAACGCAACGACAAGTTTAAGTTGAAGATCACTTATTGGTTCGAAATGTTTAGCGATTACACCGGCCCGTTAATTCCCGAACCTTCCGAAGGAATAAAAAAAGTAAGGTGGAAAAATTTTGAGAAATCACAAAAGGCGCTACAGGATTCATACGAAAATATCAAATTACTTTTCCCAAAAGAATACTTAATTCCGCACCCTAATGATAGGATATCTTAAATGTGCTTTCTCATAATTAGGCGATCGTTTATGTATCCAGTCTAATTGAACATACCAGTTACCGGCGAAGCTTGGGTCGCTCGCTTTTTTTTCTGAAAATTCTTGCTGTAAATCGGGATCGTTATTTAGCAATTCTACTGCTTTGTCTTCCCAAACATAAGGAGAGAAGCCTTCCTTTTGCTGAAGTATCGCGTCGAAGAAGTTCCAGTTAAAAAACGAATCGGTTGCCGTGGGTTCTAAAGTCTCTAAAAGATAGCGAACGCCATCCTGATCGGTGCTTACGATATAATCTCCTCTTTTAATAAAAACATTTTCTGTGTTAGATACTACCTGCGTATTGTAATGCGGATAGTGACCTTCATAAGGATTTCTGGAAGTTTCATAGCGTTCTATTTTATACACTTCGGAAGTGATCGTAGTATCATTTTGTATTCTTTCCATTGAAATTTTATTTGCCTTTAGAAGCTCAATGATATTCCAATAGCCTTGAGGTATTATGTAATACGATGGAATTTCTACCGAAGATTTCGGTTTGAAATTATTATAATAGGTAACCTCTTTCGTAAACGGTTTACTACGGTCGTATTTAAGTCGGTTTGCCCCTGTAATTGAACTGGGTATCATCTCCCCTTCGTAACCTTTAAAAGACAGTGTTGCAGTTTTCGAACTATCAATTTCCCAGCTTAGAGGGTAAGTAGTTCCTGCCTTAAAGTGTGTTAATGCATTTTTTCGAAGTTCTTTTATTACTTCCGCTTCATTATCGGCGATATTGATAAAGCTTTTCATGAGTTCGTACGTGCCTTCAACCCGTTCTTTGTAGGGTTTTAGCATATGAGTTTCTACCATCATTCCTAATGTATTATAAAGCGTTGCGTATCCGGTAGAGTAGCGTGGGGAGTCGAAAAATTGCGAAAATCCGCTTTCAGGAGTTCGGTTAAAAACATTTACATATGGAGTAATGTCCCAGTTTTTTATCTCAAGAGAATCTTCAAGTTGGGGCATCAAAGAAGTGTGCAGATAATTTCCAAGGTCTGAACCTAACTTATTATGTTGTGTAAATAAATGAGTGAGGACATATTGATAATCTGCTCCATTGCTTACATGATTGTCTATAAACAGATCCGGCTTAACGGTTCTGAAAATTTCTGCAAAGGCTCGTGCATTTTTGGTATCCGATTTAATAAAATCCCTGTTAAGGTCATAATTTCGTGCGTTCCCTCTAAATCCGTATTCCTTTGGTCCGTTTTGGTTGGTACGTGTTACACTATTTCTGTTGAGTGCTCCTCCAATATTGTATACCGGGATCACCGCAATTATGGTATTTTGAGGCGCAGCTATTGTACCTTCAGCAAAATCTCTAATTAGAAGCATGGAGGCATCGATACCATCACTTTCCCCTGGATGAATTCCATTATTTATAAGGAGTACATTTTTGTTTCGAGATCCGGAGAATTCTGAATCGAATGTTCTGTTTTTATTAAAGGTGACAATATGAAGGGGCTCTCCACTATCTGTCTTTCCCATGGAATAGATGGCAACCGAAGTATATGCTTCGGAAAGATTTGTATAAAAATCAATGACTTCTCCGTATTTCGGTGTTTCATTACCTCCGGATGATTCAAAAAGCGAAACGAAATTATAAGATGTTTTAGATTTTTCCGAAGAACATGCAACTAGAAGTATAGCAAGCAGGATGAGGTATTTCTGTTTCATAAAATTATCTTAAAATGTTGTTAATTGGCAAATAAGTGCCAATTTGAGGGTTTTTTTTGTAAAAAATAAAAAATTCTTTCGCTATATTGTGGCCTTAAATTAATCTAAAATATTTTAAAATGAAGAAAATTACTTTATTTATGGCGGCAGGGTTATTTGCTTTAGCTGCTAACGCTCAAAATTTATCTGAAGTATCAGTTTCTAGCACAGTTACTCCTTACACTCCAGATTTAGCTGTATTGTGGGATCAGCCTTCTATTGGAGGTAACGGGATCATCTCTGATATCTCTTCTGTTGATGGTGGACAGGTTTTCTCTGCAGATGACTTTACATTAACTGAATCTAATCGTATCGACAAGATCTCTGTATTTGGTTTCCAGAACAACGGGAACTTAGATCAATTACTTTCAGGTTTCGATCTTTACATCTATAATAACCTTACAGGTTTTGATGTACCGGATAGTGATCCTACTCAGTCTGGAACTGGTGTGTTAGAATTAGTTAACATCGATCCAATGGGTGGTGCATTAAACTTAGTTATCGATGCTTCAAACTACGCATTCGAAATCGATATTACTGCTGCAAACGGTGGTGATGTAGTTTTACCAGCTGGTGACTACTGGTTAGTAGTTGCTCCAAGATTGGACATTACTCCGGTATCGACTGCTGCAGAGCGTTGGAACTGGTTTGACGCTGGTGTACCAACTGCTGGTAACAACGAAGCGCACTTGATCGATCCGGGAGATATCTTCGGTGCTGGTGCAACTTCTTGGACTTCTTTATCTGATTTAGGTGTAACTTTTGGTAGTGTTGCTTTTGTAGTAGAAGGTGAGCCTGCTTTAGGTGTTGGTGAAAATGTATCAGATCTTGTTTCTGTATACCCGAACCCAGCTTCTGATATTTTAAACGTAAAAGTTCCTTCTACAGTAACTGTAACAGGTGCAACTCTTTTTGATGTTCTTGGTAACAACACTGGAGTAAGATTAGTAAACGGACAAATCAACATTGCTGGTTTGGCTAACGGTGTTTACTTATTAAACGTTGAAACTTCAGCTGGAACACTTACTGAAAAAGTGATCAAGAAATAATAACAATTTTTATTTCCAAAGAAAAAGCCTTGCAATTGCAAGGCTTTTTTAGTTTCATACAATCCAAAAAAAACAAATTTTAACATTGATTTATTGATGGAGTCATACGCTATGCTTAGTTACTTTTGAGAGTTTGATTTATTGTCTGCAAGTATAAAAACCTTGTGGCGATTCACTAGATAATAGGTTAATCTGATAACGACTTTATTATTTGTAGTCAGTGCAATTTTAAAAAAAACAATTAGCAAATTATAAATGGTTTACTATCTTTAATATCGAATAATCATTAAGAACTAACATTTTAACCATTAAGAATTAACATTATGAAGAAAATTTCTGTCTTATTTATGTTCGCAGTCGTAACCGCATTTGCGCAACAACCTCAAAATTATATTGAAGTTTTGAGCAACCCTACAATTACTGCTTCTATTGAAAATCGGGAAGCTGTTATTAGTAGAATAGATAATGGGAGACAAGCTGTTATCGATACGTATACTACCTTAACCGATTTTACCGATGCAGTGGATGCTAATTGTTCTAGCAGCACGCTTACTTCTGAAAATTTTGGAGGAGGACCTGCAGGTATAACCGATTGTGGAACCACTGTTAGCAGTGCTGGTGATGGTTGTTTTCCAGCCGGCGAATTGGAGACAGGGTTCGATACCATGGCCTCTAATGCAACCACAGTCATAAATATTCCTCCCGGGGCTATAGGAAACACCGATTCGCTAATTGGTTCTACAACTTTTGTGGAATATACGATCATTAACTTTTCGCCAGATGTTTATGCAGTCGCTATGGACATATGGGAAAACAATGATCCGACAACAGAGGTGAGAGTCTTTGGAACCGGTGGAGCATTAATAGAAACATTTAGTGTTACCACTCCAACCAATTCGCAAACTTTTTTCGGTGTAATTGCAGATGAGCCAATTACAAAGATCGAATTAGAAGGTGCAAATGGAAGTGGTGAGCTTTTTGGTAATTTCCTCTTTGGAGCAGATTGCTTACTCGCAGTTAATGAAAACTTGCTTGCCAAAATAAGTATCTATCCTAACCCGGCTTCCGATATATTAAACGTAAAAGTGCCTTCTACAGTAACTGTTACAGGTGCAACTCTTTTTGATGTGCTAGGTAATAACACTAGCGTTAGATTGGTAAATGGGCAAATAGACATCGCCGGTTTGGCTAACGGTATTTACCTGTTAAAGGTTGAAACTTCAGCCGGAACACTTACTGAAAAAGTGATTAAGAAGTAATAATAATATTTTTTCCAAAGAAAAAGCCTTGCAACTGCAAGGCTTTTTTATTATAAAGAAGTTCGAAATTTAACTGTTCATTGAAATTAAGAACTCCTCATTATTTCTGGTCTGCTTAATTCGGTCATTAATAAACTCCATCGCCTCTACAGGGTTCATATCGGCTAAATATTTACGCAACACCCACATACGTTGAATTGTATTTTCATCCAGCAACAGGTCGTCTCTACGCGTACTTGAAGATGTAAGATCGATAGCAGGGAAGATTCTTCGGTTAGAGATTTTTCTATCCAACTGAAGTTCCATATTTCCGGTTCCTTTAAACTCTTCAAAAATAACTTCATCCATTTTAGAGCCTGTTTCAGTTAGCGCCGTAGCAATAATACTTAGCGAACCACCATTTTCGATGTTTCGGGCAGCACCAAAGAAACGTTTTGGTTTATGAAGTGCATTTGCATCAACACCACCACTTAATATCTTACCGCTGGCAGGTTGTACCGTATTGTAAGCCCGTGCTAATCGAGTAATTGAATCTAATAGAATTACCACATCGTGGCCACACTCTACCAATCTCTTTGCTTTATCGATCACAAGAT
Organism: uncultured Ulvibacter sp.; assembly: GCA_963974915.1. GTDB lineage: Bacteria > Bacteroidota > Bacteroidia > Flavobacteriales > Flavobacteriaceae > CAXBES01. The sequence goes on along the minus strand of CAXBES010000002.1, from coordinate 14,707 downwards.
TAGCTACTCGCACGTGTTCGGTTGCCTCTTTATCGAAAGTGGAAGCCACAACTTCTCCGCTAACATTACGTTGCATATCTGTTACCTCTTCAGGTCTTTCATCAATTAATAAGATGATCTGATATACTTCCGGATGATTAGCAGCAATCGCATTAGCGATATCCTTTAACAACATCGTTTTACCCGTTTTAGGTTGAGAAACGATCATTCCACGTTGTCCCTTTCCTATGGGAGCGAATAAATCGATAATTCGTGTTGAAACAGTACTTTGTCGTTCTGCAATATTGAATTTTTCCTGTGGAAACAAAGGTGTTAAATGTTCAAACGATACCCTGTCACGAACTACATTCGGATTGAGTCCGTTAATTTTATTAACCTTAATAAGCGGAAAGTACTTTTCACCTTCTTTAGGAGGTCTAACCTCACCAAGTACAGTATCTCCGGTCTTAAGTCCAAACAATCTAATCTGTGATTGAGAAACGTAAATATCGTCCGGCGATGAAAGGTAATTGTAATCGCTTGAGCGTAAGAACCCATATCCGTCTTGCATAATATCAAGAACACCTTCGCTCTCTATGATCCCATCAAATTCGAAATCGGGCTCTCTGTAACGGTTACGAGAATCTTTATTTCCGTTATTTCTGTTATCTTTTGACTTATTCGATTTATTGTCACGCTGATTCTTCTGACGAGTATCATTGGTGTTTTGTTTCGAATCCTTCTGATTTTGGTTCTGGTTCGAACCTCTGTTATCTGAACCTTTCGACTTATCATTAGATCGATTATCCTCTGTCTTGGCAGAATCTTCGTTAGATTTATTCTGATTTTGAGGTTTCTTCTGGTTCTTCTGATTTCGGTTGTCGTTGCGAGGTGAACGTTGCTTCTGATTTCGTTCCTGAGGAGCTTTTTTAGTACTTTTACTGGTGTCAGGCGCTTTTGAAGGTTCTGAAGATGTAGTCGCATCTTCCGGTACAACGGCTTTGATAGCTTTTGGGTTTGCCGCTTGGTAATCTAAGATCTGATAAACAAGATCTAATTTTTTTAATGTCCGGTATTTTGGCACATTCAATTTTTTAGCAAGTTCCTGAAGTTCAGGTAGCTTTTTTGCTTTTAATTCTGAAATTTCTAACATTTAAATAATATAAGATTTAATGATTTTGTGTTTCCTTTGAGGATGGTGAGTTTGTTCTGAAAAATAATTGAAGACTAAGTAACCGTGATTGAATTGGTTACGAATAGATATGCAATAATACAACAATAAATTAAATTCTTCATTTATATTTTTAAAAAAGAAAGCCTATTTTTGCATCCTATTAACAAATTTTAGCATGTTACAACGAATACAAACCGTTTATTTAGTGATCTCCGCCCTCGTGATTGGAGCACTGTACATTTGGTTTCCTGTTGTTGCTAATGAAGCAGGAGTGCCGGTAATAGAAAGAAGTGAACCTTTAGTGTTCATACTTATTCTTGTTTCAATTGCTCTTGCGATTATTTCAATTTTAAATTTTAAGAAACGACAATTACAATTTGTATTAAATCGTTTAAATATCATATCAAATTTTGTATTACTGGGAGTTTTCGTTTACAGGTCGCTAACTTTATCCGGAGAGACTTTGGTTTCTGAGAAGGGTATTGGGGTGCTACTTCCTATCATTTCTATCGTTTTTTTAGTGCTGGCCAATAAGGCCATTAAAAAGGACGAGGATCTCGTAAAATCTGTGGACCGTTTACGTTAAACTATAGCTTAGTATATTAGTGCGAAACCCTCAAAGAATGCCATCTTTGAGGGTTTTTTAATGTTTTAACTTGTGCTAATCATATATTTTCAACGCTCAAACTCGATCACTTCTAAGTTCTGTATTTCCTTTCCGTCTATTTCGAACCGTAGCATCGTTCTAACTTTATGAAAACCGTGCTTTCCAACGGCACCCGGATTCATATGCAACAGGCCTCTCTTTTTGTCATTCATCACCTTTAAAATATGTGAATGCCCGCAAATAAAGAGTCGGGGTGGGTTGCTGTATATTTCTTCTCTAATGGCAGGGCTATACCTACCCGGATAACCGCCAATATGTGTTATAAGAACATCTACTTCCTCACAGAAGAAACGATTGTTTAAGGGAAAATGACTCCGTGCCTTAGCGTCGTCGATATTTCCATAAACAGCGCGCAAGGGTTTAAGCGCCTCGATGGCATCGGTAACCCTAAGATCGCCTATATCTCCGGCATGCCATACTTCATCTGCTTGTTTTACGTATTTTAGGATCTTGTCATCAATATAACTGTGAGTGTCGCTAAGAAGGAGAATTTTGGTCAAAATTTATCCGGCATATTAAGGGATTAGTAATTTTATATTTATCGTAAATTTAAGAAGATAATACGGTTCTGATAGTAATTTGTAGATTGATTATCATTAGAATTTTTCTATGGCGAACTGCTTTTTCGGAAAGAAAAAGCACCGGGCTTTCGGTAGTCGCCTCCTCCGTAGCCTTCGGCGTAGGAGGGGAGCTCCAACAATACCTCAATCCCTGTTCGAACTTTTGATTAACGAAACTCAGGGGAGTATCATTCCTGCCCTCTTTTATGACAAGTAATCTCACATGACATCTAAACAACATTAGATTTCTCATCGTTGTACCCGGTAGCTTCAGCAAATTTTATTTGCTTCAGATATAGTTTTAGAGAAGTGAACAAACATTTTACTTATGAAACTACAGTTCGTGGATCGTAAATCGTAAATTTGTACCCCAAAAAAGAACGTTTGCGATATTTTATTGAAATAGCCTATAACGGGAAAAATTATCACGGCTGGCAAATTCAGCCTAAATCAGTATCGGTACAGGAAGTACTAGAGAATGCTTTGTCAACTATTCTTCGGAAAGAGATTAAAGTGGTTGGTGCAGGTAGAACAGATTCCGGGGTACATGCCAAACAATTGTATGCGCATTTTGATATGGTGGAAATTGAAGAGCCTTCAGTATTAGTTTTTAGACTCAACTCCTTGCTTCCGAAGGATATTTCAGTAAAAACAATATTTCGGGTAAAGGAAGAAGCACACGCCCGGTTTGATGCAGTCGAAAGAGCTTACGAGTATCTCATTTCATTGGAAAAGGATCCGTTCATGGAGGATTTTGCATATCATATACATCAAAAACCCGATGTGGAATTGATGAATCAAGCAGCAAATCTTTTATTGAGTTATAAGGATTTTCAATGCTTTTCGCGTACACATACCGATGTAAAAACGTATAATTGTAAAGTGAAAACTGCGTTTTGGAAAGAGGAAAATAACCAATTAATTTTCACAATTGTGGCAGATCGTTTTCTTAGGAATATGGTAAGAGCCATCGTTGGAACACTTTTGGAAGTCGGTTTTAAGAAGAGATCTTTAGCCGATCTTAAGTTGATTATTGAAAGCAAGGATAGAAGTGAAGCCGGAGCATCTGCACCGGCACACGGTTTGTACCTTACCAGGGTGCTTTATCCCGATACAATTTTTATGTAATTTAGTCGAATCTGGTTATTCGAAATAATAGTAAAATATAAATTAAAGAGATCTCCCTCTTCACGAGGAATACTATGGCAGATTCAGGAAATGCATTCGATTTCAAACTATTTAAGCGGTTGTTGGCCTTTACCAATGTTTATCGCTGGATCTTCTATTTCGTGGGATTCGCAGCGATTGCAATGTCCGGATTGGCAATTCTGCGTCCGTATCTTCTTAAAAGAGCTATAGACGATTCCATTGTTCCACAGGACGGAGAACGTTTTGTGTTCTTTGTGAGTTTAATGCTGGCCGTTTTAATACTGGAAGTTGTATTTCAGTTTGCATTTATCTTTTATGCCAATTGGCTTGGACAAAGTGTAGTTAAAGATCTTCGTGTAAAACTCTTTAAACTCATGATGAGTTTTAAGATGAAATATTTCGATAAAAGTGCCGTGGGAAGACTAACCACACGTGCGGTGAATGACATAGAAACTATCTCAAGTATTTTTAGTCAGGGACTGTTCATGATCATTAGTGATTTGCTTAAAATGCTCGCTATAGCGGGTTTTATGCTATATCAAAGTTGGCGATTGTCGTTAATTGTATTTGCTATTTTACCACTTATTCTTTACGCTACACGGGTTTTTCAACGCGCAATGAAAGTAGCTTTTGAAGAAGTTAGAAATCAGGTGGCGAATTTAAATTCGTTCGTGCAGGAGCGAATTACAGGTATGAAAATTGTACAGATCTTTACCAGAGAAGATACAGAATTCAAGCAGTTTAAAGAGATCAATGAGAAACATAAAAAAGCGTGGGTAAAAACTGTTTGGTATAACTCCATTTTTTTTCCAATTGCTGAGATGGCATCCTCTGTAGCTATTGGTCTGCTAGTTTGGTATGGCGGACTTAATGCAGCAGGCGGGGGATTAATTACGCTGGGGTTAATTACGATGTTTATTGAACTTTCTCAAATGCTCTTTAGACCACTTCGTCAAATTGCCGATAAATTTAATACGCTTCAAATGGGGATGGTCGCAGCAAATAGAGTATTCGCTATTTTAGACACCAAATCGCATATTCAGGATCATGGAACCCTAGCATTAGAAGATGCGAAGGGTCGAATAGATTTTGACAATGTGTGTTTTGGTTATATACCCGATGAACAAGTGATCAAAAATATTTCCTTTTCTGTAAAGCCCGGCGAAACAGTAGCAATTGTTGGCGCCACAGGTGCAGGAAAATCTACTATTATCAATTTACTGAATCGGTTTTACGAGATTGACAGCGGAGTTATTTCAATTGATAACACTTCTATCAAAGAATTTAAACTCGTTTCCTTAAGGAGTCAGATAGCCGTTGTGCTTCAGGATGTGTTTTTGTTTGCCGATACTATTTTAAATAATATTACCCTCAATGACCCGTCGATCACAGAAGAGGAGGTAATTGCAGCTGCCAAGGAAATAGGAGTACATAAATTCATTACTTCGCTCCCGGGAGGTTATCACTACAATGTAAAAGAACGCGGTACTATGCTATCTTCAGGTCAGCGACAGTTAATTGCTTTTTTAAGAGCGTATGTAAGTAAGCCGAGTATGCTTATTTTAGATGAAGCCACATCTTCTGTCGATACTTATTCCGAAGAAATGATACAAACAGCTACCGATAAGATCACCAAAGGCAGAACATCTATCGTTATTGCACACAGATTGGCAACCATTAAAAAAGCGGATAAAATTTTGGTGATGGACGCCGGTAAAATTGTAGAAAGCGGAACACATAAAGAGTTGCTGAAAAAAGAAAACGGTTATTATAGAAACCTTTACGAAGTCCAGTTTATGACCGAAGAAGCCATATAACCCATTTTATTGGCAGCTTTTTGCGCTTCCATAAATTCATCCATTCCCCCTGTTAAGAACAGATATGCCATCATAATGATCATAAAAATTATGATCAGCACGATATAGATCCCAAAACCGATAAACAAGAAAACGACAGATTTAACTATGATTCGTTTTAAACTTAACTGGTATAGCCTTTTAAAGCAATAGGCTGAATATATTACCATGATGAACGAATAGTAATAATTGTAATCGAAAAAGGAATAGCCTAATGCCGATAGGATAAGCGTTGGTATAAACAACGAAATAGAAAGCTGAGACTGAGTGTACCCCAGGATCACGATATGCTCAACATAATTGTATTTTTTGATGTTATAAAATACCAACATACTTACAAAGGCATAAACCGGAATTAGTAGTATGTACAAAAGGGAATAGTATTCAAAAATCGAACTCATTATCGAATTTCCAAACGGATTGTCCTTAGCGACATATTCAGGAAAATCCATGGCACCCGGATAGAATTTATTCAGAATAAAAAATTGTAAACCTGAAACTGTAATGGCTAGCGCAATATAATTTAATACATGAACATATTTTTTACGTGTTCCGTTAATATAGGTGTCGATTACATCCTCCGGTTGCTTAAATAAATTGATGAAGGTTTGCAGAAATCGGTTGTCGTAGTTTAAGAATTGCTCGCTAAAATCTTCAATAATATTTCTAAAGGTTAATCGGTTGGCAATAACTTTCCCTCCACAGTTGTTACAGAATTTCGATTGGGGCAACAAAGCGTTTTTACAGTTTTTACATTCCATAAAGCCTTTAACTTATATCCTTTGTTAATAGTTCGTTAAGCTCATCAAAATCTTTAAAGAATACAAACTCCCCATCTTTTAAGTAAGAGATTTGTCCGTTTTCTTCTGAAACCACCAAACACACCGCATCTGTCTTTTCTGTAATACCAACAGCAGCCCTATGACGAAGACCAAATCGTAAGGGGATCTTGCGGTCGTTAGACACCGGAAGTATAACCCGTGTTGCCGTTATAGTGCCATCTTCTACAATGGTGGCTCCATCATGTAGCGGACTATTCTTAAAGAAGATGCTCTCAATGATTGGCTGATTTAGCCTAATATTCATCTCGTCACCACTATTCTTAACAAAATCTAAGCTGTTGTTTCTCTGAAATACAATAAGTGCTCCTGTTCTACTGTCACTCATTTTTTTGCACGCATCGAGGGTGGCTTTTACATATTCTTTGTTGGCGTTGTCTTCGGAAAGTAACTTAAATTTATTAAAAAATCGCCGTCTGGCGTTCACATTAGTTGAGCCTACCATAAGTAGAAATCTTCTTATTTCCTGCTGAAAAACAACGATTAGCGCAAACATCCCAACTCCTAAGAAACCGCCTAGGATCTTACTCAGTAACTCCATTTGAAGCAGTTCTGTGAGTCTCCAAATTGCGTAGACGATTACGATTCCAATAAAGATATTTATCGCAGCAGTACCTTTAACCAATTTGTAAAGGTAGTAGAGCAGGAAAGCTACCAGTACAATGTCAACAATATCAATAATTCTAATGTCTAGAAATTCCAAAAGCTGTTGGTTTTTGTAAAAGTAAATTAAAAATTTTTAAGTAGTTGGTTTGTTTTCATTCAATAGTTCGAATAGTTTAATACATTCAACAGCTTCTTTTACATCATGAACACGCAGTATGGAAGCTCCTTTTAAAAGTGCAACCGTATTTAATGAGGTGGTTCCATTTAAGGCTTCCTGAGGTGTGATCTCCAGTGATTTGTAGATCATCGATTTTCGCGAAACACCAACGAGAATAGGGGTGTCCAGATGCTTAAAAAGCTCGAGATCATTGAGGAGCTGAAAACTCTGTTGTCGGGTTTTGGCGAAGCCAAAACCCGGATCAGCAATAATATCGCTTATTCCCTGGGCACGCGCAGCAGCGATTCGTTCAGAAAAATAATAAAGAACATCCCGAGTTACATTTTCATAATCAGTTTTTTGTGTCATGGTCTGTGGAGTCCCCCGCATATGCATTAAGATGTAAGGTACTTTTAGTTTTCCAACTGTTGAAAGCATATTTTCATCTAACAAACCCCCAGAAATATCATTTACAATACAAGCACCCGAATGTACCGCCGCCGCCGCAACTTCACTTCTAAAGGTGTCTATAGAGATCAACGCTTGAGGAAAATTTTTTGAAATAGCCTCAATTGCGGGAATTACCCGTTTAATTTCTTCGTCAACCGTAATTTCTTCAGCTCCGGGACGTGAGCTGTAACCACCAATATCTAAAAAAAATGCACCGGCACTCAACATGGTTTCAGCCTGTGCCACAATTTCTCTTAAACCGAAAGTTCTTCCGCCGTCATAAAACGAATCGGGAGTAACATTTATAATGCCCATTACCCGTCTAATCGACATATCTATGAGTGTACCTTTACAATTGATGGTTTGCAATTTTTTAAATTGATTTATTTAAGCGAAATTTACGCAAAATCTTACATATCAACATGCCCGATACTTCAAAACAATACAACGACATAATTGAAACTTGTAGAGCGCTGTTTATCAACAAAATGAAAGACTACGGAAGCGCCTGGCGTATTCTCCGACTCCCGTCGCTTACCGATCAGATTTTTATTAAAGCGCAACGAATTCGTGGCTTACAGCAAAATGAGGAACGAAAAGTTGACGAAGGGGAGGTAAGTGAATTCATCGGAATCATCAATTATTCGGTTATGGCGCTTATTCAACTTGATAAAGGAGTGGTGGAGCAACCCGATCTTAGTTTAGAGGAGGCAACCCAATTGTATGATGAAAAAGTGGCAATCACAAAGCAACTTATGATGGATAAAAACCATGATTATGGTGAAGCATGGCGTGATATGCGAGTGAGCTCATTAACCGATCTCATTCTTCAGAAGTTATTAAGAGTTAAGCAAATTGAAGATAATCAAGGAAAAACGTTAGTTTCAGAAGGAATTGATGCAAATTATCAAGACATGATCAACTATGCGGTTTTTGCAATGATACATCTTAACGAAAACGAATAATATAATTTTAATTACATGAAAATACTAGTAGGCATCTCAAGAATTTTTGTTGGAGTACTTTTTATTATTAGTGGTTTGATAAAACTAAACGATCCGGTTGGTTTTTCCTTTAAACTGAAAGATTATTTTGCTCCCGAAGTTCTAAATCTCGAATTTCTCGTTCCGTACGCCCTTCTATTGGCGATATTTGTCGTGATCTTTGAAGTGCTCTTGGGAATCATGTTGCTGGTTGGTTACTTCAGGAAATTTACGCTCTGGAGCCTGTTGTTAATGATCGTATTCTTTACGTTTTTAACCTTCTATTCGGCGTATTTCAATAAAGTGACCGATTGCGGATGTTTTGGGGATGCTATCAAATTAACTCCATGGGAGTCTTTTACGAAGGATATCATTCTCTTAGTCTTAATTCTTATTCTTTTCTTCGGAAGCAAGTATATTAAACCGCTTTTTTCGAAAGGAGTTAGGAGCATTATAGTTTTCGCAGCTTTCGTAGGTTGTCTTGCGATTACGTATCACGTACTTCAACATTTACCAATAATTGATTTTAGGCCCTATAAGATTGGAGCGAACATTTCGGAAGGAATGTCGATTCCGGAAGATGCACCGAAACCAATTTTCGAGTATAATTGGAAATTTAAGGTTAACGGAGAGGACAAGATATTCACGACAAGTGGAGATTATCCTAAAGTTGACGGGGAGTTTATTGAAGTTAAAACCAAAGAACTACAAGCCGGTTACGAGCCGCCAATCCACGACTTTACTATTGAACGTGATGATACAGATTACACAGAGCAATTTCTGAATGAAGAGAATATAATTTTCGTAATTGCTTATAATTATAGTAATACCGAAAAGGACGGCTATCGAAATATAAGAGAAATTACTAATGAAGCCCTGAAAAAGGGATACAAAGTCATCGGACTTTCGGCTTCATCTAAAGAAGTGATGGAAGGACTCGCCGAAGATTATAAGCTCAATTTCCAGTTCTATTTCTGTGATGAGACAACCTTAAAAACTATTGTTAGAAGTAACCCGGGAATATTAGAGTTACAAAGAGGAACCATCAAGCAGAAATTACATTGGAATGACGCAATGGACCTGGAGCTACAAACACTTGAAAATGCAAGTCCAAACTTAGATTTTGAATTGAAGAGACGTCTGGACAGTATCGCTATACTCGATCAGCGTTTTAGAAAATTAATGCAGGCAGAATCTGCCGAAGAACTCGAGAAAATGGGCAAAGAGATGGGGCTAAGCCGAGATGAGTATACCGGAGATCATATGGCTTTGCAACGAGTAATAGACAGTACGAATATGATATTTGTAGAGAACATATTTAAAACAAAGGGCTATCCCGGAATATCTATGGTTGGGGAATCTACTAATATGGCAGCCTGGTACGTGTTACAGCACAATCCCGACAAAATTCCAACTTATCTGCCAATAATTAAAGAAGCTGGAAAAGACGGTGAGATCTCAATGCGTGCGGTTGCTATGATGGAAGACAGGTATTTAATGAATGAAGGGAAACCGCAAATTTATGGTACACAGGGTATGCGATACGACGATGAGAGAGGAGCTTTTATTTGGCCTATACAGGATCCGGAAACCGTGAATGAGCGCAGAGCCGAAGTAGGCTATGAAGATTCGATTGAAGAATATGCAAAAATTCTTTTTGGTGAAGATTTTGTCTATAAAGTGCTTAACATTGATGATGTAAAACAATAATCGTGGCCGGATATATACTTCAAAAATTAGGCTATGCTTTGATAACTTTGTTTGGAGTAGTAACGGTTATTTTTTTATTATTTACGATCCTTCCGGGAGATCCAGCACGAATGATGCTGGGACAAAATGAAAGTGCCGAGCAAATAGCCATCGTTAAAAAGAAATACGGTTTCGATAAACCTATAAGTACACAATACTTATACTACATAAACGATTTGTCACCTATTTCCTTTCACAGTACCAACCCTGACGATTATACTTATCTTTTAGAAGGAAAATATACAGCTACAAACCTATTTACCATAAATGAAACGACCGTGGTGATCAAGACACCATACCTTCGGGAATCATTTCAGAAGAATGGAAAGAGTGTGAGCTCGGTAATAGCCGAAACATTGCCAAATACTGCAATTTTAGCGGTTTCTGCCATAATCATTGCCATGCTTTTGGGAATTGTTTTAGGAATTATTTCTGTTCTGTTTAAAGATGGATGGATCGATAGGTTGATCCAGTTAATAAGTACGCTGGGAATGAGCGTCCCATCATTTTTTAGTGCTATAATCTTTGCCTGGCTTTTTGGTTATGTGTGGAATGAATTCACCGGACTCAATATGACAGGTAGTTTATACGAAGTTGACGATTTTGGCGAGGGAAAGTACATTCAGTGGAAGAATATAATACTACCTGCCGTGGTTCTGGGTATCCGTCCGTTGGCAGTAGTGAGTCAGTTAATGCGGAATTCTCTACTCGAGGTTTTAAATCAGGATTATATAAGAACTGCGAAAGCGAAAGGCTTATCATTTTATAAGATAATAAAAAGACATGCCCTTAAGAACTCATTAAATCCGGTAATTACAGCGATATCGGGATGGTTTGCTTCTATGTTGGCAGGAGCGGTATTCGTGGAGTATATTTTTGGGTGGAATGGTTTAGGCAAAGAGATTGTAGAGGCATTAAACACCTTAGACCTCCCTATTATCATGGGTGCGGTAATCGTGATAGCGGCTTTGTTTATTGTAATTAACATTCTAGTGGATATCATTTACGGTTGGCTGGATCCAAAAATCAATAATTAGGAAGCTGGAGAGTGTTAACATAATTGAAAAGCTTTATATAATTAGAAAAAACATTCAGACCTTTGTAGTAAATTTTAACAACCATGACAGTGCATAGAAAACAAATCGTAGCCGGAAACTGGAAGATGAATAATAACCTTTCAGAAACTGAAAACCTTTTAAAAGATTTAAAAAAACAAGTCATTCCGGAGAACGTTTCGGTTATGGTGGGACCCAGCTTTACAAATCTCTATCACGCCTTCCAGTCGGTTTTAGATCACCCAATTGAAGTAATCGCTCAAAATATGCATCAATCTAAGGATGGGGCGTTTACGGGAGAGGTCTCGGCAGATATGCTTAAAAGTGTTGGGGTGCAGACGGTTATACTCGGACATAGCGAACGCAGGGCATATTTTCATGAATCGAATGAACTATTAGCAGAAAAAGTTAATACGGCGATTGAGAATGAGATGAATGTCATATTCTGTTTTGGTGAGGAGCTCAATGATAGAAATAATGGTGAGCATTTTGAAACGGTTGCCTCACAATTGGAGCAGGGATTGTTTCATATTTCTGATAAGAATTGGTCTAATATTATTTTAGCATACGAACCTGTTTGGGCAATAGGTACCGGCGAAACTGCCAGTCCGGAGCAAGCTCAGGAAATGCATGCTTATATTCGTGAGATCATTGCCGAAAATTACGATCAAAATATAGCCGATTCGGTTTCAATTCTGTACGGAGGTAGCGTAAAACCTGCAAATGCTTCCGAAATTTTTGGGAAACCCGATGTTGACGGAGGATTAATTGGGGGCGCGGCCCTAAACACCGAGAGTTTTATGGCGATCATTAATTCCTTCGGAAAACAATAGAAACTCGATTCTACTTATGAATTATTTAGAATATACCTTTACCGTAAATCCACTTCAACCCGGAGTAGAAATCCTTATTGCCGAACTGGGTTACGCCGGATTTGAAAGCTTTGTAGAAACTGAAAATGGGGTAACCGCCTATATTCAGAAGGAAGAATGGAAGGAATCGATGTTGGAGGATATTCAGATACTCGCTTCGGAAGAATTCACGATTTCGTATGAGTCTTCCGAAATTGAACAAGTAAATTGGAATGCCGAGTGGGAAAAGAATTTTGACCCGATTGAAGTTGATGGAAAGTGTGTGGTAAGAGCACCATTTCACCCTCAAACTAAAGTGCCTTACGAAATCGTAATAGAACCTAAAATGTCGTTTGGAACAGGGCATCATGAAACCACCTATATGATGCTTCAGCATATTCTAGAGAACGAATTTAAGGGAAAAACAGTATTGGATATGGGTTGCGGAACAGCGGTTTTGGCGATATTAGCCGAAATGCGTGGCGCAGCTACTCTCGATGCGATCGATATTGACGAATGGTGTGTCGAAAATTCAGATGAAAATATACAACGTAACAACTGCAAAAATATTACAGTTCGTCTTGGTGACGCCTCCCTACTTGCAGGAAAAAGTTATGAAGTGATCATCGCGAATATAAACCGAAATATATTGTTAAACGATATGAGTGTTTATCGCGATTGTTTGTCAAAGGAAGGTGAACTTTATTTAAGTGGTTTTTACTCAGAAGATTTGAATATCATTAAAGATTGTTGCAATAAGTTGGGTTTTACCTTCGTTGATAAAAAGGAAAGAAATAATTGGATTGCCGCTAAATTTAGGATCTAAAGCCTTCGTTTTTAAGGCTATTTTTTGGTTTTTATTATTTCTTTGCTGAAATTTACGAATGTTATGAGTACCAGAGAGAAGACAGAAGAGGAAGTATCGGTTGCCGAACTTGAAAGTAACCAGAATGAAATTGTATTGTTTAACGATGATGTAAACACTTTCGATCACGTTATTAATACGCTTATCTACGCATGCGAACACACTCCCGAACAAGCCGAACAGTGTTCAATAATAGTTCATTTTAAAGGAAAATGTACTGTTAAAACCGGAGCATACAGTGAACTGGAACCCAGATGTTCTATGCTTCTCGATGCAGGTCTTAGTGCCGAAATCCAATAACACATTACTATTTCAAATTAACAAATTGACAATTTTAAGAGCTGTTTAATGTTAAATTCTCATTTAAAAGGATAATTATTTGCGGAATACTCATAAATAATTAGTAATTTTAGAATTAACAAACTTAATTTTTTATTCACTAATTCTAAATCATTTATTATGAGAAGATTAAAATTTGGACTATTAGGCTGTCTTGCCTTGAGTCTTGCCTTTGTTTCATGTTCAAGAGACGAAGAATCCCCGGAAACTAACAATGAAACTGCTAATTTAACCAAAGAAGTCCCCCAACGGTTGTTAGACATTGTGAAATCCCTGGAATTAAATGTCAACCACGTAAGGTACGATACCTTTCATTTTCCCGATGGTACCAGCGAAGAACGTATTTTTATCGAAGATGATATCACTATGACAGAAGCCGAATTATTGGCACTGGAAGGCGTTGATATCCATTCCAGACAATACAGTACCAATAATCTTGTAAGTCAGGGTAGAAATATCTCTATCATTGGTTATACAGGAGGGAGTCAGGCACTTTCCAGTAAGGAGCGAACCGCACTGCAATGGGCTGTAAATAATTACAACCGACTTAGTGGTGTATCCATTAGTTTTACATTAACCTTCGGAACCAATTACCAAAGTAAAGATATGGTAGTTTACAATAACACAGTGAACAACCCCGGTGGTGCCGGTGGAAGTGCCGGTTTTCCAAGCGGCGGACTTCCCAATAAATATGTACAGATCTACGGATTATCCGGATACAGTACTAATGTAAATGAACATGTAATCACTCATGAGATTGGACATTCGGTTGGATTTCGCCATACCGATTGGTTTAGTCGTCAAAGTTGCGGACAAAACGTAAATGAGGGGACTGCCGGTGTGGGTGCGAACCATATTGCCGGAACGCCAACAGGTTACGATCCAACTTCTATTATGCTGGCCTGCTTCAGTTCGGGGGCAAGTGGCGAGTTTAATGCCAATGATATTACTGCTTTGCGAGCTTTGTACTAACAAACCTAACTTGCTAAGTTGAAAAGCCCGCCTTTTGGCGGGCTTTTCTATTGTACAAAAAGCAAGCTATTTTCTTAGCCTGCTTCGTATTCAATTTCAGTTGATTTATTCGTGACCACAGCAGGATTGGCTGTCGCCTCTCCTGACAAAGCTCCGCTCTACAAACAGGATTGGCTGTCGCCTCTCCTGACAAAGCTCCGCTCTATAAACAGGATTGGCTATCGCCTCTCCTGACAAAGCTCCGCTCTACAAACAGGATTGGCTATCGCCTCTCCTGACAAAGCTCCGCTATATGAACAGGATTGGCTTTCGCCTCTCCTGCCAAAGCTCCGCTCTATGAACAGGATTGGCTTTCGCCTCTCCTGCCAAAGCTCCGTTCTATGAACAGGGTTGGCTTTCGCCTCTCCTGACAAAGCTCCGCTTTATAAGCAGGATTGGCTGTCGCCTCTCCTGACA
>CAXBES010000001.1:0-404429 GCA_963974915.1 uncultured Ulvibacter sp. | reverse complement strand
CAGAGTAAGGTTGATGTATTATTTCAGCTTTCAATTGTTTTCTTTTTTCGGCGATGTTTTTTTAAATGCACCACAACGGTTTTGGCTATGGTTTCGTTGCGTGAAAATCCGCGAGGATTTTCCGCCGTAAACCAAAGTTAGCAAATACGCAGGAATTTCCGAGAGGAAATTCCGCCGCAATGAACTATAGCCGTTGTTGTAGGTAGTGCTTTTATAATTGTGGCCATCCGAAACTATTTAGTTTTCTTTTTTCCATATTATATTCTTTTAACCTAACATTTGTTTCAAACCAACCGTGCCAACCTCCAATCCAGCTTTTTGTCAATTGGTCTTTTAATCCATAAGGGTCTTGACTAAAATCAATAAATTGAATTACTAATATTTTTTGTCCGTTTTCAATAAACCCTAAATATTGTCGGTCAAATTTTATGCTCTTTTTTGCTTCCTTTTTATTCCATTTCATTAGGTTTTGGAAGTCCTTTTGTCTTTCCTCAAGAGTCCATTCAGGGTCATCTTTAAATCTGACGAAATTTTGATTGTAGGCAAATCTTTTGTCGGAATCCAAATACTGCTTATTTATTTCAATTTCGGCTTCTCTGATTTCATTTTCAGTTGGTGTAAATCTGTTTGATAATCTGCTTTTATTGAAATCGGCTTCGTATTCTTTCGGAAATATCACTCCTGTACTTTTTTCTAAATCAAGAATTTTCATTTCTCTTTCTACTTCTTCAGAAAGCGGTTCGAGTACAACTCCGTGATTTACGTTGAATTTGGAACTTCCACAACCTAATGTCAAAGTCAAGATGAATGATATGTAAATTGTCTTTTTCAGCATTACCTACAACGAGTTTGTATAACGCTAGTAGGGGAGTGCGCTATTTTTTGTGTGTTGTAAATATAGTTAATTATGTAGGATTTACCATTGGGTTAACCAACGACACCTATTAGTGTTATACGTTGTTGCCCACAGTATTTTTTCGTCAGTTTTGCATTTTCATTGGTTGTATTCCTACAATCTTGTTTTTATCATCGAAAATTACCTTAATCATTTCTTTTGGTGGACTGTTTTGGTCGTCATTGTATTTATATTGAAGCATTGCGAATGCTTTACCGTTCATAGCCATTTGAATTCCGCTGTATACCAATTCAAGTTCTCTGTCAAAATCAATTCCAGATATTAGTGCTTTGAGTTGTTCGTCCGTCACTTGGTCAATTATCATTTCTGACAAGTAACTTTTTGATTTTGCTATATTCCCATTTTCTAACGATGCAATAAATTGTTTTGTACTTCCTTTTAAGCTATCAATTCGCTTTTCAGTTAGTTCAGGCGTAATTTGTTCTACTTTTTTTGTGTTTCTTATGTAAAGTCGAATTCTATGAGTTGGTGAAGTTGTAACCATACCACGCTTTTCATAATAATTTGAAACATTAGCGTACATTTCGATTTCAGTACTGTCGTTTGGAAACCATTTTACATTTTTTTTCAAACCGCCTTTAATATCATCGTTGGCTATTCTTAAATCAGATAAATCGCCTTCTGAAACAGGTTCTCCATAAATATTCGTAATCATCTTTTCTAATTCATTGAATTTACGAATAAGAGCCTTTTGATATTTCTTTGATTTTTTGTCATTCGTATTTGTTTTCAAAGTCAATAGACTTTCATCCCATTCATAAAGTATATGAGACATTGTACTGTCTTTTTTCTTGAAATAATAATGCCCAACTAAATCGGAAATAATCTTTTGTTCACGCTTAAATTTTATCGGTTGCGCATTTTCAGCAGAAATGTGGTTTCGGATATTAGGAATTTGTTCACTTCCTAAATTCCGCTCCATTTCAAGATATTCATCTAGTGTTGTATTGTGAATATCAAAATTAAATTCTTGTCCGTAAACAGCAATTCCGATTAATAAAAAACCAAGTGTTAAAGTCTGTCGCAAAGTTTTTTTCATATTGTGGGCAACGTGTTTGTGTATGATTTCGTTGCGTGTTTAAGCACTAAATTTAGCAAATAAATCACAGATAGAAAGTCCGCGAGGACTTTCGTAAGTAGGCTATAACTAGCAATGAATTATACACGGTGTTGTAAAACGTTTTTTATTTTTTCAGTTTGTTTAGACATTGCTTTAAATCGCTAATCCATTCTTCTTTTATTCCGCTATCTTTTTTAGCAGATTTTAAATTACTTTCTAAATATGAAATAAAATCTTTGTCTTTAAGCGTTTCGATAGCGTCAAATAACAAGGTTCCAAATTCGCCATTTTTCAGTTCTTCTATTATTAGTGCTTTAACTCCAATTTCATTTCGGTTAGCTAATCCAACAATAGCCTCAAGTTTCGTTTCTTGATGTTTGTCTTTTGTTCTTTTCCACAATGCTTTTAAAATTCGGTCATTATTTTTTTCGCTTAAAGTTCCAATTCCGAATGTTGCCCAATTCCGTATTGATGAATATTTATCTTCCGAAAGTTCAATTAAAGTTTCGATAGCTTTTGGGTTTTCAACTGTCGATAGGGCAGAAACTAAACTGTAGCGAATATCTTTATTTTTAGAATTTTTAAATTCAGTCAGTTTTAAAACTTGCTTTTCTGTCAGATTTTCATTGTTATGACTTATTCCAAAAAGCAGAGAAAAAAGAACATCATCATTTTGTTTATTTTCTAATAACTCAAAATACAGTTTTAAAGTTTTCGGTTGTCCGATTCTTGGGTCAAAACCTAATTGAGCTAAAACGTCTATTCCGATTATTTTGTTTTTATCAATATCAGATTTTGCAAGTTCAAAAGCTTGGTCATAAATATCTTTTGTTGCTCTTTTTCTCAATTCCGAAATGTTATTCCAATAGGTTTTCTGCGATTTGTTATTCACTAATCGGTTAAAAATCTTTTCACTATTCCAATTTTTTCTTGACATTTTAAATCAGCAGAATGTTTGTCTTAAATGTTTTACAACGAGTTTGTATATGAATAGTGCCGGTTTTAGTACCTGTCTATTCGAATTGTCTTTGTTTTTTAAAAGTAGGAATTTCCGAACGATTAAGCCCTGAGTCCGGTATTATTTATATACGTTGTTACCACAAGTTTGTTCTCTGTTTCATAATCAAATTTAGGACATATTGTCCTTTTTTTATATATTCTAACCTTCTAAATTGATCCCTCCAACTATATTCAGGTGCGAAGTTTAATAACCAAAAAGAAAATGGTTTCTCATAGTTTATTAAAACTGTTGTTAATCCGTTTGAGTTTTTTCTAAGTGAAGGAATTGGAAGTGAGGAAATTTTATAACTTTTAATTGTGCGTCTTAAGAACCAGTATTCTATATAAATCCTTTTATTGGAAATTGCATAATAAATTTTGGACCTCCGAATCTTATGTAAAATAATATGAATTGGAGTAAATATAATTCCGAATATGATAAAAGTGATTCCTATAATTTTAAAAAGCGATGGGGCATTACTGACAATTGCGATAAAAGTCCAAATTGATGATAAAATTAAAAAGAAAATACTTAATAAAGCATGAAAGAAAATATATCCAAAATTGGTTGAGTGTTGTTCGGGTTTTCCACTCCAAAGTACCTTTTCTCCTTCACTCAAATATTTGTCAAATCTAGTCTCCAAATGTTTTTATAAAATTTGTGGTAACGGTCTCGGCTATGAGTAGTTGCGTGGGTTAGCACTTAACTTTGCAAGTACACACCAAACTGAAAATCCGCGAGGATTTTCAGAAGTAGGCGATAACCAGCAATTACTTATAGCCATTGTTGTGCAACGTTTTTTAATTTATTCGACTATTGTTTTTTGCACTTACCAATGCTTCTTCCAAAGTCCATTTTTTGTCTTTACTTAATTCAAATTCTCTTATTTCAGTTTTGTTTCTCAATGCTTCGATTAGATTTTTTATCAGTTTAATACACTTTTCTGGTTCTTGATTAACTTGATTTTCACTAAACCTCACAACACACCAATTTAACGATATAAATTCAAGATTCCTCTCGTCATCTTTTGAGCCAATATAATGAATAGGTTTTTTGTCTTTTAAGCTATATTGCTCATCTACCTCAATATCTATGTGTACTCCCGTTTTTTCGCATATAAACGTAAAATCAGGTTGATAATAAATATCTGGAAAATCTAAAATTGTATCAACTAATATTTGCGAACCAAATTGGTTAATAAGATGTTCTAAAAAGTTCAATTCCGAAAGTCCACGTTTATAGTTTTCTCTTTCTGACGAGATTGATGCAATAGGTTTTAATTTTTCATAATAGATTTCTCTTTCAATTTCAATTTTCTTGTCTTTAATTGATTCTTCTATTGAATTAATTTCCTTGAAATAGTTCTCTTCTTTTAATTTGTTTGCATTTTTAATACGCTTCACAGATTCTGTATGCTTGTTTTTTAAATTCTTGTGCTCATTGTCAGATAGCATAACTTTTTTAGAAGTCTTAACTGACTTCATTTTTCCCAAGTCGGTTGACATAAAAATTGTAAAAAACAGAAACATAAGGGCAAGCCAATAACTTTGAACACTTAAACAATAAAATGTCATTATTCCAAAAAACACAACCATTGGAATAGTTGCTATTGCTTTACAACCATCTCCCTCATATTTTGATTTTTCAACATCTATGTATTTATAATTTGTAGGTTCAAAAGGGATTTTTTCTAATGATAATTTTGGTAAAGTTATATTTAGGTATTGATATATTTCGTGATTAGAAATTCTATTTTCAATAGCGTTTTTTATTGAGTCTGGTATTAAAACGATTGGATAGAACTCATTATCAATATCGATAATTTCAGCTTTTTTTGATTGAGATTTAGGTGTAGTATTTAATCTATGGTAGATTTTTTGACTTTTATGTCCATTAATTTGACTTTCGATTGTAAAGTCAATTTCATCATCATTTAAAAAGTAGCCATTGTAAATTATATTTCCAGTTGATGATGTTGCGATAAAGCTAATTTTATTTTCAGCTAATTGGCAATTACCTATTCCCCAGAATCGATGTTTTTTTTCGATTTTAAACCATTCATAAATGTCATTAGAAGGATAATTACTTAAGGAAATACTAATAACTGTCTTGTCTTGATAAAAACGAAGTACACTTGTACTATCTGTTTCCTCATTTTTATGACAAAATATTCCTACCAAATTCGTTTTTTTCTAAATGTTGCACAACGGTTAGTATATGAAAAGTAGGCGGATACGAAGCACTAAACTTTCGGCTAAGCACAAACTTTGATACGAGCTAAACTCCTCGAATTCAGCACTAAATCGCCTATTTTTTATATACATTGTTACCTGCTGGCTTTTTTTATTTCAGTTCCTATTTTGTTCATTATTTCGTTCCAATGTTCTTTCATTTCTGCTCTCTGTTCAGCGTTCAATAATTTCTCTTGGTGAATTGCAACTGTTGTCTTTTCTTGATTTCCAATGACTCTAATTTGAATTGTTGACATATTTTCCCAATTTTTCGGTTTCCAATTCAGTCGAATATGGGAATTTGCTTTAAAAACACGGACAAGTCCTGTTATGCCATTTTCAGTTTCGTATTCTTTTTTAATTTCAAGTTCATTTTTCAATTTACCCAACCAAATTTTTAGTCCATTTTTTGAAAATAAAAAGTCCCAAACCTTTTCAGTCGAAACAGGAAAGGTTTTCCTTATTCCGAATTGAAATCCTACGTCTTTGGTTTTTCCGACTTGATTTTCCATTTTCTTATTTTTCAGGTTTAAATGCTATCGCGTCAATTTCAATTAAAAATTCTGGATTTATTAGTCCTGTAACGTACAAAACTGTAATAATCGGTGGGTTTGGGTTTTGTCCTAAAAATTTCTGTGAAACTTGAAATGCACCATAAGCATTCTGCCCTTGGACAATATGAATGCTTAATTTCACTAAACTTTCAAAATTTACTCCACAAGATTTAAGAGCAATTTCAAGGTTTTTCATTACTTGCTCGGTTTGCTGTAAAATATCATTTTTTCCTACAATTTCTCCGTTTCCATTTACTGCATTTTGTCCACCGATATAAATTGTCTTTCCGTTTCCTTCAGTCGTTATGATTTGAGAAAACGCAGAATTTTTTATTAGTCCATCTGGATTTATATGTTCCATTTTATTCTCCATTGTTCGTTGTTTTCAGCTTGCAGGTAACGTGTTTGTGTATGATTTCGTTGCGTGTTTCAGCAACTAATTTAGTAAACAAAAACGAACCAGAGGAAATTCCGAAGGAATTTCCAAGTAGGCTAGGACTAGCAATGAATTATACACGGTGTTGTGGCACGTTTTTATATTTTTTTCGGTGGTGGTGGTGGCGGATTTCTCATTGTAGGAACTTGTCCTTTAGGTTTTGGTAGTCCGCTACCTGGATTATTTCTTGGTGTTCCTTGTGGTGCACTTGGTCTGCTTGGTTTATTTTGTTTAGCCATCGATATGATATTTATTTAAATAATGATTCGTTTCTATTTCAGTCGTTTTTCTTAATCGTTCGTATTTTTTAATATTTAACTTACAATCCAATTCCTCAATTTTTTCCCAATCGGATTCTCGCAACTCAAAATACTTTTTTATTGCTTTTTTGTCTTTAATTTGGTCATATTGGTATTCAGTCCAGAGTTTTTCCAGTTTGTGGAAATATCTTGTGTACATCATTCTTAAATTCGATATTTCTTCTATTTCTTTATCCGAGCGAATTATTTGATTTTCAATTAGTAGAAGTAATTGAACGATTGCTATCAATATAAATGCAATCCATACATAATCCTCAAAATATTTCCAACCGATTATTCCGCTCAAAGAAACGACCAAAGTCATAATTTGGAAACCTTTTTTAAAAGTTCGTTGAAGTCCAAGATATTTTGTTAAATAAACTTCTCCATATTTTATATTGGTCATTTCATACCAAATTTTATTTGTCATACGTTAAAAATACAGAGTAGTTTTTATAATTCGGCAGTTTTTCGGTTTACGTTATTCACAATTAATTGACAATTTGAATGTTATCACGATTTTTGTCAAATGTGCCACAACGAGTTTGTATAACGCTAGTGCGTTTTTTGTTCTTATATTTTGGGTTTGGACTAAAGATAGTAAAAAGTAGGAAACAGAATTCTTTTAACCAACTCCTCGCATTAGTGTTATACGTTGTTGTGCGTTCGTATTTCATTGTTTGATTTCTACTCTTATCAGCCGGATAGTTTTCGTATCGCTTAAGTTCTCTACGGTATGAGGTGCTTCAGGGTCTTTATACATTGTCAAAGGAAAAACAAGAGGTTCAGGTAACTCCCGAGAATCCATAATGACATTTCCTTCTGCGTCTCGGTCAATAAAATCCCCAGCTTCCAAAATATATAAGACACTTTTCCATTGATGATGGTGAACAGGCTCAATTTCGTTCGGTAAGAGAGTTACCTCTAAAACTCTTACTTCATCATTTTCTAATAATATTTTATGATTATTTGGTGCAGATACAACCGCATCTTGGTCTTTTGGCCAATCTGCTGGATTTCCTGTTTTATACAAAAGTTTTTGTTCGTCAGTTGTTTGTCCGAATACTGAAATAGTTGAACATACTGTAAAGCAAATCAAAGTAATTAGAAATTTTGAAGTTGATTTCATATTTGGTCAGTTTTAGTTTAAGTGCTTACTCTAATCGGTTTTCAGCTTTCCCGTTTGTCTTTGTTACAGTCGTTTGTAATATGACGCACAACGGATTTGTATAAGATTAGTTGCGTGGTTAAGCACCTAATTTAGTAAATAAATCACAGATAGAAAATCAGCGAGGATTTTCGTAAGTAGGCAAGAACCAAGCAATTAATTTTATACGTTGTTGGCTGTAGTATTTTTAAAACAAAAAAGCCGAATAAAATTAATTATTCAGCTTTTCAATATATTTAATTGTTTAAATTTTATCCTACAAGTCCGTCACTACCATTAATAATTTTTTTGTTTGCTTTCATAATTCTTTGTTTTTATTTATTAGTTAAGTGATTTTGTTATACAAATATATATTAATATTATTTATTTAGTATTTATTTTTTGTTAAAGCTTAATCCAAAACCTTGTCTAGGTAATATTAAGTCGTCTCTATGTCTTCTACTTAATGTGTTTTCAATATCTGTATGGATTGGTTCAAAATCATTTACCAAACCTACATTAAAAAACGAAACATCTATGTCTTTATTGTGAGAAACTGTTAAATCTACATTTTTTGTTATTGTGTTAAATCTTAATAATTTTACATTCTCGCCTTTTAAAGAGTAGGTGTTTTTAACTTTTAAAAAGATTTTAAATTTCTTTTTACCAGTAATTGGCACTTTATGTATGTATTTAATTTTACCATCTTCTCTTTTTACTTCTCTGCATTTATCTAAATCAACTTCTGTGCCATCAATTTTAAATGATAATAGTTCATTTTTTTCTTCTACGCCTTTGTCATCTGTTATTGTATCTGTATAAACAATATTAGATTGATTCTTTTCTGAATCTAATATAGCGTTATATTCTATGGTTTGCGTGTAATTAATAATGAAGTCTTTATCAATTTCGTGAATCACTATTGATACTATCAAATCTTCGTTGTAATGATGTGTATCCATTGGGAAGTAAGTTTCCAATATTCTATCTTGAAGCAGGTCACTAATTTCTGGAAATTTTTCGGCATAAATAGATTTAGAAATTTTTTTCCATAGATCAGGTAAATCTTTTCTGTTGTTTAAAAATTCATTTCCTGAAATAATTTTAGTAAGTTCTTCTTGAAATAATCCAGTAAATTGGATTGATTTAAGTACACTTGCAAATACTCCTGAAGTTAATCCGACAAATCCAATTTTTTGTAATAGATTATTCCAATATTCATTAAAAGGCGAATAACTTGTGTTTGGAAATAGAATAAAAATAATGGCTACTGTAAAATAAACCCAAGTTAAATTTCTTTTAAACCATTTTTTTATTTTAGTGATATTATCATCTTCTGGTAAATTGTTGGTCATTTTGATTTAAAATTTATTCTAAATGTAGTAAATTTAATCTATTAACGGATTTATTTTATATTACAGCCAACGAGTTTGTATAACGCTTCGTTGCGTTTTTGTTCTTTTATTTTGGGTTGGGATTAAAGATAGTAAAAAGTAGGAAACGAAACTCTTTTAGCCAACAAATGCAATGAGCGTTATACGTTGTTATACTTTTGTGCTCTCTCTATTTTATTATTTGCGTCAGCGTCTTCGATTGCGTCCTACGGGACAGAGTGGTCAAATTTGATTATTGAACGAATTTCAATGTACGTTTTGCTCGGAGCAAGAGTGACTTCGGAATATGAGTGAATTTTCAGTTTATTTTTCAGAGTTTTATTCAGCGTCATAATCCGCGTATGAGTGAACCGTTCAACAAACTAGCGAAACAATATTCAAAACTCAGTTTTCGGAGCAAGAGTGGGAGCGAATGATTTAAAGCTAAAAGTTCAATTTATTAGAAAATAAAAGACCTCTAAATTTCAGGTTTGTAATGATCAAGAAGCATAAAGTATAACGAGTTTGTATAACGCTAGTGGCGTCTGGCGGCTTTGAGTTGGCGTGGACAAAATTTGCGGAGCAAATGTTGGCAGCAGCGTAGCTGCGTGCGACTCAGAAGCGACGGCAGAGCCGTTTTTACGTTTTTGTCGGATTTAAAGATAGTTAAATATTTGTAAGATTATTAAATCAGTTAACCAACAAAGCCATTAGCGTTATACGTTGTTAGCAAACGTTACGTTTAATTATTTATTCGATAATTAGTTTTTTATTTAGAACTATGTTCGAATCTAAATCAATTTGTAGAATATATTCTCCTGATGAAATACTAGATAAATCAACTATTTTAAAATTTGAAATTTTGGATTTTACTAACCTTCCAGTCAAGTCATAAATTCGAATTTCCTTTATATGTTCTGAATTATTAATATTTAAATGGTTCTTCGTCGGATTAGGATAAAGGTAAATGTTATTTTGGTTGAATTCTCCTAATGATAATGATATTCCACAGTTATCAAAGATCGATTGATTTAAACTGGATTGTACGGTATAATTAATAACGCTGTTTCTAAAATCTTCACTGAAAAAATAACAGTTCAAACCATTAGAATCGTTAAGGTTGTTGTTTTCATCAATTGTAAAGTAATCACCATCGAAAGAGTTTAGGTTTTCTAAACCAGCGAAGCTTGTTATGGAATTACATAGTTCAATTCTGAATTCTTGTCCATCGACAGTCTCTAGACTATCTAACCCTTCAAAACTTAGAAGGTCAGGAACATAATATACTACGAATCTTCCTATTGATTGTATATTATTTAAACCTTGTAGATTAGTGATAGGTACATTGGTCAATTGAAGCCAATCGACTCTTTCCAAATTGATTAAACCGTCCAAATTTGAAATTGTACTTGGTATGAGATCGCCGATTAACAAAGACTGTAGTTCTGTACAACTTGGGTAATCAATTATAAAATTGTCAACATCTTCTTGAGTTATCAAGTATAAAAAGCCATCTGGCGGACACTGCCCAAACATATTGAAACTTAAGAAGATAACAATTAAGACGATTTTGGCTTTAATAAAACGGAGTAATTTTTTCATGATTTCAATTTAATGTTTGCTAACGGTCTCGTATAACCGTCAGTTACGGGTTTAAAGTTAATGATTTTCGGTTAAGAACTGGCGTTAGCAATTCCGAGTGGATTCGGACGTAGTCGAATCCGCCGTAATTGCGGTTATACATTGTTGGGCACAGTATTTTTATTCATTTTATTTAATTCAGCATCTTTTTTCCAAATGAAGAATAAACTTGAAATGAAATTGAATATTACTAAAAGCCAAGTCCATTCAGTTTTTGTTTTTTTCTCCACATTTTTATAATTCCAAAGTCGGTAAATCAGATATCCGATTTGTATTAAAATCAGTCCGTTTACAATTGGTGCTTGATATTCAAATTCTACAACATTATTCGTAATCCATTTGAAAAAATCAACACTCATAAAAGTCAACATATAAGCAATTCCGATAATTGATGGAATTGTCAGTAATATTTTAGTCAGTTTCGTCATATTCTATAAATTCCCAAGGAATTTCCTTTTTGAAGGTTTGAATACATTCCTCCATTAATTCAAGTGAAATATTTTCTTTAAAAATTCGTATTGTTCTGGTTTTTTCTGTGTCGTCTCTGAAAATTTCCGCAATCAACTCGTTGTTTCGATAGATTTCAACTCCGATTCCGTCACGTTCATTTACGTCACTTGCGATTATCACTCTATCTTTATTTTCTTTCATTTGCGTTCTGTTCGGATATTGTGCCCAACGAAGGGGAATATGAATTCGTTACGGTCGACGGTCGCATCAAATTTATTTGAAATGCGAGAGTAGTCGAAAGAGGAACGAACAAAAAAAGAACCCATTACGCAGTAATGATTTATATTCATTGTTATCTGCGGTAAATGTACTGAATTTTCGGTAAGTGTTAGAAACTAATACACAGGAGAAGTGACAAGAATTAAGAAAGTAAACCATAAAAATAGCGAGCGCAAAGGTGCTTATTTCTAGCTATTTTTTCATTGAGTAAGTAGAAAACGAATAGTAACAAACGATAACGGTAATCTACCTTTGTCTATAAATTAAGATTGAGATGGAAGAGAAAGAAAGTTTAACACAACGAGTTTCTGATCAAGAAATATCTACAGTAAAAAACATCCTAATAAAAGCGGATAAACTAAATGATGAACTTAACAAGTATGGTTTAAATATGAGAGTTAGCCTTATTTCTGATTATAAATAAGTTTTCTTTCATACCTTTTTGCGATTGCATTAAATTTATCTTTTTCAGATATAGTCATGTTTTGTTCATGGTTTAATAAAAATTGATCTAGTGGCTTGTTCAATTCCTTGAGGATATTTTTTTTATTCTCTTCGTATAGTTTAATATTTTCTAAAATGCCTTTAAAGCTATCGCCCTCGTTTATGAAATAACTAGCATACATATCGATTACATTTTGCAGTTCGTTCTCAAGAATTTTAAATTTATCCATAATATTAAAAATTTAAGCCAATGCGAAGCATTGCAGGGTTCTTTTTTTGATATTCCCCTTCGTTATCTGCGATTAGTGGAACAGATGAAATTCCGTTTTACGGTGTTTCGTTTCACGTATGCGAATCCTCATTCACAGGCACTTCGTGTCTGGTTGAGGTTGAGGTTATCGCAGATAACGTGTTTGTGTATGATTTCGTTGCGTGTTTCAGCAACTAAATTAGCAAATACAAACCGAATAGAAAATCCGCGAGGATTTTCGTAAGTAGGCGAGTACTAGCAATGAATTATACACGGTGTTGCCACACGTTTTTTTAATCAGGTGTTACTTCTTGAGCGTGAACTCTAATTCTGTCTTGATAGCTTAATAAATCTTTTGATTCGTAAAATTCCTTTAATTCGTCAAAAGTCAGCCATCTTGAACCTAACATATTTTCTACATACAACTCATCAAATATTTTATAACTAACAGCTTTTCCTTTTACGTTTTTTGAAGTTAAGGATTTTTCTGTTTCCTTAATTTTCAGTACTTCGCATATTGGAACGTGGATTCCGGTACTAACTAATTTACTGTCTGCTGATGCAATATATGATGTTGGTCTTAAAAATGCAGAGCAAAATGGAAATCGGTATCCACCAGTTGCTTTTTTACCTTCATAATTAGAACAATAACCTGATTTGCATAAATTCTTATCAAGTTTTTCAAATTGGGCTCCGATATTACCACTTGATAAATTAAGACTTTTAGTATTCCAAGTTTTGTACTGAAGCACTAAAAATCTTGCTTGGTTTGTCTTTAGATTAAATTGCTCATAAATTAAGTCAGCTCCGATTATATGCTCTGGTTTGTCGGGATGAAGTAGTCTTAATCTTAAAACTTTATTATTTGAAAGTTTATAATCTTTAAATTCCTCGCTTTCATATAAGGTTTCCGAAATCTTAAAAGAAGGTCTTTCAGCCAAATAGAAATCGGCATTTAATATTTTATGTTCTGAAACTTTTCTCGGTTGAAAATATTCAAGAGCGTTTTTATAGTCAAAAATCCGTTTGTTCAAAAATCGTTTTGATTTATCTATTTCAACGATTTCCTCCAATTCAGCAAGTTCCTCCTCAATTAATTCAACTGGACTCACTTCTTTCTCTTCGGTTGATTTGGCAAGAGCCTTTTCTTTAAAGTACTTTACCCAATCACTTTCATTTTTCCGAGCGAGAAGTGTTGTAACCTCTTCGTACAGTTCAGGATTTAGGTCATTAATTAAATCCAATGTTTGTTCATAAGTAATTGGCTGATGTGCTCTTTTAGCAAGACTGACAGCTTCTCTAACAGCATTAACAGCTTGATAGGCATTATTTCGTCTTTCGTCTTCGCTATAGTCTTCGTCGCTAAAATAACTCATAGGCGTATGTTTTTTTTAATGTGTGGCAACTGGTTATATCAAAACAAAAATACATTTTTATCCGCTAATGTTCTCCGATAAAAATAACTGAGTATGAATTTTATCCGATTGCGATAGTTCCTGAAATGTACTGTCTAACGGACTACTAATTTTCAAAAGATCTTTTTTAGCAACATGCGTATAAATCATAGTGGTCTCAGGCTTGGCATGACCCAGAAGCGCTTGAACATGTCTTAACCCAACACCATTTTCTATTAAATGAGTGGCATAACTATGTCTTAATGTATGTGGCGTGACTCGCTTAGTTATTCTGGCCGCTTCACACGAGCGTTTTAAAAAATTACGTACGCTACCATCACTATACATACCGCCATTAGACCCCTCAATAACAAAAAATTTTGGCCTATAGCTTGTGTAATAATTATGAAATAATGGAATAAAACTTTCGGCCAAGATAACGAATCGATCCTTTCTTCCCTTACCATTCCTTACAAATATCTGTCTTCTATCAATATCAATATCGTGTAAACGTAGCGTAATAAGTTCACCTATTCTAAGACCGGAAGAATATAATAATGCTAAAATTACTCGGTGTTTTATATTTCGGGTAGCTCTTAGTAGATCAATCACTTCCTGCTTGCTCAATACTGTTGGTAAATATTTCGATTTGTAGGGCCGTTGCAATTCTTCTACTTTAATATTACTTTCCGAGTAAAACTCACCGAAATGCTTCAATGCACTTATTAATTGCCGATGAGAACTAATCGAATAACAACGCTTTTTAACTTGATGCTCAATAAATAGTCTAATATCCTTGTTGTCAATATCAACAATAGGTTTTTCACAGATAAATTGTATAAAATCGGCTATAAAAGTGAAATAAGACCTTACGGTACTTTTTGCCAGTCGCTGCCCCCGCAAATATTTAACGTAGTTTCTAATAGTATTTTTTTGTACTTCGGAAAGATTTCTGCGATTTTTAATACTATTCCTGGAATTTAACTTTAATGAATCAATATCGAATTCGTCTGATTCAGAATTGAAACCGAACTCTTGCAAAGTATCAATAAGCTGAAAAACGCTCATGTCAATATAATAAACAAAGAATCTAGTATCTGTTTGGCACCAGTTGACACATTTAATTTTTGAAAGTAGATTATAGGCCTTCTGACTAGAGTGGTGGTCAATACTTATACAACCCATTCCAAACTGGATCTTTTTATAAAGCGTAAGTGTTTGCATAATAAATGAAATTAAGAATCATACTACCATGAATATGTAAAATACAACAAATTACAGATCCTAAGGGGTTAAATATCAAAATTATAGGTATATTAACCGTTAGAAACGAATCATACCCAATGTCAGATGAATACTGTACCTCATAGTCCAAAAAAATGCAAAATATGTAGTAAAAAACTCTACGGGAGAAAAGATAAGATCTTCTGCTCGGTACGATGTAAAAACTACTATCACGTTAACCTCAGAAGAGTCACAAATATAGCCGCAAAAGAAATTGACCTTATCCTACATAGAAACAGATCGATACTGTTAGAGATCATGGGGAAAAACCTGTCCCAAAAGAAAATACCAAGAGTAATACTCGAAAAAAAGAAATTCCGATTTAACTACCTTACTCACCTTTACACAAATTCAAAAGGGAAAACCTATCACTGGGTGTACGATTTCGGATGGATGTCCTTTTCTACAGACGAAATTCTAATCGTTAGAAAACGCTACTAATGCTCCCTATTCATTCCGTTCACCAGCATTGAAAACCACCTGAAGCACCGCAGCGATCCCCATCACTAAAAGGCATCCGGCAACATTTAACCACAAATAAGGCATCAAATCGATCCACCAAATGTAAATTACAATTATCTGTGTTATCAACGCAGCAATAAATACCGCCTTACTCTTCACATACTTAATAAAAAAGGCAAGCAAAAAGATCCCCAAAACATTCCCATAGAATATAGAACCAATAATATTTACTAACTGTATCAAATTATCGAACAAATTAGCAACACAAGCAACTCCAATCGCAATCAAGCCCCATAACAGTGTAAACCACTTGGAAGCGTTTAGATAATGCTTGTCCGATTTAACTTTTACGTTCCTACTGTATAGATCCATAGCCGTAGTTGATCCCAAAGCATTCAACTCCGAAGCAGTAGAAGACATAGCCGCACTCAAAATCACAGCCAATAACAACCCAATTAACCCTCTCGGCAAATTGTTCAATATAAAATGTATAAAAACATAATCCTTATCATTCGTTTCAGCCTCCGGATTAGCCTGCTTGATCAACGTCTTCGAACGTTCTCTTAGATTTTCTTCGGAAGTATTTAAAGCCACTATTTCGGCTAATAACGCCTCCTTTTCCGTAGAGGCTTCAGCCGTAGCATAAGTAATTTGCTTGGTTTCAATTTCCTTCTCTAATGCCCTTTTTTCAGTTTCTAAAGCCTTATAATCTGAAGCGTATTCCGAAGCCATAACATCTTTAACAGCAGAAGGATTGAAATGTAACGGCGAACTGTTAAACTGATAAAAAACAAATACCATGACCCCCACAAGAAGTATGAAAAACTGCATCGGAACCTTTAAAAGTCCGTTGAATATTAACCCTCTCTGACTCTCCTTCACAGATCTGCCGGATAGGTAACGTTGCACCTGACTCTGATCTGTACCAAAATAGGAGAGGGCCAAAAACCCACCGCCAATAATACCACTCCAAAAGGTGTAGCGATTCTCAAAATCGAAAGAGAAATCTAACACCTCCATCTTCCCATTTGCGCCGGCAATTTCCAGGGCTTTCGTAAAAGTAATATCTAAGGGGAGATAATTTAAAATCATCAAAAAAGCAAAGAGCATCCCGGCAAAAATAATCCCCATCTGCTGCTTCTGTGTGACACTCACCGCCTTAGTACCACCACTAACGGTGTAAATAATTACAAGGATCCCAATAATTATATTTAAATGAATCAAATTCCAACCCAAAACCGCCGAAAGTATTATGGATGGTGCAAAAATTGTAATCCCCGCCGCTAACCCCCGCTGAATTAAAAACAATATCGCAGTAAGCGTCCTGGTCTTTAGGTCAAATCTAGTTTCTAAATACTCGTAAGCAGTAAAAACCTTCAGTTTATGATAAATAGGAATAAAGACTAAACAGATCACTACCATCGCAATAGGCAGTCCGAAGTAGAACTGCACAAATCCCATTCCGTCGTGAAAAGCCTGTCCCGGAGTAGATAAAAAGGTAATAGCGCTCGCTTGTGTCGCCATCACACTCAATCCAATCGTCCACCACCTGGAATCGTTACCCGATTTCAAATAATCGGTTACATTCTTGCTTCCTCGAGATTTATACGTTCCGTAGAGTACAATAAAAAGTAAAGCACCTATTAAAATGATCCAGTCTATTTGCCCCATATTAAGCGTAGGTTTGCATTAAAAAATAGAACAGAACTATATAAATCGAATTCACCACTAAAACCAATGTGTATTTGCCTTTCCAGACAAATTTATCCCTAACTTGTTCTACAACCGAATCGTTTTCCATTCTTTGTTCGCTTTTGCGACTATTTAAATTAATCTCTATTTCCCTACCGATAATAAATTGGCAAACAATCTATAGGCACCGGGAACTCCTGCAGGTAATTCCCTGAAAAAACTAAGCCCCGTATAAATATAATATCCTTTCCCATGCTTCGCAACTAATAACGAGCCTTTTGTAAGTTCTGCACCCTTATCGTTCATTCCCAAAATGGGTGTAAAATCACTTGACCACTCCCCGGGGAAGTATAATCCGCGCTCCTGAACCCACCCGTCAAAATCATTTTGTGTTATTTTATTGGGTTGATTTAATACAGGATGTTTTGGCTCTAATAGTTTTACTTCGGAAAATTCATCGGTTACACGATCTCTTGATAGCTTTAAAGGAAAAGGAGCAATGTCTTCAGTTACCAGCCTATGACTCGTATTATACTGAAGCAACAACGTGCCGCCATCCTTTACATAATCATTTAAAACCGATTGTTTAAACTCTAATTCGGGGATGGTGTTATACGCCCTTATTCCAACAACGATGGCATCAAACTGCTGTAGGCTTTCCGAAGTAATTTCCGAAGGAATTATTGTAGTAACACGATAACCAATTTGCTTCAAACTCTCCGGAATGGCATCTCCGGCACCGTTTATATAACCAATTTCAGTACCTTTCTTCTCAATATTTATTCGTACAACCTTAGCCTCCGAAGGCAATAAAACACTCTGAAATGGAATATGCTCATAGTCTATCGTTACCAGTTCCTTATCGTAAAAAACGTCTCCAATATGCAGCAAAGGCCTTAAATATCCTTCACTTTGTTCGCTAGGGGGCTGTACTCTAAACACTACAGTCTCCTCATCACCTGCACGCGTTATGTTGAAAGTGTGTTGTGTCGGACTCACAATCCAACCTTCCGGGTGTTGTAAGGTAACCGTACCATTTACATTATCCCTCCCGGCACGTACTTTCACAGGAATATTTTGAGCCGTTTCCGAAGAAAAAATGATAACCTTTTCGGCAATGGTCGCAGTTACATCGGGGAGTACCTCAAAAGGCTGATAGACCTCTCCATGAACCGGATCATTAAATTTATACACAATATTTCTGGTAACCGGAAATTGTATCCCTTCAACGGTTAGATGAAAAGTAACCGGAAATTGATCTGTCTGCTCAGGCAAACCAATTAGATCCTTGTTCGACACTTTATACATACCCAGCGTGCCTTTTTCTTTTAACCAATAGGGCGAACTATAATTAGTAGCAGAAAAAGAATTTTCTACACTTTCTTCGGAATGTTTTACATTAGGTTGTAACGGTTTAGCTGCAAAATAAGATGGGAACGATATTACAGAAGAGGCAATTGAATTTAACGCAACCGAAGCGTTTGATCGGTTTATCACTTCTACCGTGACTTTTACATCTCCTTTAGGCGTTGTACTTTGTACATTTGCCACCGCTTCAAGAAAGAGTCCGCTGCAATCAATAATTAACTGCTCCAGCTCTTTAAGTTTTATTTTTTTCCAATGCCCTTCCGGTAGTTTAGACAACATTTGGTATGCCTGAGCGAGTTTAGGCACACTAGCCGAAGGATCTTTAAAGTTGAAATCTTTTTCTACTTGTTCTAAAATATTACCTATCGCGGCACCTCCTTCCAATCTGGACCAGGTGGTATTGACACCTTCAAATATATCTCCTTTTTTCTTCGGAAGACTTCCTTTTAATAATTCCAAATACTCTGATTCGCTGCCTCGGGAACCCGTGCTTCCAAAACCCTGCGATTTGTGCATGCTTCTACTTAACGACGCAATCTCGCCATTAGACAGCCCGAGCGAAGGGTAGTAGTTTCCGGTTTCTACTTCCACTAAATTCGATTTGTCTGCAGCCTCAAATTTTTCCCGACTTCCGTAGAACCACCACGAAGTGTTGAAAAACAAGCGTTTGGGTTGCCATGTTCCATATTCTTTCGCCGTTGCAGGATATTTTGTAGCATCATCAACCAGATCAAAAGCCTCAACACTCAACATGGCAGATGAAGTATGGTGCCCATGAGTTGAACCGGGACTTCGATGATCAAACCTGTTTACAATTACATCAGGTTTAAATTTTCTGATCGCTCTTACAACATCACTCAAGACCTCATTTTTATTCCAAATGGCTAAAGTCTCGTCAGGATGTTTAGAATAACCAAAATCATTAGCACGAGTAAATAATTGTTCTCCCCCGTCGGTTTCACGAGCAGCGATCAATTCCTGGGTTCTTATAACACCTAATAGCTCTCTAATTTCAGGTCCGACTAAATTCTGACCACCATCACCGCGTGTAAGAGAGAGGTAAGCAGTACGTGCTTTAACATCATTCGCCAAATAGGAAATGAGTCGGGTGTTTTCATCATCAGGGTGCGCTGCAACGTACAACGTAGATCCCAAAAAGTTTAACTTTTGTAGATTGTGATAAATTTCTGAAGCTGTTGGTTTTTGGGGTTGTTGGGCGAGGAGAACTGAGCAGCTAAATACGAAAAATAGTAGGGTAGATAGGTGTTTTTGCATTGGTATAGGATATGAGTCTCAAATATACCCAAATTCAAAAATTAGATTAATCTATTGGCTGTTCTTTAACATTTTCATCCATGTCTTCCTCCTCAGCGATATATTCGGCAATTTCATCAGGTTTAATAACGGTCACACCTTTCTGAAGTAACATAGTATTGGGATAGGTGATAATTTCATTATTTACCGTCTTTATAATAATATGAAAGGTTTTAATATCTTCTATGATCCCTTCGTAAGGAAATTCTTTATCATGAATCTTTATCAGGTCGCCAATCTTATAAGGAAAGGTAAAAAACATAATAATTCCGCTGGTGATATTACTAAGAATAGACCATTGTGCAAAAAAACCAATCCCGATCACCGCAAATATCGAAGACATTACCACACCGAGGTTTCTAAAATCTACACCCCAGATCAGAATGAACCCGAGAATTAGTAAAAAGATAGTCGCAAAATCAATATACTTAATGATAAGGCCAGTGCGATGCTCCACCCGTTCCGATCTCTTGGCAAAACGCTTTACTAATCTCACTAAGATCCAGCGCAGCAACATGAAAACAATGATATGTACTACAGATTGGGTTAATTGCCATGCGTAAGTTTCTAAAAACATAAATATTTAATTTAATCCCAAAGAATCTCGCAAGACTTCGTGTTTAGTTTGGTTTTGTTGCCAATAAGCAGTTTTTATGCGTTTTAATTTAGTGGCAGTTGTGGTTAACGTTTTAGCATCTTCACCAAAACCACTTCTCGCTGTCTCTTCCCATTTTTCAATTTCGTAAGGGAAATCGCTGCTAAAGTAAATAACAAGATCGCGTTGTAATTCGGGATATACTACCTTAAAACTACTCAAAGAATCTCCTTGTTTTAAACTTAACATAGCAGGATACGCTTTTACCTCTTTATGGTGCAATCTAAGATACTCAAATGCCGGAATTACCTCAAATTCGCCTGTTGGGAGTTCCTCCGGATTAATACGAATTAAATTCCAAAATTCGTTTTCGAGCCAGGTTTTTGGCAAGGTCAGCGATTGATCGGCTTCGTTTTGAAAATACGAATGAGATTCAACTTCATATTTTTTTCTATTATTGAGCTGAGCAAACACATGGCCACACCACTCCTGAACAGAATTCGTCACTTTTATAGCGTGATCTTCAGTTTCTAACGGACTAAAAGTGCTGGTCATGATGGAGTACGGATAAATTCCGGTAAGAAAATTTTTAGTACTGTTTAGTTTTAACACAGGTATATTTTCTTCTGAAATATTATCTGCCTTTACCTGAGCTTCAGGTAGAAAATCTTCAGTAACAAAAATAGTGACTGCAGTGCCCTCTCTAAGTTCCCCATAACGTGCTTGCTCTATCGTATAACTGGTTAATTCGGCTTTGCCTTCATACCAATATCCCTTAAACTCTTCAGTTAAATTTCTGGTTTTCACATCGTTGTTTTCCGAAGAACTTTCCGAAGAAATAACACCATCAGCATCCTTATTCGTGCTATTACAACCAATTATTGAAGAAAATAGAATACTACCTAATAAGAAAAATGTAATGGAAATCTTCATGGATCAACTTTTACTCAAAATTACTATAAAATCAGCGGTTCGCAATTTCCATTAACGTTTTATAAACAAGGCGGGTAGGAAGTCCCATCACATTAAAATACGAACCCTCCAAACGGTCTATACCAATATACCCGATCCATTCCTGAATTCCGTAACTTCCGGCTTTATCATAAGGTTGGTAATTTGTGAGGTAATAATTAATTTCTTCTTCGGAAAGCTCTTTAAACCAAACATTGGTGGTCTCATGAATGAGTTTCTGAAAATTTTTGCCGGTAAAACACACCGAAGTTATTACCTGATGCATCTCGCCACTTAAATTGTTAAGCATCGCCTTGGCATCTTCGCGATCTACAGGCTTGCCAATAGCAACTCCGTCCTTCCAAACAATAGTGTCACTTGTAATTAAAATGTCTGCTTCGGAAAGTGAATTGAAAGCTGAAGCCTTTAACTTAGCCAGATAATCGGTAATTTCGGAAGCTTTTAAGCGCTGCGCCGGATAAACCTCTTCCACCTCACGAACATCGATGGTAAAGTCGATGTCCAATTCTCGAAAGAAATTCTGACGCCTGGGAGAACCCGAAGCAAGTATTATGTTGAAGTTCTTTAATTTCTCGTTTAACATATTAAGTAGCTGCTTATTTTTAATAGATTCTTACTTAAGCCTGTGGTAGTGGATAAAAAGCAACCGAACAGATTCCTAAGAACATAATAACTTTCAGAAAAAAGGATAGAAAAGTGTATTCCTTAGCTCTTTCGGCATTCCAGGCCTTAACGCAAAAGTAGAATAGGGGAGCTACAATAAAAAATAAAAAGTAAAGTAATATTTGTTGCGAATAGTACAGGTAAATATACATGTAACCAATAACCAAAGCGCTTAAGATGACTCCTAATGTAAACACTATGGTAGTGGCTCGCTTTCTACCCAAAACAATTGGCAGGGTTTTTAAACTCGCCTTCTTATCTCCATTTATATCCTGAATATCCTTAACGATCTCTCTAATAAAATTGACGACAAAAGCAAAACACGCATAGTGTAAGATCACCTTAAACGATAACAACGTTAAATTTGTTTCATCCGTATTAATGACCGGCAAAACATCGAACACAGGCACAATAAGAACGCTCAAGGCTACAAGAACTGATACGAGGATGTTGCCAACGAATAATACCCCTTTAAGGTAGCTTGCGTACATAAAAAGTAAGGCAGAAATTACTATAAATACCGCAGCAAAACCGGGTTTCCCAATCGAATTCGACAAATAAAAGCCCAGCGCTACGCCCAATACATTTAAACCAACAAAGAGTTGGTATGCTCTGGTTTCGGAAACTCTTCTTCCAATAATAACCCGTTGAGGTTTGTTGACGGTGTCTATGTCAACATCGTAAATATCATTAATGACATTTCCTGCGGCGGCAATTGCGAGCGTGGCTAGAACCAACAAACCGAATTGAAAATCTGTTAGCACACCGTTTACACCCCATGATTCTAACAATCCGTATTTAATTAGTATTTGGACTAACGCAATAAGCAGTAAGTTTTTATACCGGATGAGGTTTAAGAAGTTCAAATCACTTGAAATTATTAGTCGTATTTCGCACTGGTATCTCCATTACTTATCCATTTCCCCTGTACCTTCATCACCTGTTCTATCACATCACGAACACATCCTTTCCCGCCGTTTTTATGCGAAACATACTTCGAAATATGCTTTATCTCAGGAACTGCATCTTGCGGACAACACGGGAGTCCCACTTCCTTCATCACAACGAGATCGGGAATATCATCGCCCATATACAATACATTTTCACTCAGAATACTCTTAGACGCCATGTACTCGTTTAAAGTTCCGGTTTTGTGATGAGTTCCCAGATGAATATCTGTAATTCCTAAGCCGTTTAAACGTTTTCGCACGCCTTCATTACTCCCGCCCGAAATGATACAAACATTATAACCCTTATCAACAGCGGTCTTAAGTGCAAAACCATCCTTTATATTCATGGTTCTAAGCATTTCGCCGGAGGTGGTTACGTTAATAGTACCATCGGTTAAAACGCCGTCCACATCAAAAACGAAGGTGGTAATGTGAGTAAGATATTCTTTATAACTTTTTTCCATTTTTATATTTTTCCTGAATTGCTCTTGTAATTTGTTGATATAAGTTTTTATACGGACTGTCCTCCAACAAATGTAGGTGTTTTTCTATCGTAGTTTTATCGTTGCGTTTCGCCGGACCGGTTTGTACATCTAAAGGAGACAGCGTTTCAATTTTAAAGGCTGTTTCAGCAATTAGCGGTTTTAACAAGTCGAAGTCCAGGTTTTCGTTTTTAAGTATTTCTTCGGAAGCGCTATAAAGGTAATTAACGAAGTTATTTACAAAAACAGCCGCTACATGTAGCTTTGCGCGTTCTTCAGAAGAAACCTCTACTACCTTTTTTGAAATTTTTGACCCCAACACAGATAAAAGCTCCAGATCTGAAGCATTTTCAGATTCAATACAAATAGGAATATCTTTAAAATCAACTTCTCTGTTCTTAGAAAATGTTTGTAAGGGATAAAAGATCCCTTTCCTGTTATTATTAGATAAAACCTGTATGTTGGCTCCGCCGGAGGTATGAACAACAAGTTGATCGTGTAAGAGTAACTGTTCAGAAAATGTAGCGATCGCATCGTCGGGAATACCTATAATATATACATCGGCTGTCCCAATTTCCTCCAGCTTGGCAGTAAGATCTATGTCGGAAAATTCCGAATTCAATTCAATATTAGATCTATTATATATCTGTACTACAGAAACTCCGGTACTTTGATGTAAAGCCTTACACAAATGAGAATTTACGTTTCCAAAACCAAGAAAAGCGACTTTTATCATATAGACGAAGGTAAAAACTTTTTACCTAATTTAACGGAAGATCTTTCGGTTAATGATCTCAATTTCTCCTTCCGTCTCTAATTGTTTTACGGCACGTATCACGGTTTCTACACGTAATCCGGTGAGATCTGCTATTTGTTGTCTGGTGAGGTCCACCTGATATTTTCCGGTAACCTGATCGTTTTTCTTTAAAAAATTGACCAATGTAAGGATTCGGTGCTCCGGGGGATATACGGAAATCTCCTTGAGTATCATCGATTTATATGCCAACCTTTTAGACAGAGTAGCGGTGAGTTTTTTATGAACGTCAAAATTAGCTTGCAATAAATTGTCCAGATCCTTTTTAGATAATTTAAACAGTACGGTTTCCTGAGTTGCTTCTGCCGTTGCCGGATACTTAAAATTTCCTAACAATGGCGGCTCGCCAAAACTTTCTCCGTTATAAAACAACCCTTGCACGAATTCTTTACCGTTTTCATTGAGGTTGTACATTTTAACCACTCCTGACTTCACTTGAAAATAGCATCGTGCCTTACTTCCTTCTCTAAATACTTGTTCTCCTTCCATGAGGGTGATCTCCATGGCCGCGTACTTAATTAATAGGTCTTCCGGAATCATGACTTTATGATTTGCCTCATAAGAGAGGTGCTTATTGTATTAGAACTTTGTACAAATTTAAAGAATCAAACATGAAAACTATTAGTATAAAAGCATTGATTGACGAGTTTAATTACAATCGATATATGTATATTCCCCTTACGATCATATTTCAAAGTTGTTTAGGTTCAATTGCTGCTATGATGATCTTGTCACAAGGCACAAACTTAGTGAGTGGAATTGAGCTTACTATCTGTGTTTCAACCTGTATGATCTATAATGCTGCTTTACTGGCACAATTAAAATCGAATCTAACGTTTTGGTTATTAGTGGTAAGCCTTCTGGCAAATACACTTCTAATTGTAATAAATTTATTTTAAAATTGAGCAAACAGGATATAAAAAACAGAGAAGATATTAAGCTTCTTGTAACTACATTTTACGGGAAGGTCCAAAAAGATGCACTTTTGGGTCCCATTTTTAATGGAATAATCACAAATTGGGAACATCACTATGAGCACCTTAGCGATTTCTGGCAAACTAATTTATTCTTCGAGAAAAAGTTTAAAGGAAATCCTTTGCAAAAACATGTGGAGGTAGATAGAAAAGTAAACGGGGCGATTAACGAAATGCACTTTGGAGTCTGGCTGAACCTGTGGTTTGAAACTATAGATGAGTTATTTACGGGCGATACAGCTCAAATTGCGAAAAATCGTGCACGCAACATGGGAACTTTTATACACCTTAAAATCTTTGAAGCCAGAAAAACAAGAGAAAAAGACAGAGAAATATAGAAATTTAAAAAATTAGTTAAGAATCACAGTTTTTCCGGATTTAGTTCTCAAAATTGAGTAGCTTAAGTGGCTATAATTGCTTAAATTTGCACCCAAAATTCGCAATAATGCAAAAGAAAATTGCTTCCATTCTTTTCTCCACCCGACTCACCGCTGTTTTATTCTTAGTTTTTGCTGCCGCAATGGCTATTGGAACTTTTCTGGATGTTGGTTATGAGAATGCCCCTTCAGATTATACGAGAGAACTTATTTACGACGCCTGGTGGTTTGAAGCCATAATGGTGATCTTTGTAATTAATTTTATAGGCAATATTTTTAGATTCAGATTGCTTCGGAAAGAAAAATGGACAACACTTCTTTTACATTTATCGTTTATTTTAATTCTTATTGGAGCCTTCGTTACCCGATACATTGGTTATGAAGGGGTAATGCACATTCGTGAAGGTGAAACGGAAAACTCAATTCTTACACAAAATACCTACCTCACAGCCTTTATTGATGGAAATTACGAAATAGATGGCGTGGCTCAGAGAAGAAAAATTGCGCCTAAAAAAGTTCGGTTTTCCGAAAGACTAAACAATGATTTCAGTATAGAAACAGATTATAACAATCAGCCGGTTACTATTAAATATAAGGATTTTATAAAAGGTGCCGCCGAAGGCTTAATTCCTTCCGAAGAAGGAGAAGAATATATTAAGATAGTAGAAGCCGGTGACGGAAATCGTCACGATCACTGGGTGAAATTAGGGGAAGTCTCAAATATTCACAATGTTCTGTTCGCTGTAAATAAACCTACCGAAGGTGCTATAAACATTACCTATTTAGAAGACGGGAGCTATACCCTCTCTTCTCCCTTTGAAGGTAGTTATATGCGTATGGCAGATCAGATGCAAGGAGCTGTTGCTATGGATAGCGTACAACCGTTAATGTTGCGTTCACTTTATCAGCTGGCCGGAATGGCATTTGTGATACCCGAACCCGTTACCAAAGGTAAATACGGAATAGTTAAAGCGCCAAAAGAAGAACCCTCAAATCAGGATGCGCTAATCGTTGAGGTTAGTTCTGAAGGTGAAACTAAAACAGCCGAATTACTAGGAGGAAAGGGAACGCTCCCGGATCCTACGCTTGTTGAGGTTGCCGGGTTAAAAGTATATCTTTCGTATGGATCGCAACAATACGACCTTCCTTTTAGTATAACACTCAACGACTTTATTGCCGACAAATATCCCGGTACCGAAACAGGATATTCTGCTTTTAAAAGTAAGGTTACGGTAAATGATCCTGTTGAGGGATTAAAAGATGAAGAGATCTATATGAATAACGTACTGGATCGCGATGGCTATCGCTTCTTTCAATCCGGTTTTGATCCGGATGAAAAGGGTACGATCTTATCTGTAAATCACGATTTTTGGGGTACATGGATCACCTATATCGGTTATTTCTTGTTATACCTTGGTCTTATGGCTATTCTATTCGACAAAGGATCAAGATTTGGACAGTTAGAAAAAACGCTCAATAAAATAAAGAAGAAAAAGAAGTCGATAACAACGCTTATCATTTTGTTTATTTCCTTAACCGGTTTTGCACAGCACACCGAAACTAATGAGCACACCAAGGCTTCGCCCCAAACCATCGATTCTCTTATTGTGGAGAGTGCTGTGAGTAAAGAACATGCTGCACAGTTTGCCAAACTCATCATTCAAGACAATGGTAGAATGAAACCGGTAAACACTTTTGCGAGCGAATTACTTAGAAAAGTAAGCAGAAGTGACACTTATAGCGGTTTAGATGCTAATCAGGTGTTTATTTCTATGACCGAGTTTCCACGTTTATGGGTTGAGGTGCCAATTATCGCATTAAAACGCGGGAACGATAGCATAAGGCACGTGGCCGGTGTTGCAGAAGATGCCAAACGAATTTCACTTATCGATCTTTTTGATACTCAAGGAAACTACAAGTTAGAGCCGTATTTACAGGAAGCGACCGCTACCAATACTCCAAATCAGTTTCAAAAGGATTTTATTAAAGCACATGAGAATTATTATGTGCTTAATCAGGCGTTAAGCGGAAGTATCCTCAAAATTTTCCCTATACCAAACGATGAAGGTAATAAATGGGTTTCTTACCCCGAACTTTCAGAAACAAGAATACAAGGGATGGACTCTTTGTATGCTAAGAATATTCTTCCGTTGTATTTTAACAGTCTTCGGAATGCCCGCGAAACGGGAGATTACTCGAAAGCAGACGAGTTTTTAGAGAGTATTACCAACTTTCAGAAAAAATATGGAAGCGAAGTAATGCCTTCCGAAGGAAAAGTAAAAGCTGAAATACTTTACAATAAGGTCGATATCTTTAACCGACTCTATAAATATTTTGCAGTATTTGGAATTTTGATGTTCGTATTTATCATTTTTCAGATATTTAAAAGTGGAAAAACCATCAATACACTGGTTAAAATATGCAAATACATAATATGGGCGTTCTTTATTGCTATGACTCTTGGACTTATTGCACGTTGGTATATTAGCGGACATGCGCCTTGGAGTGACGCCTACGAATCTGTGGTGTACGTTGGCTGGGCGACGGTATTCTTTGGCCTTGCATTTGGAAGAAAGAGTGATCTCACTATTGCGTCTACCGCCTTTGTAGCGGCGATCATACTGTGGGTAGCACACGAGAACTGGTTGGACCCGGCTATTGCTAATTTACAGCCTGTATTAGATAGTTATTGGTTAATGATCCATGTGGCAGTTATCGTTGCAAGTTATGGTCCTTTTACATTGGGTATGATCCTGGGTATGACCTCCCTGTTGCTCATGATCTTTACTACTAAAGGGAATCTTAAAAAAATGGAGATAAATATTAACGAACTTACCGTAATTACCGAAATGGCGCTAACCGTAGGCTTGGTAATGCTAACTATTGGGAACTTTTTAGGAGGGCAATGGGCTAACGAGAGTTGGGGAAGATATTGGGGCTGGGACCCTAAAGAAACCTGGGCACTCATAAGCATTATGATCTATGCGTTCGTTATTCACGCCAGATTGGTTCCTGGCCTTCGAGGAAAATGGTTGTTTAATGTGATGGCGATCTTTGCGTATGCATCAATTATGATGACTTACTTCGGAGTTAACTTTTATTTAAGCGGCTTACATTCTTACGCCAGTGGGGATGCGCCGGCAACTCCAACCTTTGTTTGGTATATCGTACTGTTTGCTGCTGTTTTAAGTACTGTTGCATTTTTTAGACACAAAAAATATTACATAAAAAAAGGATAGACTTTTACGGTCTATCCTTTTCGCCATTTAGTTGGGGATCTGGGGAAATAAATATTATGAATTAGTTGTAAATGTAATCTGGTTGAGTATCTACCATTCGATAGTCCTCTTGTATTTGTTCGCTAATCTCCAGCTTTTCGTATAATTCTCTGGTTAAGAATTCTACTTCAACTTCGGTTGTTTTAAGCTTACGAGCGATCTTAGCGTTGTCTTTTCCTTCCGAAATGTATTGAAGAAGCTTGATCTCCAATCCGTCAAGGTCGTATTGCATGATAAGATTTTCTAGAT
This sequence comes from uncultured Ulvibacter sp., assembly GCA_963974915.1. Taxonomy (GTDB): domain Bacteria; phylum Bacteroidota; class Bacteroidia; order Flavobacteriales; family Flavobacteriaceae; genus CAXBES01. The sequence continues at coordinate 375,481 of CAXBES010000001.1, read as the reverse complement.
ATACATCTTGCATTAGCTTAGCAGTGTTAGTGCGATTTAGTACTTCCTGACGCTTCAGAAATATTCTCAGTTCGGTTTGTCTTAATTGATGCTCTTCCTTAATTGCCTTCATTCTATACATAATGGCATAGGTAAGTACCAGCATTTCTACGATTCCTGCAGATTTTAAGTGAAAACTTTCAGTATTTAAGAAGTTAATACCAAATTTAGACAGTACAAAATAGTCGATTGCAAATAACATGGGAATTGCCGTTGCGATCACGTAGAATTTTGCGTAATTCTTTTTACTGAAAAGTGAAACTCCTATCATGAAGTATAATCCCATTAAACCGATTAATAACGAATTTGCTACCCCTGTGAAGAATTCAGTTTCAGAAACCCATCCCGAAAAGATCATCATAAAGGCAAAACCCATTATTCCGAGGGATACATATTTTATCCTTGGAAAATATTCAGATAGGGTTAGATAATGAGATGCAAATACCGCGGTAAATCCAGCTGCAAAGAACAAGAGTGTAGATTGCATCGCCGGAGTATTGATAATATTTAAACCAAGCAATGAAAGCAATCCGTCACTAAAGAAAAAAGTAGCCGTCATACTGGCTAAAGCCATAGAAAAGAACACAAATACCTTTTCTTCAAATAAGAAATAGCAAACTAGGTTTAATAAGATGACCATGATCGCGAAACCATAATACAATCCTCGTTGAAAGATTATACCGTTCGAAATCATCTCTGTTTCATGAGCAGTAGCTACCAAACTTGCATTCGAATTCGTATTTGAACTAAAAAAGTAAGTTTTTTCCTTAATGATTGATTTTTCGGCAGATTCACTTTCTAAAGGACCAGCAACCGCTGATGAAGAAATATCTGCGCCGGGTGAAATTACAGTAGTATTTACCAATGATGATTGTTGAAGAGCGTTTACCGACTTAAACAGCTCTTTATTAACTACTTTAGATTTTGCTTTGGTGTCCTTTACAGCTGAAAATGATTGGCCAAACACTAAAAGTGCGGCTATCATAATACACAAAGCGGGGGGTAATTTTTGTGATCTCATTATGTAGGTTTTAATAATTTGGGTAGTGCAATATACTAAAAAATTACACTTCAACTAAAAAAAATGCATTTAATCGATAAAATGCATAAAAAAACCATTTGCATTGGCAAATGGTCTTATCTACAAAATGATGTATTTTTTACTTTCCAACCATATCTTCAGGTCTTACCCACTCGTCAAATTCGTCGGCAGTAAGATATCCAAGATTCACTGCCTCTTCTTTTAAAGTAGTTCCGTTTTTATGTGCCGTATTAGCAATTTCTGCTGCTTTATAATACCCTATTTTAGTATTCAAAGCCGTCACTAACATTAAGGAATTGTTTAAGAGTTTATTGATCACTTCCATATTTGGAGCAATACCCTTAGCGCAATGTTCATCAAATGATACACAGGCATCTCCTATTAATTGCGCCGATAATAAAAAGTTTGAAGCCATTACCGGTTTAAATACGTTTAACTCGTAATGACCTTGCATGCCACCAACTGCGATAGCCATATCATTACCAATTACTTGAGAACAAACCATTGTTAAAGCCTCGCATTGTGTTGGATTGACCTTTCCCGGCATAATGGAAGAGCCGGGTTCGTTCGCAGGGATCGTGATCTCTCCAATTCCGCTACGGGGGCCGCTAGCCATCATCCTTATATCGTTCGCAATTTTGTTGAGAGAAACAGCAAGCTGCTTTAAGGCACCATGCGATTCTACGATAGCATCATGCGCTGCTAAAGCTTCAAATTTGTTTTTAGCTGAAACAAAAGGTAAATTAGTAAACTGCGCAATGTATTGAGCTACTTTATCGGCATAACCTTTCGGAGTATTTATTCCCGTTCCTACGGCAGTACCACCCAATGCAACTTCTGCCAGATGCGGGAGTGTGTTTTTAAGTGCCTTAAGTCCGTGTTCCAGCTGAGAGGCATATCCGCTAAACTCCTGTCCAAGAGTTAGGGGAGTAGCATCCATTAGGTGCGTTCGACCAATTTTTACAACATTATCAAACTCCGACGCTTTTTTCGAAAGAGTAGCGTGAAGTTGCTCCACACCGGGAATCGTAACCTCAATAATTTTTTTATAAGCGGCAATGTGCATTCCTGTAGGGAACGTATCATTAGACGATTGCGACTTATTTACATCGTCATTGGGTTGCAAGGTCTTTTCTCCTTCACCAATTTTCTTTCCTGCAATTTGATGGGCTCTATTAGCAACAACCTCATTAACGTTCATATTACTTTGTGTCCCGCTCCCTGTTTGCCAAATCACCAAAGGAAACTGGTCGTCGTGCATGCCTGTTAATATTTCGTCACATACTGTGGCAATAAGATCTCTTTTTTCTTCGGAAAGTACTCCTAAGTCACAATTTGTATACGCTGCTGCTTTTTTTAGATAAGCAAAACCATATATAATTTCTAATGGCATTGAAGCGGGAGAACCAATTTTGAAGTTATTTCGAGAGCGTTCAGTTTGGGCTCCCCAGAGCTTATTGGCAGGGACTTTTACCTCGCCCATTGTATCTTTTTCTATTCTGTATTCCATTATTGTGACATTTAGATTTTTAACAGCACAAAGATACTTAAATCACAGCATTCACTCAAGACGCCGAATGTTTATTTGGTGTGAATAAATTGGAAATTTTTATTGTTTTTTCTGAAAAAATCCTGCTATCTTTGAGGCGTATTTAAAAACACGCTTAATTATGTTCGATTTTGACCAATATCTAGGATTTTTAGCATTCTTAACAATTTTAACCATTGGATTTTGGTTAATGATCTTCTTAATTTCAATTATTCCTTATTGGATCGGTGGTCAGTTATATGAAAATTGGAAATTAAAGCGTGAAGCTAAAAAGAACGAAAGAGAAGCATAAGCTTTATCGATATTCATAAAAAAAGGGATTCACCATTGGTGAATCCCTTTTTTTATGAGTTAATATCTTTATTATTTTACATAGGTTTGAAAGGAAATAGATGCCTTTCCCCAGTTGTAATTATTGGTTCCATTATTCCACATATTAAACTTGTAAGAAATCTGTTCCTGACTGTTACTGTGTTGTTCTACGTAACCTTTTACCTCGAAAATAAACTCACGATCGTAAGGTGAGGCTTCAAAATTTTCAATATAGGTATTGGTAATAGTTCCCATACTACTAATGTTATTACCACTTTGCAGTTCTAATGGGGGAAGTGTGAATTTTCTCGACCCTTGAGGCATTTCTATTCCATCTTTTAAAAAGGTAAGTCCTATATATGTCTTCTCGGGATTATTCTCCAGGCTGGTTCCCATAGGAACCGAATAATTCACAATAACTTTTGCATCAATATCTCTTGGAATAAAAACGGCTATTTTCAGTCCTAAGTCAATATCATTTATAGTTTCAGACCCGGCAAGTAGCTCCTGTACAGGATCCTGGGCTACGACTTCATCACCATCGTAAAGCAAATAAGTTTTAAATTTTGAAACCTTTCCTTCTTCATTAATACTTAAGACATGGGAGCCCGGAGCGTCTTCAAGTTGTCGTATTCTAATAGTTCCGTTCACATCTAAGGTAGCGGTGGGATTTGTTGTGTTAATACCAACCTGGCCAAAAATTGGGACAGAAGTTGAAATCAATAAGGCTATAATGAGTTTTGAAAATAGGCTAGAGTGTCGATCGCTCGGTTGAAGGTTTTTCATGATTGTGGGGATAAAGTACTTTGTTAGTACCAGCTAAACTATAGAAAATGTTGATACAAAAAAATAAATTTTCCCGAATCACTAAACTTTAACAATCTTGAAATGAGTGATCTAAAAATAAATCTTCGGAAAGAGTTATTATTGCTGAAAAACCCGGATTCTTTGAATTTTTAACTTCTGAAAACTTTAACATAATTTTTGGATGTTTCCGAAGCAAAAAACGTAAGAAAATACTGAAAATATGTTTTTAAGCGCATTTTATTGTCGATCGTCTATAAAAAAATGACATTTTAATTACGCTTATCCTTCAAAATCTCCGTCGTCATCACCATTTCTGGAGTCTGTTCTCTGACGTTGTTTTTTCTGATTAAACCTGTATGTAAACGACAGTGTAAATTGTCTTTCTCTCCATTGAAAGTCGCTCGAACTCGTAAAGGTATCTGTTTGCGTAAAAGAACTTCGTTTACGTGAATTTAGAAGATCGCTAACATTAAAGGCTAGTGTTCCGTTATCATTTATAATGTCCTTACTAATCGCTAAATTAAGTGAAAAAATTCCATCACTCTCGGTTTGGGCATTGTTACTTGGCCCTCTGTAAAAAGCGTTTGTTTGCCAGTCAATTTTTGCCGGAAGACTCACCTTCGAACTAAATCGGGCAAACCAACTGGTATTCTCGGCGCCGTAATCAATATCGTTAAAAGTTCCTTCGGTGACGAACTTAAAAAAGTTAAAACTTCCGTTTAGACGTAACCATTTCGCCGGATTATAAAGCATTCCCGCTTCAAAACCATAACGCTGATTAGTGGCTAAGTTAATTGGGATAGTCCTAATGATTGGAGTTCCATTGGGCGTTACAGTACCTGTTTCCTCCTGAATTCTCTCAAAAGCATCGGTCTCGTATTGGTAATATATAGAACTTGTTAGCGTTAGCTTGTCCCAACGTCTTAAATAACCCAGGTCGAAGGCACTCGCGTATGCCGGATCAAGATCAGGATTTCCCTGAAAAATATTCGCTTCACTGGAACGAGATGGGAAGGGATTAATAAAGTAACCTCTAGGTCTGTTAATACGTCTGTTGTACCCCAAAGTAACATTCTCACGTTCGCCTAACTCGTAAATTAAATTTACCGTTGGAAATAAACCGGTGTAATTTTTGTCGAAATTTAAATCAACATCCCCGGTAATGGTATTGTTGTCTACAGCGACTTCCCCTTTTAATTGGGTGTTTTCCAGACGTAACCCTAAAAGAAATGAAAACTTTCCAAATTTATTCCCGTATTGGGTATATAATGCCTGAACATTCTCGTTATAGGTGAAAATGTTTGAAATACTGTCATTTCTGGTATAGAAGCCGGTTGTTTCTACCTCTTCAAGTAATTCATAATCTGTGGTGGTTTCTTCAAAATTTCCCCTGTATCCTGCTTCAAATTGAGCATTCTCGCCAATGGGAAGTACATAATCAACCTGTGCAAGATATTCGGTTTGATCCTCAATGGCCGTGATAAATTCTGAAGGTAATACTACAACCGAAGGAAACGTATTACTCTCCTCAATGAAAGACTTTTCAGTTTCCATATCACTTTCATACTGTAGGTCCACCTTTAATTCATGGCCGTCATCACTAAATTTATTTATATAATTAAGTGAAAACTGATAGCTGTCATCATCCTCATCTTCAGTTTCTACCCTTGTTCTACTAATATTTAAAATATCCTGTGTGTCAAATTCATTTGTATTATTGGTGGTGGTGGTCTTATTATCTCCTAATCTATAGAACCCGGTTGCTGTGATCGAGGAGTTTTCGGTTAAGAAGTATTCAATTCCTAAATTTGTATTGAAACCTCTTCTCAACCTATTGTAATCGCGTTCCTCAATTACCAACGGATTGGTAGCATTCGAAAAATATCTGTTTTCAAAATACGCATTACCCGGCGAGTTGTCGTATCGAATTCCGGTCGTATTAAAAATATTAAACTTGTCGGTTCGTAAGTTGATGTTCCCAGAAAAACCACTACTTAGAGGAACACCATAATTTGCTGTAATAGATCCGTTTAAACCTAGTGTTTTTTCTTTTCTTAGAATAATATTCAGGATTCCCGCAGTACCTTCGGCATCGTATCTGGCCGAAGGAGAAGTGATTACTTCAACCCGTTCTATCGCTTCCGCAGGCAATTGGCGCAAGGCATCTGTAGATCCAAACCCTGCGATCGCAGAAGGCTTACCATTAATTAGAATACGTACATTTTCGTTTCCACGTAAACTAATTGCTCCTTCAACATCCACATTCACTGAAGGCACGTTGTTAAGTGCATCACTTACTGTAGCGCCACTAGTGGTTAGATCTTTACCTATATTATAAATCTTTTTATCCAAACGAACCTGAACTTCGGTAGTTTCGGCACGAACAATTACTTCATCTAAACTGCTCGCATCTAAATCGAGTCTTACCTGAGGAAGTTCTGTATCCTTAAGGAGTCTCTGATTTGTAAGTCTTTTTGTTTGGTAGGAGATGAATTCGTATTGAACTGTGTAAACCCCTGCAGGTACATCGATCTTATATATACCGTTTAAATCGGTGATTCCTCCTGTAACCACTTTATCACTGCTATCTATAAAAGAAACTGTGGCATATTCAAGTGGAATATTCGATCCCGCTTCTAATACGGTACCACTAATTGTTACTGGGTCTTGATTTTGAGGTCGTTGTGCAAAGATTGATGTTGAGAGTATCAATAATAGCACGGCAAGCAAGTTTTTCATGTAAGCTGGTTTAAACCATTTGACCACGAAAATACCTCTGAGTTTAATCAACTTTTACTAAAGTTGTGTTAAATAAGCGAAGCTAAATTATAAAATTGAATCTACCTTTTCTAAGGGTCTTGCGATCACAGCTTTATTGCCATTAATTACAATGGGTCGCTCTATTAATTTTGGGTTGTCGACCATCGCTTTTACGATAGCATCGTTGCTTAATTGCTTTCCCTTAAAACTTTCTTTCCACACTTTCTCATTTTTGCGTACTAGCTCAATAGGTTCAATTTGTAGAAGATCAATAATTTCTTTTAATTTTTCTTCTGAAAAAGGAGTTTCCATATAATTAATAACTTCGACGTCTTTCCCGGTATCGTCCAAATAGATGTTACATTCTCGGGACTTACGGCAACGGGGATTGTGATATATAGTAATCATTTTTTATAAGTTGAATTTTGGGTTTGTTTCTGAAAAATTAGTCTGTAAATTTAATATTTATTCCTGAATCTGGATATTATTAAATTAAACTCACGTTTATAGCTACAACTGAAGAGCTTCAAGTTCTATCTCGTAGTCATGCTGCAGATCTTCATGCAACCTCGGGATTTTCTTTTTGATAAACTCCAATTGTCTTAAATAAAGGTTGGTGAGCGTTATATTTCTTTTAATGGACGGAGTGAAATCTTTCAGTTTTTCGCAAAAATATAGGAGTAATTCAACTTCCGTTTCTTTATGAGGAGAATATCGGATATATTTTTTCACCTTTCTCAGTATCTTCCTAACGGTTTTCTTAATGTAAAAGTAACTGGCGGTATTTATGGTTTCAAATAACTGATCTATTTCTTCCTTTACACCACGAATAAAGATCTCTTCATCCTGTGCTTCAAACAATAAATAGGTGAGAAGTTCCTTATTTTCAATTTTAAAACGTGCTAGTCGTAAACAGAGTTGCTCTAATTCGTCACTGGAACGATATTTTAGTTCTTTTTTTATTTCTGAAACAGTGGCTGCTTTCATCTGCTTTGTGCTAGTGTTTAAAGATAGTTGTTTCCCTTCAGAAGTAAGATCGTAAAAATTACAAAGCGATTATGCTTCTAATCATTTGTTAATTTGGGAACAAGGATCTATCTAAGCCCGGAACGATCCGTAAGGCATTTTTATAATATACCTTCTTTAATACTTCGTCTGGTAGGTCAAGTCCATACATTGCCCAAAAAGCGTGATATTTCTTATGATATGGGAAGTATTCGTCGTCGCTTTCCAAAACTCTGAAATAAGTTGGGAATTCTTCCGGGACCCAACTATCCTTTCCGAAGAGAATACGATCCTGATACTTTATAAAGAACTTCTTTGCATTACGCGGTTGTCTTCCCAGCTCAGCGATGATCGCTCCAATCCCGACATTCATATTAGGCATCTCATCTAATAACTCACCTAATTTCCCAAGGTCATTAGCATACCATCCCATATGTGCATTGATGAATGTAGTTTCCGGATGCTTCTTAAACATATGGTGTTGTTCGGCAATTAATTGCTCCCATGGCGCCGGATTTTCAGCGTCTCGCTTTCTGTTGGGTTTGGTTTTTAGCTCCAACCAACGTTCGTTGTCTCCATTAAAATCGTCCCAAAATGGTTTCGGATCGGCTGTGTGAATAAGTACCGGAATACCCAGCTCTCCGCAAGCGGCCCAAATAGGGTCGAGGCGAGGATCATCTACTGCAATTCTCTTACCATCGGTATCTTTGTTTCGCAACCCGAGACTTTTATATATTTTTAGTCCGCGAGCCCCATTTTTAACATCTTCCTTAAGCTGAGCTACGGCTTTAGTGGTCCAATCTTTTTTACCCAAGCCATCAAAGTCGATATTGGCAAAAACTACAAACCTATTGGGGTAGTTCTCGGCAATATTTGCAACAGACTTTTCAAGATTCTTTCCAGATCTACCACTTAAATTTACCATGATCCCCATGTTGAGAGTATCCATGGCTGCAACAACCGGGCTCAGGTCCTGTTCGGCCATACGGTATTGATGTCCGTGTACATCAATAAAAGGAAATTTAGCTTTTAAAACAGGATCTCCTTCAACGACTAGAGTTGAAGTAGGGTTGTATTCTTCAAAAGTGAGATCTTGTGCAAAAATAGTAGTGTAGGCACTAAGAAAAACTACAAAGATTAAAAGAAGGTTTAATTTCATTTTATGAGTGTGTTACAATTCATTACTTTTTTCTTTTTGTCCGGTCATCATTAAATATGCCTTTAAAAACTCATCGATCGCCCCGTCCAGCATCGCATCGGTATTCCCCGTTTCATATCCGGTTCTTACATCTTTGACCAACTTATAAGGATGCAGCACATAATTGCGTATCTGAGAGCCCCATTCTATAGCCATTTTACTGTCTTCGATCTCCGCACGCTGAGCCTGTTGCTTACGCAATTCAATTTCATACAACTGCGATTTAAGCATCTGCATGGCTTTTTCACGATTCTCGAGCTGAGATCTCGTTTCACTATTGTGAATTACAATTCCGCTGGGATGGTGAGTAAGAATAGCTTTGGTTTCCACCTTGTTGACATTCTGGCCTCCGGCGCCACTACTACGAGCGAAATCCCAAGAAATATCAGACGGATTAATATCGATCTCAATACTATCGTCTGCCAATGGATACACATAAACACTCGCGAAACTCGTATGTCTTTTCGCATTGCTATCGAAAGGAGAGATTCGAACCAACCTGTGAACACCATTTTCACTTTTTAGCCATCCAAAGGCGTATTCGCCTTCAATTTCGAGCGTGACAGTTTTTACCCCTGCCACATCGCCGGCTTGAAAGTTTAGTTCTTTTACTTTAAAACCATTCTTCTCGGACCACATGAGATACATGCGCATTAACATTTGTGCCCAATCACAACTTTCTGTTCCTCCGGCACCCGCAGTAATTTGAAGTACAGCGCTTAGGTCATCACCTTCTTCACTCAACATATTCCTGAATTCGAGGGCTTCGATGGCCTCTAGAGCTTCAGTATAACGTTTCTCCACATTTTCGGCAGTACCTTCTCCTTCTTTGAAGAACTCAAATATTACTTCGGCATCCTCAAAGAGGTTTACCGCTGTATTATAATCTGTAACCCACTTTTTTTTATTCCGAAGTACTTTCATAAAAGCTTCGGCTTCTTGCGGATTATTCCAAAAATTAGGATCGAAGGTTTTCTCCTCGTCGTTGGTAATTTCTATTTGCTTTCCGGCAATGTCAAAGATATTGCCTTAACGCTTCCAGGCGGTCACGAAGGTCTTTGATTTGATCGGTTGTTATCATATTTATTTCTCCCGTAGGACGGGTTTATATTTAATTATTTGATATCTCGATCAGGAACGAAAGAGATATTCTAACCATTATTTTAATTCAAAACAAAATTAGTGTTATTAATTTGAAGCAGAAAGCACATGAACTTTAAATTGCAACATTGACATTTGAACAATGAATATGGAGCTTCCCTCTCTGTATAAATTAATTTTAGTAGTTTTAACCACTCTCCTCAATCAAACTTTTAGATATGAAAAATATACTCATCTGCCTAACTATTCTCTTCGGAATAAATTCAGTTTCAGCTCAATTTCTAGACAAAAAAAAGGACCTTATAAGAACCGAAGGATTTTTCAATTTCCACTATTCTGAAGCAGAAGGAAATATTTATTTGGAGGTTGATAAGATCAATACCGAATTTTTATACGTGCATTCTCTTAGTACGGGTTTAGGATCTAATGATATTGGTCTGGATCGGGGTCAGTTGGGAGATGGAGTAGTAGTGAAATTCATCAAGAGCGGCAACAAACTACTGTTGCTGCAACCTAATATGCGATATCGGGCAAACACCGAGAACCAGCTTGAAAAGAAATCGGTTGAACAGGCATTTGCTAAATCGGTTCTATATGGGTTCGAAATTAAGGATACTATTAGTGATAATTATGTGATCGATCTAACGCCGTTTCTCATGTTAGATGCGCATCAGGTTTCACAAAGACTAAAACGCAATAAAGAGGGTACCTATAAATTAGACAAGTCCAGGAGCTCGCTTTGGATGGAAAAAACCAAAGGATTTCCAAAAAATGTTGAATTTGAAGCATTACTCACTTTCACAGGAGAACCTTCGGGGCGAAATTTACGGAGCGTGGCACCTTATGCAAATTCAATTTCGGTAATTCAACACCACAGTTTTGTAGAATTACCGGACGATGGTTATACACCGAGAATCTTCGATCCGCGAAGCGGATCGTATCCTATGAGTTATATGGATTACAGCACCCCAATTTGGGAACCAATCAATAAGAAATTTATTACCAGACATAGACTTGAAAAAAAAGACCCGAATGCGGCAATGAGCGAAGCAAAAGAACCCATAATCTATTATTTGGATCCCGGGACGCCCGAACCGGTGAGAAGCGGACTGCTGGAAGGAGCCAGATGGTGGAATCAGGCGTTTGAAGCTATAGGTTATAAAAATGCTTTTCAGGTTAAAATGTTACCGGAAGATGCAGATCCCATGGATTTACGCTATAACGTGATTCAATGGGTACATCGCTCTACACGGGGTTGGAGTTATGGTGCGTCCATAACCGATCCCAGAACGGGGGAGATCATAAAAGGTCATGTTAGTTTGGGAAGTCTTAGAATTAGACAGGACTTTATGATCGCACAAGCGTTGCTTAACAAACCTTTTGCACTTCGGGACGATAACCATCAACAAATGTTGGATATGGCACTTGCCAGAATACGACAGCTGTCTGCACATGAGGTTGGACATACTCTTGGATTTGCTCATAATTTTGCGGCTAGCACCAATAATAGAGCCAGTGTAATGGATTATCCGCATCCAACTTTAAAATTGAATAATGGTAAAATCGAGCTCAGCGATGCCTATGCCACCGGAATTGGCCCCTGGGACAAGGTAACGGTAGAATACAGTTATAGTGATATTCCCGAATCGGTAAACGAAAGCCTCTATTTAAGAGATGTTTTACGAGAAGCCGAAGAGCAGGGCTTGAGATATATTTCAGATAGTGATGCTAGAGCGCAGAGCGGTGCGCATGCAAAAGCCCATTTATGGGATAACGGCGCCAATGCTTCCGATGAATTAAATGCCCTTTTAGCGCTTAGAGCAGTCGCTATTTCCAATTTTTCTGAAGATAATATTAGAACAGGAGAACCTTATTCGGTGTTAGAAGATGTTTTTGTGCCTTTGTATTTCTATCATCGTTTTCAGACTGAAGCAGCAGTAAAATTGATTGGCGGAATGGATTATGAATATTCGGTGAAAGGCGCTAAACCTATCAAAAACAGTATTGTTTCGAAGCAAGAACAACTACAAGCCTTACAATCGGTTTTAAAGACAATTAAAGCCGAAACACTGGCAATTCCGGAAGACAAACTAGCGTTATTTCCACCAAGAGCTTACGGTTTTTCGAGAAGTAGGGAATCTTTTAAGAGCAAGACAGGTGTTGCTTTCGATGCGCTGGGAGCCGCTGCAACCGCTTCAGATATGACATTATCACTTTTGTTAAATCCTGAAAGGGCGAATAGGTTGATTCAGCAAAAAGCGTTGCAGCCGGAAAATATAGGCCTGACAGAGGTGTTAGAACAATTAATTACTACGACATTTTCTTCGGAAAGTCCTTCAGAATATATAAGAGAAGTAAATCAAACTATACAATTTGTAACACTTCAACATATGCTAAACCTCGTGGCTTCTAACCGAAGTATTCCGCAGACAAAAGCAATTGTGAACGAAAGTTTAGATGATTTGTATAAAGACCTTTCCAGAAACAGAGACGCCTTTTCGGCGCAATTGGCAAGAGAAATTACCGAATTTAGAGACGATCCGGAAGACTTTGAAGCAATAGAGCCTTCAAAGATCCCTGATGGAAGTCCTATAGGTAGTTTCGAATGCTTTATTAATAATGAAGAATAGAAATTTAAAATAATTGAAATAATAGAATGATTATCGATTTAAGAAGTGATACGGTAACAAAGCCGTCTAAGGGCATGTTGGCGGCAATTGTGAATGCTGAGACGGGTGATGATGTGTACAAAGAAGATCCCACGGTAAATACATTAGAGATGAGACTTGCTGAGATGTTTGGAATGGATGAGGCGCTTTTTTTTCCTTCCGGAAGCATGGCGAATCAAGCAGCGATAAAATTACATACTCAGCCGGGAGAACAACTTATTTGCGATAAATGGGCGCATGTGTACAATTATGAAGGAGGAGGAGTTTCCTTTAACAGCGGTGTCTCGTGTAAATTGGTTGACGGTGAACGTGGAATGATCACCGCATCCCAAGTAAAAGAGGGTATCAATCCGCCGGATTTTTATCACAGTCCGTTGACCACTCTGGTATGCCTTGAAAACACGACCAATAAGGGTGGGGGAGCGTGTTATGATTTTAATGAAATTAGAAAGATAAGGGAGGTGTGTGATACCTACAATCTCGGTTTACATTTAGATGGTGCGAGATTAATGAATGCATTGGTAGCGAAAGGGGAGGATGCGAAGGACTACGGAAAGATCTTCGATACCATCTCAATATGTCTGAGTAAAGGTTTGGGAACTCCGTTAGGCTCAGTTTTGTTAGGAAAGCGTGAACTGATGCAAAATGCGATTAGGGTACGAAAAGTTTTAGGTGGAGGAATGCGACAAATTGGATTTATGGCAGCCGCCGGATTGTATGCGCTCGATAATAATATTAATAGACTTGCCGAAGATCATAAAAAAGCTTCAGAAATTTCAGAAGTATTAAAAGGACTGCCATATGTGAAAATGGTGGAGCCTACCGAGACGAATATTGTTATTTTTTATCTTTCCGATGGACTTTCCGAAGAACAATTCATTAAGGATCTTGAATCGAAAAATATACGAATTAGTAATATGGGTCAAGGTAAATTAAGGGTGGTTACCCACTTGGATTACACAGACAGCATGCACGATGCATTTATAAAAGTTCTTAAGGAGTATAAATAAAAAAAGCTTCCTTTTTTGAAGGAAGCTTTCAATTTATAATAGATTGATGTCTATTCTGTTTCTTTTACTTCTGCTCCGGGAGCATTTTTTCTAACAGATTCTATTCCGTTATTCATTCCAGATTCTGCAGCGTACATCTGGCTACTTCCAATGATCTGACCGTTGGTCGATTTTACATTAAAATGAAATTTTCCGTTTTTCGCTGTTTTTCTTTCAAAAGAATTATCGTTTCCACAATTCTTTTTTACAGATTCGATACCATTCATTGCGGATGATTTTGATGCGTACATCTGACTTGAAAGTATTACCTGACCATTGCCGGCTTTCAAAACAAAGTGATATTTATCACCGCTTTTTTTTAATTCAAACATAGTTGAGGTTTTTGGGTTACACTTGTAATTACGATCTAAATATCTAAAAAAAAAAGGAAAAAGAGAATGTAATATTGAAAAAATAAGGAATAAGAGAAATTAAGTATTAGGCAGATACACTTTAACCTAGTTAATGTACGACTAATCGAAAAGGCATAGGTCTCTACCAAGTTTGTTGCCTGATTTTTAGTAACTTTAGTAGGACAAACACTAATTTAGCCGTCTAATTTATAACCATTTAAATATTACAAACATGAAAAAAATTATTCTTTTAGGTCTATCCCTTATAGTAGCTTCGGTTACTTTTGCTCAAGACCTTCCTACTAATCCTGAACCGGGAAAATGTTATGTTCGTTGTGTTACTCCAGATATTTGGGTAAACCAGGATGTAACAGTACAAGTTTCTCCGGCATATAAGAAGTTAAGTGTGGTTCCAGCCCAATACACAACAGAAACCATTACTGTAGATTCTAAGCAAGCTGCACAGAAATTAGAAGTTATTCCAGCCCAATACTCAACAGAAAGCTTTAGTGTTGTTACTAAAGAAGCTTCTCAGCGTTTGGTAAAAGTACCTTCTGAAGTAACTACAGACAACGAAGTTGTAACTACAAGCGAAGCAAGCTATAGTCTTCGTGTGGTGCCTGCAGTTTATGAAAACAGAACTTTTGAAGTGGTAACACAACCTGCTTATCAAAAAGTTGAGATCGTTCCTGCGGTTTATGAAACCAGAGATGTAACTATTACCGTAAAAGAACCATCGCAGCGTTTGGAAGTAATTCCTGCAGAATGGGGAACAGAAACTCTTACATATAAGAAAAGAGAATACGGATCTACTATTAAAACTATTCCTGCAAGCTTTACAAGTGATATAGAAACTGTTGAAGTTAAGCCGGTAACAGCTAGATGGGAAATGAGTGATACACCAGCAGCAGAGTGTGCTTCTAGTGATCCTAACGATTGTAGATACTGGTGTTATAAAGGTGTTCCTGCCGAATACACTACTGTAAGTATTCAGCGTTTGGCTAGTGATGCATCTTTTGTGAGAACATCAGATTGTGATCAAGCTTCTAATGGTGGTGCAGAGTGCGGACAAGGAACATATACAAGAACTGTTTTAGTGAAGCCTTCTACTACGAGAGTAATCGATATACCAGGTGAGACTAAAACTATTAAAACTACGGTTATGGTTACTCCTCCAACTACTAGAGTTGTAACAGTTCCAGAAGTGAGAAAAACAATTACTAAGAAAGTCATGGTTACTCCTCCAACAACAGAGAGAATTGAAATTCCTGCTGTAACTTCAACTGTAAAGAAAACTATTATTTCTAACGAAACTACAAGAGTAGAAGAAATTCCATCTCAGTCAACTACGTATAAGAAGACTGTAATGACTACACCTCCTTCTACAAGAGCAATTGACATTCCTGGACAATCTAAAACTTTAAAGGTTACTAAGTTAGTTTCAGACGCCAGAGTTGATGAAGTTACTGTTCCTGCTGTTACCAAAACTGTAACAAAAGAAGTACTTCAAACTAAGGGTGGATTAACTACCTGGAAAGAAGTTGAGTGTGCTTTAGTAGAATACCAGGCACTTCCAATTAACTGGAACTTAGGAAGCGCTACGTTAACCGCAGACGCTAAGAGAATAATCGATACTCGTTTAATGCCTGTATTAGCGGCTAACCCTGGTGTAAAACTAGAGATCGCATCACACACAGATTCAAGAGGTGGTGATACTTCTAATCAGGATCTTTCTGAAAGAAGAGCTCAGGCTGTAGTAGCTTACCTTCAGGATAAAGGAATTAACAGTAGCTTATTAGTTGCAAATGGTTTTGGAGAAAGAAGATTGAAAAACAGATGTGCCGACGGTGTTTCATGTACTGAACGTGAGCATGCTGTTAACCGTAGAACTGAATTCAGATTGATTAACAACAACTAATAAATTGTAGTTAGAATAACCATCAATGTAAGATTAGAGAATTCCCATTAATTTGGGAATTCTTTTTTTTTGTACCATCTTTGGCATAAATTATGCTCACTTCGAATACAAAATAACCTACGTATGAAGCATTTACTCATAGCTGCTCTATTTATAACATCTGCTATTTCTTTTTCTCAGGAGTCTAATACTAGCTTAAATTGGCATACAAATCTTGAAGAAGCCGAGAAGATATCTAAAGAAACTAAAAAACCAATCTTGATGTATTTTACAGGAAGCGATTGGTGTCCTCCGTGTGTAGCGCTAAAGAAAGATTTTTTTGATAGTGAAGAGTTTGTAGCACGTGCCAAGGATTTTGTTTTGGTAATGATAGATTACCCACGTAGAATTGATATTATTTCTGAAGAACAAATGGCATACAATAAGAAAATACTGGCGAAGTATAACCAAAGTAAATCTTTTCCTAAATTACTGGTACTAAACGATAAAGGTCAGGAGTTAGGCAAATTGTCGGGGTATAGCTCCTATAATACGTATCAGGATACCAGCCATCATTTTGCCTTCGTTGATAAATTCGCAGCGAGAAATAAGTAATAATTTCTATTTAAATATGTCCATACCCGGAATATTAGGCATCCCTTCCTTGGCTACTGCGGCTAATTCCGACTCATTCACGGAAGTGGCTTTTTCGATAGCCTTATTAAGTGTAAGAATCAAATAGTCCTCCAATTGTTCTTTATCGACAAGCAGCGAATCGTCAATCTCAATCGATTTGATCTCTCTATTTGCGGTTAGCGTGATCTTTATTAATCCGTCATTGCTTTTTTCATCAATTAAAACGGTATCGAGCCTTTTTTTGGTGGCTTCAACTTTTTCCTGGGTTTCTTTTAATTTCCCCATCATTCCCATAAGATCTCCAAACATACTTTTAATTTTATATTCTATGCAAATTTACTACTTTGCGACAATATAAATCAACCTTTTGTTTATGAAAAAGATAACCTTCAAAGTAGTTGTTTTGCTTATTTTTGCGGCTTCTTGTAATACAAAAGAGACTTCAGAAAAAAATATGAAAATTATTCCCCCAAAAGCAGATAAGATAGCCAAAGATCTTGAAATTCATGGTGACGTAAGAGTGGACGAATACTACTGGCTTAATGATAAAGAGAACGAAGAAGTTATAGATTATCTGGAACGCGAGAATGATTATTATGAAAAGATGACCGCTCATACCAAAGATTTTCAGAAGGATCTCTTTGAGGAAATGAAAAGCAGAATTAAAGAAGATGACGAGTCGGTTCCCTACAAATTAAACGGATATTACTACATAACGCGATACGAAAAGGATAAGGATTATCCTATCTACACCAGAAAGAAAGGAACGTTGGAGGCAGAAGAAGAAATTCTCTTCGATGTTAATGAAATGGCAAAAGGGCACTCCTATTTCAATTTGAATGGAATTAACGTTAGTGAGAATAATAAGCTGGTTTCCTTCGGAATAGATACTGTAAGTAGAAGAAAATATACTATTTACATTAAAAATCTAGAAACGGGAGAGATCTTAGATGAAAACATTCCCCTTACAACCGGAAGTGCCACATGGGCAAATGATAATAAAACCCTTTTTTACACCAGGAAGGATGAGCAAACGCTGCGCTCTAATCAAATATTTAAACATGTCTTAGGTACTCCTTCTATTGATGATACCATTGTTTACACCGAAGACGACGAAACCTTTGGTACATATATCTATAAAACAAAATCTAAAAAATATTTAGTGATCGGGTCATATAGTACCCTTACTTCAGAATACAGAATATTAAATGCAGATACACCCAATGGAACTTTTAAGGTGTTTCAACCCAGAGAAAGAGGTTTAGAGTATAGCATTTCTCACTACGGAAGTAACTTTTATGTGTTAACCAACAAGGACAAGGCTCTCAATTTTAAATTGATGAAGACTTCCGAAGCAAAAACTACTAAAGACAACTGGATAGACATGATTCCTCATAGAGATGATGTATTGTTAGAGGATATAGATATTTTTAAGAATTTCCTCGTTGTAAGCGAGCGTAGCAACGGACTCAATAAGATTCGTGTTAAGAGTTGGGACAATGCCGAAGAAGATTACTTTCTTCCTTTCGATAACGAAACATATACTGCTGGTACGACGGGAAACCCTGAATTTGACACAGATATTTTGCGATATGCGTATAATTCGCTGACCACTCCGGCATCGGTGATCGATTTTAATATGGAAACCAAGGAAAAAACAGTTATGAAGGAAACTGAGGTGCTTGGTGGGAAATTCGACAAAAATAATTACGAATCGAAACGAATTTGGGCACCTGCAACCGACGGAACAAAAATTCCTATCTCTTTGGTATATAAGAAAGGGATTAAAATGGATGGAAAGAATCCATTTTTACTATACGCTTACGGTTCGTATGGAGCTACTATAGACCCTTACTTTTCAACGGTTCGTCTTAGCCTTTTAGATAGAGGATTTATTTATGCGATCGCTCATGTTCGCGGTGGAGAATACTTAGGAAGACAATGGTATGAAGACGGTAAGCTTTTAAAAAAGAAGAATACCTTTACCGACTTTATCGATGCTTCCAAATATGTTATCGACCAGAACTATACTTCGAAAGAGCATTTATACGCTTCGGGAGGATCTGCAGGTGGATTATTGATGGGCGCTATTGTTAATATGGCTCCCGAATTGTATAATGGAGTCATAGCGTCTGTACCTTTTGTTGATGTGGTTACTACTATGTTAGATGATAGTATACCTTTAACAACAGGAGAGTATGACGAATGGGGGAACCCTAATGACCCTAAATATTATGAATATATTAAGAGTTATTCTCCCTATGATAATGTAAAACAAATAAACTATCCTAATATGTTGGTTACCACAGGTTTGCATGATAGTCAGGTGCAATATTGGGAACCCGCAAAATGGGTTGCGAAATTAAGGGAGAATAAGGAAGATGATAATATACTTTTACTTCAAACCAATATGGATGCCGGTCATGGCGGGGCTTCGGGACGATTTGAAGCTTTAAAGGAAATCGCAATGGACTATGCTTTTTTACTTGATTTGGAAGGAATTAAAGAGTAATAAAAATATTTGTTTACCTTTGCCCTGTTTTAAATTTAAGTTCTAATTCTTGAATTTTGTAACAATAATCCCTGTATGAGAGAAGAAATAAAAGCCCATACTAGTGTTTTAGATTTGATAGGTAATACACCACTAATCAAATTAAATAACATTACAGCTAAGATGAAAGGTAATTATTTTGCTAAAGTTGAAGCATTTAATCCCGGGCATTCTACAAAAGATCGTATCGCACTCTACATTATCGAAGAAGCTGAACGCAAAGGAATTTTGAAACCAGGAGATACCATTATCGAAACGACAAGTGGTAATACCGGTTTTAGTATTGCTATGGTTAGCATTATTAAAGGCTATGAATGTATTCTGGCGGTTAGTTCGAAATCTTCAAAAGACAAGATAGACATGCTTCGCACCATGGGAGCAAAAGTTTATGTTTGTCCGGCACATGTTAGCGCCGATGATCCCAGGTCTTACTATCAGGTTGCAAAACGAATACACGAGGAAACGAAAGGTTCAGTTTATATCAATCAATATTTTAATAAACTTAATATTGATGCACATTATAACTCTACAGGTCCTGAAATTTGGAATCAGACCAACGGAAAGATCACTCACCTAATTGCTTGTAGTGGAACCGGTGGAACTATTTCGGGTACTGCGCGATTTTTAAAGGAGCAAAACCCTAATATACGTGTAATTGGAATAGATGCCTACGGGTCTGTATTGCAGAAATATCATCAAACTAAAGAGTTTGATGCCAATGAGATCTATCCTTACAGAATAGAAGGATTAGGTAAAAACCTGATACCAACAGCAACAGATTTTGATATTATCGATGACTTCGTTAAGGTAACCGATGAGAATAGTGCTCACACAGCAAGAGAGTTGGCAAAAACGGAAGGTTTGTTCGTTGGATACACTAGTGGAGCAGCAATGCAAGGGATAAAACAATTATACGAAGCAGGTGAGTTTACATCAGAGAGTAATATTGTAGTGATTTTTCCGGATCACGGCTCACGTTATATGAGTAAGATCTACAGCGATGACTGGATGAACCAGCAAGGATTTATGGATACCGAACACCATGTACCGGAATCTATAGAATATATAAAATAACGTTTACAGCATTTTTAATTAAGCCATTACTAACAGTAATGGCTTTTTTTTATGTTTATTTCTTCCTAGAAAACCCCATTGTCATACTGATTAATTTAACTAATTTTGTCGATGATTCTGAAAACACTTGGTATTGATGAAAGATTTATTTGATAAAATTTATAAGGATAAAGGACCATTAGGTAAATGGGCAGAACAAGCCGAGGGCTATTTTGTCTTCCCAAAGTTAGAAGGTCCTATCTCCAATCGAATGGGCTTCAAAGGTAAGAAGGTTATTACCTGGAGTATTAATGATTACTTAGGACTGGCAAATCATCCTGAAGTTAGAAAGGTTGATGCTCAAGCTGCAGCCGATTACGGTTCGGCCTACCCGATGGGGGCGAGAATGATGAGCGGTCATACAGACCTTCACGAACAACTGCAAAAAGAACTTGCGGCTTTTGTTAATAAAGAAGCTGCATATTTGTTAAACTTTGGTTATCAGGGGATGGTTTCTACCATAGATGCCCTAGTTTCTAAAGATGATGTTATTGTATACGATGTAGATGCTCACGCATGTATTATTGATGGTGTACGTTTACATCTAGGGCAGCGTTTTACGTACAAGCATAACGATATGGAAAGTATCGAGAAGAACTTGAAACGTGCTACAAAAATGGCTGAAAAGACCGGAGGAGGAATATTACTTATTTCTGAAGGAGTCTTCGGTATGCGAGGAGAGCAAGGTAAACTAAAAGAAATTGTAGCCCTAAAGAAAAAGTACAATTTCCGTTTCTTCGTTGATGATGCACACGGTTTTGGAACTCTTGGTAAAACAGGAGCCGGAGCAGGTGAGGAGCAGGGAGTTCAAGATGAAATAGACGTGTACTTTGCAACATTCGCTAAATCTATGGCAAGTACAGGAGCATTTATAGCAGGAGATGAGGAGATTATAAACTACCTGAAATACAACCTGCGTTCACAAATGTTTGCGAAGTCATTGCAAATGCAATTAGTGGTAGGCGCCTTAAAAAGACTTGATATGTTACGCACCATGCCGGAGCTTAAAGCAAAATTGTGGGAGAACGTAAATGCACTTCAAAACGGTTTAAAAGAAAGAGGATTCGATATAGGAACGACCCAAAGTTGTGTCACTCCGGTGTACCTCAAAGGAAGTATTCCTGAAGCAATGGCGCTGGTGAAAGATCTGCGTGAAAATCACGGCGTTTTTTGCTCAATCGTTGTTTATCCGGTAATTCCGAAGGGACTCATCTTATTGAGAATGATACCAACAGCTACGCACACAATGGACGATATAAATGAAACCTTAGAAGCATTTTCATCGATTCGTGAGCGCTTAACTAATGGAACTTACAAACGACTATCTGCAGCAGTAGCGGCTGCAATGGGAGAATAATGAGTAGATTATGATAATAAAAAAAACCATCAGCTTTAAGCTGATGGTTTTTTTTATTTATAGGTCTTTCTTAAAAGTACTCCGTTCTTTGTGTTGTACGGGATTATAATCCTTCCACAGTAATTGCACCGCGGTATTCTCTATTAACTCCGGATTGGTTTCTACCATGTTGATCCCTTTACTGTTAAACAAATACTGCATTTCTTCGAAAATTATAGCCGTAACTCCTTTTCCTTGATACTCAGGGTCTATACCTATTAAATAGAAGGCTGCTTTGTCATTTTTTCGTTGCGCCTGCCATAAATGATACCAACCAAACGGGAAGAGGCTACCATTTGCCTTTTTTAAGGCTTTGCTGAAAGAAGGCATTACTATACTGAACGCTATTAATTTTCCGTCTTTATCCTTGATACAAGTTATATAATCCGGGTGTATGAAATTAAAATACTTCTCCTTGTAATAATCGATCTGATATTGCTGTATAGGAACAAAGGTTTGAAGTGTATTATACGTATTGTTAAGCAATCCGAACATGGAATCCACGTACGGTAAGATCTCCTTCTTGTTCTTAAACCGAATTACCGATAAATCATACCGCTCTCTTATAATTCTCGAAAACTTAGCAACTTTCTCTTTTATAGACTCCGGAATGCTCAGTTTATATTCAACCCAGGTGGCTTGTTTCTCGAAGCCTAATTTTTCAAAATGCTCGGCGTAATAAGGAAAATGGTACCATGTGATCATGGTATTAAGTTCTTCAAAGCCTTTGGTGAGTATTCCTGCTTTTTCCATGTTAGAAAAACCTACCGGACCTTCCACATACTCAAGGTCATGGGCTCTTCCCACTTCATATACTTTTTCCAACAAAGCTTTTGTAACCTCAAGATCGTCGATCATATCTAACCAACCGAATCGTACTTTTTTCTTGCCAATTTCTTCAATTTCCAGTCGGTTGATGATCACAGCGATCCTACCTACTATTTTTCCGTCTTTATAAGCGAGATAATAAGAGCTGTCGGCATTTTTGAATACAGGATTCTTGGTCGCATCCAGAGTTTCCATCTCATCGTTTATCAATGGAGGAACCCAATATTTGTTATTCTTATACAGTTGAAACGGAAAGGTAACGAACTGCTTAAGTTCTTTCCGGTTAGTTACTTTTTTTGTTGTGATCATATATTAAATACGCTATAGTTCTCCACCATCACCACCATCATCTTCAAAACCATCTTTTCGCTTTTTACTTTTCTTTTTTTCTTTTACTTCTTTACCGTCATCTTCACCTTTGTTCTTCTTTTTCTTTCTGGCTTCCCTACCTGCTTTTCCTTTTTCCTCGATATATTCATCCTTGCTGTGCATATCGAATCGATACGCGACCCCAACTCTTCCGTAGAAACGACTCGGAGTATCTTTAAAGTTTAATACCACCGATGCATCTACATGAAAGTCTTTATTGATCAACATAGCGGCTCCGCCTCTAAATAGCTGATCCGCATAAAAATCACTTTTAATACCCTGGTTTTCCACGAAAACCGAAAAATAATCGGTTACCGAATGCGTGAGCGTTAAAATATATCCATAAGACGGGGTTTCGGTGGTAATTCTGTCAACTATGATGTTGGTTACAAATACAAATCCCCCGATCCAGTTATTTTGGGTCGAAAGTACGAATTTCGGACTAATTGTGGTCTCCGGTTCGGGAGTAAATGGATTATCGGCAAAATCGAAGTTGGCACCGGCATAAAACGAAATTGCGGGAACCAGATCGGCCCATTGAAATTTATTGTTCGCCTTCCAACTGTAAAGGTTAGGGCCTTTTAATTCCCTTTTTCGGTAAGGGTCGTAAAATAAGTATTTTGCACCTAGAGTATTACTTCTGAAATTGCTGATCTTGTATTCGGAAACGATAGCGCCACGGCTGTCTGTGATGTTGTTAGATTGGAATTCACCTATCAAGCTTACCTCGAGTTCTTCCTTCCAAAAACCATATCGAACTGCATAATCGATAGCGAACGCATTCGTCTCAGTTTGCAATAACCTGTGTTCTTCTTTCCCTAAACCAAACCCAGCTTCAAATTGAAGCACATTGGTACCTACCGAAAATGCTCCTTGCGAAACCCCCGGCCGGTTGGTATTGATCATATCGGTATATTGTGCCGAAACATATGTATAAGCGAATAGGAGGAGAGATAGGGAGACAATATGTTTGAAGCGCATATGAATTCGGTTTAGTTCAAAGATATAAGATTTTATCATTTATTTAATAGTTGATTTTCTTCTTTTTCTACATCAATTAGTACTTTTGAAAAAGATTACAATTACTATGATGACTTTTCTAAAAACGATTTTAATCATTCTTCTGGTATATTTCGGCCTGAAGTTTTTAATTAAATTCATTACTCCCTATCTAATGAGATATGTAGCAAAAAAAGCAGGGCAAAAATTTGAGCAGGCCTTTGGAGTAAACCCTAATGATTCTAAGAGAACCAGCGAAGGAGATATTTCTATAGATAAAATGCCCTCCCGTAATAAAAGATCAACGAATACAGTTGGTGAATACGTCGATTTCGAAGAAGTAGATTAAATTTTATTTAGGCATTCCATTACCGCTTTCTTAGGTATTTTTTATAATTTCCCCAAGTCATAATCCAAGTAATTCGTATGCAGCACACTTTAAAGAAATTTCTTCCGCATTTAGTGGTTATAGTACTATTTGTAATTGCGTCAGTTTCGTACTTCAGTCCTGCCCTACAAGGGAAAACGATCTTCCAAAGTGATATTGCACAACACAACGGTATGGCTAAGCAGCTTAGGGATTACCGAAAAGAAACCGGGAACGAAACTTATTGGACCGACGCCGCATTTGGAGGAATGCCTACATATCAGTTAGGTGCACAATATCCTCACAACTATATCAAGAATCTGGACCTTACCCTGCGTTTTCTTCCCAGACCTGCAGATTATCTCTTCCTGTACTTTATAGGAATGTACATCCTGTTCCTGGTTTTAAAAGTTGACTACAAACTCGCATTTCTTGGAGCTTTAGCCTTTGGTTTTTCAACTTATCTTATCATCATACTTGGCGTAGGACACAACGCAAAAGCCCATGCTATAGCCTATATGCCACTGGTTCTAAGTGGTATCGTGTTAACTTTTAGAGGTAAATTCCTCTACGGATTCTTACTCACAACCGTAGCGATGGCATTAGAATTGGCTGCAAACCACTTTCAGATGACCTATTATTTGCTATTTGTGGTAATCTGTTTAGGAATCGCTTATTTTATTGACGCTTTCAGAAAAAAACTACTTCCTCACTACTTTAAGGCTCTTGCAATAATGGCTGTCGGAGTCCTTGTTGCTTTAGGACTTAACGCAACCAATATAATGGCTACAAAGGAGTATGCAGATGCGTCCACCCGTGGTAAGAGCGAGCTTACTATAAACCCCGATGGTTCTCCAAAAGAAGTGACTAATGGTCTCGATTACGAATATATTACCGAATATAGCTACGGAAGGTTAGAATCAATTAACTTATTGATCCCAAGGTTTATGGGAGGTGGTTCGGGAGATCCATTCCCGGAAGACTCTGAAACAGTAAATGAAATCCTAAAACTTGGAGCCTCTCCGCAAGAAGTCAACAATATTCTATACCAATTACCCATGTATTGGGGAGAACAGCCAATTGTAGCAGCCCCGGCATATGTTGGAGCAATTATCATTTTCCTGGCAGTATTGGCGTTGTTTTTGGTTCGCGGCCGACTTAAATGGTGGATAACGGCTGCATTTTTGTTGAGTTTATTACTATCCTGGGGAAAGAATTTTAGTTTTTTAACCGAATTCTTTATCGATTATATTCCGCTTTACGATAAATTTCGTGCAGTTTCCTCAATTCAGGTGATCATAGAATTGATTCTGCCAATACTAGCAATAGTTGGTTTGCATCAATTCTTTAACAACTTCGTAAAAGACGAAGAGAAGAAAAAAGCACTGCTCTATGCAACCGGAATTGTGGGTGGCTTAACCTTGATATTTTTATTGTTTAAATCGGCTTTATTCGATTTTGTAGGACCCTACGACTATGCCATTAGGGAGCAACTTGGTAACAGGTTAGTAGAAGCAATAAAAGAGGATAGAATGAGTGTCTTTACTGCCGATGCCATACGATCATTGATCCTAATACTATTAAGTGGAGGAACTCTCTGGTTATTACTTCAAAATAAAACAAAAGAAACTGTGGCTGTAGTGGCTTTAAGTGTCTTAATCGTATTCGATCTTGTAGGGGTAGACCGCAGGTACGTAAATAACGATGACTTTGTTGCTGCAAGAGCAATGGAACAACCCTTCCAGAAGCATGGTGCCGATATTCAGATTTTAGAGGATACCGGGCATTTTAGAGTGTTCGATGCGGCTAATTCGGCTTTTAACAGTGCACAGGCAAGTTATTATCACAATTCTCTTGGAGGTTATCACGCCGCCAAACCCCGTAGAATTCAGGAGTTATACGATTTTTATATAAGTAATGGGGATATCGGGATCCTAAATATGATGAA
This sequence comes from uncultured Ulvibacter sp., assembly GCA_963974915.1. Lineage (GTDB taxonomy): Bacteria > Bacteroidota > Bacteroidia > Flavobacteriales > Flavobacteriaceae > CAXBES01. The sequence continues at coordinate 349,493 of CAXBES010000001.1, read as the reverse complement.
TGTTAGATACATCATTACTCAGAATAAGAACGGGGGACCGGTAGCACAACGTAATCCATATGCAAATGGAAATGCATGGTTTGTTGAAAATGTTATTCCTGCGGAAACAGCCAATGACGAAATTCGACTTCTCGATAGCTTAGATTCTAAAAAGACCGCGGTTATTAGCCGGGAGTTTTTATCTAAGATCCCTACCGAAAAGATTTCACGAGATAGCACTGCTACCATTGAATTAGTAAATTATGATCCTCAGCATCTGGTATATGAAGCCTCTACCGACTCACCTCAATTGGCTATTTTTTCTGAAGTGTACTACCCTAATGGATGGAATGCATACATAAATGGTAATCCTACCGAATACTTTAGAGCAAATTACGCCTTAAGGGCAATTGCGCTTCCACCGGGAAATAATAAGATTGAATTTAAGTTTGAACCGAAAGTAATTAAAACGGGAAGCACAATCAGCCTTGCGAGTAGTCTGTTATTTGCTTTAATACTTCTTAGCGGACTCTATTACCAGTTCAGAAGAAAGAAAACGGAAACTAAGGAAAATTTATAATGAAGCGTGTGCTGATAATCACATATTATTGGCCACCTGCCGGAGGTCCGGGAGTACAACGATGGTTGAATTTTGTAAAATATTTTCGTGATTTCGATATAGAACCCATAGTCTACAGACCCGAAAACCCTCACTACCCACTAGTTGATGATAGTTTTGTAAATGAAATACCTTCAGATATAGAAATTCTGAAACTGCCCGTGAAGGAACCCTATAAACTGGCAAGCGTCCTATCAAAGAAAAAAACAAAGCAAATAAGCAGCGGAATCATTTCAGAAAAGAAAACGACCTTTCTGGAAAAGTTAATGTTATTCGTTAGGGGCAACTTCTTTATCCCCGATGCCCGAATAGGCTGGGTAAAACCTTCCGTAGCATATTTAAGTAATTATATCAACGAGAACAAAGTTGATGCAATTGTTACAACCGGTCCGCCACATAGCTTGCATTTAATTGGCTTAGCCTTGCAGGATGAATTCAAAACGCCATGGATCGCAGATTTTAGGGACCCTTGGACCACTATTCACTATCACAAATCTCTACGATTAACGAAAGCTTCAGCTAAGAAACACAAACAGCTGGAAGCGAAGGTTCTCAATGCAGCAGACCAAATAGTGGTTACAAGTAAGACTACCAAGCGAGAGTTTCAGAAGATAACCGATAAACCCATAGAAGTCATTACAAACGGATATGAAAATTCAGAATTAACAGAATATACACCGGATCCAGGTTTTTCGATAGCACATATTGGGTCGTTACTAAGTGAACGAAACCCTATTTCGTTATGGAGAGTTCTTTCTAAATTATCTTCGGAAATGACCGAATTTAAGAATGACTTGAAAATTAAACTCGCCGGGACCATAAGTAGTGAAATCCTGAAGAGTCTGGAGGAGCACGGCCTATCTGAAAATACCGATAATTTAGGGTACGTAAGTCATTCTGAAGCAATTAAACTGCAACACAGCTCACAAATACTGTTACTAGTAGAAATTGACCGACCGGAAACACGATCTATTATTCCGGGAAAATTATTTGAGTACCTGGCAGCCAAAAGACCGATTCTTGCTATAGGACCCATTGGAAGTGATATGAAAAATATTATTGAAGAGACCAAGAGCGGAAATTTCTTTACACCCGGTGATGAGGTGCAAATGGAAAGAACTGTGAGAAAATTGTATGAGCGATTTAAAACACAGGGATTGCAGGTTAATTCTATACGAATCGAAAAGTACAGTAGGAGGGAGCTAACCCGTTCGATGGCGGGACTCATTTTGAGTAATACATAGGTACATAAAAGCGAAACCCCGCCAGACAAGATGCCTAACAGGGGTTTCTAACTAACCAACCAAAAATCTTAATTTCCTCTTCCTCTACTTGAGGTATTAGCCCGGGACTTGGTAGATCCACTTCGGCTAACCGATTTTGTTCTTGTATTTGTACTTCTTTTTGCCGTAGCTTTCTGTGTTCTTTTTGCAGTAGTTCTTTTTGCGCTACTACCGGAACTTCTAGAAGCAGTGCTTCTCTTTTGCTGCGGACGAGTAGTTGTCGCTTTTCGCGGCGTACTACTTCTGGCAACTGTTTTTCTAGAGCTGCTCTTTCTAACAGTCTTCCGGTTATTAGATGAAGTTCTACTAGTCTTTTTAACTACACTTCTGTCTGTTCTATTTGCAATTCCACGAGTGGATGCAGTTCTGTTTCCGTTTGACTTTCTCGCAGTAGCTCTGGTGTCTTTTTTAGCCACACCACGTGAACTTGTTGCTCTGCTTGTGTTTCCATTTCTCGCGGTTCCACGATCATCTTTTTTAGCTACCCCACGTGAACTTGTTGCTCTGCTTGTTTTTCCATTTCTCGCAGTTCCACGATCGTCCTTCTTAGCGACACCTCTGGTAGTACTTGTTTTAGCCGTTCCTCGGTTATTCGCTTTTGCGACTCCACGTGAATTTGAAGCATTATCTCTTCTTCCACTTTGAGCGATCATCGTATTTCTACGGTTCGGATTATAACTTTTGTTTACCGTTGTTCTTCCACCCTTATAGTGAATACGACTTCCGGGTCTATGAAAACTACGTCTGGCGTTCGAGTACGCAACATTATGTCTGTTCTTATAATAGTTTCTATGATGATGATAACTATATCGAACCGGAGTATAATATCTTCTGTAAGGGAAATCGTAAACTATACAGCTCGCAAAGACCGGTCTTACATAAAAAACATGCCATGGACGTGGTACATAAAATCTGTTGTAAACATTTATATACCCTGTATATCCTCTATAGTATCCGTAGTGGTCATAATTAATATATAAGCCACCTACACGAACAATACGTCTGTCATTATACTGAATATCTACAGATCCTGCCTGGGTAATTCTTCCGTATTCATCGTAATAAATAGGAACATCTTCGACTTGTAAAACGGCTCCATAATCATCGTATTGAACATACATATCGTAATCGTAACCTGAGTTAAAACTTACGTTCACGCCGGGAGCACTGATAGTTACTTCAGTTCCGTTTACCGGTCCAACATAGGCAAAATCAAACTGACCATCAGGAAAAATTGAAAATTCTACGCCTCCTTCAATAAATATATACGCTTTTCCATCGTAACGATTTGGGTTATAATCTTCTGAAGCAACCGGTGTTGCTTTCGCTGAAAAACTGATCAGGAAGATCCCTACTAATGCTATTGCTAATTTTTTCATAACTGTAAAGTTTAAGTTGTACTTGCTTTAATTTTTTGGTCAGCGAGATACGATTATGTAATTACAACGACCGTGCCAAAAATTAAAAACCACGTATTTATAAGGGTTAAGAGAGGGAAGGCGTAATATCGAATTATAATTTCATATGAAGGGAAGCTATTTCAGTATGAAAAAATCCGCCGAAACCATTTTACCGGTACGGCGGATTCTAAAAAAACTAACCAACCAAAAACTTATATAATTCTTCTTTTTCTTATTCTAATCTTTATGTCATCTTCATTTTCAATCTCATTGTATAAATACCAATCATCGTGCCAACTTTTTGGATTTATCGATTTAAATACACATTACAGCTTCTAATTCTTCCGAAGCAATTAACATAGAGGGTGTTTCGATCTAATAGCAGAAAGGAGGTGTAAATCCTTGTTAAAGACTAAATTTTATCCTTTAAATATTGTGCAGTGTAGGAGTTCTTATTGTCAACTATCTCTTCGGGAGTTCCTTGCGCAACAACTTCTCCACCTTTATTTCCTCCTTCGGGTCCGAGATCAATAATATAATCGGCACATTTAATGAGGTCTAGATTATGTTCAACCACGACTACGGTATGACCTTTGTCCAATAAGGCGTAGAAAGAAGCTAAGAGTTTTTTAATATCGTGGAAATGCAATCCTGTTGTTGGTTCATCAAATATAAATAAGGTCTTATCTTTGGTGGTTCCTTTTACTAAAAATGACGCTAATTTTATACGCTGCGCTTCACCTCCCGAGAGTGTAGATGAACTTTGCCCCAATTGCACATAACCAAGTCCTACATCCTGTAAGGGTTGTAGTTTGTTGGTAATTTTCTTTTCCTCATGCAACTCAAAGAATGCAATGGCATCATCTACTGTCATCGTAAGAATGTCGTCAATATTTTTATCCTGAAATTTAACTTCTAATACTTCCTTTTTGAAGCGTTTACCGTTACAGGTATCACATTCCAGGTGTACATCTGCCATAAACTGCATTTCTATGGTCACTTCTCCTTCTCCTTTACAGGTTTCACAGCGTCCACCATCTACATTAAAACTGAAGTGTTTTGCTTTGTATCCTCTAATATCAGAGAGTTTTTGAGAAGCAAATAAGTTTCGAATATCATCGTATGCCTTAATATAGGTGACAGGATTCGATCTACTAGAACGCCCAATAGGGTTTTGATCGATAAATTCGATATTTTTAATATTCTTAAAATTCCCTTCAAGACCTGTGAATTGTCCGGGTTTTTCTCCATAACCTCCAATTTCACGAAGCATGGCAGGATACAATATTTTTCTAACAAGACTACTTTTTCCACTTCCCGAAACTCCCGTAACAGCAGTAAATGCACCTAACGGAAAAGTAGCGTCAACGTTTTTCAAATTGTTATGCCGCGCTCCTTTAATGTGGATTTGTTCTTTAGAATCACGACGTTTTTTTGGAACTTCAATTTCTAAAGTACCATTTAGATACCCCGCTGTTAGTGTATCAGATTTTAAAATATCATCATAGGTGCCTGCTGCCATAACTTCTCCGCCAAATGTTCCGGCTTCGGGCCCAATGTCAATTATCTCATCTGCGGCTTTCATGATATCCTCATCATGCTCAACAACGATCACGGTATTCCCAAGATCACGTAACGATTTTAATACATCTATAAGACGTTCGGTGTCTTTAGGGTGCAGACCAATACTGGGTTCATCTAAGATATACATGGATCCAACTAAACTGCTTCCCAGCGAGGTTGCCAGATTTATTCGTTGTGATTCCCCTCCAGATAAGGTATTCGATTTCCTGTTTAAGGTTAGATAGCTTAAACCAACATCCATTAAAAACGATAATCGGTTGTTGATTTCCAGAAGTAAGCGTTTTGCGATCTTTTCATCGTATTCATTTAGTTTTAGATCTGCGAAAAATTTAGCTACTTCGTCCAGGGGTAGTTCAACCAACTCCTGTATAGATACATTATTGATCTTTACATAACCCGCCTCCGGACGTAATCGTTTTCCTTTGCAGGTACTACACCTGGTTTTCCCACGATAGCGTGAAAGCATTACCCGATTCTGAATTTTATAACTTTTGGATTCCAGAAAGGAGAAGAAGCTATTTAAACCTTCAAAATAACTATTGCCTTCCCAAACTAATTGTTTTTGTGCTTCGGTAAGTTCAAACCATGGTTTATGAATTGGGAAATCAAATTTATATGCATTATTCACTAATTGATCGCGATACCAACTCATACTCTCGCCTCGCCAGGGAAAAATTGCGTTTTCATAAATGGACAAAGCAGTATTCGGAATTACCAGATCTGTGTCTATACCTATTACGTCGCCATATCCTTCACAGGTAGGGCAGGCTCCGTAAGGGTTGTTAAAGCTAAATAAATGCACATTCGGCTCCATAAATAGCATTCCGTCGGCTTCAAAGCGATTGTTAAATTCGGTTATTTTTTCTTCGGAAAGGTCTTCGATGTACAATTCACCTTTCCCTTCAAAGAAAGCTACTTGTATGGCATCCGCCAGTCTGTTATAAAAATCATCGTCATCTTTGGTGATCACACGATCTATAACTAATTGTATTTTCTTCGGAAGACCTTTTTTCTTTAATTCGTCTATCCTAATAACTTCATTTTTCACTTTCACTCTGGCGTATCCTTGTTGTGCCAATGCCTGAAGCTTGTTCTCCATAGTTCTGCCTTCTTCAAGATGTATAGGCGCGAGGAGGAGTAATTTATTGCCTTCAGAAAAAGTTTTTATAAAATTAATGACATCGGTAACAGTGTCTTTTTTAACTTCTTTACCCGAAACAGGGCTATATATCTTACCTATCCTTGTAAAAAGTAGTTTTAGGTAATCGTATATTTCGGTAGAAGTTCCTACCGTAGATCGCGGGTTTGTAGCATTTACTTTTTGTTCAATGGCAATAGCCGGCGATATACCTTTAATAGAGTCTACTTTAGGCTTATTTAATCTACCCAGAAATTGTCTGGCATACGATGAAAGACTTTCAACATATCTGCGTTGTCCTTCAGCATAAAGCGTGTCGAAAGCCAGGCTAGACTTGCCGCTACCGGATAAGCCGGTAATTACCACCAACTTATTTCTGGGTATGGTAACGTCTATATTCTTTAAATTATGCAGCTTCGCACCATTAATAAGTATGTTGTTTTTAGTATCTAAAGTTTTGGTGTCCAAACGTATCAATTTTTAGTAGAATTTTGCAAAGATACTACATTGATTTTGGGATTGCACATTTGACTTTATTATAATTTTTTAAAGAAAATATTAACTTTTTTTTGCATTTGTAATCTCTTTGTTGTTATATTTACAGCCCTAACGTCATTTATAAAAATTATTGCCTATAGCATATTATTACTTTTAAAATTTGAACATAGCAGCTAAACAGCCAAATTTATTAGTTGTTTATTTTTAAAAAGTATTGATATGAAGCAAAGCACGAATACAGATGCGGTACTTGTTAGCGCGTACATGAATGGCAATGAAACAGCTCTTTGCGAACTTATAACTCGCCACAAGCAAAGAATTTATAGCTTTATCTATTCCAAAGTTTTTGATCGGGATGTATCTGAAGATATTTTCCAGGATACTTTTATTAAAGTAATTAACACTTTAAAGAGAGGAGCATATAATGAAGAAGGAAAATTTCTTCCCTGGGTAATGCGAATTGCCCACAATCTTGTAATTGACCACTTTAGAAAGAATAATAGAATGCCGAAATTTGAAAATAGCGGGGATTTTAATATTTTTTCTGTCCTTTCAGACTCTTCTTTAAATGCAGAAAAGACTATGATTAAAGGTCAGGTAGAAAGCGATGTTAGACGTCTAATCGAAGAGTTGCCCGAAGACCAAAAAGAGGTCTTGATGATGCGTATTTACAAGGATATGAGTTTTAAAGAGATTAGCGAACAAACAGGAGTTAGTATTAATACTGCGTTAGGAAGAATGCGTTACGCATTGATCAATTTACGCAAAGTGATTGATAAACATAATATTATATTGACAAATTGATACAATAAACAATTTTTTGCGACGTTATTAGAAAAGATTAACCTCAAAATAACGTTCTATGCAAAAAATGTACTCTGAAACCTCACGTACGGAGCCCGTGAAAAAAGATATGCTCCCGAAAGATGAAACAATAAGGTTTCTTCTTGATTACTCTAAGGCTTTAAGTGTTATAGATTATAATAAATTGAAGTTTGAAGCACTTCTAAACTAAACTTTGAACCCTCCGTTAATTCGGAGGGTTTTTTCTTTAATATCTGAAGCCTTCTAGGCGCAGAATATTCTTTATCTCGCACAGTCCGGGAGTAAGTTATCGTTAATCTCAACAACTTGTGTGAAGGTTATTTTTAAGTTTTACCCTATTTCTTTTTCTTATAGTAATCTGCTAGTACGGTCTTTCTTCCTATAGTTTTTGTTATCACATCTTTTTCCAGATCCCACCCTCTGGCCGGTGAGTAATGTCTGGCATACCATATAATTTGTAAATGCAGATCGTTCCATAGTTCTTTTGGAAATAATCGTTTTGCGTCTTTTTCGGTTTGGACTACATTCTTTCCATTGCTAAAACCCCATCTATACATTAACCTATGTATATGCGTATCTACCGGGAATGCCGGAATATTAAAGGCTTGAGACATCACTACACTGGCAGTTTTATGTCCAACGGCTGGGAGTGCTTCTAAAGCTTCAAAACTAGCCGGTACTTTGCCGTTGTATTTTTCGATCAGAATTTTAGATAAGCCGTGAATACCTTTAGATTTCATTGGAGATAAGCCTACCGGCTTTATGATATCTCTAATTTCTTCAACCGACAATTTTACCATAGCGTAGGGATTATCTGCTATATTGAAAAGGATAGGTGTAATTTTATTGACCCTAACATCTGTACTTTGAGCAGATAAGAGGACTGCAATTAATAAGGTATACGGATCTTTATGATCCAATGGAATAGGAATTTCAGGATATAGCCTATTTAACGTTTCAATAACGAAATCTACCTTTTCTTGCTTGGTCATTTTATCTATTTTTACACAAAAGTAAGATAAATGAACACATTAAAAGTAGGAGATAAGGCACCAGATTTTCAATCGGTAGACCAAGACGGTACATTAAGACAGTTAAAAGATTACAAAGGGAAGAAGCTGGTGGTTTTTTTCTACCCTGCTGCAAATACACCAACATGCACGGTAGAGGCGTGTAATTTAAATGACCACTATACCGAATTGCAGAAAGCGGGCTATGAGATTTTGGGTGTAAGCGCAGATACAGAGCGTAAACAGAAAAACTTTCAGAATAAATACGGATTTAAATACCCGCTTTTAGCCGATACCGAGAAAGAAATAATAAATGCATTCGGAGTTTGGGGACCAAAAAAGTTCATGGGGCGTGAGTATGACGGGATACACCGAACAACTTTTGTTATCAATGAGAAAGGAATTATTGAAAAAGTAATTGATAAAGTAAAAAGCAAAGTACACGCTTCGCAGATACTGGATTAATTCTTTACATCTACCTTTTTATTGGATGAACAGCTAAATAATGACTTTTCTTTAATGATCTCGGAAACACCTTGTGGTAGCATTTCTTCCCATCCTTCTTCGCCTTCTTCAATTTTATGAAGTACCTCTCGTGAGAAAATATCTAAGATATTGGGATTGAAGTCTGTAATATCCACAACTTTGCCATTATACTTAAAGAACTTATACAATTCTTTCATACGCGGATGTACCTTCAGGTTTTCGCTGTTTGTGTATTCTCCGGTCTCGGGATCACGCATTGGGTACAGATAAACTTTAAGGTCTTTAAAGAATAATTTTCCGAAGGCCTCCAAAATACCACCACTCAAATGACGGTAATATTTCTCGTCGAAAATATCCACTAGATTATTGACACCCATAGCCAAACCAAGTCTCATCTTGGTATATCTTGAGAAGTATTCAACTAATTTGTAGTATTCCTGGAAGTTCGAGATCATCACAGTATGACCCAACGAACAGAGCAACTTAGCCCGGTCCATAAAGTCTTCTTCATCAATTTCTCCTTCTGCACGCAAATTGGAGAGAGTAATTTCGAAGATCACTTCAGTTCTGTCTTTATCGACCCTGTTTTCATTTAAAAACATCTCGTACGAGTTCTCATACATATCGATGTTTACTTTCGTTACCGGCCTAAAGCTTCCTCTCAGCGCTAAAATATTCTTCTTATACAGAATTCTGGCAGGTAGAATATTGTTACCATCAGGTCCAAACATAACCGCATCGGTCATACCATTCTTAATAAGTTGAAGACTCATAAGTCTATTATCAACCTTTTCAAATTTTGGTCCGGAGAAGTTTATAGTATCGATCTCTATTTTATCCTTATCTATATGATCGTATAAATATCGAAGCAATTTTCTGGGTGTATCGTATTTATAGTAGGCACCATAAATAAGGTTCACCCCTAAAATACCAAGTGTGATCTGTTGAAGCATGGCGTCATTTTCATGAAACCGAATGTGTAATGCTATTTCGTTGTAACCTTCGTCAGGATCCACCTGATATCTAATACCTACCCAACCGTGACCTTTGTATTTTTTAGCAAAATCAATAGTAGCAACAGTATTTGCGTAGGCGAAAAATAATTTATTGGGATGCTTTTCACGAATAATTCGCTCCTCGATAAGATCAATCTCATGAGATAGCATTTTTTTAAGTCGGGATTCGGTTACATACCTGCCATCTTCTTCTATTCCATAAATGGCGTCGCTAAAATCCTTATCGTAAGCCGACATAGTTTTGGCGATAGTACCGGATGCTCCTCCTGCTCTAAAGAAATTCCGAACAGTTTCCTGACCCGCTCCAATTTCGGCGAAAGTACCGTAAATATTTTCATTTAAATTGATTCGTAAGGCTTTGCTACGAATGGAAGGAATATCCTCAAATTCTTTATCTCCAGATATGTGTTCGGGCATAACAACATTATATAATTAACTTCCTAACAAAGGTAGTGAATTGAATAGGCAAACAAAAAAAATACTTCTATTTTTGTGGCTATGAAATCTTCACTAAATGTTACTTTTTTGGGTACTGGAACCTCTCAGGGTATTCCCGTGATTGGAAGTGAGCATCCTGTTTGTTTAAGCGACAATTTGAAAGATAAAAGGCTTAGAGTTTCTGTACTTTTGCAATGGGAGGATTATAATTATGTGATAGATTGTGGTCCTGATTTTAGACAACAAATGTTACGGGAAAACGTGTCTAAGCTCGATGGAATCTTACTCACACACGAACATAGTGACCATACGGCAGGTATAGATGATATAAGACCCTTCTGTTTCAGACAAGGACATATTCCTTTTTATGCCGAAAGACATGTTTTTAGATCGCTACATGATCGATTTGGGTATATTTTTGAAACCGAAAATAAATATCCCGGAGCTCCTACTATCGTGGAAATTGAAATTGATAAGAATACAGAGTTTGAAATAGGAGGGAAGAAAGTCGTCCCTGTTGAAGCTTTCCACAATACTTTGCCGGTTTTAGGGTTTAAAATAGACGGATTTACTTATTTAACCGATGTGAAGACTATTTCTGACACTGAAATCGAAAAAATTAAAAATACCGATGTGCTGGTTGTAAATGCATTAAGAGAGAAACCGCATTACTCACACTTTAATCTTTCGGAAGCATTAGAATTTATAGAAAAGGTCTCTCCCAAGAAAGCATACCTTACACATATTAGCCATTTGTTGGGTTTTCATGATACCGTAGAGGCAAAACTTCCTAAAAATGTTCACTTGGCATACGATACTCTAAAAATTAAAATATAGTTATGAGAAATAAAATATTTATGTATTTGTTCTTTTTTGCCGTACTATTTATCATATTTCAATATATGAACGAAAAGAACATTTTCGAGTCACAGGATAAGAAGATCAATTCTTTAACCGAGAGTGAGTTGGTGTATAAAGACTCTATCGCAAAACTACAAGAACGCATAGCCGAACTAAACTATTTCACCCTTCAGGGCAACGAAAATGCTATGACCTATTTAGAAACTTCCGGCTATGAAGCAGCCGCAGTCGAGGCTCAGATCACAGATGCTATTTACGAATACAATACAGTTAAAAACGGAAATCCTTTGGTCCCTTTCGATGGGATGGAAGGGACTATGCGCATCAATAAGATCAAGTTTTTAAACCATAAATGGCTTTTAGCCGATTTCACAGACGGTACTTATTGGGGAGAGGTTCTCCTTTCCTATAATTTTAATGAGGAGAACAAACTGGAATTCGATACACTTGGATCTCTTTTGTATCCAAGATGACTTCTTCTAAGAGAAAAATGATGTCAATTAGAAATACTACTTTTGGGTTTCATTCTTAGAGCACTATGTATGGATACGGAAGGACACTTTAATGCTTGTCTAACCAAGCTTTTAACTCATAGAAATTTTGTGGAGCAACTCCATGACCCACGGGAAATTCGGAATAACTGCAATCTATTCCAAGATTTGTTAAGAATGGCTTGGTTTTCCGCGCCCAATCTACAGGGATCACTTGATCAACACTTCCGTGAGAACTATACACACTTAAGTGATCGAAATTGTTATCTTCATAACCTTCCTTTAGCATATCCTCACTAATATAACCACTTAACCCAATTATATTTTTTACTTTTTCAGGGTAACTTAAAGCCACTGCATAACTCAATATGGTTCCCTGACTAAAGCCCAGCAAGGTAATCGCGCTTTTTGCCACTTTGTATTTTTCAATTACCTGATCTATACATTTTACAATAAGGTCTCTTGAGGCAATTGCCTGCTCAGTATCATTAAATTTCCCTTCGGAAGCATCGAGGTAGATATTGTACCATGCGTTGCCATACGGTTGCATTGGTAGCGGAGCTTTTAATGCAATTATATGGTATTTCGAAGGTAGTTCGGAAGCAAAGGAAAAAAGATCGTTTTCATCACTACCATAGCCGTGGAGCATTATTATCGCCGGATTATCAGCTGAGGCATTCAACGGAGCTTTATAATTGTGTTCTAGTAGTAGTTCTTGTTTTTCCATAACACAAAAATAAAAGATGCCACTTAGGTAAGTGGCATCTTTAAGTAAATATTTAAGAAATTTTAACCAATTCCTTTAAACCAGTCTTGAAATTGAGCACCCATTGGGACTAGTTTCATTTCTCCCTGAACCGCTCCTATAAAACCAAGAAGCCAGTAAACGATCACCGCAATTTGGACGATCCATGAAATAATCGATATTCCAAGGAAACCTGCCAAAATAGATAAAAGAAACGTTACTACCATGATGCCTAGCATTTGTCTAATATGAAAAGCTCCGAAAGCTGTCTTATTACTGCTATGCATAACGAGCGCGATGATCCAGCCTATTAGAGAAAGATACGCAATAATACCAATGGTTTTTCCATTGTCTGTTGAGGATTCTGTCATAATGATTTGTTTTGGTGAGTGTTAATGTCCCTATAAAGATAGTTCAACTAATTTAAAAAGGTAAACCATTGTTGAAATTTCTTACTTAAATAAGGAATAGCCTCCTTATGGTTGGCAATAACTCTTATTAATGAAAAGAGCCACAAAGCAAATGATAAAAACCACAAAATTTCCCCAAACCGAAGATCGACATAAGCTTGTGTAAGCTGAGATAACAGTAGTAGTAAAATTAGTCCGAACATATTTTTTATATGCCAGGTAGTAAATTCGTGTTTTTCATCACGATTCATATAATAGGCTATGAGCAAACCAATGAAAGTAAGGTACGCAATGATTGCTTTTGTTTTCCCCGGCGGTCTCGTCATCATTAAGAGTTTATCACAAGTTGTTTGTTAGCGTATACCCCGAATGCCTTACCTTTTAATCTGCTTCCTAACAATGCGGCATTTTTAGAGGTAGAAAGAATATCTTCTTCAGCGAAGGTCCATTCAATTGCCGGATCGAAAAGAGTTAAGTCGGCAATAGCTCCTTCAGCGACCCCTTCCGAAGTAATATTAAAAACATTACGCAATTGCGTGAGAGCACCAATGGCAGTCTCGAGATCGATCTTACTGTTAAGCGCACCAAAACCGGCTTCAAGTCCGATACTACCATAAGCCGCATGATCAAATTCAACATTTTTATGTTCAATATCGATTGGATTATGGTCGCTTGTTACCCCATCGATAGTACCCTCCTTAAGTCCTTTAAGCAGAGCCTTTACATCGTTGTGGGTTCTTAAGGGAGGTAGCAGTTTGTAATTGGTATCGAAACTCTCCAGAGCATCGTCTGTTAGCATTAAATTATTTATCGCTACGCTACAACTCACCGAAAGACCTTTCTTTTTTGCCTCTTTGATGAGGGCAACCGATTTCTTAGTGGAAATTGTTGGAATATGAAGTGTTCCCCCTGTGTATTCTAGAAGGTAGAGATCCCGTGTAATTTGAAGTTCTTCTGCCAAAGCCGGAATTCCCTTTAAACCTAATTTCGTACTGTTAATTTCCTCATTTACAATTCCGTTTGGAGCTACAGACATCTCGAAAGGGAACGATTGTACGAGTCCGTTGAAATTCTGTGTATATTGCAGTGCGATCTTCAGTAGATTGGGGTTTTTAACCGGTATTTTGTAATCGTAGAAGGAAATTGCACCTGCATTCTTCATATCGTAAAGCTCTGCTAAGTCGATTCCCGTGGCTCCTACAGTTAATGCTCCAACGGGGTAGAGGCTCACCGCGTGTCCGTCGGCTTGTGAGCGTAAATATTTGATATTCGATTTACTATCGGTTACCGGAAAAGTGTTAGGGTTAAGCGCGACATGCGCGTAACCGCTATACGCAGCAGTTTTTAATCCATTCGCAATTGTTTCTCGTTCTTCATATCCCGGTTCTCCAAAAGATACACTAGAATCGAACCATCCTTGCGATACGTGCAGATTTGTTAAAGAGATCTCTTTGACTTTGGCTAAAGTATCGATCTTAGCTGCTATTTTAGAGATCTTTCCGTTTTCAATAAGAATATCTCGTTGCTTGAGATGATGCTTGCTGTTGGGGTCAACAATGGTAGCCGATTTTAATAGAACATTCATATTTCTGTATATCTAATTCTTTAAAAATTTCAGAATAAGCATTTCAAATATCAGGAACAGCAGTGCAAAAATAGCAAACCATTTCCAAAAACTGTTTATTTCGTTCGCTTCGGCGAGACTGTCAAATAATTCTTCAACCGAATTATAAATATTAATACCGGGCCAGTCTTCCGGATTCGCATACTGAAGAATACTCTCTTCTCTACTATAGTTGAAACTAACATGCTCAATAAATTCTCCCTCTTTTTCAATGGAATAAATTCCCGAGGAATTAGGATCTTCGTTCGTAGTAATGATCACCTTATTCGCTTTGGTTTGTTGTAAAGGAATAAAACTTACAGTACTATCAGTACTATCCCGCATGGCTAAAATTTCATCTTGCATCAACGCGATGGGTACGGCAAAAGTATTTTGTTCTCCTAACGTATAATATAACTTTGGCAATGCCAAACTTTGTTGCGCCATATTAAATAGAGTAGGCACGATAAGTGGAGAATTTTGAAAGTTCGAATTTTCAGAATTAACCGCTGCGGTACTTAAATAGACATTGTTTTTTTGAAGTATAAATGGCTTTCCGTCTTCGTATTTCAATACAGAAGTAGCATTCGTTAAAATATCGTAGTACGAATTTACCTTTGGATACTGAAAGTTTACAACGCGTTTCTCAAAGACATCACGGTAAAGCGGATGGTCGAATACGATTTGGGTGATTTTTTTCTCCTGAGTTGTTTTTTCTGAAAAATTCCCTAGCCCTAATGATGCAGAAAACCTATTGTAGCTTGCTATATCGATACTTTCTGAAGGGATTATAAAAATGCTTCCACCGTTCTTGCTAAATGACAATAATGCTGTTTCCAACGATGCCGGAATTTCTTTCAGTTCGTTTAGAACAATAAAGTTCTGCTCCGGAATGTCGTTATAATTGAGGCTACTGAAGGTCTGTTGCGTGTATTCAAATTCGGGTTGATCGAACATCCGCTGGAGGTAGTTAGCGTTCAATTCATTAATTGATAATACTTTTAATTTCTTAGGAATATTGATGCTAAAATACAACGAGTTGTCGAAATTTAGGTTTTGATCATTTATTTCCAGCTTGCCTTTAAAACTATTTCCGTTCTCAATCTCGAATGTTACCGTGGCTTCATCCCCGTTTGTCCAATCTAATGCCGTCTTAGCTATTAAAGTACTGTTGTTATAAAGTGAAATGGGTATATTTTGCGAGACCTCTCCCGTTTTAGACACTTTTACCGCTAATTGAGTTTTACCGGCATTTTTTGAAGAAACATAAGCGGTATCGATAGAAATATTATTACTATTCAATGGTTTCAGATACACCGCATTAATATTGAAATTTTCATTCGTTTCAGAAAAGGATTCCTTTTGCTGAAAATCTGATACAAAAATTAGACGCTTATCGGTTTGCGGTTGTTTTGTAAATAATTGATTGGCTTTCAGAAGGACTTCTGAAACACTTAATTGATCATGTGAATAGGTGGTTTGAAGCAGTTCGTTTTTAAAATCCTCTAACGAAGCGTTTTTTCGGGATTTATCATTAGTAAACCAGCTAATCTTATCTATGCCGTTAGAATTGTCATAAATATCCTGAATTGCCCGCTGTAAAAGAGCACCCTGAGCTCCCTTTGCCTGCATACTAAAAGAATTGTCCAAGTACAAAACTGTTTCCTTTTCGGTGTTAAGGGCGGTCTTGGAAGCTTTAAAGGGTTGAGCGAAAGCGAAAATAATGCACGCAAGCACTAATAAACGCATTAACAACGTAAGCCATTTTTTTAGCTGCGAACTCTTACGTGTTTGTATAGTAACTTTTTTTAGAAAGGCTACGTTCGTAAAATCAACTTTTTGAAATCGCCTTAACTGAAATAAGTGAATAAGAATTGGGATAAGCAGTAAGAAAAGTGCGTAAAGAAGTTCGGGGTATTTAAACTGCATTCCTAAAAATATTTATCAAAGATAAAAAATGCAATGTAATTCTTACTATTTCTTTATCGTAAACGTAAATGTACTTCCTTCTCCCAATGTTGAGTCTAACCATATTTCACCTCCTAGCTTGTTAACCAGTGTTTTAACAGTAGTTAGTCCAATTCCGGTTCCTTCACGACCCCTGCTGTCTTTTATACCTCCGGTGTTGAATAATTCGAATATCTCACTTTGTTTCTCTTTTTCAATTCCTCTACCGTCATCAGTGACTACGAATTTATAATACAACTCTTCCTCAATAAAATTAACGGTAACAGTACAAGTAGTTTTGTTATTATATTTTAATGCATTGTCAACTAGATTTAAAACAATTTGAGTTAAGGCAGCTTTATTTATGTTTTTCAACGTGCCCTGAGTGGGATAAATAAACCGATTGTCTTTTACGATAAGCATTTCCTTTACTTCATTAAAAAAGTCGACCAACTCAATATCCTGCCGCTTTTGTTCTAAAAGAGCATCGGTTCTGTAATAGCGAAGTATTCCATCAATGTATCCTTTTAGAGTCGTAGAAGATTCTTCAATGTATTCTAGATATTGCTTAGAATCCTCATTTAATATTTCAAAAGTTTCTTCCCGCAGCAGTCTGGTGAGTGATGTGATATTAGCTAATGGAGATTTTAGATCGTGAGAAACAACGTTCGCAAATGCATTTAGACGCTCATTTCGCTGCTGGAGTTCCCGTTGAGCCGCTTGTAGCTGGGTATTCATTTTCCGAAGTTCAAAAATATTCACCACCTGATTAGCCAAAGAAATAAGCGCCTCTTTTTGTTTATCGTTCAATTCTCTTGGTTTACTATCGTAAATACACAAGGTGCCTAAGGCATAACCCTGTGGATTTATTAACGGAACCCCTGCGTAAAAAACTACGTTAAATTCTTGAAGAGTAGGGTTGTCACAGAAACGTTTGTCGAGTGTGGCATCCTTAACAATAAATATTTCAGATTCTTCAAGAATTGCATGTCCGCAAAGAGAAGTGCTTCTCTTTGCTTCATTTAAAGGAACTCCATGATGTGATTTAAAAAAGTTACGCTCACCTTCAATAATTGAAATTAACGAAATAGGAACCTCACAAATTGATGCTACTAAATTTGTAATATTGTCGAAATCCTGTTCGGGGGGAGTATCTACTAAATTGTATTTTTTTATTTCTGAAAGTCTCTCGGCTTCGTTCTTGGGGAATTCTGGCGGAATCATGATCAAATTGATTTAAGGGCTTATTAAAATGAAGGGGAATGATCAGTTTTGGGTTTGGTACTACTGACTAATAATAAAAAAGTCGAAGGTGGTTCCCTCGCCAACTTGTGAGGTTACTACAATATCACCTCCCAAATTATTGACCAATTTCTTCACTGTAGATAATCCAATACCGTGCCCTTTTTTGCCATTTCTGTCAAGATTTCCTACTGTTGAGAATAAATTAAAGATCTCATTCTGTTTCTCTTTTGGAATTCCCATACCGTTGTCACTGATTTTAAACAAGTAACGGTCATTAACATGGGTGCAATCTATATCTATAACAATTTTTTCTTTGTCATTATATTTTAAGCTATTACCAATAAGATTTAAAAATATCTGCTCCAGTGCTGCTCTGTTACACGTTAAGAGAATGTCGGTTTCGGGAAAATTGATATCACAATTCATATCGATGTTCATCAATTCTACTATTTCCTCAAGCAAATGGTGTAAATCAAAGGTTTCGTGATAACTCGCCGAAACTTTATCACTTTCGTAATGTGCTAAAAGGCCCGAAATGTATTCGCTTAAAGTAAAAGAGGATTGTTTTAAATATCCCAGATATTCCTGTGCCTGTAGATCTAAATGTTCAGAGTATTTCGCTCTTAAGATATCTGTAGTTACGATCATATTCGCTAATGGCATTTTCATATCATGCGATACGACTCCTGCGAAATTCTTAAGCTCCTCATTTCTTAACTTAAGCTCATCCTGTAATTTTTCTAAATAGATGTTCTTTTTTCTTATTTCAAAAAGATTCATGGTTTGAAAAGCCAGTGATTTTAACGCACTTTTCTGCTTCTCGGTTAACTCTCTGGGCTTAACATCAAAAATGCAAAGTGTGCCCAAAGGCATTCCGTCGGGGTTCACGAGTTTTACTCCTGCATAAAACACTGCGCCTTGTTCTATAACGTAAGGATTATTCTTAAAGCGTTCATCCTTGCGTGCGTCTTCCACAATAAAAATCTCGGCATCATCAACAATGGCATGACCACAAAAAGAGCTGTCTCTAGGCCCTTCGTTTAATGGAATTCCATGATGAGACTTAAAGAAGTTCCTGTCGGTTTCTAATAAGGTTACCAGGGAAATAGGAACTTCACAAATACTTGCAGTAAGAGCAGTTATTGTATCGAAATCCTCTTCAGGAAGGGTGTCCAGAAGTCCGTATTCATTTACGGCCTGAGTTCTTTGTTCTTCATTAATTGGAATTGAAGGAGGTATCAATAGGAGTATGAGGTTAAGTTGCCAGTAATAGTATACTAGATATTGTAAAAATACTCTATTTAAAACTGTTGTTTAACACATTTCCACTTTTTTTTAACAAATTCAAAACTTTTCGAAAACACCTAGTCCGAAAAGAGCGAAGTCGTACTTAACCGGATCTACAGGGTCGAGCTCCCTAAGCGCCTGGTCTAACTCTGTCAAAGCCTTGGCATCGTTTTGTTTCCTTTTTAAAAGGCCTAGTTTTCGGGCAATATTTCCGGTGTGCACATCTAACGGACAAGAAAGTTGTGAAGGGGAAATAGATTTCCAAATTCCGAAATCTACTCCTGTACTCGAGTCTCTAACCATCCAGCGTAAAAACATATTGATTCGCTTTGCAGCCGAATTCTTTAAAGGATCACTAATATGTTTTTGAGTTCTTACGGGATGATCTAGAGAGAAGAATAATTTTTTAAAATGATGAATCGCCTCCTGAACATTAAGTTCTTTCGCATAATCACTAAATACTTTTTCCAATCCGCCATGCTTCACATAAATATTCTGAAGAGATTTAATAAAATAAGTCAGATCTATCTCGTTAAAAGTTCTATGCACAAAACCTGATAGCTTTTCTGTATCTTTTTCTGAAAAATTAATGACAAAATCATGAGGTGAATTCCCCATTATATCCATTAAGCGAATCCCATTATTGATAATACTTTTACGGTTTCCCCACGAAATTGTAGCAACCAGAAACCCCGATATTTCTATATCCTCTTTCTTCGTATATCGATGCGGGATTTGGATGGGATCGCTTTCTATAAAATCTACATTGTTATAGAGTAATGCCTTCTCGTCTAAAAAATCTTTTAATTCTTTTCTATTCATTCGTGAGCTGTAAACTGTAAAAACCTTCCGAAATTTCGGCACCTATTTGTTGCGGTAAGAGCTTGTAATTTTCCTTAAAATAATCGATCTGAACCGCCTGAACACAAGGTAAAGGTCCATCGCCTGATGCCCAGAAGAAATCAACGTTCACCGGAGTGTAAAATCTAAGGTTTCCCTCAATAATTTTCACATACCGGGTATCTGTATATCTCGTACTTTCTGCCGGAATTACAAGATGTTCTAATGAAAAGGGTACTAGTGCATTCTGAAATTTGTTTTTGGTTAGCGCATTTAATGGTAACGGATAAATTAAAGGAATTGCGACCAAAAAAAGACCAACGATTAACAGAGAATTGAAATATATCTGTTTCTTGAAGAAAGTTATGAACGTTGCCATTATAAGAAGCATTAGCGCTCCAAAAAAGAAACGATATTGTGGCGATCCTAACCAAGACAGCCCCAATTGTAGTGCGCAAAAAACAAATAATATGGTGTAAGTCTTTTTATATTCGGTCTTCCAAATCACTATAGGAAATAAGGCCAGAAACAATACCATCATCTTATTAAAAAAACCATGAAGCCCGGGTAGCATAAGCCAATGTATAAAACGTTGAAAAGATGAACTGGCAGCAAACTGTTCCTCACTCATAAAGAAACCATAGAGTTTTGTTTGATGCGTGATAAAGTGATATAACTCGCTCGGAAGTTTCCACATGGTTCCTTCGCTCCCAAAAATCTGTAAAGGGTATAGCGGGTAACCGCTTATGATATAGTTTCGAACTACGAATAACAGCAGTATCATGATTCCTAGACTACTTAATTTTATACTATCATTTCGTGAAAAAGTTCGGTCTCTAATAATTAATATGAGAGGAAAGAGTAGGAGCAGTACCGCTGTGACTTTAATGAAAGATGCAAAAACAGCAATTGAGAATAAGAGTAGATGTTTTTTATTTGCTTCGGAAGGATATATCGATTCTTTTAAAAATTCAGAAAAAATAAAGAAAGTACATATATATATTGCCAGATCCGGGGACGGGGCATCCACAAACTGAAAAAGAAACACATTAAAAATAAAGAAGGAACCAATAAATAGTAGAGACAAGTCTTTCGATCGTCTATATGTGTTTAAATGACTTAGCGCGTAGAAATTTGCAGTACAAAGATAAAACCCGTTGAGATCGTTAAGGTTTAAGAACCAATTGTTTAAGTTTAAGGAGCTTTGAAGCATGTGCCACCCTGAGGTTTGAGCTAAGAAGGGATGTAGATTCGCCAGGCCTTTTACGAGTCCGAAATTATCAAGCCATTTTATGGTTTGTATGTAATAGGATTCGTTATCCAGAATGAAAGGTATTCCGGCGCTTTTTGCTGCGACAAATAGCGTTAACATGGTGAAAATAATTTTCAGGAAAGGAGATAGACTTCTTAATTTATCTTTGAGATTCATTAAAAAGAACCGAAGGTCTTTCCGAAGAAAAAATGCGACCACACAACAGGCGATAATTAAACAGATATCAAAAACACTGTTTAATCCACCAAATAGTGTCCAAAGTGTCGCAACTATTGAAATTGCAAAACCACCCAACATCAATGTTAAGGACGGATGAATCTCCTTAAATTTGAATATCTTCTGAAATAATAATCCAAAAACCGAAGTCAGTGCTAGTAAATACAACCAATATGCTAAGATTAGCAACATGTTTTACACTATAATTTTTCCGTCTTGCATGACGAGTTTCCTATCGGCCATCTCGGCGAGGTCTTCATTGTGAGTAACAATGACAAAGGTTTGTCCAAATTCATCTCTGAGTTTAAAAAACAGATTGTGCAGGTTTTCGGCGCTATTCGTATCGAGATTTCCGCTGGGCTCATCGGCAAGAATAATAGAAGGATTATTTATTAAGGCTCTGGCAACTGCAACACGCTGTTGTTCCCCTCCCGAAAGCTCATTCGGTTTGTGTTTTTCTCTGTGTGAGAGTCCGAGGAAACTTAAAAGCTCTTTTGCTTTTCTTTCGGCTTCGGTTTTAGATGTTTTCTTTATGAACGCAGGGATACAAACGTTTTCTATAGCAGTAAACTCAGGAAGTAACTGATGAAACTGAAAGATAAATCCTAAATTTTCATTTCTGAAATTCGCCAGCTGCTTTCTGTTGAGGGAAGCAATTTGTGTATTATTGATCTCCAGAGATCCTTCTTTAGAATTGAAACTGTCTAAAGTTCCAATAATATGTAAGAGGGTTGTTTTAC
Source organism: uncultured Ulvibacter sp. (assembly GCA_963974915.1). Classification (GTDB taxonomy): domain Bacteria; phylum Bacteroidota; class Bacteroidia; order Flavobacteriales; family Flavobacteriaceae; genus CAXBES01. The sequence goes on along the minus strand of CAXBES010000001.1, from coordinate 327,559 downwards.
CGGCTCCCGATGCACCTACAATGGATACGATTTCACTTTTATCTATTGTAAGATCAACTCCTTTTAAAACGTGAAGATCGTCGTAATATTTATGAATATTCTTGGCTACAATCATTTACCGTTGCTTTTCATCGTGAAATTAGCGTTTTAGAGTCGATTACACAATCTACGAACTTTTCTTTTACGAATTATTATTAAAAAGCCCCTTAATATTATTATAATCAAGAAAGTAGGTGACCCTAAGAGATACTGTGTTTTGTTGTGGCTCATTAAAGAGATTGTTTAAACTTTCTCCATAACTAATGGTAGATTGTTCATCTAAATTAAAGATCTGATTGCGATAGAGGAGTGTGGCTTCGCTGCCCGGTGCAAATCGCCAACGAAAACTAAGATCTAAATTCCAGATGTTGAAATTTTGATTAGGGTTATTTTCTTCAGTGTCATACACTGTTATACTGCGTGATCCATCGTCATTTAAAATAAAATACGTGTTATCACTATAATCTACAGCACTCCAAAAATTTCTGAACCGAAGATCTATAGCTTTAAAAGGATCGAAGTTAAAGCTTGCTGTTACAGAGTTCTCTAGGTTCATAATGTCACGCTGACCAAAAAACACATTCGTGTCTGTGTTGTCAATATATCCGAAATTATTATCTCTTAATGATAGTTCACTTGATAAAATGACCAACAATCGATCTGAGAATCTGTATCTTGGTGCAAAGTCGACAAATTTTGTTTCCTGAGGATCCTCAAACCAGGTTCGGTATCCTACACCCAGATCTAACGCAAATTTTTTCCTAAAATCACTCGAAAGCCATACGCGTCCGCCAAGATTACCATTAAAAGTTACAAATTTTCCTTCCACACGAGGTTCAAAATAGTCGTCATTATCTGAAACATATCCTAAATTGGCACCAAACGCGAATCTGTTGATCTTAACGAAGAAGGCGTCAAAATCAAGACTATTACTGGTCTGTACATTAGGTTTATACAACCTATTGTGACGCGCCGTTAACTCAAAACGATAAGTGTTAAAAGTTTTTGTGGGTTCAAATATCTGGTAGGATAGTCCGGCAACAAAATTATTGAAATTGTTAGTGAAATTAACCCCAAGGTCGTTTATATCGTAGGTCTTGTTAGCAAAATCATGTCCTATGCGGTATCTAATTTTACCTTTTATTCTATATACATCCAATTCAGATCTAAATCCGCTGGTATTTCCATTCCCATCGCTAACATTGCTCATAATTGCTCTTCCCGATGATCTAAAGCGATTCCCTTTGTCTGCGACATTAAAAACAAAAGCCGAGGTATTAGCATCTCTAAAATCGCCTTCGCGGGTTACATTCGTATTAATTAATGAGATAGATGAATTTCCGTTAAATTGTTGATCCAGGACGAAAATATTGTAATTCGCCAGCGGTTCAACCATTACTTTTCTGGTATTACCGGTAATGGTATCTTCTATGATCGCATAGGTTTTTTCGGTGATAGCATTAAAAAATCCTACTCCCAACTCACTTTCAGTTCTTCCGGAGATCTTAATCGCATTTAGCAAATTGACCTTTTTCGGAAATTCTATGACCGCCTCATTTGCGTTCAGGTCTTCTTCCTCATCAATATTTGTAGAGGGTTTACCACCTACGCGTCGTGAAAAGAATATACCACCTTTTCTGAAAAGATCGATTCCCTCTGTAAAGAATGGTCTGTTTTCGGCAAATGTTTGTTCAAAAGGGCCTAAGTTTAATTCAACTTTATCGAACGCCGCCTGGCCAAAATCTGGAATAAGCGTCGCATCCAGCGTGAAGCTATCTGTTAAACCGTATTTAATATCCATCCCTGCCGAAAAATTGGTTTCGGTTTCGCCGTCAAAGTTTTTTACCACCCCTTGTGCAAAAGGGAAGAGGGTGAGGCGTACCGGTGGATCAATATTTTTCACTCCGGTAACTAAACCGTTATATTGTGACTGACGACCTTTAGTGATATCTATAAAATTCCAACTTTGAGTTTCGTTGCGTTTAATTATTCGGCGATAGAAATTAACACTCCAGTTTTGAACTTCCACTTCGGGAAAGCGCAATGCGTTATACGGAATCTTATATTCGGCATACCAACCTTTTGCATCTTTCGATATTTTGCACTCGAAAACTACATTATGACTAAAATCGAAATTATTCTGGGTTTGTAATGCATCTCCAATGGTACCGGCGCTGGTTACGAAGAAATGCGTTTCGTTTATTCCATCATTATAGGTATTGATCGCAACCTGAAAGCGATCTGCCTGTACATAAATTTCATCGCGTTGTGAAAACTGACTAAAAATTTCAGAAGGGTTGGGGTCGTACATATAAGCGGCTACATAAACAGCCTTATCGTCGTAGGCCATTTTTACTTCGGTTGTATAATTAGGGTCAATGTCTCCTTCATTACCCGGTTCGAACATAAAAAAATCGCCATAGGCCGGTAAGTCGTCCCAAATTTGATCGTCTAACAAGCCATCTATTTTTGGGGAAGTGTCAATTCTAACAGCTTTAATCGTTTTGGTTTCCTGTGAGTTGACAAAAATGCTATTCAGGAGAACAAAAATAATAATAAGATAGCGGGGCATATGTACTGTTTAACTGATAATGAAAATTAGGTGTAGTGACAAAACTAATATTCTCGCGAAGGTAGATATATTAAAGAAAAGTTAAAAGAAAACAATTATAAGTAGTTACTTTTATTGCTAAAATTAAAATCAAACTAAGATATTATATGGGATCTTATAAATATTTTGAAGAATACGAGCAGGAAACAACAAACGAATTGAAGAATAATTTCATCGAAATTCTTAAAGGTGTGGGTGAGGACGTAACAAGAGAGGGAATTGTTAAAACTCCTGAGCGCGCTGCAAAGGCTATGCAGTTTCTAACATCAGGACATTGTCAGGATCCTGCCGAGATCTTGAAAGGAGCTATGTTTGCCGAAGATTATAACGATATGGTGATCATAAAAGACATCGAATTATACTCGCTGTGTGAGCATCATATTTTACCTTTCTTCGGAAAGGCTCATGTCGCGTATATTCCCAACGGTCATATAGTGGGTTTGAGTAAGATTCCAAGAATTGTGGATGTGTTTGCAAGGAGGTTACAAGTACAGGAACGGCTAACACACGACATTTTAGAGTGTATAAATAACACCTTGAAGCCAAAAGGTGTTGCCGTTGTAATTGAAGCTTCGCATATGTGTATGATGATGCGGGGAGTACAAAAACAGAATAGCGTCACAACCACTTCGGGTTTTCGTGGTCAGTTTGAAAAAATAGAGACCAGAAACGAGTTTTTGAAGTTAATTAGTAATGACTTATCATAATTTTTGGTATGTTTCTTGCGTTAATTTAGTAGTAATAATTAACACAATAAATTAAATGCAAAATTCAAAATATAAATTGCTTCGGAAGGGGATATTATTCGATATTATTGGTATGGTCACGATGTCTATACCGCTCATCGGACCTTTCTTAGACATAATTTGGGCGCCTTATGCGGCGAAAAAGATGAGTGAAATGTACTCAGGAACGGAAGGTAAAATTGCTTCGGTAATAGTATTTATTGAAGAGATCTTACCTATGTCTGATATAGTCCCAACATTCACCCTAATGTGGCTTTACACTTTCGTATGGAAAAAGTCGCCAAGTGTAACTCCACAAACGATTGAGGTGGAAGTAAACGAATAATTTTTCCGAAGAAATAAAAAAAAGGTGTGAACATACAAATTCGCACCTTTTCTATTAAAGGTAGGGTTAGAATAAAATCTTCAGATTTAAGGTTATGCTTATTTGTATATTATAGCCGGATCGTGATCAATAAGTGAATTTAGAATGTAGCTGTTCTTATTCAAATTTTTGAACTAAAAACCCCAATTTCATACTTCGCAACATTTTTTTTTCAAAGGCCCAGAAAAATTCAAATTCCCCGAAGAGCCATCCAAAAAAGACCAATAGCACTTGATATATTGGAAAAATAATTAAAATTCTTACCGGCCAATATATAAACCATCCCATATTTCTTTCAATTCCAACTAACTCGGTTAAGGGACCGGCGAATTTAGCTGATGTACTTCCTGTTATTGCAAAGACGATGAAAATTATCGTTAACTGCCAGTCGGATTGTATATTCCATTTTTGTTTTAGTCTCTTCAACGCAACTTCTGATTGTAGGTTTGTTCAAAATACTTAAAGTAATTATACAGCAAATAGTTCACTTCCAGTCCGTATTTTGTACCGGGATCGTAGTTAATTTCTTGAGGGTATAATTCACGTGAACGATCTATACTTCTTACTCTTCTGTTGTACTCAAGCACGTAAAAGGCATTTCGGTTTTCTAAAAATGTAAGTCCGTAATACCCCATAGGCGGCTGTGAAACGAGCCACTGATTAAAACCGGGCTCTATAATTAAAATTTCATACTCAAGTTCGTCGTTAGCAATACGAACGGTATCGTTCTCTACAGCATTAGTTTCCATCTCGTTTGTTGTAGAAATCCGTTTACTGGAATCACAACTATATCCGACAATTAGAACTAATATGAAATAGAAGAGATATCGCATGATTTTTTTTGTAAAAATACTAAAAATGACTCCCTATAACTCGGCATTTAACAAAAAAAAGCCCGATCGTAAACCGATCGGGCTTTTTAAATTTATATGGCGAAATTATTTTCCAAATAATCCACCTAGAAGACCTCCAAGGCCTCCTTTTTTCTTTTGTCCGCCAAGAACCATTCCCGCAACATCGTCAATGATACTACCGTCTCCGTCTGCGTCTAATAAGGTCTCAATGAGCGATTGATCGTGTTTACCAGAACTTCCCATTACTGACCCAAGTAGATCTCCAATACCATTCTGACTCACGTTATCTTTTCTCTTCTGATTTCCAAGTACCCCCATTAAAATTGGAGCTGCTATTTTTATTATCTGGCCTACCGATCCGGCATCCACACCGCTATTTCGACTAATATTTTGCTCAACACGTGGCTGGTTTCCACCTAAAACATGTTTTAAAATACCGGCACCGTCGTTTAAGAGGCTGCTATCTGCATTTCCACCACCTAATAATCCTCCTAATTGATCTAGTATTGATCCGTCATGACGATTATCGTTAAGAGCGTTATTTAAGCTCTCAGCTCCCTGCGGGGTAGAAGCATTACGTTTCATTGCGCCCAATATAACCGGCAAAGCCATACTTAATACTGAAGCCGTCTTGTCGGGAGATTGTCCCGTTTGTGCACTTGCTCCACTAATGAGTTGCTTACCCATATCGGTATTTAATAAATCTAAAATTGATGCCATTTTTAACTGTTTTGAAAGTGAGTGGTAAAGATAGTCAAAATGTTGATTTTCTTGGTAATCTGAAAGCCCGAAGCGTTAAATAAAAGCCGGTTTTCGAAGAAAAGACGATTACTTCCGCTAAGTGAAGTTAAAGAAGTATTTCTTTGATTTGTTCTGCTAATTCTTCTCCAATCCTATCCTGGGCTTCATGGGTTGCCGCACCAATATGAGGTGTTAAAGAAATGCGTCCGTTCATTAAAACTTTTATAGCCGGAGCCGGTTCCTGCTCGAAGGTGTCTAGTCCTGCAAAAGATAATTTTCCACTATCAAGTGCTTCAACCAAGGCAACTTCGTCTATTACTCCTCCTCGAGCTGCGTTAATGATAGCTGCACCATCCTTCATTTTTTGGATCTCATCTTTCCCTATGATATAGTTTTTCTGAGCGGGCACATGAAGGGTGATAAAATCACTGTGCTTTATTAGTTCTGAAACAGGTTCCGTCTTTATTTTTAGCGTAATCTTTTGTCCGTCGTAAAAATTAAGAGTAATATCGGCTTCCCCCACATGGCTATCGCTCGCAATAACTTTCATACCACAACCTAAAGCAATTTTGGCTACCTCTCTACCAATACGACCAAAACCAATAATACCGAGAGTTTTTCCGCGCAATTCACTGCCGCCGGCATAATTCTTTTTAAGCTCTTTAAAGCGAGAATCTCCTTCCAAAGGCATATTGCGGTTAGCATCGTATAAAAATCGCACTCCGCTAAATAAATGTGCGAAAACCAATTCGGCAACCGATGCAGAAGATGCCGCAGGAGTATTAATTACTTTTAAGCCTTTCTCACGCGCATAAGCCACGTCAATATTGTCCATACCAACTCCGCCACGACCAATAATTTTAAGGGAAGGGCAGGCATCAATTAATTCTTTTCGTGCCGTGGTCGCACTTCTAACCAATAGTACATCGATATTATGCTCATTGATGTAATTAATTAGTTGTTCTTGAGCGACTTTCACTGTAATCACCTGAAAACCTGCTTCTTCTAAAGCTGTAACTCCTTTTTTTGAAATTCCGTCGTTTGCTAAAACCTTCATATTCGTACCCTATTTTGGGTGTTTTAATTAATTTGTAATTTTATTTAGGCGTTCCTCTTTCCGGACAACTAATTATGCAGTTCTTTCTAATTCAGACATTACATCAACCAGCACTTGCACGCTCTCCAGAGGTAAAGCGTTATACATGGATGCTCTGTACCCGCCTACACTTCTATGACCATTAAGTCCGTTGACCCCGGCGGCTTTCCACATATTGTCGAATTTTTCCTTTAATGCTTCTACCTCTAAAGTAAAGGTGGCATTCATTTGAGACCTGTCTTCTTTATTGGCTACGAAACCCTTAAAAAGCTCGTTTCTGTCAATTTCAGCATAGATAAGCTTAGCTTTTTGATCGTTTACTTTTTCAATCGCAGTAATTCCCCCTAATTCTTTTAACCACTCTAAGGTTAGCATAGACACATACACCGGAAATACGGCAGGGGTATTAAACATACTGTCTTTGCCAATATGAACTTTATAATCTAACATGGAAGGGATCTTCCGTGAAACTTTCCCTAAAATATCTTCTTTTATCACTACCAAGGTAGTACCTGCCGGTCCCATATTCTTTTGAGCTCCTGCATAAATAAGATCGAATTTTGAAAAGTCTAATTTTCGTGAAAAAATATCACTACTCATATCACACACCAAAGGAACATCTACAGTGGGAAACTCCTTAAGCTGGGTCCCGAAAATTGTGTTGTTACTCGTGCAGTGAAAATAATCTACATCGCGGGGGATCGAATAATTTTTTGGGATATAATTAAAATTACTATCCTTAGATGAAGCAACTTCAACCAACTCTCCAAATAGCTTTGCCTCTTTAATTGCTTTATCTGCCCAGGTTCCGGTATTTAAATAAGCCGCTTTCTTCTCCAGTAAGTTATATGCAACCATTAGGAATTCCATACTCGCACCACCTTGTAAGAACATTGCTTTGTATCCTTTATTCTGAAGTCCTAAATGCTCTAGCGCTAAACTACGCGCGTTTTCCATCACCTCCACAAAGTCTTTACTTCGGTGTGAGATCTCAATCAGTGATAGGTCTAAGCCGTTAAAATTGATTACGGCATCTGCAGCTTTTTGCAAAACAGATTGTGGCAAGATGCAGGGTCCGGCACTAAAGTTATGTTTTTTCATGAAGTGTGAATTGAGGATGCAAAGATGTGAATTATCAGATTATTATACGTTAATTCTACTATAACTTATTCAACAGTTTTTCAACATCCGTTCAACAAAAAATCTAAAGTATCTACTCCGTCTGCATAATCCCATAGATTTGGGCGTTGTGCCTCGCCAAAAGGTATATGGCTTTCTGAAACAATACATTGGATATTCTCTTTTTCATTTTCAAGAATATTATTTAGCTGTTTCGGGTCTCGATAGTGTTCATAAAAAACAACTGAAATAGGAGAGGAGAAGCTGGTTTCTTCTTTTAAGAGCATGAATTCGTTATCCAGTAAATTAAAACCACTCATTAAATAGACAGCTTTGTTGTAGTCGTAATTATTAATATACTTATTGTTATTAATAATGTCTTTCCACGAGAACATCGCATTAAAAAATGCATCGAAATTGTATCCTTCGGGCACATACAATTTTGAAACGTTTCTGCAACCCAAACCGAAATATCTGAAAACATCATCGGCTAATGCTTGTAACTGAGTTGCTGTTTCATTACCGGTTAGGATAGCCACCGCATTTCTATTCTTTCTAATGATATGGGGATACTTTCCGAAGTAATAATCAAAATAACGCGCACTATTATTGCTTCCGGTTGCTATTACAGCATCAAAGTCTACAAGCCTTCCTTCTGTAAAAGTAATTAGATTCTTAAATTTTGGTTCAACTGCTATTAAATATTTAGAAAGAAAGGGGAGCAATACCTTATCGTTCGAGGAAAGTTTTGCTTTTATCTTATTTCCGGAAATGAGGACCGAAAGAAAATCGTGAAAACCTACTAACGGAATATTTCCCGCCATTATTACGGCGACCGTTTTAGAGGATTTTTTGGGAATTGTATAATTTGAGATCCACTTTTTTAAATTTTCTTCTGAAAGTGCTTCGCTCCAGCTTTTAAATGCGTGAAATTGGTTGTCTTTTGTGAACCATCCGTTATGAGCGTATGCCAGATCGATCTGCTGAAGCATGGCTTCATAAAAAGTATCGTTGTGAGGAAGATCATCAAGTTTTTCAGATCTTTCCGAAGTAAACTGACTTAAGAACCGACCTAATTGAATAAAAGCGTTAATTCTTTCCTGTAATTGCATAGTTAGTTTGGAGTTCCCCTTTTAAGGCTTTAAATTTGTGCAAAGTTAGAAAAAGAAAATCCGATGGCAATTATAATAACCGATGAATGTATTAACTGTGGCGCCTGTGAACCGGAATGTCCAAACACGGCGATCTACGAAGGTGCAGACGACTGGCGATATGCAGATGGTACCGATCTTGAGGGCAATTTAATCTTACCAAACGGGAAGAGCGTTGATGCCAATGAAACTCAGGAGCCAATAAGTGATGAGATCTACTATATTGTGCCCGATAAATGTACAGAGTGTAAGGGGTTTCACGAAGAGCCACAATGCGCTGCTGTATGTCCTGTAGACTGTTGTGTTCCAGATGATGACCACGTTGAAAGTGATGAAGTTTTACTTGGAAAACAGGCTTTTATGCACCATAAATAGTTTTAGTGATTTAGAAAAAAAATGGGGTATGATCTTAGATCATACCCCATTTTTATAGGTATAAAAAGTACACCCTCCTAGCTTGAAACTTCAAGATTTCTGGAGGGTGTTTCTTTGCGGAGGCTTTTACCTCTTACATTTTGCTCTTTTTCATTACTTTTTTATCTTTTACTTGTAACTCATAAACAGTAGTTACAATACTATCTGATGTTTCATCATAACTTTCAACTACGAAGTTTCCGTTCTGATTAAAATATCCAAACGAGCTCACTCCATCCTGAGACATTATATAATATCCTTTCTGAGAAGAAGGTCTTAAAATGGCGAAGTCTTCCGAATTATTTACATCGTCTCTAGACATCATTTTAAATCCTTTGTTCTGAGCTTCGAAAGAATAATCTACTCCATCATTACTATATGTAACATTGGTGTCCACTTTAGTTGGTAACATAGTGATGTTTTGATTGGTCATATTTGCATCACTACTTTCTAACGCAATAACCTGCTCTTCCGTTTTTGTTACAGCCTTAGTTGAAACTTCTTCACCTTTGCTATCTTGAACAGTGGTTTTTGTTACAACCGTTTCTTTCTTTTCATTCTTGTTTTCTTGTGCATATGACATTGAAAACGTCGCTAGTGCTAGTATAAATGCTATCTTTTTCATCTTGGTGTGTTTTTAAATTAATACTTAACAAATGTAACTATAGACGTTGTTAATTAGTAATAAGGGGATGATAAGACTATACTAAAATTGCATCATTTTAACGTTTTTTATGATAAAAAATCATAATTGTGTTTATTTAGAAGCGTTTTTATCAACGTAATTGATGTTGTTTTTATTAAACTAAGTACAATTCTCAAGAGAGGAGTGGAAAACGAGTGTCTATACATGGATATACTTTTATTGTTTAAACAGTGTCAATTTTTGTATTTTTAAGAAAAAAGTATTGAATGCCGGTCTGGTTGTATATTTCCATAATAGTAGTTGTCACATATTTAGTGATAAGTATTTTGTTATACTATCTACAGGACTATTTTCTTTTTAAGCCCGAAAAGCTTCCTAAAGATTTTCAATTTCTCTATGAAAATCAGGTTGTAGAAGAATACAATCTCGAAACACGGGATGGAGCGATTATAAACGGTTTACATTTTAGAGTAAAAAAACCTAAGGGCGTTGTGCTTTATTTAAAAGGGAATTCTAAGAGTATTAAAGGGTGGGGAAAGTTTGCAGTTGATTTTACACGTAACGATTACGATGTTATCATGGTAGATTACCGGGGCTTCGGAAAGAGTACCGGTAAACGGTCGCAAAAAGCCATTAAACGAGACCTCCAGTATGTGTACGATAAGATACGAGAGAGAGTCTCAGAAAAATATATCATTTTATACGGGAGGTCCCTGGGCTCAGGATTTGCTACAAAACTCGCATCGATGAATAATCCGAAACTCCTCATCTTAGATGCACCCTATTACAGCCTTACCAAAGTGACCGGACGCTATATGCCTTTTATGCCATTATCTGTAATTATGCGTTATCCTATGCCTACTTATAAATGGATAAAATATGTAAATTGTCCAATTCGAATAATTCATGGTACAGACGACAAATTGATCCCGTTTAAAACAAGCGTGAAACTGTCACAAATTAATCCGAAACTCACGCGCTTATATCCTGTAATTGGTGGAGGCCACAAAAATATGAACACTTTTGAGGAATACCACAAGATCCTTGAAGAGATAATTACTTCAGAAAAAAAGGAAATTGATCTAAGCACAACTAGTATTGGCGTTCAACATTCTTATAAAAGTTAGTATGCGCCATTGTAAAAAAGTTCTACTTTTTATCGTTACAGGAGTAATTTTACTTTTATTTACGGTTTATTTTATGCAAGAGAAATTAATTTTCCTACCTACTAAACTGTCTCAGGACTACGAATACAGTTTTAGTACTCCTTTCGAAGAATTCAATATAGAAACAAATGATGGGGCAAAACTTAATGCTTTGCATTTTAAAGTTGACACACCCAAAGGTGTAATATTATATTTCCATGGAAATGCAGGGGATCTTTCACGATGGGGAGAAATAGTTATACCACTTACCGAACATGGATACGATGTAATTGTTATGGATTACAGAACTTATGGAAAAAGCACAGGGAAACTATCTGAAAAAGCTTTGTATGGTGATGCTCAACTGTTTTACGATTATGCAATACAAATTTATGGGGAAGATGAGGTGATTACCTACGGAAGGTCTTTGGGTACTACCTTTGCAACATATATTGCATCAAAGAATAATGTTAAGAAACTTATCCTGGAAACACCATTTTACAACTTAAATGATGCTGCGAAACACCGATTTCCGGCTGTTGCGGTGAAATACTTGTTACGTTTTAAATTTCCTTCGAATAAGTTTATTGAACAAGTTAAAGCACCCGTAATTATTTTCCATGGGACAGGCGATAATGTGGTGCCATATAGTTCGGGTAAAAAATTAGCTGGTTTAGTTAAAAAGGAGCAGCTTACATTTGTAACGATCCCTGGCGGTGGACATAATGACCTGATAAATTTTGAAGGTTATAGAGTGGCTTTGGAAGAGGTCTTAAATTAGAAAACCCTCCCAAAATTAATTGGAAAGGGTTTTCAATAATAATTAACCAAAATTATTTCTCTTACTTATTGTCTATTTTAGACTTCTTGTTTTTCTTTTTTGCTTTTTTCTTCTCCATATCTTTCATGGCTTTAACTTCATCTTTATTTTCAAGCATTTCTTTTTCCTTGGCCACTTTATCCATTTGATCTCTCTTAGACTCTTCCATCTCCATTTGTACATCTTCTTCGATCTCTTCAATTAGTTCATCATTTTCAGGATCATCACTAATTTCATCTACTACAACCTCTACGTTATCTTCTTTGTTAGTAATTACTTTAGCGTTTTGATTTGTACTATCATCTCCTTCTACAACGATTACCGATCTTTCAACTTCAACATCGTTAATAACTTTCGTTTCGACTTTGGTGTCTTTAGTAACAACCTTTTTTATAGTTGTTTCCTTCTTGATGTCTGTATTCTCTTGAGCTGTCACTGTGAACGCACTAATGAAAATGGCCGCTAATGCACATGTAATTGTTTTCATAATAATAGGTCTTATTAAATTGTTAGCTGTAAACGTACGTCACTTAAAGTTAATTGTTTGTAAAAATATTACAAATTATTTATTAATTTTTCGACCCATCAGGGGTAGAGTAATCGGTGTCTGCCTCTATCTCTTCAAAAGATACTCTGCCTACAGAGCCATCTGCCCAATTATACTTCATATAATCGGTATAATTCACTCCGTCAATATTCCATCCTATCATGTAATAATAGTGGGATTTGGTTTGCTTGTACCAACTAATTATGATCGAAAAGTTCGCATAATCCGGATTTCTAATAAGTTTACTTGTAGCTTCATACAGAAATGCTTCGTTCTGCGGATCAACAACTCTGTCTTTTTCAAATTGTTCGATCTTTTTAACAACAGGTTTTGGTTGCTCTTGTAACTGTTGTTGTTCTGAATTTTCAGGACTATTATTTTGAGAAATACCTAGTCCATATCCGGCCAAAAGAATGGCAGCGAATAGTATTATTTTTTTCATAATTTGGTTAGTTAGCATTTAAAGATAAAAAAAAATGGCAAACCGAAATTAATTATTCCAAAAAAATCTGTGTGCGCCAATGAAATTTCAATTGTGCTTTTATTAAAAAAATTGAACTTAAGCTATATATTTGCATCCTCAATAATGAGACGGAAGTTTCTCGTTATATTCAAATCAGATTTTATATGAAAGCAGGAATCGTAGGATTGCCGAATGTGGGTAAATCAACCCTTTTTAATTGCTTATCCAATGCCAAAGCGCAAAGTGCAAACTTTCCATTTTGTACAATTGAACCAAATGTTGGAGTAGTAAATGTACCGGATCCAAGACTTCTCAAATTAGAAGAACTAGTTAACCCGGAACGTGTATTACCGGCGACTGTTGAGATTGTTGATATTGCTGGATTGGTAAAAGGAGCTAGTAAGGGTGAGGGATTAGGGAATCAATTTCTTGGAAATATCCGTGAAACCGATGCCATACTGCATGTTTTAAGATGTTTTGACGATGATAATATAGTGCATGTTGATGGCAGTGTGGATCCAATTCGTGATAAAGAAACAATAGATATTGAACTTCAGTTAAAAGATCTTGAAACGGTAGACAAAAAATTGGAGAAGGTAAAGAGAGCTGCCAGAACGGGGAATAAAGAGGCTCAAAAGGAGGAAACTGCTTTACAAAAGGTCAAGGTAGGATTAGAAGCCGGAGTGTCAGTACGTGCCATTGATCTAACAGATTCGGAAAGAGAAGAATATATTGGACAGATGCAGTTTATTACTGATAAGCCTGTGATGTATGTGTGCAATGTTGATGAAAAAGGGGCTGTCAATGGAAACGCCTATGTTGATAAAGTGAAGGAGGCCGTTGCATCCGAAAATGCTGAAGTGATCATACTGGCTGTGGGAACCGAAGCCGATATAACCGAGTTAGAAACTTTTGAAGAACGTCAAATGTTCCTGGAGGACCTTGGCTTGGAAGAACCCGGCTCGGCTAAACTCATTCGTGGAGCCTACAGTTTGCTTAATCTACAAACTTATTTTACTGCAGGTGTTAAAGAGGTTAGAGCTTGGACTATTCCTGTTGGTGCGACAGCTCCCCAGGCAGCAGGTGTGATTCATACCGATTTTGAGAAAGGGTTTATCCGTGCCGAAGTAATAAAATACGACGATTATGTTCAATACGGAAGTGAAGCGAAAGTGAAAGAAGCAGGTAAAATGGGTATTGAAGGGAAGGAGTATGTTGTAAAGGACGGGGATGTTATGCACTTCCGATTTAACGTATAGTGTTTGTTTTCAAGGGGCTAAAAAGTATATCTAATTGCCAACGACTTGTATTTATCACCGTTAAAACTCTGACCTGAACTAGGGTAAATGTCTAAACTTCCATTTTTCTTATGTAGTTCGGGCACAAAATATCCCGTTGCAGCCCCCAGAGCATAACCCAGGATAATATCGGTGGTAAAATGCTGTCCACCTTGCAATCTAAAATAACCAACACCGGCCGGAATCAATGCGGCACCTGTCCATACCCAAACCTTACCCTTTGCATCGGGATTATAATCGGAAAATACTTTAGCTGTAAAAAATGTTGCTGTAGCCGTTGCTGCAACATGTCCGGAGTAAAAAGAACGTTGTCCATTACCACTAAGTCTCCGACTTAACGGGGTGTCTCCGCTCTCATCATATACATATGGTCTGGATTTATTTACCAATCCTGCGGTGATCGTGTATATCGCTGCTGTTGTAGCTAAACTTTCTATGTACAGACCAACATACTGACCGGTATGGTCGTTGATTTCATCATCGAATAGCATGGCAAATGGAGCGACAAAAGAAATTGCAAAGGGAATATCACTTATCTTATTAGCAGTTTCGTCATGATTCCCAACCGCCCATTTATCTAAAAAATTAATGTTCTCTTGTTCTGATACTATGGTTGCCAACTCTTCCGGAGTAAGATCATCTTTATTCTGTATTAGCAAAAATCCGGCTGTGCTACCGGCTAACGCGGTACCTGTCCAAATTCCATCAGTTACCCAGTCCCATTCGTAGGGTGAGACGCTCCTTTGCGCATATAGATTGAACAAACTTAAAAGTAAAACGGCTAATATTGTATATTTTCGCATACCTCAAATATATAGTCCAGAAAGGATCAATAATTCTCATTTAACAGTATTTTAGTTCAATTTTAGCGATATATCATAATATTGTTAAACTCTGGTTTTAGTGATTTCAGAAATAAAAAAAGAGAAAAATCTTACTAACAATAGCATATTTTTATTGTTAATTACTTTCCTTAAAATGGGTTTCTATTTTTGTACTATAATTTTATATTCGTGCCTACACCCTTTACTTTATGGCAGAAACCAAATATACCGAAGATAATATAC
The DNA here is from genome assembly GCA_963974915.1 of uncultured Ulvibacter sp. GTDB lineage: Bacteria > Bacteroidota > Bacteroidia > Flavobacteriales > Flavobacteriaceae > CAXBES01. Next base: position 312,438 of record CAXBES010000001.1, on the reverse strand, counting down.
GATCCCTCGACTGGAAGGAGCATATACGTATGCGTCCGGGGATGTATATTGGGAAGCTCGGCGACGGGTCTTCTCCAGATGACGGCATTTATATCCTTCTTAAAGAGGTTATCGATAACTGTATCGATGAGTTTGTTATGGGTACCGGTAAGACTATTGAAATTAGAATTAAAGATAAGGAAGTAAAAGTCCGTGACTACGGTAGAGGTATCCCATTGGGAAAAGTAGTGGATGTAGTCTCTAAAATGAACACCGGTGGGAAGTATGATAGTCGTGCCTTCAAAAAGTCTGTTGGGTTAAACGGAGTTGGAACGAAAGCAGTAAACGCACTTTCTGCTTTCTTTAAAGTTGAGTCTGTTAGGGAGAACAAGATAAAGTCGGCCGAATTCTCTCTGGGAGAATTAATTAAAGATGCCGACATTGAAGAATCTTCAAAACGAAAAGGAACAAAAGTAACCTTTATTCCGGATGAGAGCATATTTAAAAATTATAAGTATCGCACAGAATATGTAGCGAAAATGCTTAAAAATTACGTGTACCTCAATCCTGGACTAACCATAGATTTTAACGGGGAGAAGTATTTTTCGGAGAACGGACTTAAGGATCTACTCGAAGACAATATGTCTAAGGAGGATATGTTGTACCCGGTTATTCACTTACGAGGGGATGATATCGAGGTTGCAATTACTCATAGTAAAACCCAATACAGTGAAGAGTATCACAGTTTTGTGAACGGACAGAATACCACTCAGGGTGGAACGCATCAAGCTGCATTTAGAGAAAGTCTGGTTAAGACTATTAGAGAGTTCTACGGAAAGAACTATGAAGCAAGCGATATTCGGAAATCTATTGTCTCTGCTATTAGTATTAAAGTGATGGAGCCTGTATTTGAGAGTCAGACAAAAACAAAACTCGGTTCTACAGATATGGGCGGAGATTTGCCTACCGTTAGAACCTATATCAACGATTTTATAAAGACGCAACTCGATAATTACCTTCATAAGAATCCCGAAACTGCCGAAAAGTTGCAGCGTAAGATCATGCAGGCCGAACGTGAACGAAAAGAACTTTCGGGAATTAGAAAACTTGCTAAAGACAGAGCAAAAAAAGCCAACCTACACAATAAGAAATTAAGAGATTGTAGAATTCATCTCGGTGATACCAAAAAAGAAAGAAATTTAGAGTCTACGCTGTTTATAACCGAGGGTGATAGTGCGAGTGGAAGTATTACCAAAAGTAGGGATGTGAATACTCAAGCCGTGTTCAGTTTAAAGGGGAAACCATTAAACAGCTACGGACTGTCTAAAAAGATAGTGTACGAGAACGAAGAGTTTAATCTACTGCAAGCGGCTTTAAATATTGAAGAGTCGATGGAAGATCTTCGGTATAACAATATAGTGATCGCTACCGATGCCGATGTAGATGGTATGCACATTAGGTTGCTGTTGATCACGTTCTTCCTTCAGTTCTTTCCCGAATTAATTAAGGAGGGACATCTGTATATTCTACAAACACCCTTGTTTCGGGTTCGAAATAAAAAAGAAACTATCTACTGTTATTCCGAAGAAGAAAGGAAAGAGGCTATGGAAAAGTTAAAGCCTAAGCCTGAGATCACAAGGTTTAAGGGGCTTGGAGAGATCTCTCCAGACGAATTTGTGCATTTTATTGGAGCCGATATTCGTTTAGATCCGGTAATGTTGGATAAAGCTATGAGTATAGAAGAACTATTGTCGTTTTATATGGGAAAGAATACACCCGACCGACAAGAATTCATTATAAATAATTTGAAAGTTGAATTGGATAAAGTAGACGAATAATGAGTGAAGATACTAATCCAAACGAAGAAGAATTAAACCAAACCCCGGATTATCTTGGGGAGAATGAGGATACCTCCGGTGACACTATTACCAAGGTAACCGGGATGTATCGTGACTGGTTTTTAGATTACGCATCGTATGTGATCCTGGAAAGGGCTGTACCGGCAATCGAAGATGGTTTTAAGCCTGTACAACGCCGTATTATGCATTCATTAAAGGATCTTGACGACGGACGCTACAATAAAGTAGCGAATATTGTAGGACATACCATGCAGTATCACCCTCATGGTGACGCCAGTATCGCAGATGCTATGGTGCAGATAGGTCAAAAGGATTTATTGATAGATACACAGGGAAACTGGGGAAATATTTTAACCGGTGACCGTGCCGCTGCTTCAAGATATATTGAAGCGAGATTATCTAAATTTGCGCTCGATGTGGTTTACAATCCGAAGATCACCGAATGGCAGGCGTCATACGATGGAAGAAAGAAAGAGCCTATTAATCTTCCGGTGATGTTTCCTATGCTTCTGGCGCAGGGTGCAGAAGGAATTGCAGTAGGATTGTCGACAAAAATCCTTCCTCATAATTTTATCGAATTGATAGATGCCTCTATAAAACATCTTCAAAATAAGAGATTTACGATCTTGCCAGATTTCCCTACGGGCGGTATCATGGATGCCACCAATTATAACGATGGGCTACGTGGGGGAAAGATTAGGAGCAGAGCGCGAATACTTCAGCACGATAAAAATACTTTAATGATCACCGAAATTCCCTTCGGAACAAATACATCGTCTTTAATAGATTCAATTCTGAAAGCAAACGACAAAGGGAAGATCAAAATAAAGAAGATCGAAGATAATACGGCTGCCGATGTTGAGATCTTAATTCATATACCCAGCGGAATTTCTCCCGATAAAACAATCGATGCGTTATATGCTTTTACTAATTGCGAGACGTCAATTTCGCCTTTAGGATGTGTGATTGAAGATAATAAGCCGCTTTTTATAGGTGTTTCTGAAATGTTACGACGTTCAACAGATCGCACTGTAGAATTGTTAAAGAGTGAGTTGGAGATCCAATTATCTGAACTGGAGGAACAATGGCACTTTGCTTCACTCGAGAGAATTTTTATTGAAAACCGAATCTATCGGGACATTGAGGAGGAAGAAACATGGGAAGGAGTGATCAAGGCGATCGATAAAGGTTTGCAGCCGCATATCAAACATTTAAAGCGTAAGGTTACGGAAGAAGATATTGTTCGTCTCACTGAAATTAGAATTAAAAGAATTTCAAAATTTGATATTGATAAAGCGCAGCAAAAGATTGATGCTTTAGAAGATAGCATTGCTCAGGTAAAGCATCACTTAAACAATCTTATCGCATACGCAATTGATTATTTTAAGCGACTCAAGAAAGATTATGGCGACGGTAAAGAACGAAAAACAGAGATCAGGGTTTTTGATGATATTGAAGCTACCAAGGTAGTGATCCGAAACACAAAACTCTATGTGAATAGAGAAGAAGGGTTTATTGGAACTAGTTTACGAAGAGACGAATATGTTACCGATTGTAGTGATATAGATGATATCATCGTCTTTACCGAAGAGGGTAAAATGATGGTGACCAAGGTTGACAGCAAGACTTTTATAGGTAAAGGTGTTTTGCATGTGGCGGTTTTTAAGAAAAAAGACAAACGTACCATCTATAATATGATCTATAGAGATGGGACCAGGGGTGCTACCTACGTAAAGCGTTTTGCTGTAACTAGTATGACGCGTGACAAAGAATACGACCTTACTAACGGTAGCAAAGGCTCTAAGGTGCTGTATTTCACGGCTAATCCAAATGGAGAAGCAGAAGTGGTGACCGTATTTTTGCGTCAGAGTGGAAGTATTAAAAAATTGAAATTCGATTTAGATTTTGCAGATCAGCTAGTAAAAGGACGAACTTCGAAAGGAAATATTGTTACGAAGTACACTGTGAAACGTATTGAACTCAAAGAAAAGGGGTTGTCTACTCTCAAGCCTCGAAAAATTTGGTTTGATGAAACGGTGCAAAGACTAAACGTTGATGAAAGGGGCGAATTGTTAGGAGAATTTACCAAGGAAGATCGTTTGTTGATCATTAATCAGAAGGGATTGGTGAAAACCGTTATCCCAGAGATGACCTTGCGCTTTGATGATGACGTGATCGTTCTGGAAAAATGGAATCCTAAGAAGCCAATTTCTGCTATATACTGGGAAGGAGAGAAAGAGTTATTCTATGTTAAACGATTTTTAATAGAAAATCCCGATAAGGAGGAAACGATTATTACAGATCATCCAAAATCTTATCTGGAACGTGTTTTTACCGATTTTAAACCAATGGCTGAGGTTGTTTTTGCTAAAAGCAGAGGCAAGGATAGGCAGGAAAACATGGAAGTGAATCTGGAGGAGTTTATCTCGGTTAAAGGGATTTCGGCAATGGGAAATCAACTAACAAAAGACAAGGTGTTAGAGATAAATGCTTTAGAATCTATTCCGTTTGAGGAACCGAGTCCCGCTCCGGTTGAAGAAATGGACGTAGTGGATGAGGAAGCAGTAGGAACTGATGAGGCTTCTAATCAATCTACCGAAGGGAAGGACAAGAATTCTAATAACGAAGAAGAACCCCCCATCGATGGTGAAGGACAAACAATGTTGTTCTAATTTTTTTATCAATGAAAAGCTTTATTCAGGAATTTAAGGATTTTGCGATCAAAGGCAATATGATCGACATGGCGGTCGGTATCGTAATAGGTACCGCTTTCAACAATGTGGTAAATACCCTTGTAAAAAAGGTTGTGATGCCTCCATTATCGATGCTTACCGATGATGTAAATCTCGCCAACCGGAAATACGTTCTACGAGAGGCTTCCGAAAATGTGGAAGAGGTTGCTATTGGCTATGGCGAATTAATTGAAGTACTCATCGATTTTGTGATTATCGCTTTCACGATTTTTGTCGTTATTAAGTTCATTAATCGCTTTAAGCGAAAGTCTGAAGATCCTAAAAACAAAGAAGTTGTAACTCCTAAGAACATAGAATTGCTCTCTAATATTGAAAGGTTAATGGAGGAGCAAAACTCCTTACTGAAAGATAAGAAGTAGTTTTCTTATTCTATTTTTTGAACAAACTCATGAGCCATGAAAAGGGATTGCAGCCGTCCTTTTCTTCCGGATTTGGTTTTTCTTCGGAAAGTGATTTCGGATTTAAATAGCCTCCCGATGCCATATCAAGTCTTTCCATAAAATGAAGCGCGTTAGCTTCATCATTTAGCAATAAAGCATATCTTTTAGAATGACTGGCCGAGCTTATATTTTCATTTATAATTTTGTTTTCAGATTGAACATAGCAGGTGGTTTTCTCTTGAAAGATCTGTAAATTTTCTGTTGAAATTTTCCCGTCCTGTTCTATTTTGATTTCTTCCCATAAACTTCCGTTGGTAGATGCCAGAATTGCTCCCGACCTTTGCTGCGCGAAGATTTTACCCGCAAAACTTCTAAGACTCACTATGCCTTCCGAAGAAATAATACTACTCATTAATAATCTTCCACCGGCCGACATCTTATAACTAGTGAGGTGCTTGTTTGAAAGTATTGCGCAGAAAACACCATTTATATTGTCCATAACCGCATGGTCTGTTAATGAGCCTGTAAATGACACTTTATCTATAATACGGAAACGTTGAGAGGTTACCATAAAACTGGGATGATGCCCGGAGTTTTGTTTGCCGAGACCGGAATAATAGAGGGAAATTGGATTTTTGCCTGAAAGATCTGACTCCCAAAAATCTAAGCTTCTAAGATTTTGTCCCTTTTGATCAAGGGTTGCCAATGTATTGCCCGAATTATCTCGCAATGCAATTTGGGTTGACGCAGGAATCCCGGTAAAAGCCAATGACCATCTAATAAAATCGAAATTGATATTTTCGAAATAGGGAATGGGTCCGTGAATAAGATCTCTTAGTCTGCTGGTTCTTTCTTCAAACGAATCAATAAGATCCTGATTTGCATTACATCTCGCTCTAATTTCATTTTCCAGATCGGTCCGTTGGGAATCCGTGATTTGATCGCTCGGTACCGAGAGTGTGAAAATTCGTGCGCCGGCATTTGTCTGGAACAACACTTTCAGATAAGGAACACCGTCCTCGGAAGTTAGTCGTAAGCTGTCGAGCAGGTCTGGTGTAAACAAATAGCGTGTAACGATCGAACTTTCCGAAGTAAAAATACTTGGATTCGTCCATCCCGATACTAACCGATCTCCGTCAAATTCCCTACCCGGATCTTCCTCTAGTATTTCAATTGTCCATATTCTCAAGGGGATGATCCCGTGATATCCGCTTCTAAAAAAGTTATACCCCACTTCTGCATGAATTGGTATAGGTTCATTGCTTTCCGGACATTGACCACGTCTTGGCGGAATCCATCTGGGGACGGTAATGTTTCCATCGGGAAGTGGTTCAAAATTGTTTTCTAATTCGGTTAAAAGTCCACCGGCAACTAATCCATCACCACATGGAAAAATTCTCGTAATGGCAATACTGCCCAGTACTTGATTCGTGGTTTCTGCAATTTCAATTTCAGTATAATATGTGTTTTCGGCACCCTCAACCGCTATTAGGTCGCTTGTTGCAATATTTGGAATGTCTTGCTCCAAAATTAACCCTAAGGTGGTAAAACCGCCTGCCAGACCGCCAACAATTCCTCCTACGATAGCACCAATCCAACCACCAAAAACACCTCCAATTGCCACCCCGCCGGTTGCAGTTAAAAAGGCATTTAACGATCCGCAGACAAAAGTATCGCCCGGATCAACTTCATGTGAAACCACCAGGTCTAACCGTAAAAGTCCGGGTCTCGACAAGGTGACGTTTGTAGTAAGGTTTAAATTGACGTCCATATCGTAACCCCATGGAATACAAGCTCCGGGTAGATGTACTGCCACTTGTGTTCTAATTGCAGCTCTGGCCTCGGGATAGCAAGGTCCTGTAGATGTCGCACCTAAAATGTTCCATTGTGAAGTTGGTCGTTGATTGAGCACAACGTTAGTTCGTCCCGCCAAGGATGATTCTACAGTGTCTGCAATCCTTCTTTCAAAGAGTTCGAAAGGAAAATAGACTCCCCAGTCTAAACCATTGAGTCTGTTGGTTAGAGAGTCGCTAAAATAGGATGTCCAGTTACTTATCCATGCGGGCGCGTAAGTTAAACCGCTAATGAAGAAGAACTCTCTAAGGGAAGTCTGCTCAATTTGTAGTCTTAGATCAATCACACCATTATTTAATCTAAGACCTACATTCCATACGCGATAACCACTTCCAAAAACAGAGTTTAAATTATTTATTGGAAACACAACCGGAGGAAACCAAGTTGCTGCATTATTTTGCATAATTTGTAGGAGTCTATTCGCAAAATTCTGTACATACTCTATCTCAATGTCTTCCGAAGGAATATAATTGCCTCCTAACCCAAATCTAATTTGAATAGGGGTAAAAACTAATGAAATATTAGAGCCAGTAATTGTAGGCGGTGTAATTTGGAATACCGCTTGCAAATCAAATTTCACATAAGCCGAAGTGGGCGCTTGTGAAAGTGCACTAGCTTCTAGGTCTGCCACTCGAATTACATAGGCTGCGATATTACAGAGAACAACAGGCGAGTTGATAGAAATTATGTTTTGTGAAGGTACTGGAGGAGTATCAAGAAAGACAAAGCCGGGGGGTGTAAAAATAGTAAACGGAACAGCTGGCACTGCGTTACCGGGTAAATAATCTATATCAATTTCTTCTACTTCGATATGATCTATTACTCCGGGTTCTGTTCCGGTGCTCGAATCAAAAGGGTCGAATTTTATTTCTTGAATACCATCTAGACCAAGGTTTGAACTGGTTAACACTGCGTTTGCAACGTAAGATCGCACTATACTCTCAAACTTGCTTTCACTAAACTGAATATTTATGTACATAACCTATATATTTATTCGTCAAATAAAATAGGCGGGGAGAGGTGTGTTTTAAACACACTTTACTATCTATCAGAAAGTTACATAGAATATTTAGTTTATGCAACAGGTTCTTTCAGATTTGAGAAAAAGTAAATGGACAATGGACAGTGTATTTAATTTGAAGCCCATTTGTATGTTGAAAAATTGTAGTTTTCAGTTATCCTTTCAGAATCATTTTCAATCCGGAGTGGATTGCTTTTTCTGTCTCATCATATACACCATCTGCAAGGAATAATGTTTTCATTTCAGAAACCAAAGTGTCGATCTCATCTTTAGAATAGCCCAGGCGCTCTATAGCCGACTGGATTTTTTGAATACTCTGATAATCGTTATCTTCTTCAAATTCGGCTCTAATGGCAACGTATTCTTTTCCCTGTACCTTAGATAGAATTATTTTAGTCTCTTCTTCACTTTCAGAAAAATCGGCATTCGCACAATAGAGCAAAATATATGCTTTTAGTTGTTGTTTATTCCAGGTTGTGTGTTGACTTTTCATATTATGGTTTTTATTCTTCTATTTCGTCTTCAGGAACTGTAGACACGATAGAAGAGGTTCTTTTTCGATAACGCATATTAATAAACTCAATAAAGAGAGAGAAGGTGATTGTAAAATAAAGATAACCTTTTGGGATAACACCAATTTGTGATCCGAAGACCTCAAGGTGGGAAAGGTGGGCGCCTTCTGCGATCAACATAAAACCAATTAGGATCAAAAATGCTAATCCGAGTAATTGCACCGTAGGATGTTCATTGACAAACCTGCCAACAGGCGCAGCAAATATCATCATAATTAAAACAGATATGACAACAGCTATTACCATGATTACCAACGCATCTGTAGGATTATCGCTTATTCCGTTCGTCATTCCCACAGCGGTAAGAATGGAATCGAACGAGAATACGATATTGATAAGGGAAATTTGAATAATTGCTTTAGTAAGCGTTGTGGAGCGTCCTTTCTTTATTTCTCTTTCGTCATGTCCTTTGTCTTCTACTTTCTCATGAATTTCGCTTGTACTCTTGTACAGCAGGAATAACCCACCAACAAAGAGAATAATTCCTTGTCCACTAACCCCTGCTTTTAACCATGGCAGGTTAATGTGCCAGAACGGAGCTTCCATTGCTACCAGCCATGAAATACCGAAAAGCAGCACTACTCTAATTAACATAGCAAGAAGCAATCCTATGTTGGTTGCTTTTTTTTGATGTTGCTTAGGAAGCTTACTTGCCGCAAGAGAAATAAAAATAATATTATCTATCCCTAAGATGATTTCCAGGAATGTAAGCGTTAGAAGTGCTACTAGAGCGTCTGGAGAGGTAAGAATTTCGAACATATTTCGAGCTTATTTTATCGTATTACTTATTTTAATTGCGGTTCCTTTTTGTTTTTGTGTATCTCCCACCACATTGTATTCAAACTGGTATTCATCGCCATTGGTAGTAAGGATCTTCATATGAATCGCTTTTTCCTCTGCACGGTTCTTGGGGTTGATCTTTTTTACAATGTATTCACAGTTGTTGATCCAGCGTATGGCTGAGGTATCAGATTTCCCTCTAAAGTAATCAATTTCTATAGAATCTGTTCTCACGAAAGTAGTTGTAAGCAATTCGGTGCCTACAAGCGCTTCAAATTTGAATGTTCCTGTCCTAAAATTCGCACAATCCCGATCTACATCATAGCAGCTTGACATTAGTAGGAGACAGGCAAAACAGAGTAAAAAACGCATAGTTTGATTTTTATGCGAATTTCTGAAAAATATTACAAATTTTTAGTTTTCGTAAGCCTTAAAACTCCCGTCTTTGTAAAAAATAACAATTCTGTCGATTTCTTTTCCGGTAGTGATTTTGTGTTCGATGGTTACCTCTTCAGGTTTCTTCGGAATGGGTTTCGGGGTTTCTGAAGTAGTTGCTTTAGTTTCATCTTCCGATTTGGGCAAGCTCTTTTCGGAAGGAAAATTTCCTTTGCCATTAAGAAGCCAATATAATTCTACCTCAGGATATTTCTGAAGGACCTTTAAAACAAATTCTAAACTTGGTTTATTTCTACCCGATAGGAGGTGAGAAATAGTAGAGCGATTGAATTCAATTTCTTCAGAAAAAGCAGTAGCAGAAATCCCGTAATGATCGAGGATTTTCTGTAGCCTTTTAGCAAAATCTGAGGTGTTTACCATTGTAATTCAATCTTTATACAAGTAACGTTTACAAATGTAAATTATTACTATAAAGCAAGCAATTTTATTCGGTAGTATGTGAAAATAATTGTAAATAAATACTTTATATTAAGTTGTGTAATAAACTGAAATAGAGTTAAATAAATCTGTAAATATTTAAAACGTTAAATTTTGTTGAAATTTGGGAAGCGTGACGTAGAGGATTGTTTACAATTGTATAAAAATTACTAAATTTATATGTTTACATTTGTAAACACAGCTTTGTTTACCTTTGTAACGGTAACAATTCAGCTATGGAAATCAGGGAGTGGTATAAGACAAATTTTGAGGCTCGATTACAGGGTAGATATGTAACTCTGGAAGTTGTTCTTCCTATTGTAAATTTGTATAAAGACGTACTTGAAATTTCTTCAGCGGGAACTTCAGAAGAAGGAAAAGATATTCCGTTATTAAAATTGGGATCCGGTGAAAAAGTAGTTTTTGGATGGTCTCAAATGCACGGAAATGAATCTACAACCACAAAAGCAATATTCGATTTTCTGCGATTCGTTTTTCAGAAGGAAGTATTTCAGAAGGAAGTACAGAAATTCTTAAGTAATTATACCTTTTATATAATTCCAATTCTCAATCCCGATGGTGCCAAAAAATATACCCGTGTAAATGCGAACGAGGTAGATCTAAACAGAGATGCCTCCTCTTTATCTCAGTCCGAAAGTAAAGTGTTAAGGAAGGTCTTTGAAAAGATCTCACCAGACCTGTGTTTAAATCTTCATGATCAACGTTCAATTTATGGGTTGGAGTCGGGTATGCCGGCTACTGTTTCATTTCTTGCTCCTGCTGCAAATAAACGACGATCCATAACAAAGAGCAGAAAGATCGCTATGGAACATATTGTAAAGATGTTTAATACGCTTGAAGGGCTCCTGCCGGGGCAAACAGGAAGATATGACGATACCTTTAATAACGCCTGTGTAGGAGATACGTTTCAACAGTTAAGCGTTCCTACAATCCTTTTTGAAGCAGGACATCACACTAATGACTACGAGCGCGAAAAGACCCGAGAATTGATCTTTTACGCATTACTCTCTTTATTTCAAATTATAGATGAGAATGATGAGCAATTAGACTACAAAAAGTACTTTGAAATTCCGGAGAACAAAACTAACTACCGGGATGTACTTATTAAAAACGTTAATTTAGAAGGACACCGAAAACCGGTTGATGTGGGAATTCAATTTGTAGAAGAATTGAGAGATGGCCAAATTCAATTTACACCCACTGTTGATGGAATAGAGAAAACGGGAAAACTTCTCGGACACCGAACTATAGACTTGAACGGGTCGCAGTTGTTGGTGAATTCGCAAAGAAAAATAAAAGTGGGACAAAAAGTTTCAACTATTGTTAAGGAAGAGGATAATTCGATAATAATTTTACAAGAAAAATAGGCTTTTATCAATTTAAGCTTATTATTTTTGTCCTAATTATTGATTTTAGGCTATGGCGAAATTTAAACTAGACGACACAGATCATCAGATTCTCGATATGTTGATTGAGAATACCCGAACACCATTCACTGATATTGCAAAAAAACTACAAATCTCTGCCGGAACGGTACATGTTCGAGTAAAGAAGATGGAGGAGGCGGGTATTATTACCGGCTCTTCATTGCGTTTAGATTATCAGAAGTTAGGTTATTCCTTTATTGCGTATGTGGGCGTTTTTCTTAATAAAACTTCGCAAACACAATTCGTGCTGGAAAGAATAAATGAAATTCCGTATGTCACCGTAGCCCATGTTACAACCGGGAAATTCAATATCTTCTGTAAGATACGTGCACGCAATACGAGCCACGCCAAAGATATTATTTATGAGATAGACGATATTGAGGGGGTTACCCGAACAGAAACGATGATCTCACTGGAGGAAAGTATAAATGATAAAAAGAGGTTAATGCACTCAATTTTTAAAGAGATTTAAATATAGACGTCATGTGATCTACTCTTGCGAAAGCAGCGGTTTCTTTAAACTTTATAAAAAAGATAATGCTAAGATCCGACCTAAACTCTACCGAATATTTCCAGTATTATAAAACTTATATTGATCTGGTAGATGATATTCCGCTCATCGATGTGCTTCTGAAGGGTTTAAAATCTACGACCGATTTCTTCAGGTCCATTCCCACGGAGAAACAGGAATATCGCTATAGGCAAGGGAAGTGGACTCCAAAAGACATTTTATTGCACTTAATAGACACCGAACGGGTTTTCGTTTATAGAGCATTGTATTTTTCCCGGAACCCAAATTCAGAAATAAAAGGATTCGATGAAAATGTATTCGCGTCGAATGCTGATGCAAATCTGCGTACCATAGAAAATTTATTAGAAGAGTATGAATCTGTAAGAAATGCTACTATAACATTTTTTGAGAATTTAAAGCATTCGAGGTTCTGGCAGACCGGTCTCGCAAATAATAACATATTATCTGTAAGAGCGTGTGGTTTTATAATTGGCGGACATGAAATACATCATATTCGAGTAATACAAGAAAGATATTTGTAAATTAACAGCATAATTCTGCGGTCTGAAAACAAAGATCTTCCTTTGTAGTTTCCTTAACAAACTTTAATAAAACATTAGTAGCGAAACCTTGTAAAGCCTTGTAAATAGGCTTATCTTGGGTGTGCAAAAGAATTATTAACCACAAAAAAGAACAATAAATTTATGGAAAAGAAAATTGCAATATTGGCAACGAATGGATTTGAAGAATCTGAACTAAAATCCCCAAAAGAAGCGATGGAAGCTGAAGGATTTACAGTTGATATCGTAAGTGAAGAAGAAGGAACTATAAAATCGTGGTCTGATGGAAATTGGAGTAACGAGTACAAGGTAGATAAAACATTAAGCAATGTAAATGCCAATCAATATAATGCATTGGTACTCCCGGGTGGAGTTATTAATCCCGATAAGCTAAGAAGGAATGAAAACGCTTTAGTTTTCGTTAGAGATTTCTTTAATCAGAAAAAACCGGTTGCGGCTATTTGTCATGCCGGCTGGACGTTAATCTCGGCAGATGTCGTAAAGGGCAGAAAACTTACATCGTTTAACTCAATTAAAGACGATCTTGTGAATGCGGGAGCGAATTGGGTAGATGAAGAAGTAGTTGTGGACGAAGGCTTTGTAACAAGTCGAAATCCAGATGATCTACCGGCCTTTAATTCTAAATTGATCGAGGAAATAAAGGAAGGAAAGCACGAGTTACAACACGCTTAATTTGTAGCAAATTCTAACTAAAAAAGAGGCGCTTGCGCCTCTTTTTTTATTCTTCCTCTTCGTCATCTTCACCCAGCTTTTTTCTATCCGGGATCTCACTAATGGGTTCTGTAAAGTCTGAATCCAGGTAATCATCTTCGTCAAAACTCGCCATAGTCGATTCTAGTCTTGAACTTACCTTAACTAAATAACAGGTATCATCTGTTCGCACTTCAACTGCTTCTACGGTTTCATTTTTAGCATTCTTAAAAATGATCACATGATCATCATCATATCCGTCGGGATATTTTTCTACCAGGAGAGAGAGTATCTCCGGCGTTAATTTTTTATAGTCTACAATCACTCGTTTCATAGCATCAGTAGGGTTGAGGGTTAGCTATGCTAAACTACAGAAAAAATTAAAACATCAAATATTTTCGAATATTTTTTTTAGAAATTTTTATAATAATCGAAAGCCTCATGAATTAAGCTATTTGGGACTTCACAATCTATACGATAATCACCAATATTGTTTAAAAGAACAAATAACACTTTTCCGTTTCTGTTTTTTTTGTCGAAAATGAGCAATTTTATGATTTCGTTGATATCCGAATGGTTAAATGAGATCTTTTTAAAGTTTTTTAGGATGGTTTCGGTAATTCCGTCTAATGTTTTCTTGGGAAATTCTAGTTGCTTTGAAGAAATAAAAGTTGCTAAGATCATGCCTATTGCCACTGCTTCCCCGTGCAGTATTCTCGATCTATTGGTATGTTCCAGCAAATAGGATTCAATCGCATGACCAAGCGTATGACCGTAATTTAGAGTTTTTCTTAGCCCGGTCTCTAACGGATCTTCCGAGATTACCTTATTTTTTATTTCAACCGACTGCCAGATAAGTTGGGTTTCTGCAGACGCACTTTCAAAATCAAACTGTTTTAGTTGTTCCCAATAGTCCTCAGAACGTATAAGTCCGTGTTTCAGCATTTCAGCATATCCCGAATAGATTTCTTCCTTCGGAAGGGTCTTGAGGAAATCGGTATCGATTATGACACAATTCGGGTCTTTAATAACACCTATCTGATTTTTCAGAATACCCAGATCTACACCATTTTTACCTCCAACCGAAGCATCCACCATCGCAAGTAAGGAAGTAGGTACGTTAATAAATGAAATTCCTCGTTTAAATGTTGCAGCGACGAATCCGCCAATATCTGTTACCACCCCGCCGCCTAAGTTAATGAGAAGACTATTACGGTCTGCTTCAAGATCGGAGAGTTCTTTCCATAGAATTTGACAAGTTGCTATCGTCTTCTTGGACTCCCCACTTTCAATTGTAAGGATATGTGGGTCTTTAGGTAAATGAGTGTTTTTAAGAAATCGAGGTAGACATGCATTCAAAGTATTGGTATCGGTTAAAATAAAAACTTTACTTGGATTAATTTCTTTTATTTCTTCGGAAAGTGCTTTCCATGCGCTGGAGTTGCAAAAAATGGATCCTCTATCTCTTAAAATCTTCATCTGAAACTAAACTTGAAATGATTTGTTTAACGAAATCCAAATCTAACTATATTTGTGAACATTATTTTTACTTTATGACATCAAATTCGCTTTTTGATAATACCAAGACGGCTTTTGCTCTTAAAAGTGATTCAGAATTAGAACGCGCTTACTTTCTCTTTAAAATGATATCAAAAGAGCCTTTAGTTCGAATTGGAACTGCCGCTACTAAGTTCGCTCTCAATCTTCATTTACCGGTAGAGGGATTAATTCGTTCTACTGTATTTGATCACTTTTGCGGTGGTGTCAATGAAAAAGATTGTATGCCGGTAGTAGATAATTTATATGATGCAGGTGTAAGTTCTGTTTTAGATTATTCGGTTGAAGGAAAAGAAGAGGAGAAGCAGTTTGATGCAACTATGAATAAAGTTATTGATGTCACAAGGTTTGCAAAAGATAAAGAAGCGATGCCTTTTTCCGTATTCAAACCAACTGGTTTGGGTCGGTTCAAAATATGGCAGAAGATCACTGAAAAACAAGTGCTGAATGTACAGGAACAACAAGAATGGGAACGCATTCAAATCCGATATGAGAATGTTTGTAATATTGCTTCTCAGTATAATATATCACTGTTGATCGACGGAGAAGAATCCTGGATGCAGGAAGCAGCCGATGCTATTTGTGAGTTGATGATGGAGAAATACAATACGGATAGAGTAGTAGTGTTTAACACCCTACAATGTTATCGTTGGGATAGATTGGACTATCTTAAGAATCTTCACAAGAGAGCAAAGAAGAAAGGATATAAACTCGGATTTAAAGTCGTGCGTGGTGCATATATGGAAAAAGAGAATGATCGCGCAGAAGAAAAGGGGTATACGTCTCCTATATGTGTGAGTAAACAAGCAACCGACGAGAATTTTAACGCGGTTATGAGGTATATTTTGGATAATCTAGATGATATTTCTCTTTTTTTAGGGACTCATAATGAAGCGAGTAGTTATCTGGCTATGGAAATTATGAATGATAAGCAAATTCAAAAAAGTGATGAGCGTGTATGGTTTGGTCAATTGTATGGGATGAGTGATCATATAAGTTATAACCTTGCTAGTGAAGGGTATAATGTTGCTAAATATATTCCATTCGGACCGGTTAAGGATGTAATGCCTTACTTAATTCGTCGTGCCGAAGAAAATACTTCTGTGGCAGGACAAACGAGTAGAGAGCTTACACTATTAAAAAAAGAGAAAGAGAGGAGAGGAATTTAATCTTTTCTTATAAGATCTTTGAAGTTAAAGCAACTAAGAGACCTTCTTTTATCAACTCCCCAGTTAAACATAGACAAGTCTCCAGTTGCTTTTTTTTATAAACTTCACAGTCCAAATTTTGTCAAATAATAGATGCTAAACAAGTGATTATCAGCGTCATTCTTGAATTTCGTACACGATATTCAAGAATGCCGACTCATTGACGAATTCGTATTCCCTTGAAAACAAGCAGGTTAATGCCTTGTGTGCTTACACGACATATAGGGTACTTATACTTTGTAGTTAGCGAGCGTATTTTTCTTAACTTTAGGAGAGTATAACCATAGCAGATGAAGTTACTATCTCAAATAATTGTATTTTTTATTTCCGTAGTCTCATTGGCGCAAGGCTTTTCGCAGGAAGAGTTAGACAAATTAGATTATGAAGAATTACTGGAATTATTTAACAAGGTTGAGTTTGATTCTACTAAAGCAGAGTTGGTGGCGCGAGCATATCTTGAAAGAGCCCGATTAGAAAGCGATACTATTAAGATGGCTAGAGGGTATGACCGCCTTGCCAGAATATTCCACCCTGAAAAAAATATCGCATTTGCAGATAGTGTAATCGCTTTGACGGAAAATATTAATAATATCACATATCCTGCACTCGGTTATATGCTTAAGGCCCATGAGTATTCAGGCAGAGACCTGATACTAGAAACGAAGAATTATCTCACAGCATTCGAAATAGCGAAGAGTAGAGAAAATATAATGCAGCAGTTATATTTGGCTGATAGATTAATTATCGCCAAAGCTATTTGGGGAAATAAGCACGAGGCATTGGAACTACAATTTTATAGAAATAGTTTAGTAAATGAAAGCACTTATTTGGATGACATAGCAAAATCGACTCGTTCTACTGCTATGAAACACATAGAGAATTTAAAATTAGAAAATGAGTTGTCATCTTTGTTAAATTTTGTAGTATGTTACATTAATCTTAAAAAATTAGACTCTGCAGAATATTATAATACTAAAGGATTAATGAAGGCAGAGAGGTATTCAGGTTATACACAAGATAAGGATTATTATAGTGATTTTTTTCAAGAGACATTAATTGAAATTGATTATTATCAACAGAAATACGAGAAAGTAATTGCTACTTGCAATATGTTGATTCCTAAATACATTGAACGATCTGGTGGTGATGATTTATTGAATTTATATATGTTTAAAGGGCTATCATTTATACAATTGAAAAAAAACAAAGAGGGGGTATATAATCTTCTAAGAGCTGATTCTATATATGCGAATAATTCACCCGATATTTTACCACACCAAAGACAATTTTTCGTGGAATTACATGACTACTATAAAAATGAAGACAATTCCGAGAAGCAAATTGAATACCTGAATAAATTACTTTCAATTGATAGTGTTTTTAAGGTTTACTATAAATATTTCGAACCCAACCTTATAAGAAACATTGATACTCCTAGATTACTTTCTCAAAAGGAAGACTTAATTAATAAATTAAAGAATAGGAATAAAATCTCATCTCAATTAACTTGGTGGTTTATGGGATTACTAAGTTTTACAATTATTATTTTGTTTTATTATATAAAGAAACAACGTATATACAAAAGACGTTTTGAAATTTTGTTGAAATTTCAAAAAAAACCTCCAAATGAATACAACATAGGAGAAAAGAACAAATTATCATCCTCAATAATCGAAGAAATTTTAAATCAACTAGATAATTTTGAGGAAAATCATGGCTATTTAAAAAAAGATCTTTCTTTAAGAACATTATCAAAGTCCTTTAATACTAATTCCAGGTATTTGTCTAACGTCATCAATTTAGAAAAGAATAAAAACTTTGCGCAGTATATTAATGAATTGAGAATAAATCATGCTATTAGTGAATTGATGGAAAATAAACTCTTGCGAAAATACACGGTGAAGGCTATTGCTAACGAGTTTGGATTTAAAACGTCTGAGTCGTTTTCAAAAGCTTTTTATAAGCAATTTGGTATTTATCCATCTTATTTTTTAAAAAATATAGAAAGAAGTGAAATGAAAGGAAAAAAAGTAACTTTAAAATCTATTCTAAAAAAGTCACCTTCTGTACCGTAGCGATTTTATCGCAATTTTCTATTTGCAACTTCATCCTTGCATTTAATGACGATCCTTCAACCACGTATATTTTACATGTTTCTAGTTTGGTATTGCTTTCAGAAAAATTAACATCTCCGGTTTTCAGGATGTGATTAACTGAAGTCGTGTCTAATTTTCTGATGCTAAGAGTTTTTAACGAACTTTCAGAATAAACCAAATCCTTACTACGGATGTTTTTTAAGACCCGCGCATCCATCCCATAATCACAGGAGGTTTTCTTGCCGCCTAAAAAGAAAAATAAGATTATAAGTCCGATAACAAAACCACCCAAATAAAAACCTAACCGATGTACGAATTTCATTTAAAAAATTAAGAGATTTAAATCACTATAAGGCATATCGAACCAATCGCCAACGGCTTTATTGGTTAAAATCCCACGGTAAAAATACAATCCATTCTTTAAACCACCATCAAAACGAATAGCATTTTCCAATCCGCCACATTCGGCGATCTCTAGAAGATATGGTGTAAATATATTGCTAATTGAAATTGATGCAGTTTTAGGATAGCGTGCAGGGATATTTGGCACCCCATAATGTATCACATCATACTTTATATGTGTGGGTTGATCATGGCTGGTCATTTCTGTTGTTTCGAAACAGCCTCCCATATCAACACTTACATCAATTATAACAGCCCCTTTTTTCATGTTTTCCACCATAGACTTGGTTACAATAATAGGGGAGCGGTTATTTCCTCGTACAGCGCCAATTGCTACATCACAACGTCGTAGCGCTTTCAATAAATTTTTAGGTTGAATGGTGGAAGTGTATAAGGTTCTACCTACGGTAGATTGGAGATTTCGGAGTTTTGTTATAGAACTATCGAATACTTTAACGTTAGCACCTAAACCCAGTGCCGATCGCACTGCAAACTGCCCAACGGTTCCTGCTCCAATGACTACAACTTCTACCGGTGGTACACCGCTAATATTCCCAAACAGTAGACCATTTCCTTTTTTAGCATTAACCATGAGTTCGGCAGCAATAAGCACAGAAGCCGTTCCGGCAATTTCACTTAACGCTTTGACCGCGGGATAACTATGGTCTTCGTCTTTAATAAACTCGAAAGCCAAGGCAGTGATCTTTTTTTTAGCTAATGCGTTAAAATAACTTTTTTGTCTGGTCTTTAATTGAAGCGCCGAGATAAGAACAGATTTCGGATTTATTAGCTCTAGTTCTTCAATAGTTGGTGGCTCAACCTTAAGTATAATGGGACATCCAAAAACTTTTTTAATATCATTAGTGAGTTGTGCTCCAGCTTCACTATAGTCCTTGTCGGAAAAGCCGGCTTCACTTCCGGCACCTTTTTCCACCAATACTTTGTGGCCATTGGCCACAACGGCTGCCACAGCGTCGGGAGTTAAACAAATTCGTTTTTCCTGAAAATAAGTTTCTTTAGGAATACCAATAAAGAGGTCACCTCTTTGTTTGGATATTTCCAGAGTTTCTTCCTGAGGCAAAAGTTGTGCTCTAGTAAACGGTGATGTTGATGTGCTCATAGATACCTGGTTGACAATACCAAGTTACACAATTAATTCGAAAAGTTAAAAGTAAAGATTAGCGAAACAAATCTCGTATTTGCTGCCACATGGTCTTTTTCACGAGCAGGTCTTCTTCAAAAGATTTTAAATCTGTTCCTCTAATTTTATTAAAAAGTTTTGCTCTTACTAAATAAACTAATGGTACCAATATCATCATTAGAGGTAGTACGAAATATATTTCAAGTTCGTCCATTCCCGCATTTTGGTTTAATACTCCCCATAATTGGAAAGCATACATTGCAATAGGAACTAAGATAATCCAGTGCCACCAATGTTTACAGGTGAAAAACCAAATCAATAGAAGCAATAGAGGAACTGCTTTGCTAACCACATACCAAGCAAATGAATAAAGATCCTCAAAACTAGTTTCGATGGTAAAAAAAGAAGTTTCCCAAACTTTTGTGAATGGGAAACTTTCATATGAGTAAAAAATGAACGGTGTTATGGCAATCATAAAAACTATAACACCACCCAAGAAAAGAGAACGTCTATCCGTTATTGAGTGGTCTTGGGTTTTTAATTTGTTGTTCTGTTTGTCCATCTTCGATGTTCTCAGGAGTACAGGATGCGAATGTTCCTAATCCTAAAATTGCTACGATCATAAGTGTTTTTGCTACTTTCATAATACTTGTGTTTGTGAGGTTTATATTACAAACCTAGCACGAAAAAAGACAAGTATTTCAATTAAGTTGTTCGTATCTTTATTAGTTTTCATTTAGGCAAATAAATGCCTGTATTTAAACTAGTCGATTTGGGGCAACTCATTAAAAATTTGTAGTAAAATATTATGTTAATCGTCTCAATTTTAACTCACTGGCATAATGTTTATAGTTCTACTTCCGTTTTTATTTGTTGTGATATTAATTTTAGTACTCTCAAGGGGGAGAAGGTTTTTTACTTTCTCCGGCCATTCAATGAAATTCCAATGTCCTGAATAAAAATAATCTTCAACACCAATATCCAAAGCCTCTTCTTCCGTGTTTAACCTATAAAAATCAAAATGGTATAACTTGTCATCAACTAACCGATATTCATTTACAATTGAGAAAGTCGGACTGCTTATCATATCTGTTACACCAAGTTTTTTAGCTAATTCTTTAATGAGTGTAGTCTTGCCTACTCCCATTTCACCATAAAATAGAAGCGTCTTATTCGTTGTATCCGATAACACTTTACCGGCAACTTCCGGAAGATTATTTAGCGTATAGGTCATGTTCATGGGATCGGGTTGCGAACAAATATAAAAAAATATTCCGTTTATAGACACGAATTATCGACGAACGGCATTTTAATAAGAATAATCTTACAATTATTTTGCTTCCATCACTGCAAAAGGAATGATAACTTCTTCTAGAGACACCCCGCCATGCTGGTATGTATTGCGGAAATAACTTACATAATGATTGTAATTGTTCGGATAAGCAAAAAACAAGTCACCCTTGGCAAAAATAAATGAGCTACTCATGTTGATCGACGGGAGATGTATAGATTTTGGGTCTTTAGCCGCTAAAACATCCTTTTCTTCATAAGTTAAGCTTTTGCCGGTTTTATACCTCAAATTAAGACTGGTTTGTTTGTCTCCTATAACTTTCGATGGGTTTTTAACGTTTATGGTTCCATGGTCTGTAGTAATTATTAACTTAAATCCTAACCCGGAAGCTTGTTGAATAATTTCCATTAACGGAGAATTCTTAAACCAACTCTGAGTTAATGAGCGATATGATTTATCGTTAGATGCTAATTCCTTGATTACCTCCATCTCAGTTTTAGAATGAGAGAGCATGTCAACAAAGTTGTATACAACCACCGTTAAATCTTCATCTTTATGACTCTTGAAATTCTCAACCAATCGCTTACCTTGTTTTAAACTTGAGATCTTGTGATAACTCCATTTTAAATTTAGTCCAAGTCTTTTTAATTGAGCAGACAAGAACTCTTCCTCGTGTAGATTTTTACCTCCTTCATCTGTGTCATTTAGCCAAAGATCCGGATGCAACTTCTCCATATCGTTGGGCATAAGTCCGCTGAAAATAGCATTTCTTGCATATTGAGTTGCTGTAGGAAGTATTCCGTAGTACATCTCCTCGCTTTTCTTCTTATAGCTATTACTCAAATAAGGCTCAAATGCTTTCCATTGGTCGTATCTTAGATTGTCTACGACAACTAGAAGAGTAGGAGTGTCCTTTTCTTTTAGCTCCGGAACCACTTTCTCTCTAAATAAAGTATGAGACATTACCGGTGCATCATTAGGGTTTTGAAACCACTTTGGATAATTTTTGTCAATAAACTTGCAAAACTGAGTGTTCGCTTCTGTCTTTTGCGATTCAAGTATTTCAAACATGCCGGAATCTTCAATGTTCTCTAACTCAAGCTCCCAATAAACTAATTTTTGGTACATCTCTGCCCATTCTTCATAAGAGTTCACCATAGAAAGATCCATAGCGATCTTTCTGAATTCCTGCTGATAATTAGAGGTTGTTTTTTCTGAGATCAATCTGGAATGATCCAGATTTTTCTTTAAGCTTAAAAGAATCTGATTCGGATTTACCGGTTTAATAAGGTAATCCGCAATTTTTGAGCCTATTGCTTCTTCCATAATATATTCTTCCTCACTTTTTGTGATCATAACCACAGGAAGCGATGCCCTCTGCTCTTTTAGCTCAGATAAAGTTTCCAAACCTGTGAGCCCCGGCATATTCTCGTCCAGAAACACGATATCGAAATTCTGATTTTTTATTTCTTCTAGGGCTTCCGTACCACTCTGAGCGGTAGTCACCTTATAATTCTTGCTCTCAAGAAATATTATGTGCGGTTTCAACAAATCAATTTCGTCATCTACCCAAAGTACTTTTATATCGCTCATATATGTATATTTGTTGTTTCTGTTATTATGTATGGTAAGCTACAGTAATCCAATCAAAATTAATTCCGAATACCTCAGGAAACGAGAGAAAAATATTAATTAAAAGTTAAAGTTTGAATCACCAGAATAAGCTTAAAATTATAAACGATCCTATCTATGGTTTTATTACCATACCCAATGCTCTCATTTTTGAATTGATAGAACATCCATACTTTCAAAGATTGAGACGGGTCTCACAAATGGGCATGTCTTATTTGGTTTACCCGGGAGCTCATCACACGCGTTTTCATCATGCGTTGGGCGCGATGCATTTAATGCAGAAATCTGTGCAAGTATTACGTTTTAAAGGGGTTGTGATTTCAGAAGAAGAAAAAGAAGCCTTATTTATAGCTATTCTTTTACACGATATAGGACATGGTCCTTTTTCACATGCTATGGAGAATAGTATTGTAGAAGATATAAGTCATGAGGAAATTTCACTTCTTTTTATGCAGGCTTTAAATCGAAAATTTAACAACAGATTAACGCTTGCCATTACGATCTTCAAGAATCAATACCATAGAAAATTCTTCCATCAGCTAATCGCTAGTCAGATGGATATGGACAGACTCGATTATTTGCGTCGGGATAGTTTTTATACCGGAGTAAGTGAAGGTTCGGTAAATTCGGAACGGATTATCGCTATGCTCAATGTGAAGGATGATAAGTTAGTTGTAGAGGAGAAAGGGATTTATTCGGTGGAAAAATTTATTGTTGCGAGACGATTTATGTATTGGCAAGTATATCTTCATAAGACAGGGATCGTGGCAGAACAACTATTGATGCGAGTTCTAAAGCGAGCCAAAGAATTAACCTTAACGGGTAGTAAATTGCAGGCGAGTGATGCGCTCACTTTCTTCCTTAATAATGATATTTCTTCGGAAGACTTTTCAGAAGAGATCCTCGAGAAGTTTTCTAAACTCGATGATTACGATATTATTTCGGCAATGAAAGCCTGGACATCTTCAAATGACTTTGTTTTAAGAGAATTGTCTGAAATGCTATTGAATCGAAACCTGCTCAAAATAAGAATGAGACAAAACCCAATCTCTTCAGGAAAAATTGAAGAAAAGAAGAGTCATGTGATGAACAGGTTTAATCTTTCCAAACACGAAGCATCATATTTTGTCTTTACCGGAGAGATTTTTAATCAGGCGTACAATATGGAAAATGACACCATAGATCTGTTAACCAAGTCCGGAAAAGTGATAGATGTTGCAAAGGCGAGTGACCAACTAAACCTAAAAGCACTCTCAAAAAGTGTGGTGAAATATTATCTCTGTTATCCGAAAGGCAAATACTAATCCTTTTTTTCTATTTTTGCAAGAATGAAAAGTAAACAGATACATATAAATAGTTTCTTTGATTCCTTATTAGTCTGGGTTACTTTTCAAACCGAAACCAACAAATGAAATTTACAGCGGCTCAAATAGCAGGGATTTTAGAAGGCGAAGTAGAAGGTAATGAAGAAATTGAAGTTTCTAAACTTGCGAAAATAGAAGAGGGTTGCGAAGGTAGTTTAACCTTCCTCGCTAACCCCAAATACACACCTTATATATATACTACTCAGGCATCTATTACAATAGTTGATAAAGATTTTGTAGCAGAGAACACAGTAAGCACAACCTTGATTAGAGTTGAGGATGCATATAAGTCTTTTTCAAAACTCCTCGAATACTATAATGAAGTGAAGAATAACAAATCGGGAATTGAACAACCGGTTTTTGTCTCGGATTCTGCCAAACACGGTGATGATATTTACTTAGGTGCTTTTTCTTACTTAGGAGATAACGTAAGAATTGGTAATAATGTAAAGATATATCCAAATGTATATGTTGGAGATAATGTTTCAATAGCTGATAACGTCGTGGTTTTTGCCGGGGCTAAGATTTATTCTGAAACCGTAATTGGGAAAAACAGCGTAATCCATAGTGGAGTGATAGTGGGAGCCGACGGATTTGGGTTTTCACCAAATGAGAAAGGTGAGTTTATTAAAGTTCCACAAACCGGAAATGTGATAATTGAAGATAATGTGGATATCGGTGCCGGTACTACTATAGACAGA
This sequence comes from uncultured Ulvibacter sp., assembly GCA_963974915.1. GTDB lineage: Bacteria > Bacteroidota > Bacteroidia > Flavobacteriales > Flavobacteriaceae > CAXBES01. The sequence continues at coordinate 287,745 of CAXBES010000001.1, read as the reverse complement.
GCTACTCTTGGATCGACGATAATTAGAAGAGGAGTTAAGCTGGACAATCAGATTCAAATTGCGCATAATGTTGAGATTGGTGAGAACACGGTAATAGCTGCTCAAACAGGTATTGCGGGTTCAACCAAAATAGGTAAAAACTGTATGATAGGTGGTCAGGTGGGAATTGTTGGACATATTACAATAGGAGATAATGTTCGTATACAAGCACAGAGTGGAATAGGTAGAAATGTAAAGAATAACGAAACTTTACAAGGCTCTCCGGCTTTAAATTATGGTGACTTCAATAAGAGCTATGTTCATTTTAAAAATCTACCTAAAATAATGGACCGATTTAATACCTTTGAAAAAAACAAGAACGATGAATAATTGTATGGTAAAACAACGTACAATAGGCAAAGCAGTTTCTCTAACAGGAGTTGGTTTGCATACCGGGAGAGAGGTGACCTTAACCTTTAAACCGGCTCCTGAGAATCATGGTTATACATTTGTACGTGTCGATTTGGAGGGAAACCCGGTCATTGAAGCAGATGCAAATTACGTAGTCAATACACAACGAGGGACAAACCTAGAAAAGCTGGGAGTGAAGATTCAGACATCTGAGCATGTGTTAGCAGCTTTAGTTGGTATGGAAGTAGACAATTGTATAATGGAGTTGAATGCTTCCGAACCACCAATAATGGATGGTTCTTCCAAATTTTTTGTAGAAGCAATCGAGAAAGCAGGAATCGTAGAACAAGAAGCTGTTCGCGAAGAGTATGTGGTAACAGAAGTTATTTCTTATACTGATGAAGCTACAGGAAGTGAAATAATTGTTATGCCTTCAGACGAATATCAGGTGACCACTATGGTTGACTTTGGAACGAAGGTACTGGGTACACAGAATGCGTCTTTAAAACACCTTTCCGATTTTAAAGATGAAATTTCCGATTCCAGAACTTTCAGTTTTCTCCATGAGATTGAGATGTTACTGGAAAATGGATTAATTAAAGGTGGAGACCTTAATAATGCCATTGTGTATGTAGATAAGGAGTTGTCACCACAAACAATGGAGAAACTTCGAGATGCCTTCGGTAAAGAACAAATTTCTGTAAAACCAAATGGAATCTTAGATAATCTTACATTACATCACCCAAATGAAGCCGCTCGTCACAAATTATTAGATGTCATTGGTGATCTTGCATTAATTGGAACACGAATACGAGGTAAAGTAATAGCCAATAAGCCCGGACATTCAGTGAATACTCAATTCGCTAAGAAGCTTTCTAAAATTATCAAGCTGGAAAGCCGAAATAAAATTCCTCAATTCGATCTCACTAAAACGCCTCTTAAGGACGTCAATGAAATTATGGAGATGTTGCCTCACAGGCCACCGTTTCTATTTGTAGATAAAATCCTGGAACTATCTGATGATCATGTCGTAGGACTTAAGAACGTTACAATGAACGAACCATTTTTCGTAGGGCACTTTCCGGGAGCACCTGTGATGCCTGGGGTTATAATTGTAGAGGCTATGGCACAGACGGGTGGAATATTAGCGTTAAGCACAGTTCCGGATCCCGAAAATTACCTTACTTATTTTATGAAAATAAATAATGTGAAGTTTAAACAGCAAGTAAATCCGGGTGATACTCTTATATTTGATTTAAAGCTGATGTCCCCGATCCGCAGAGGTATTGTTCTTATGAATGGACAAGCGTACGTGGGGAATAAGGTAGTAGCCGAAGCAGAATTAATGGCACAAATTGTTAAAACAAAAAATACATAAATGAACCAGCCTTTAGCATACGTCCATCCGGATGCCAAAATTGCAAAAAATGTAGTAATAGAACCTTTTACAACCATTCATAGTAATGTGGTTATTGGAGAAGGAACGTGGATAGGCTCAAATGTTACAATTATGGAAGGTGCTCGCATTGGAAAAAATTGTAATATTTTCCCCGGAGCAGTTATTAGTGCCATTCCGCAGGATCTTAAGTTTAACGACGAAGATACAACCGCAGAAATTGGCGATGGAACTACAATTCGGGAATATGTAACGATTAACAGAGGAACGGCCGATAGAGGTAAAACTGTTATTGGGAAGAATTGCTGGATAATGGCATATTGTCATATTGCTCATGATTGTATTGTTGGAGATAATTGTATCTTTTCAAACAATAGTACTCTGGCCGGTCATATCACGGTAGGTGATTATGTGGTTTTAGCGGGAATGACAGCTGTACATCAGTTTTGTATGATAGGTAATCATGCCTTTGTAACAGGTGGATCGCTTGTTAGAAAAGATGTACCACCATACGTAAAAGCTGCACGTGAACCGCTTTCTTACGTGGGAATCAATTCTATTGGTCTTCGCAGAAGAGGTTTTGAGCCGGAAAAAATCAGAGAAATACAAAATATATATAGAATTCTCTATCAGAGAAATTACAATAATACCCAGGCTTCAGAAATTATTGAAGCCGAAATGGAAGCTACTCCGGAAAGAGACGAGATCCTTCAGTTTATAAAAAATTCGAAAAGAGGGATCATGAAAGGGTACTTTAGCAACAATTAAGAAAAAATAAGTTCAATATAAATTATCCGTTTCCGCGGAAATAACTATGGCAACAAGCTCAGACATAAGAAAAGGGTTGTGTATTAAATACAACAACGATATCTATAAAATTATTGAATTCTTACATGTGAAACCGGGAAAAGGTCCTGCTTTTGTAAGAACAAAATTAAAAAGCGTGACTTCGGGCAAAGTAATCGACAATACTTTTTCTGCCGGACATAAAATTGATGATGTTCGTGTTGAAACCCATAAATTTCAATTTCTCTATAACGAAGGAGATTTTTATCATTTTATGAATACCGAAGATTATTCGCAAATTAGATTGATGAAAGATGCGTTAGATACTCCCGAATTGATGAAAGAAGGAGAAATTGTCACAGTTATTATTAATACTGAAGACAACGCACCTTTGTCTGTTGAAATGCCTGCTCATGTTATTTTAGAGGTTACATCTACAGAGCCCGGAGTTAAAGGGAATACAGCTACAAATGCTACAAAACCAGCAGTGGTGGAAACCGGAGCTGAAGTTAATGTTCCTTTGTTTATTAATGAAGGAGATAAAATTAGAATAGATACAGAGAAAGGTCAGTATCAAGAGCGTATGAAAGAATAATAATGGTTTTATGAAATTTCGAACCCCACAAACACTAGAACAAATCGCCTCTATCCTTAATTGTGATTATGTAGGTGACGCAGAATTTCCGGTGTTGGGAATGAACGAAATTCATGTGGTAAGACCTGGGGATATTGTTTTTGTAGATCATCCAAAATATTATGACAAGGCGTTAGAATCTCAGGCTACTATTATTCTTATAAACAAACAGGTAGAATGCCCGAAAGGAAAGGCACTACTTGTTTCTGAAGACCCCTTTAACGATTTCAATAAACTTACTAAGCATTTTAGACCCTTTGAAGTTGCAAGGGCTGTAATTGCAGATTCGGCAATAATTGGGAAACATACGGTAATTCAACCAAATGTATTTATTGGAAACAATGTTAAAATTGGAGAGGATTGCGTTATTCACTCAAATGTGAGTATTTATGATAACACCGTTATTGGAAATAACGTCACCATCCATGCAGGAACTGTTTTAGGAGCCGATGCATTCTACTACAAAAACAGACCCGAAAAATTTGATAAGCTTATTAGTGGAGGTAATGTTGTTATTGAGGATAATGTTGATCTTGGAGCACTGTGTACTATCGACAAGGGTGTTTCGGCCTCAACAATTATAGGAGAAGGATCTAAGTTGGATAATCAGGTTCATGTTGGTCACGACACAATAATTGGTAAAAGATGTTTAATTGCTTCTCAAGTTGGAATTGCAGGATGTGTGCTTATAGAAGATTTCGTGACGATTTGGGGGCAAGTTGGAATAACCAGTGGTGTGACCATAGGCGAGAAGGCCATTATTTCTGCACAAAGTGGGGTGAGTAAATCACTTCCGGGTCATAAATCGTATTTTGGAACACCGGCAGACGAGTTTAGAAAAAAATATAAAGAATTAGCTTCAATACGGTTAATTCCGGATATAATAGACAAATTAGATAAAATATAATGAGTAATAATGCTAAGGAAATAGTTAGAGCCTTTTATCGCTCAGACATTTTAAAAGATAGTTCGGTGATGGAACAATATTTTCACCCTGAAATTATTTTAATATGGAATAGTGCCGACGGACTTACAATAATGAACTATGACGATCTTCATAAGTTCTTTTCAGAAATAAAAAGAACTTATGAAGATCTTAGGCTGGAAGTAAGTCATTTATTAGCAGACGATAACCATGTTACAATTAGATATAAGTATTACGTCCGAACTTTAGAAAACCCGGACGAAGAACTTGGTATTGCACATTTTATAGCAATTTGGGAAGTCAAAGACGATATGTTGTTTAGGGGGTATCAGGTAAGTCAGCCGGTTACCGATAAAGACGACACTAACGAATCTTACCATAAGGTTAAAGTCTAAATCCTTTAAAATCTTTTGTAAATAAAGTATATTTGCGCTCGATTTCAGAAACTAATTCAAATCGTATTTTGATTATTTCGAGCATCATATCCATAAAGTGAAATACTAATAAATAGAAAACAGACGCAATGAGTGTTTTAGTAAATAAAGATTCAAAAATAATTGTTCAAGGTTTTACCGGTAGTGAAGGTACTTTTCATGCGGGTCAAATGATCGACTATGGTACCAACGTTGTTGGTGGAGTAACACCCGGAAAAGGTGGTCAAAAACATTTAGACAAGCCCGTATTTAACACAGTTGAAGATGCTGTAAAAAGTACCGGAGCCGATACAACCATTATTTTTGTGCCGCCGGCCTTTGCTGCCGATGCCATTATGGAAGCTGCAAATGCTGGTATTAAAGTTATTATTACTATTACCGAAGGTATTCCTGTTGGGGATATGATAAAGGCCGCAGATTATTTAAAAGATAAAGATTGCCGATTAATTGGTCCAAACTGCCCTGGAGTTATTACACCGGGAGAAGCGAAAGTAGGTATAATGCCTGGATTTGTATTTAAGAAAGGAAAAGTTGGTGTTGTTTCAAAATCCGGAACCCTAACTTATGAAGCCGCAGATCAGGTTGTAAAACAAGGTCTTGGTATTACTACTGCAATTGGTATTGGAGGAGATCCAATAATTGGAACTACTACAAAAGAAGCTGTCGAGCTTCTAATTAACGATCCGGAAACTGAAGCAGTGGTAATGATAGGTGAAATTGGCGGACAATTAGAAGCTGATGCTGCCAACTGGTACAAGGCGAGTGGAAGTAAAAAACCAATCATTGGGTTTATTGCCGGTGAAACGGCTCCTGCCGGGCGAACAATGGGTCATGCAGGTGCAATTGTAGGTGGAAGCGATGATACGGCACAAGCTAAAAAGAAGATCATGCGAGAATGTGGAATTCATGTGGTTGATTCTCCTGCAGAAATTGGAAAGAAAGTCGCAGAAGTGTTGGCATAATCATTCAATATAATAAAAAAAGCCCTGTGAAAAACACAGGGCTTTTTTTATGGAGAAGCCATAACGATTTGTTATATTTGGTTTGTTTAAAATTATAGTCCCTTATGAAATTATTAGAAGGTAAAACAGCCATTGTCACTGGAGGAAGCCGTGGTATTGGAAAAGGTATCGTGGAAATATTCGCCAAACATGGAGCAAATGTAGCATTTACTTACAGTTCTTCATCTGCTGCTGCCGATGAGCTCGAAAAACAACTTTCTAACTTAGGTGTCAAAATAAAAGGTTATAAAAGTGATGCAGCAAGTTTTTCAGACTCTGAACATCTAATAGCTCAGGTTCTTGAAGATTTTGATAGTATCGATATTCTTGTCAATAATGCCGGAATCACAAAGGATAATTTGCTTATGAGAATGTCTGAGGAAGACTTTGACAAAGTAGTTGAAGTAAACCTGAAATCTGTATTCAATATGACCAAAGCGGTGCAACGCACTATGTTAAAACAGCGTAATGGCTCTATTATTAATATGAGTTCGGTGGTGGGTGTGAAAGGTAATGCGGGTCAAACTAATTACGCAGCATCGAAAGCTGGAATTATTGGTTTTTCAAAATCTGTAGCCCTGGAACTAGGATCCAGAAATATTCGTTCTAATGTAATCGCCCCTGGTTTTATTGAAACAGAAATGACAGGGAAACTCGATGAGGCTACAGTTCAAAGTTGGAGAGATGCCATCCCACTTAAGCGCGGTGGAACTCCGGAAGACATTGCCAACGCTTGCGTATTCCTTGCGAGTGATCTATCTGCCTACGTTACCGGACAGGTAATGAATGTGGATGGGGGGATGCTAACTTAACCTTTTAATGTCTGCAGATATCATTCTTTATATAATTATTGCCGCCGTAGTTGCTCTGGGGCTGGCTCTTTTTATGTATGGGTACAAATCTAAATACCAAGGGTCATTTCGATGGCTCTTCGGAATTCTACGATTTATTACCCTTTTTTCAATTTTACTGCTTCTTATCAATCCGAAGTTTAAAAGTGAAACTTATACGATTGAAAAACCCAAACTTCCCGTCCTTCTAGATAATTCGGTTTCTATAACGGAGTTAAATCAGGTTGAAAATTTACAACGAACCCTTCAGCAGTTAAAGAATAACGACGACTTAAACGATAAATTCGATATTTCTTTTTTTTCCTTCGGAAATGAACTTAATTCAAATGATACCCTAACATTTTTAGAAAAAAACACGAATATATCTAAAGCGATAAACGCTACAAATCAGCTTTTTAAGAGTGATATTGCACCTACCATAGTTATAACAGATGGAAATCAAACCTTAGGATCAGACTATGAATTTTCGGTAAATACATTTAAAAATAAATTGTTTCCTGTTATTCTTGGGGATTCGGTGAAGTACACCGATTTAAAATTAGAGCAATTAAATACGAACCGATACGCATTTCTAAAAAATCAATTCCCGGTTGAAGCTATTTTGGTGTATAATGGAAACACAAATATTAGCTCTCAATTTGTGGTAAGACAAGGAAACAGTATTGTCTACAGAGAAAATGTTTCGTTTTCAGAAACCGCGAATACAAAAACACCGTCATTCACACTCCCTGCATCCACTGTTGGACTTCAAAAATATACCGCAGAAATTCTTCCTATTGATGATGAAAAAAACAAAACCAATAACGCAAAATTATTCGCTGTTGAAGTAATAGATCAAGCAACTAATGTGTTAATAGTGAGCAATTTGGTGCATCCGGATATTGGGGCACTTAAAAATTCTATTGTCGCTAACGAGCAACGAACAGTAACGGTAAAAAGCCCGACTGAGAGTGTTTCAGTATTAAACGATTATCAACTAATAATTCTATATCAGCCGGATAGAAGTTTTGCTTCTATTTATTCCGAAATTGAAAAATTAGGGAAAAATACTTTTGTATTAACCGGGTTACAAACCGATTGGAACTTCTTAAATTCGGCTCAAAACAATTATAATAAGGAAGTGACTAATCAAACTGAAGATGTCCTTGGATTATTAAACCCAAACTACGGTTCGTTTGCAATAGAGAACATAGGCTTTGAAGGAATGCGACCCCTAAAAACGCTATTTGGCTCCTTAACAGTTACTGTCCCGCATGACGTTATTCTGGAACAGGTAATAGACGGATTTATTAGCGAAAGCGATATGCTGGCTACCATGGAATTAAACGGTAGACGAGATGCTATCTGGGATGGGGAAGGAATTTGGAAGTGGAGAGCACAAGCGTATCTGGATACGAACAGTTTTAAAGAATTCGATAATTTTATTGGGAAAATGATCCAATATCTGGCATCTAATAAAAGACGAAGTAGGTTGGAGGTAAGTAATGAAACCTTTTACTACAACAATAATCAAGTACGAATTGCGGCTCAATATTTTGATCAGAATTTTGTTTTCGATTCAAGAGCATCTCTTACAATTACTGTATTAAATACTGAAACAGAAAAACGAACCGTTTTTCCAATGTTGCTAAAGAATAACTTCTATGAAGTAGATCTTAGTAATCTTCCACAAGGTAATTATACGTACACGGTTTCGGTAAGAGATGAAGCAGTTTCAAGAAGCGGAAGCTTTACCATACTGGAATTCAACGTTGAACAACAATTTCTCAACGCTAATGTAACGAAGTTGCAAAGGGTGGCGACTAATACAAATGGAAAGGCCTTTTTTAGTACCGAAACGGAATTGCTAATTGACACACTAATGAACGACGAAAGGTTTCAATCCATTCAAAAAAGCGAGGAAAAAGTAGTACCTTTAATCGATTGGAAATATCTATTGGCGCTAATTATTCTCTCACTTGCGCTGGAGTGGTTCATAAGAAAATATAACGGACTCATATAACACTTAAAATAATCATCATGGAAAAATTACCGAAAATTGGAATACCAATAATTATTGTTGCTATTCTGTTAATTATTGCACTGGCTAAATCTGCTGTAACCATAGGTTCCGGTGAGGCGGGAGTACTTTACAAAACATTTGGAGGAGGTGTTGTAACAGATCAACCACCTTTAGGCGAGGGATTTCATATTGTGGCTCCCTGGAACAAGGTTTTCGTTTATGAGGTGCGTCAGCAGGAATTATTTGAAAAATTAAAAGTGCTATCTTCCAACGGACTGGAAATTCAAATTGATGCTTCGGTTTGGTATCAGCCTGTTGTGGGCGATTTGGGAAAATTGCACCAAACGCTTGGTGAAAACTATTTACAACGTGTTATTCAACCCGCAATACGTAGTGCTGCCAGAAGCGTAGTGGGTAGATATACCCCTGAACAATTATATTCCAGCAAACGAGATGCCATTCAGGATGAGATATTTGTTGAAACCAAAAAGATATTGACAAAACAATTTGTTCAGCTGAATGATATTTTAGTACGGGATGTAACGCTTCCTGTTACTATTAAAGAAGCTATTGAGCGTAAATTAAGACAAGAACAGGAATCTTTAGAATACGAATTCAGACTAGTAACCGCAGCTAAGGAAGCAGAAAAGGTGATCATTGAAGCAAAAGGTAAGGCAGATGCTAATAAAATTCTTAGCGCTTCTTTAACAGATAAGATCCTTCAGGATAAAGGAATCGATGCCACTTTAAAACTTTCAGAATCTCCGAATTCTAAAGTCATTGTAATAGGATCCGGCGACAGTGGATTGCCAATTATATTAGGGAATAACTAAAATAATATGTAATATATAAAAAGCGCCACTTCTTGAGTGGCGCTTTTAGTTGGTAGTAATATTTGCTTCATTTATTTTATTTTCACCCATATTTTTAATAAGGTGACTGCGCAAATAAATGTTATGATAGAAAGTATGATTGCCGGGATGGTGTTTCCGTAGATAAAATAACCGGTGGCAAAAAGAAAACTATACGTCCCAATAATCCCCAAAAAGAACGCTAAAATTTTATAGTTGATATTGTAAAATTTTCCCTCTTTCCCAAAGACCAATACCTCAAAATTATCAATTGTTTCCTTATTTGAAGGACGTGTAATTAATGTCACTACGATCCATCCCAAGGTTGTTACAGCTACACCAATTATTAATTGCCAATAACCGGCTAGTTCTATCCAGGGTGTTTCCAGCTTTCCATTTACAAAAAAGAAAACAGCAATAAGGAACGAAATAACCATTGCTGCTATTTCGCTATATGGGTTTATTCGCTTCCAAAACCATCTCAAGATAAATAACAGACCCGTTCCTGCTCCAATTTGTAAAAGTAGGTCGAAGACATCTTTGGCCGATTTTATATAAAATGAAAACAATGCGGCACATAACATGAGTAACACTGTTGCGATTCTTCCAATGAGTACCTTTTGCTTTTCAGTGGCAGATCTATTGATAAATCTTCCGTAGAAATCATTTACAATGTATGAACTTCCCCAATTAAGTTGCGTTGAAATAGTACTCATAAACGCGGCGATTAGCGAAGTAAGGACAATACCAATAAGACCTGCAGGTAAATAGGTCATCATGGCGGCATATGCGACATCATGTCCATGCATTTCTTCGCTTAAACCGGGAAAAGCCGTAGTAATACTTTCCAGGCTTGGATAAATTACTAACGACGCCAAACCAACCAAAATCCATGGCCACGGGCGAACGGCATAATGTGCAAAATTAAATAGTAAGGTTGCTAAGGTTGCATTCTTCTCATCCTTAGCTGCGAGCATTCGCTGAGCGATATAACCTCCTCCACCGGGCTCGGCACCCGGATACCATGTGGACCACCATTGAACAGCGAACGGAATGATAAACAATGTTATTAGCATTTCGGTATTAGAAAAATCTGGCAGTATGTTGAGTTTTCCAACTACGTTTTCATTTTGTAACAGGTTTTGTAAGCCACCAATTTCGGGCAGGTTTACAATATAAATTGTTGCCCATACTGAGCCTACCATTGCAATAATAAATTGAATGAGGTCTGTAATTAAAACGCCTTTCAGTCCGCCTAAGGAAGAGTAAATAACCACAATTATTGAAGAATAGAGAAGTGCTTCCTCCTGTGAAATGCCTAGTAAAATGTTGGCAATCTTTGCACCGGCCAGACAAACACCTGCCATTGTGATTACATTAAAGATCACTCCAAGATATATAGCTCTAAACCCTCTTAGGAAACTTGCAGATCGACCGGAGTACCGTAGTTCGTAGAATTCTAGATCGGTATTGATACCCGATTTACGCCAGAGTTTGGCATAAAAGAATACAGTTAGCATTCCGGTGAGCAACATAGCCCACCAAACCCAATTCCCGGATACACCATTTTGTCTAACCAATTCGGTTACTAAACCCGGAGTATCAGCGGCAAAAGTGGTTGCGACCATCGATATTCCTAATAGCCACCATGGCATATTTCGGCCCGAAAGAAAGAATTCTTGCGTGTTTTTACCTGCTTTTTTGGCTACAACGATTCCTATGACTAGGAATACAGCAAAAAAGAATATGATAAGAACCCAATCGAGTGTAGCTAATTTCACAGATTTAAGATTTTAGTGTTCTTTGAGTGCTTCTGCCTGACCAACCCAATTGTCACGCTGGATGCGCCCGGGGAAAAAGTCTATAAGATCGGTTATTATACGGATATCAGGCTCTTTAAGTCGGCTAATTTGATCGTAATTATAAATCCCGATCTCGTTCAGTTTTTGCTCAATATAAGGTCCCACTCCCTGTATTAGCGTCAGATTATCTTTGTTGTGGGAATCGGCATAACCAAAACTGTCAAAATCTAACTCGGGAGTTTTTTTATTGTAGCTAACATAGCTAGTACGAGCTTTTTCAGCAGTCTTTTCAGGATCGGAAATCCTTATTTCTCCCTGAGTTTCCTTAACAACTTCTACGATCTTTGGTCTTATTTCGGTGAAAATTGTGTCGATATCATTGACATTCTTATTTACAATGGCTTCATTCACCTGTTTTTTAAGTCTTTCAATCAAAGCTCTGTATTTCGATTTTTGAAACCATGAGGCCGAAAAATACCCTATTAAAAATGTACTAAACATCAATAGCAGAATCCCGACATATTCGGGTAATGAGTGTATAAAATTGGTTAGTTCTGTCATTAAAATCTAATAAAATATTACCTCAATTCTACGATTTGCATTTCTGCCACGCTCCGAATTGTTTGTGTCTATGGGTTCTTCTTCTCCTCTGGAAGTGGATTTAATATTTGCCTTATCAATCGCTCCTTTGGCGGTCAAATACCAAAGCACCTGCTTTGCATAATTTAACCCCATTTTATAATTGTCTATGCTACTCCCTATATTATCCGTGTGTCCAATGATCTCAACTTTCAAATCGGGATTATTCTTTGATAATTCTTTTATTTCTGTAAAGAGATTTTTCAAATTTTGATTGATCAGGATACCGGAGTTTGAAAATCTTGGGTACACGATCTTAGGCTCTGGGAGTTTCGTTTTTAAATCACTGATTCTTTCTTCGTCTAAAGGTTTAAACGAAAACGAAATACTATTCTTAAAAATATTGTTCTCGTCAAAATCGATTCCCTTAATTACAGGCTTTATCACAATTTTTTCGGCGGGAATTCCAATTTCTACAAGGGCTTTTTTAATCTTTTCGCCACGTTGGACACCTAAATTGGGCGAATCGAAATTTTCTGAAGCTCCGTATAAAGAATTGATTTGTACTTCTTTATCCGGATGTTCCAGCAAATACGAATTTATCTTGTACTTATAGTCAATTGCCGATTTAGAGACGATCACATCGGCGCTGTTTTTTTTAAAAGTTGTTCCTTCTGAAAACTTAAAAATTATGTCTCCTTCTTCGTTTAGTGCTTGAAAAGAGTAATTTACAACGATATCTTCGGAAATAATTTCTTCGGAAACCTTTTCGGAAGTCGAAAGACTGTCTTTAGAAATGATACTTCCTTCTTCAAAATCAATATCAATTGGTTCATCGTTTTCTAAAGTAGGTTTCGTAGAATCTGCGACATTATTTTCGGCAATTTCCGAAGCTTTATTTAATACTTTTTCTTCAGATTCAAACCACGAATAGAGCCAAAGGCCAAAAAATGACCAAACTAGAAAAACAGAAAACGCAATTAAAAAGTTTTTCATTTTAGGAAAAGCCTCATTATCAAATAATTAGAGAAGGGGCAGGGCTTGTAAACAAATCTATGAAAATTCTTACTTCTAACACTCAATTATTTTTATAGGTTTTCCACATAATTTTAAACAATTTTTAGTTCCTTTGTACTTCAATTATGAACAACTTGAATTTACATCATAACCATATCTTACTCTTCGCTCTCGCGAGGTGATATGGTATTTGTAAATTTTTTAAAATATCTAAACCCGCTTGAGTTTCTCAAGCGGGTTTTTTTATGCAATAAAATGAATTATGGAAAAATTAAAAATAGCAGTGCAAAAATCCGGAAGACTTCATGAAGACTCCCTTAAAATGTTAAAAGACTGTGGAATTTCGATCAATAACGGACGCGATCAATTAAAGGCTTCGGCAAAAAACTTTCCTCTAGAGATCTATTACCTGCGCAATGGTGATATTCCGCAGTATTTGTTAGATGGAGTGGTAGATTGTGCGATCATCGGTGAAAACATCCTGATAGAGAAAGGTGAGAATATTGCCATTGCAGAGCGCTTAGGCTTTTCAAAATGCAGAGTATCTCTGGCGGTTCCAAAATCTTTTAAGTATAATTCTATCAACGATCTTAACTATAAACAAATCGCCACATCTTATCCAAACACCCTTCAGAAATACCTTACCGGTGAAGGGATACACGCAGATATTCATATTATTAATGGAAGCGTAGAAATAGCAACAAATATAGGGCTTGCCGATGCTATTTGTGATATTGTAAGTAGTGGAAGTACTTTGTTTAAAAACAATTTAAAAGAAGTTAAAACCATTTTAAAAAGTGAAGCTGTGTTAGCTGTTTCACCACAAGTGTCTAAAGTCTCAAAGGATATACTGGAAAAACTACAATTCCGGATACAGTCGGTGCTCAAAGGAAGAGATTCCCGCTATGTACTCTTAAATGCTCCTAATGATAAATTAGAAGCGATAATCAAGTTAATTCCCGGTATGCGGAGCCCAACGATTCTCCCGCTTGCAAATGAGGATTGGAGTAGTGTGCATTCTGTAATAAATCAGGAAGTTTTCTGGGAAGTAATAGATCAACTAAAAGAAGCAGGTGCCGAAGGTATTCTGGTATGTCCAATTGAAAAAATGGTACTCTAATGGAAAAAATTATAAATGCGCAATTTAACGACTACAAAAAGTTGTTACAAAGACCCACTAAAAACTCTAGTGATATTGAAGCTGTTGTTGTAGAAATATTTTCTCAAATACAGTCCAAAGGCGATCAAGCTATACGGAAATACACTCAGTTATTCGATGGATCGATCGTTCATGACATAAAAGTTTCCGAAGAAGAACTAGAACTTTCAAAAAATAGTATTTCTTCAGATCTAAAAAAAGCAATAGAGCTGGCAAAATCTAATATAGAAAAATTTCATGCTGCTCAGAAGACTGAAAGAATTACTCTAGAAACTTCAGATGGTGTAAAGTGCTGGCAGGAAAAACGGCCTATTAAAAAAGTAGGTCTGTATATTCCCGGAGGTTCAGCTCCCTTGTTCTCTACAATTCTTATGTTGGCAGTGCCGGCCAGAATAGCGGGATGCGAAGAGATCGTGTTGTGTACTCCCCCAAATAAAGACGGGAACATTCATCCGGCGATCCTTTACGCGGCTCGCTTATGCGGCGTGACCGAAATTTTTAAAGTAGGTGGGATTCAGGCAATTGCTGCGCTTACCTTCGGTACAGAAACTATTCGGGGGGTTTATAAGATCTTCGGACCGGGAAATCAGTATGTGACAACGGCAAAACAAATGGCGACCAAATATAACGTTGCCATCGATATGCCCGCCGGACCGTCTGAATTGCTAGTTTTTGCAGATGATACTGCGGTTCCGTCTTTCGTAGCGGCCGATTTATTATCGCAGGCAGAACATGGAGTTGACAGTCAGGTGATACTGATCACTACTTCTGAACGAGTTTTGAAGGAAGTTGAAGCTCAGATATTGGCTCAGCTTGCTCAACTTCCTCGTAAAGAAATAGCTTCAGAAGCTATGGAAAATTCGAAACTAATCTATGTAGAATCGAAGGAACTTGCAATAGAGATCATTAACGAATATGCTCCCGAGCATTTCAGTGTTTGTTCTCGGGATGAACAGTTCTTTATTGATCACATTTTTAACGCAGGTTCAGTGTTAATAGGCAATTACACCCCCGAAAGTGCTGGAGATTATGCTTCGGGAACCAATCATACCCTGCCTACCAATGGATATGCAAAGCAATATAGCGGAGTAAACCTTGACAGTTTTACCAAGAGTATGACTTTTCAAAAAATAAATAAAAATGGAATTAGAAACATAGGTGCTGCCATAGAGGTAATGGCTGCAGCCGAAGGACTTCAAGCACATAAAAATGCAGTGACTGTCCGACTTAAAGCTTTGGAGGATGAAAACAGATAAAATCATAGAATCCATGCAACGGAATAACATCAAAGGGCTCATTAAATACAGCTCTGCAAGAGATGAATTTTCTGATCCAATTGAAAAAATGACATTCCTGGATGCCAACGAGAATCCGTTTAATACTGGCTTGAACAGATATCCCGATCCGCAGCAACAGAAGTTAAAAAATGTAATGGCTCAAATTAAAGGAGTTAGGCCTTCACAAATACTATTTGGAAATGGGAGCGATGAAGTACTCGATTTATTATTCCGGGCATTTTGTGAACCGAAGGAAGACAATGTGATAACGCTTCCACCTACATACGGAATGTACAAAGTTTTAGCTCAACTCAATGCAGTAGAAACCAGAGAGGTAGTATTGTTACAGGGTTTTCAGCCGGATGTTGATACGATTCTGGACAAAACCGATAAAAACTCGAAGCTCTTATTCTTATGCTCTCCAAACAATCCTACGGGAAATATTTTTTCCGAAGAAAGTGTAATTAGACTCTTGGAAGAATTTCCCGGGATCGTGGTAATTGATGAGGCTTATATAGACTTCTCGTCTAAAAAAGGCTGGCTAAACAGACTAAATGATTACCCAAAACTTGTTATAACTCAGACGTTAAGTAAAGCTTATGGTCTTGCAGGAATTAGGCTGGGAATTTGTTATGCTTCGGAAACGATCATTGCTATTTTAAATAAAATAAAACCTCCATATAACGTCAATACATTAACACAGGAGACAGCACTTAAACAACTTCAGAACAATTCAGATATAAAAATTGAAATATGCCGAATAGTAGAAGAAAAGGATAAGTTATCTAAAGAATTACTTCAGGTAGATTTTGTAGTAAATATATTTCCTTCGGAAGCAAATTTTATACTAATTAAAGTTGATGATGCTACATATAGGTACGAGCAACTGTTGAAAGCAGGCATCGTAGTACGAAACAGAAGCTCTCAACCACTTTGTGAAAACTGCCTTCGCATTACTGTTGGGACCAAAAGTGAAAACGAAAAATTGATCAAGGCCTTAAAAATTTTAAAGAGATGAAGAAAAAAGTATTATTTATAGATCGTGACGGGACCATAATAAAAGAAACAGCCGATGAACAGATAGATGCCTTTGATAAAATGATTTTCTATCCCGGAGTATTTACCTGGTTGGGAAGAATAGCAAGAGAATTGAATTATGAATTAGTAATGATTACTAATCAGGATGGATTGGGGACAGACGCTTTTCCGGAAGCAACATTTTGGCCGGTACATAACTTTATTTTGAAGACTTTCGAAAATGAAGGTGTTATTTTTAGTAATGTTCTTATTGATAAAACCTTTCCTCACGAAAATGCTAATACGAGAAAGCCCGGAACCGGACTTTTAAATTCTTATTTTTCTGAGGATTACGATCTTGAAAGATCATTTGTAATAGGAGATAGGCTCACAGATATGGAATTGGCAAAAAATCTTGGGGGACAGGGTATTTTTATTAATGATCATACCCAATTGGGAACGCAGGAAATTACCGTGAAAAAGGAAGAATTAGATGCATTTATCGTCTTGGAGTGTTCAAATTGGCAACATATCTATGAGTTTTTAAAACTAAATGATCGCACAGCTAGTATACAGCGTAAAACCAATGAAACCGATATTGAAATTACGTTAAATCTTGACGGAACAGGAAAAAGTGAGATCGATACGGGGATTGCGTTCTTTGACCATATGCTAGATCAAATTGCACGCCACGGAAATCTGGATCTGAATATAACCGTCAAGGGCGACCTGGAAGTAGATGAGCACCACACTATAGAGGATACCGCAATTGCACTGGGAGAAGTGTTTTTGAAGGCTTTAGGGAATAAAATAGGTATAGAACGCTACGGATTTTGCCTTCCTATGGACGATTGCCTTGCGCAGGCAGCAATAGATTTCGGAGGAAGAAATTGGTTAGTCTGGGAAGCTGATTTTAAGCGAGAGATGATTGGAAAAATGCCGACAGAGATGTTTTTTCATTTTTTTAAATCATTTACCGATGGTGCTAAAGCAAATCTGAATATAAAAGCTGAAGGAGTAAATGAACATCACAAGATCGAGGCAATATTTAAGGCATTCGCCAAAGCAATAAAGGCGGCGGTTAAACGAGATGTCGATAAAATGATCTTACCATCAACAAAAGGAATGCTTTAATATGAAAGTAGCAATTATAGATTATGGAGCCGGAAATATTAAAAGCATTCAGTTTGCACTTGAACGGCTGGAATGCGATTCGGTATTGAGCGATAATGGAGATGAAATTGAAAATGCCGATAAAGTAATATTTCCCGGTGTTGGGGAAGCAAATAGTGCAATGCGCAAGCTCAAAACTAAAGGATTAGATAAGGTTATCCCTAATTTAAATCGGCCGGTTTTAGGTATTTGTCTTGGAATGCAGTTGCTATGCAATTCTTCGGAAGAAGGCAATACAAAGGGGTTAGGGGTTTTTGATTGTGAGGTTTTTAAGTTTTCAGATGCGATGAAAGTACCTCAAATAGGCTGGAATCAGATTTTTAATCTGAAATCAGATTTGTTTAGTGGAGTTTCGGAAGGTTCTTATGTCTATTTGGTGCATAGTTTCTACGCTTCTTTAAATGATCATGCTATTTCAACAACCAATTACGGTTTAGATTATGCTTCGGCATTACAGAAGGATAATTTTTACGGCGTTCAGTTTCATCCGGAAAAAAGTAGCACGGTGGGGCAACAAATATTAAGTAATTTCTTAAAACTATAATAATGAGGATTATACCGGCAATAGATATTATAGACGGGAAATGTGTTCGCTTGTCGAAAGGGGATTATAACACAAAGAAAATTTACAACGAGAATCCATTGGAAGTAGCAAAAATGATTGAAGCACATGGTGTCCAATTTCTGCATTTGGTGGACCTGGATGGTGCTAAAAGCAACCATATTGTAAACTATAAGGTTCTGGAAGAGATGGCCGCAAAAACGGGATTAACGATCGATTTTGGGGGCGGACTGAAAACTGATGAAGATATTCATATTGCATTTAATAGTGGAGCCGCTCAGGTTACCGGAGGGAGTATAGCCGTAAAAAATCCATCTGTTTTTTACAAATGGATCGAAAAATACGGAGGTGAGCGTATTATTCTTGGGGCTGATGCAAAAAATGAGACTATAGCGGTTAATGGATGGCAGGAATCTTCGGAAGAGAAGGTAGTGCCATTTATACAGAAATATCAATCTCGCGGTATCTCTTATGTTGTTTGCACAGACATTGACAAAGATGGAATGCTTGAAGGACCTTCATACAATTTATACGAACGAATCCTTTCCGAAGCAAACGATATTAAACTTATTGCCTCAGGAGGTATATCAACCCTTGAAGACATTCAGCGACTAGCAACAATTGGATGCGACGGAGCGATTATTGGGAAGGCTATTTATGAAGATCGAATTAGTTTAAAAGATATAGAAAGGTACATATTATGCTAGCAAAACGTATTATCCCTTGTTTAGATATAAAAGATGGTCGGACGGTAAAGGGAGTTAATTTTATAAATCTAAGGGATGCCGGTGATCCTGCAGAATTGGCGTCACTATACGCTATAACCGGAGCCGACGAATTGGTGTTTTTGGATATTTCGGCAACAGAAGAAAGACGAAAAACTCTAGCTGATCTGGTATTAAGGATTGCAGCACGAGTGGATATTCCTTTTACTGTTGGGGGAGGAATTACTTCGGAAGAAGATGTAGAAATCCTACTGAAAAACGGAGCCGATAAGATCTGTATCAATTCTGCTGCGGTGAAATCTCCGGGGCTGATCAATAAGTTAGCTTCCCGATTTGGTTCTCAATGTATAGTGGTGGCAATAGACGCAAAAAAAGTAAATGAAAATTGGATGGTGTATTTGGTGGGAGGCCGGGAGCCAACTAAAATTGATCTGTTTAGCTGGGCATTAGAGGTTGAAAAGCGAGGTGCCGGAGAAATTTTATTCACTTCTATGGATCATGACGGTACAAAAAATGGTTTTGCTAATGATGCGCTTGCGAAACTTTCAGAATTGGTAAATATTCCTGTGATAGCATCGGGAGGAGCAGGAACTATCGAACATTTTACAGATGTTTTTAAAGATGGAAAGGCAGATGCCGCCTTGGCTGCAAGTGTTTTCCACTTTAAGGAAATATCAATTTCAAAATTAAAAAATAAACTAAATGAAAAGGGTGTTCCTGTGCGTATATAAACTTATGGAAATGAAAATAGATTTTAAGAATTTTATTAATGGACTGATCCCGGCTGTGATTCAGGATGCAACGACAAAGAATGTATTAATGTTGGGGTATATGAATGAGGAAGCCCTTGAGATTACATTGAAAATAAAGAAAATAACCTTCTTTAGCAGGAGTAAAAACAGAATATGGACAAAAGGAGAAGAATCGGGGAATTATTTAAATCTCGTTTCGGTTGCCAATGATTGCGATCAGGATACATTGTTGTTTCAGGTAAATCCAGACGGTCCCGTATGTCATAAGGGTACCGATACATGCTGGGCACAGGAAAATAAAACAAGTTTAAACTTTCTGAAATACTTGGAAAATATTATTGAACAGCGAAAGGATAATGCCCAATTTGAGCAATCGTATGTCGCGTCGCTTTTTAAAAAAGGGATAAATAAAATAGCACAAAAAGTTGGAGAAGAGGCCGTTGAACTGGTAATTGAGTCGAAGGATGATAATGATCTTTTATTCTTAAATGAGAGTGCCGATCTTTTGTTTCACTTTATGATCCTACTACAAACAAAGGGCTTTCGATTAAAAGATGTTGAAGAAACTTTACGTTCACGACACAATTTTGACAAGTAAGAATTAGAGCATATCTGTTAATTTTAATTACATTTAGGAATCGAATTAACTTCTCATCCAATAATGGCTAAACGAAAAAGAAGACCTTTAAAAGTACCTGTGATCAAGAGCAGGGGTTCCCACAATCAAGTACCGGGTACCGTTTCATACACCGGAAAGAAAGAAGCTAAGACAACCAAACTAGAGATAATAGACTATTCTAAGGAGCATTATGAAAGGGTAGATACAGAGAATATTGAAGATGCATTTGCATTTGAAAGCTCTAAACACGTGACCTGGATCAATGTAAATGGATTGAACAATGCTTCAGAGATAGAGCGGTTAGGCGACTATTATAAATTGCATCCACTTATTCAGGAAGATATTGTAACTACCAATCAGCGTCCAAAAATGGATGAGTATGAGGATTACTTGTTTATAGTGTTTAAGATGTTGCATTACGATGAGAATGGCTTATTGATCAATGAACACGTAAGTATGGTTCTTGGTAGAGATTATGTGACTACGTTTCAAGAGGCAGACGGAGATGTTTTCGATGGTATTCGCGATAGATTAGAAAATTCGAAAGGACGAATTAGAAATGCCGGATCAGATTATTTAATGTTCGCCATTTTAGATGCTGTGGTAGATAATTACTTTATGGTAATTGAGACCATAAGTGCTAAAATTGAAATATTAGAGGATCAATTATTTGAAAGTAAAGTAGAATCTGATATTACCGAAGATATTCAGGACTTAAAGAAAGAGATATTACGGATTAGACGTGCTATAATTCCACTACGTGAAGTTATAAACAGAATTGAAAAAACAGACACATTGTTGATTG
Organism: uncultured Ulvibacter sp.; assembly: GCA_963974915.1. Taxonomy (GTDB): domain Bacteria; phylum Bacteroidota; class Bacteroidia; order Flavobacteriales; family Flavobacteriaceae; genus CAXBES01. The sequence continues at coordinate 266,988 of CAXBES010000001.1, read as the reverse complement.
AAGGCAGAACACAGAACTATATTCGAGATCTTTATGACCATATCATTCAGGTGAGTGAAAGTGTAGAGATATATAGAGAGATGATATGGGGGTTAATGGATATGTATATGACTACCATTAGTAACAAAATGAATGAAGTGATGAAAGTGTTAACGATCATGGCTTCTATATTTATACCCCTGACCTTTATGGCTGGAATCTACGGAATGAATTTCGAGTATATACCTGAATTACAGTTACAATACGGGTACTTTTATCTTTGGGGTGCAATGATTTTAGTTTTCTTCGGAATGATCTGGTATTTTAAACGGAAGAAGTGGCTGTGACATTAGACGCAAAATTTAAAAAAAGGGTTGAAAACTATTTCAACCCTTTTTTTTTAGTTTAAAATCCCTTTTGCAGCCTGTGTTTTACTGAAGAAATATAGAAATAAAGCAATTAAAATTACGATAATTGGCATAACCACCGCTTGGGGCCCATATACTTCCATAGCAGCAGTGCCAAAGATCCAATAACCCATTTGTATAAGAATTGCAATTAAGGAGAGGGCAAATAGCGGAACCGCCGATTTCTTTCTCATCAATAAAAAGATACTGGCTAATACACCTGCAAATACTGCTATGGCATATACAATTACTCCCCAGGATGGTGCATTGTTTATGAGTTCTAATTGCTCCGGGGGTAATGCGTTTTTCACTTCATCGGTCATTAGAAAATTTTCGGAAGCCCAAAAGAACACTCCAATAAGATTCCAAATGAGTGCGAGGACAGCGATTATCATAAATCCCGCTCCGGGTTTGTTGGTTGTTGTCATTTTGTTGTTTTTTAATTGGTTGATATTCATAAAAGTAGTGTTTTTTTGTTTGATACTATTTCGGCTAAAGATTTTGTATTTTCATAGTCTCAAAATTTAAATCTAATAAAACGTTGTATGGGTACCCCAATTTCTATGTCTTCCTTTGAGTTTCTGGAAAAATTAAAACAGAATAATTTTAGAGAATGGATGCAGGAGAATAAAAAGGAGTATCTGGCTAATGAGAAAGATTTAAAAGCATTTTATTCTGAAGTACTTGCAGGACTCAATGTTACCGATGAAATAGCGAAAATGAAGGTGTACAGAATAAATCGCGATATACGGTTTAGTAAGGATAAAACACCATACAACACACATAGAAGTGTAAGTTTTAGCAGGGCAGGAGCGCATAGAAGAGGTGGTTATTACTTGAGATTGGAGCCTGGAAACTCTATGATGGCCGGAGGTTTTTTTGGTCCGAACCCGGCAGACTTGCTTCGAATCCGCAAAGAGTTTGAAATGGACGCTTCAGAAATAAGGGAAATTTTGAATAATAGTGAATTTCAGGAAGCATTTAATGGCTTTAGCCAGGATTATGCAGTGAAAACAGCCCCTAAGGGTTTCAGTAAAGACGATCCCAATATAGACCTGATAAGACTTAAAAGTTATTTTGTGGTTCATAAGTTTAGCGATACCGAGGTGTTTTCCGAAGATTTTAAAGAAAAATTGATTTCATATTATTTATTATTACGTCCGTTTTTTGATTATATGAGTGATGTGCTAACTACCGACCTAAACGGGGTTTCACTTTTAAATGACTAGCTCTTGTGTTTAATTTTTTATAATATTGTTTGCTTTTATAAGTTAAATGACTTATAATTGCTCTTTATAAGTATTATAGCTTATAAATGATTGTTATAAGCTATAATGCTTATATTTAAAATTATTCTCAAAGACCATAATTTATTAACCAATGGCAGCAATTATAAGCGGTGATCTCATAAACTCGTCGAAGTACGCTCCCGATGATCTAAGATCTATTTTGGAGATTTTAAAAATGGAGTTTCAACAAATAGAAAAACAATTTTCGGATACGGCAATTTTCTTTGAATTATACCGGGGAGATAGTTTTCAAGGTATCGTAGAAGATTCGTCTTTGGCACTTGCCATCGCATTGCAAATTAAGTCGGCTGTAAACAAATACTCTAAAAACGAAGATGCCAAGAACGCAGCTCCCATCGCAGATATTCGAATTTCCATTGGTCTGGGTGAGGTAACTTACGTTAAAAATGCACTTGCCGAAAGCAACGGGGAGGCATTCCAATATTCGGGACGTACTCTGGATACAATGAAGTCTGAAGAAATGAAAATTGCGCTTACAACTAAAGATCACGATATTAATAGTGAGTTTAAAGTGCATTTAAAGTTTCTGGATGCACTCACAAACAGGTGGTCTATCGCTTCTGCAGAGGTTGTTTACTACCTTTTAAGGAATTATAAAGAACAGGAAATTGCCCGGAAGGTAAGTAGAAGTCAGGCGGCCATTAATCAGCGTAAGAAAGCTGCCGGGTGGGAAGAAATAAAACTATTGTTAGACCGCTACAAACAGGTAGCTAAAAAACATTTCGCATGAATCCGGAACTTATTTTAGCATTGCAACTAATATTAGCACATGTGATTACAGATTTTGTCATGCAATCACAGAAAATGATTACCCAAAAGCGGGAAAAGAAAGCGCAGGCACCATTTTTATATTTCCATGCCTTTCTCGCCGGATTATTAACATACTTGATAGTGCAAGATTGGAGGATGTGGGTGATCCCAATTATTATTAGTGTTACTCATTTTTTTATAGATTTATGGAAATTAAATAAGAAGAACGATTCTCTGAAGTATTTTTTATTGGATCAATTCTTTCACTTCATTGTATTGTTACTGGTATGGCTGTATCTAACGAGTAATTTTTCTGAAGTCTTACCTTTTATTACCTATATCTTTAACAGCACGGTAACTTTGGTTGTTTTAGTTGGTTATTTGATAGTGATCTTCCCTGTTGGTTTTATAATAGGAAAGGCTACTCAGCGCTGGCAAGAGGAAATCGCCGGGGACGAAGGAAAGTTTCCGAGTTTGCAAAAAGCGGGGAGGTATATAGGTATATTTGAAAGAATCCTTGTTCTAACCTTTATTCTAACCGATAATTTTGCAGCTATAGGTTTACTCATCGCTGCAAAATCCATCCTCAGATTTAGTGATAAGGGTAAAAGCGGGGCTCGTAAACAGACCGAATATGTTCTAATTGGTACGTTGATGAGTTTTTCGCTTACAATAATAATTGGATTATTAATGCGCGTACTCGTACTCCAATAGTTGAATATTACTTTTTAATCGCTCCTTTACGATATTCATCATCCTTTTATTTAAGGCGGAAGAATTTTGAACATAGATCTGATATTCGTCTATTGTAAATTGCCCGATGATAATCCCTTTCAAAGAATTTCTAAACTTCATATCCTTGTGGATAGCATTTTCGATATAATCCAGGCGCTTTTCGATTGAAAGATCATAAAATACGTTTTTATGCTTTCTCACGTAATTTTTAAAGACTTCTACGAGCAGATCATTTTGAAGTTTGGCAATGGGTCTTATGGTTTTATTCTGAAAGGACTCGTCGGTAGTCATTGACGAATTAACCTTTGCTGAAGGTATTTCGGGGCGCAATAAAAGTAGTGCCCTGTCACGATTTTCCATAACATTTGGGTTTTAATAAAGATACCCAAAACATATCACAGATGTTTCCAAACTATTGATAGTTATAAACAGGGATTTCAACAATTTCGAAGTTAAATTCGTCTTAATCGATTCAAGGTTTTACAGGCTTTTCAGTAATTTTAAAAGAAAAATGACCAAAATCACTTCTATAAATCCATATTCGGGAGAAGATTTAGAGAGCTTTAAACCTCATAGCAGTAAGGAGCTTCAGAATATTCTTAAAAAGGCTAACGACAGATTTTTAACCTGGCGAGAAACATCTTTTAAAGAACGAAAGACTCTTATGTTGGCTGCTGCTTCAGAATTAAAAAACAACAAACTTGAGTATGCCGAGAAAATGACGTTGGAGGTAGGTAAACCAATTTCCCAATCTATAGCAGAAATTGAAAAATGTGCTTGGGTATGTGAATATTATGCAGATAATGCAAATAAGCAGTTAGAAGCTGATAACATTACAACAGACGCCCATAAAAGTTATACCAGTTTTGAGCCCATGGGCGTAATATTAGCGATAATGCCATGGAATTACCCTTTCTGGCAGGTATTTAGATTTGCTGCTCCTGCATTAATGGCAGGAAATATTGCTGTATTAAAACATGCTTCAAATGTTTTTGGAAGTGCTTTAAATATTGAAAAAGTATTTAAAAGAGCCGGGTTTCCTGAAAATTGCTTTACAACATTGCTTATAGGCAGTGATATGGTAGAAAAAGTTATTGAAAATCCTATTGTACGAGCTGTTACGTTAACGGGTAGCGGACCGGCTGGTTCGGCAGTTGCAGCAACAGCCGGAAAGAATATCAAGAAAACCGTCCTAGAATTGGGAGGAAATAATGCGCTTATTGTCCTTAAGGATTGTAATATGGACAAAACAATAGAAACTTGCGTAAAAGCAAGGTTTCAGAATACGGGTCAGAGTTGCATTGCTGGAAAACGATTGTTGGTGGAGGAGAGTATTTCAGAAGAATTTATTCAGAAATTACTGGTAAAAGTCCGTGAATTAAAGAGTGGTGATCCCATGGATGAAAATACGTATATTGGAACGATGGCAAGGGAAGATCTGGCAAAGGAACTGGAAGAACAAGTGAAAAGTTCGGTTAATGACGGTGCTATAATTGAGTTGGGAGGGAAGCGACAAGGTGCTTATTTTGAACCTACGGTTTTAAGTAATGTTAACACCAAAATGAAAGTTTTTAAGGAAGAAACTTTTGGACCGGTTTTATCTATCACCACATTTAAATCTATGGAAGAAGCGATAACACTTTCTAATGATTCGCGGTTTGGGTTGGGAGTTTCAATTTTTACGGAAGACATTGAAGCCGCAGAGAAGCTGGCCTACCGTTTTAATGAAGGCGCTGTCTTTATCAATGAATTGGTTAAAAGCGACCCCAGATTGCCATTTGGAGGTGTGAAAGAAAGCGGTTATGGAAGAGAATTAAGTGTTCACGGAATCAGGGAGTTTGTAAACAGGAAAACTATCTATATTAATAAATAAAAAAAGCCTTTCAGAATTAATTCTGAAAGGCATTACTATTTATAGGGTGGGTCTAATCCTTCTTTAAGAATTCTTCTTTAGATTGAACTTCCGGTTTAGCTATATCATTCTTTTCAAGAAATGACATCAACTTTTTACCTTCTTTATTCTTTATTTCTTCATAGCGCATTTTTGCCTTAGAAAACTCTTCAGAAATTAATTCGAAATTTAACTTGTGAGCGCCCGAAACCCTATCATAACTGGTAGCAACATTACTGTACAGTTCGCCCATTTTTTCACGTAGTTCGGGTTCTGCAGAAGCAACATAGTTATCGCCACTGGTTATCACTAGGTCTTTACGTAAGGCTTCCAAGCTATTGAAATACTTTTCTGCTGCTTTCTTCCCTTTAGGATGATTTTCGATCACATCTTTTGCTGTATTCTGATGCTCATTTATTTCATAAACCATATAAGCCAGATCTTCAACCATATCAAATAGTGTTTGAGTTAAGGCTTCTTGTTCTTTACGTTCGGCTATCGTTGTAATCGAACTTTCATCATATTTGGCTTCAATGACAGTCTCATAAGTATCTTTACCTTTGGTTAAGACAATTTTATATTTCCCTGCCGGAACACGAGGTGATGTAAATCCGCCAAACGATAGCGTTTTCGCCTGTGCCATTTTAGGATTACTGGTGTTAAAGTTCCAGTTAACAACATTGATTCCCTTCGATTTACCTGCATCCAGTGAAGTTACTTTATTACCTTCCATATCCTGAACTTCCATAGACATTTTTCCGAAGGTATGGCGTTTCTTGAGGTAATAAACTATTCTTGCAGAAGTGCTCTTGTTAGCACCCACGAATTGTGTTTCGGCACCGAAACTACCCGAAAAACCACTTTCTTCTACCATGGTAAAAGGTTCGGTTTTAAAGAAATGTACATCTTTAGTTAAGATTTCTTGGTTTAGTTCTCGTAACGGACTTATATCATCGATAATAATAACACCTCTACCATGAGTACCCATTACTATATCGTTAGTTTTTTTCTGAAGATCGATAAAATGTACCGCAACCAGAGGCATATTATTTGTGAAATGTGACCAGTTCTCACCGCCGTCTATGGTAACGTATAAACCAAACTCTGTTCCCAGGAAAAGAAGGTCTTCATTTACATAATCTTCCTGAATGTTTCTTACAAAAGCGCGCGTATCAATATCTTCGGAAATGATAGATTTCCATGTTTTACCATAGTCGGTGGTTTTTAATGCATACGGCTTCATATCTCCGGTTGTATGTCCGTCGAATACTGCGTAAGCGATACCTTTACCGTGAACACTTGCCTCAATATGATAAACCCATGTGTTTTGTGGAATTCCAACTAAATTTGGAGTCACATTGTTCCAGGTTGTTCCGCCATTGGTGGTTACTTGAACGTTCCCATCGTCTGTTCCTACCCAAATGATGTTTTCATCCAGTGGAGATTCGGCAATGGTGAAAATAGTCGTATGATTTTCTGCACCACTGTTATCTACTGAAAGTCCACCGGACTTAGACTGATCCTGCTTCGATTTGTCGTTTGTAGTTAGATCCGGAGAAATAATGGTCCAGCTATCGCCCATATCTTCAGATTTGTGTAAAAACTGACTTCCCATGTAGAATCTGTCCGGCGCATGAGCGCTTACCGCCATTGGTGCATTCCAGTTAAATCGTAATTCGGGATCCCCTTTTTTTGGTAGCGGCTGAATTGTTTTTGTTCGGTTTTTATCTACATCGTAGCGCCAAACATTTTCGGCTCCTTGCATTTCAGAATAAATAATATTTTTTGTTGGATGCTTTAAAACTCTGAATCCGTCGCCATAACCAACACTATTCCAGTCTCGTGCATTGACACCTCCGGGAGAAGAGGAGGGACCATACCATGAGCCGTTATCTTGTAATCCGCCGTAAACGTTATAAGGCTCAGCATCGTCAACACTAATATGATAAAACTGAGATAGCGAAAGGTTCTCTACAATTTCGAAAGTCGTTCCACCGTTCCATGATCGATAAACACCCCCATCGGTACCCGAATATATTATATCACTATTGTTTATGCCGAAAGCAAGATCATGAATATCGCTATGCATCTGTCCGAGGTTTTTAAAAGTTTTACCTCCATCGCGACTAATAGATCCACTAAGTCCGCCCTTTACTAGGATGTCCGGGTTTTTAGGATCGACTACGATTCTTGAAAAATAGAATGGTCTTACAACCAAGCCAAAGTCACTGTTTAAATGCTCCCAGCTTTGTCCGGCATTTGTAGATTTCCAAAGCCCGTTTTTTGTTTTGTCTTCTGTTTCAAGAACAGCATATATGATATTATTGTCGCTAGGTGCAACAGCTACGGCAATTCTTCCAAGTTTACCGGAAGGAAAACCATTATGGATCTTGTTCCAGGATTTTCCGCTATCTGTAGATTTATACAAAGCACTGTTTTCTCCTCCCGAACTAAATCCCCAACCAGAACGTCTAAATTGCCACATTGAGGCATATAATACATTTGGGTTCTCCGGATCCATGATCACATCTGCAGCTCCAGTTGAAGGCCCTACATACAGTATTTTATTCCATGTTTTACCACCGTCAACAGACTTATAAACCCCTCTTTCGTCACTATCACTCCACAGGGCGCCCAGGACACCTACATAAATTTCATCCGAGTTGTTAGGATTGATAGCGATAGATGCGATACGTTCACTATTTTCAAATCCCATTTTCTTCCAGTTGCTTCCACCATCTGTTGATTTATACAAACCATCACCAATAGTAACAGAATTACGAGTCCAGGTTTCACCGGTTCCCACCCAAATTACCTCATCGGGATTGTTTGGATCGAGTTTAACGACCCCAATAGATTGAACGTGGTCATCGAAAATTGGGTTAAAGGTTGCTCCTCCGTCACCAGATTTCCACACACCACCACCTGCTGTTCCTGCATATAGTATTCTGGCGTTTGTAGGGTGACTTTCCATGTCGTTTATACGACCACTCATTAAAGCCGGCCCTATATGTCTAGCTTTCATATCACCAAAAAGCTCTTTACCTTTTAAAGAGATGTCCTGAGATACTGCAGACAAGGGTATTAACCCGAATGTTAAAAGTGCAATGATAAATTTTTTCATATTAATTGATATTTGGTTGGTTGTTAGATACTCAAAATATGGTAAAAAAAATCCCCGACTAGCAGGGATTTTTCGTTGATATTATTAAAATTAATTTTTAGAGCCTTCACCTTCAGTGCTAGCTTCCGGAAATACAAACATAGAAGGATCGATCTCTGGGTTTAAAACGATTTCTTTTACAACAAGACTTTGTCCCATCATTCCCATATCGAATGGAAAGTATAATCCATCAACTTCCTGATAATCACTCATAGTGTTCATGCTCATCTGACCTTTCATAGGGCCAGAAGGAATTTCAGATTCACTGGCAATTGGCACAAAATTCTCTGTGTCAAAATAGTGAAAAGAAATATTAGGTTGCTCCACACCATCTACCATTAAAGGCTTCTGTGTTAGCTTTAATTTATAGGTTTCAGCTCCTTCTTTGGTTTCTTTCCCAAGAAGTTCAAGTTTAAATCCTTTTTCTTTATAATTATAAAACGGAGACGGAAAATCGCCCATTTGCTTCTTCATGTTTTCAGTCGTTTCTGCATCACTTTTTTCCGGCTGCATTGTCATGAAATTTGTTGTCCACATAGTTTCACCGTCGAAAGCCACTTGTGTCATTTCCTGTCCCTGTAAGTTAATCTTCACTAGTTGTTTACCGTCTTTCATTTGGTAAATATCAACCGGAATGTCCATTCCTTGTGCATTTACAGAACCTGAAATCCTTACTCCTTGAAGATTACCCCAGGCTTCCATACCACCTGTGTTTTCGAAGTAGTTGTTTATTATCTCATCGGCTGTTTGCGCCGACATTGGCATAACGGCTACTAATAGAATGGCGATGAATAATGTTTTTAATGTTTTCATAAGATATTGTTTATTGTTTTAATGGTGTATTGAAAATTTCAAAAAGTAAAATATTACCCTAATTACTTATTTCAAAGTGTTTTATTTAATTATTTACGTAAAGATAAGTCTTGAATTATTAATTTTTGTTACATGCTTAGAAAAGTTTTTTAATTTTTTAACTTTTATTTATCCTTATCTTTACAAAAAACGTTGATTCATGAAATTTGGTAAGGTAGATGACCCAGGAAAAATCGATTTTTCATTACCCCCAAGTCATCCCGGAACCAAAAATGTATTATCGAATTACGCAAAAGGAAAACTGCCGAATTTATATGTAGGCTGTGCCAAATGGAACAGAACTGATCTCAAAGGATTCTATCCGCGAGGAACAAAAGATGAATTAGTATACTATGTCAATCAGTTTAACAGTATTGAATTAAATGCTACTTTTTATAGAATATTTCCTTCAGAAACGTTTGCAGATTGGTATGAAAAAACACCGGGAAATTTTCGTTTCTTTCCGAAGCTATACCAGGGAATAAGCCACTGGAAACGAATAAGTACTGAATGCGAAGAATTTTTAAACAGCTACATTTTGAATGTATCTAATTTAAAAGAAAAATTAGGAATGCCTTTTCTACAATTACACAGTAATTTTGGTCCAAAAAATATGGAGAGACTGGTTCCTTTTTTTGAAATGTTCCCACAAGATATAGAAGTAGCCATAGAGTTTCGACATCCGGATTGGTTTAACGATACTGTCGTTTCCGCAGAATTATACGCGATTCTCGAAAAATACAATGTCACAAATATTATTGTTGACACAGCAGGAAGAAGAGATCTATTGCATATGCGAATGACCTCGAACTCTGCGTTTATCCGTTATAATGGCGCTAATCATAAAACAGATTATACGCGATTAGACGATTGGATTGACCGACTTGAGGAATGGCTAGACTACGGACTTCAAAACATCTATTTCTTTGTCCATCAAAACATGGAAAAGGCTTCCCCTTTGCTTTCGGCATATTTTATTGAAAAGGCGAATAAGCGTTTTGGTACTGCGTTACATATTCCTATAATGTATAATCCTAAAACTAAATTTTAATGAGATTTCATACAAGAAAATGGGTTAAACCCGAAGATTTAAATCCCAACTCGACACTCTTTGGTGGGCGTCTCCTGGAATGGATAGACGAAGAAGCTGCTTTGTACTCGATTATACAGCTGGAAAATAATCGCGTAGTGACAAAATATATAAGTGAAATTAATTTTCGATCATCTGCCAAACAAGGTGATATTGTTGAAATTGGTATAGACGTTATTAATTTTGGAAAAACTTCATTAACCTTAAGTTGTGAAGTCCGAAATAAAATGACTCGGCAAGTTATTATTACGGTAGATAAAATTATTATGGTGAGTCTGGGAGAGGATGGAAACCCTATTGCACATGGAAAGACTCAAATTGAATTTGTAAAAGACAGGTTAGGGTAGCGGTTAGTTCTGCTTTACTTACATGTCTAGTGTTACACGTTGCACCCCTTCAGCTTGCTCTAACGCTCTTCGCAATTCATCTTCGGTTGGAGGTGGAGCCAATTGCATATCTTTCCCATCCGGTTCAAAACTCAGATTCGTATAAGTTGGAAAGTGGTCTGAGTTGATTTCTTCTCCAAGCTTAAGTTCAATTACTCTAAATTCAGAAGAAACAAATATATGATCTAATGGCCATCGAAGAATAGGATTATTAACATTAAAAGTATTGTAAAAACCCCGACCTTTTCTTACATCTAATAATTCGCCAACATTTTCGAATAGAGAAGTAGTTGCAGACCAGGCGACATCATTAAAATCTCCCATTACTATAACAGGTAGACTTGATTCACGGGAGAGATTGGCTATTTTCATCATTTCAGCATCGCGGTCGCTTGAACTAGGATTGTGCTGTGGCATAGGGGGTGTTGGATGAATGGTATAGATTTGAATAGTGTCTCCGGACCTCAGTACTAATTTTGAATGGATAGATGGAATGCTATCATCTACAAGATATTTCACTTGAGGGTTAACTAGTTCAAGTTTTGAATACAGTAACATTCCGTAGGTATTATTTAAGGGAACTTCAACTCTAAACTTGTATGCGGCGGGTAGCGACTTTCTAATTTCTTTCATCCAGGGTCTGTGAGTTTCTACGAGCAACAATACATCAGGATCTTTAGCTTTATAATCGCGAATAAATAACTCTGCGTTTTTGTTATTCTGAAAGACATTTGCTGTATAAATAGAAATTGATTCACTCTCGTTCAGTTTCGTATTGTCTAAGACAGCTAATTTCGCGTAGGGTGTATACGGGTGGATTTTTATGTACTGGAATACAAGGCATGCTGCGATAATAACGATAAAAGTATAGTCCTGCCATTTCTTGATATCGAATCGCATAAAATAAACAACAAAAGCTACAAAGGTGAGAATGGTGAGCTGAATATGAGGAAAGTCGAACATTCTAATCCACCAATAATCTACCGCAATTAACGGCACAAGGCTTAATACTACTGCGACAGCTGCAAAAATTTGTAAAAATGTTCTTAACTTCAAAGGAATAAAATGTTGAGTTCTTCTCAAATATACTCCCAATTAATTTAGTAGGCTAAATTATTTTAAGCTTGCAAAGTCCTTTCCTGTAGGTGATTCAAAAATTTCCAAACCAAAATAAGGTACTGCAGATAATAAGTGATCAAAAATATCTGCTTGAATATGTTCGTAATTTACCCAATTTTTATCGTAAGAGAAGCAAAAAATCTCAATTGGAATACCTTTATCTGTGGGAGCGAGGTGTCGGACCATAAGGAAGAGATCCTTATTTATCGCGGGATTCTCATGTAGAAAAGCATCGGCGTATTTTCTAAAGATACCCAGATTGGTTTGATTTCGCCCATTAATGAGTAGGCTTTTGTCTGCTTCGGAATTGAGATTGTATTTAACGACTTCTTTTTCCCTATGCTCTATATAAGGTTGAATGAGTTGGATCTTTTTAAGATCATTTAGCTCTTCCTGAGATAAAAATTTAATGGAATTTTGTTTGATATAGATAGAACGCTTTATTCTCCTCCCTTTAGATTCCTGCATTCCGCGCCAATTCTGAAATGAATCGGAAATCAAACTATAAGTTGGAATCGTGGTGTATGTATTGTCAAAGTTTTGCACACGCACTGTTGCCAGATTGATCTCGGTTACATACCCATCGGCACCATATCTGCTAAACGTTATCCAATCACCAATGCGCACTATATCATTAACAGTTACCTGAATACTTGCTACAAAACCAAGGATGGTATCTTTAAAAATTAACAATATGATAGCCGATGCCGCACCTAACGTACCTAAACTAACCAGAGAATAACCAGTAAGAATGCTAATAATTAAAAAGATGGCGATACCCCAACCAAAGATCATCATTACCTGAACATAGCTCTGAAGTGGCTTATCATGGTAATTCTCTTTCGTTTCAAGGTAATTTTTTGTAGTGCGCAACAGACTTCTGAAAATAAGAACGCACAATACAATAATGTAAATATCAATAGCTCCTAAAATGAATTTAGAAACTTTAGGGTATTCCATAAAAATGAGGGGCACCACATACCATATTAAGGTTAGTGGGATTACGTGTGCGATATACTTCGGAAAATTACTTCGCACTAAAAAATCATCGAAGGTGGTAACTGTTTTATTACTGAAGGCTTTAAAGGCCTCAATAATAAACTTCCTCAGGACAATGTCCAGCAGAAAAGTAATTATTGCCAGAATTAAACAGTTTATTAATACGTTCAAGAACACCGCAAGATCCTGGCTCATACCAATATCCATAAAATACTCCTGAAACCAACAACTGTAATGTTTAAGTGTATCCGAATTCATTATAAAAACTTACGTTCCACATAAAAAGGTCCAAATGGAATTACCGAGCAAAGTACGGCTATAATTAACATTTTAGTTGACCAATTCAGTTTTTGTGATATATAAACAGCCCCTGCTATGTACAATAGAAATAACACTCCGTGTGCCATGCCTACAATTTCAACCATTTCAGGCTTGTGCCAAATATATTTTAGCGGCATCGCAATACCTAATAATACTAAAAATGACAGGGCTTCGAGTGTGCTAATAACCTTAAATGTTGTAACTGTTTTGTCCAAGATCTTAAATTTTGTGTAAAGATATAAGGCATTTAGTAAATAGGCGATATTTTATCGTTTATTTAAGAATGAAATATTCAGAAAAAGTCTATTTTGAAACTTGAATTAATCAGCAACATTAAACCAACCTTTTTTATGAAATTTTCTGTCATTTTCAGCCTATTCTTCATCTGTTCCATTTTATACTCCTGTGCCGATAAGCCTTCCGAAGTAAATCAACAAGAAAGCGAATTTACGCTGGACTATGAGAAATTTGTACTTGACAACGGACTGGAAGTTATTTTGCATCAAGATAAAAGCGATCCAATTGTAGCCGTTGCAACCATGGTGCATGTTGGTTCTAACCGTGAAAAACCCGGAAAAACAGGTTTTGCACATTTCTTTGAGCATATGTCGTTTAACGATTCTGAAAATGTACCGGTGGGTGCCAACAGGAAAATGATTCCGGAGTGGGGCGGGAGTCGAAATGGAGGAACATGGAGCGACGGTACGGTTTATTATGAAGTAGTGCCTAAAGATGCTTTCGAGAAAATTTTATGGATTGATAGTGATAGATTGGGGTATATGATCAATACCGTAACTAAAGAAGCTTTAGAACGTGAAAAACAGGTGGTTAAAAATGAGAAAAGACAGCGTGTAGATAACTCTCCTTATGGGTATACCGATGAGATCATTAGAAAAAATTTATATCCCGAAGGGCATCCTTACAGTTGGACAGTTATAGGCGCATTACCCGATCTACAAGCCGCAACTTTAGAAGATGTTAAAGAATTTTATGATGAATATTACGGTGCCGCTAATGCATCACTGGTAATTGCCGGAGATATTAATATTTCAGAAACTAAGGAGCTCGTTCAAAAATGGTTCGGTGAAATCTCAAGTGGTCCCGAAGTTGAAGCTATGGAGCCAATGCCGGTGACGCTTTCAGAAACCAAATCGTTGTACTTTGAAGACAACTTTGCTAAACTTCCCGAACTCCGAATGGTGTTTCCTACGGTAGAAGACTACAATGAAGATATGTATGCCTTAGAGGTATTGGGACAACTACTTAGCGGAAGTAAAAAAGCACCGCTTTATAAGAAAATTGTTGAAGAAAAGAAATTAGCACCAAATGTTGGAAGCTACCAAAGCAGCAATGAAATAGCGGGCGAATTCGTGATTAGGGTTAGAGCTAATGAGGGTGCATCTCTCGAAAATGTCAAGGAGGCTGTTGAAGAAGGGTTTGCCGATTTTGAAGCTAATGGTTTTACCGATAATGAATTAAAAAGAATAAAAGCGGAACTAGAAACACAGTTGTATTACGGAGTGGCAACCGTATTGAACAAAGCATTTCAGTTAGTGCGAGACAATGAATTTGGAGGTGATCCCGGCTTTATTACCAAGAGAGCTAAACTGGTTCAAAACGTTTCGAGGGAAGATATTACGAACGTCTATAACAAGTACATAAAAGATAAGAATTACGTAATGACCAGCGTTGTTCCAAAAGGAAATAAGGAGTTGGCTGTAGAAAATGCAGTTGAAGCAACCGTGTGGCAGGAAGAAGTTACCGCAATGAAAGCCAACGAAGAAGTAGCGCAGGGTGCTGAGGCAGAATACGAAAAAACTCCTTCCAAATACGACCGGTCTGAGCCGGAATACGGAGAAGCGCCACTTTTTACAATGCCGGATATTTGGAAGGGTAGTCTTGAAAATGGAATGGTCGTTTACGGTATGGAAAATAACGAACTGCCTTTAGTGAGTTTCAATATTACCATTGATGGCGGACATAGATTAGACTCGAAAGAGAAAGCGGGATTAGCTGCTTTTACAGCCGATTTGATGAATGAGGGGACGAAGACTAAATCGGCTGCTGAACTAGAAGAGGCGATAGGACTATTGGGGTCAAGTATTCGCATTAACGGAGGTCTCGAAAATATTACTATTTCGGGCAGTGCTTTAAGTAGAAACTTCGAAGAAACTATGGCTTTAATAGAAGAAATGATCTTAGAACCCAGATGGGATGAGAATGAGTTTAACAGACTGAAAAAAGAAACTGAAACCTCACTAAAAGGAAGAGAAGCGAATCCAACAGCGATCAGCTCTTTGAATTTTAATAAATTGGTGTATGGTGATGACCATATTTATGGGATACCTGTGAATGGCACTTTAGAAACGACCAAAAACTTTACGTTAGACGATGTGAAGGAATTCTATAAGAACATATCGCCAAAAGCCGCTACCTTTCATATCGTTGGGAATATTGATAAAACACGTGTAATGAAAGGTTTAGAAGGTCTTTCGGCGAATTGGCAGGGAGAGAAAATTACCCCAATCGCGCAAACAATTCCGAAGGAGAAAAAGGGCGGATCCTTGTATTTTATTGATGTTCCCGATTCTAAACAATCGGTTTTATACATTGGAAATCTTTCACTTTCAGCTACACATGACGATGCCACAAGACTGGATTTTGCCAACGAAATTCTTGGCGGAGGTTCTAGTGGAAGACTTTTTCAGGTATTGCGTATAGGTAAAGGTTATACCTACGGAGCTTACTCCAGAGTTCCGGACAGACAAGAAATTGCACCATTCACAATATCTTCTAGTGTAAGGTCTAATGCAACGCTTCCGTCGTTAGAAATTATTAGAGATATGGTCATTAATTATGGTCCCGGTTTTACAGAAGAAGATGTAGAGCTTACCAAAAATAAGATCATAAAACAAAATACCCGTAATTATGAGTCGTTAGGAGCTAAACTCGGTATATTGGAGAATATTAGTCAGTTTAACAAACCATTAGATTATATTGTAGAAGAACAGAACACGCTTCAGAATATGACTTTATCCGACTTTAAAACGATCATTGAAAAATATATGAACGAAGGTGATTTTATCTACGTAGTTGTAGGAGACAAGGCGACGCAGTTTTCCGAAGTAAAGAAACTAGGAAAAGAGGTAATTGAACTTGACATCAACGGAAACACGATATAAAAAAACACTATTTTGAAACAAACTCCCACCGAAACAATATTAAACTCTTTAGAAAGCTATTACGAGTCCTTTTTAACGATGCTTCCGCGCATCGCATTAGGGGTATTCATTATAATACTTGGGTTTTTAATTGCTCAGCTCATCACTGGAATTTATAAAAAACGAATTCAAAAAACGGCTGAAGATCCTTTGATGGCTAGGTTTTTAGCTCAGGCTATTAAAACTGTACTAATCATCATCACCATCTTACTTGCGCTGCAGGCTGCCGGAATGAGTGGGATCGCTACCGGAATACTAACTGCTGCCGGAGGTGCGGCCATAGTCTTAGGTTTTGCTTTTCAAGATATAGGGAAGAATTTTTTGGCGGGTATTATTTTGGCATTTAATCGACCTTTTAATATTAATGACACTATAAAGATCGATGAGATCTTCGGAAAGGTGAGAGCACTAAACTTTAGATATTCGCATATTAAAACTTTCGACGGGCGGGATATTTATATTCCCAATAGTGATGTACTTACGAAGCCGGTTGCCAATTATACCGCAGATGGATTCTATCGTGTCGATTTTGTGGTGGGAATTGGGTATGAAGATGATATTGAAGCCGCCAAAGGCATTATTCAGGAGGTTTTAGATAATGAAACAGAGATCATAAAGGATGATCTCCACGAAAACTTTGTTATTGAGGATGAATTGGCAGCGAGCACAGTGAACTTAAAAGTCTTTTTTTGGGTGGATACGGTAGATTACAGAAGGGCTTCCAGAGTATTGAGAGGGTTAGTAATTAGAAAAGTTAAACAAGCCCTTTCTGAGGCAGAATTTAACTTGCCGGCAAATGTAACCGAACTTAAAGTATATGGTGGCGAAGAAGATATTCCATTACGACTTCGGAAAGACCCCAGAGACAGAGAGTTAGATGAACTGGAACGGAAGAATACCAACAGGAACGTTGATTAATAGTCTTATTTTTAGGCCTATAAAATCTTAAGGGTTAATCGCATGGGAGCGGACCATTTAAGATAGGGTATGTGCCATTTCTTCTGAAACTAAAGTGCCACCATTCTGTACGCACCGTTTGGAATCCAAATTTTCTCATGCCTTCAAATAAGAGTTTACGATGGTTCAGAATTTCTTCTGAAAAATTATAATTATCGATGTGTGCCGCTCTTCCGAAGAAATCGTAATCACTTCCCATATCAACAAAACAGCCATCCAGAGTTTCTAAAGTGATATCAACGGCTGCTCCTTTGTTGTGAATTGAGCCTTTTCCGTAGGGATTGGAGACATAGGTAGGTCGTGGTACTTTTTTCCACATTTTCTTCTGAACATCCAGCGGTCTATAACAGTCGTATAGCCGGATTCTGTATCCTTTTTCGCAAAAAAACTGATTCGCTTTTGCTAATGCTTCAGCTACGTCGGGTTGTAACAGGCAAACCGAACAATCGTACAAAACTTCTCCAATAAAATTATTTGGGGTGGCATAGCGCATTTCGTAGGAGAACTCGGTTGAAACAGTTGCAATATCAATTAAATTCGATTGCGCTGTCTCTTCCGAAGAAATAGTAAAAAGTAAAGCCGAAAAAACCGTAACGATCTTTAAAAACATAAACCAAATTTAAGTATAAATTGGGAATAGTGTTTTGCGAAGTTCGTAACTTTGAAAGAAACAATAAAATTATGAATGATATTAGATCGAAAGTTGCGTTAATCACGGGTGGAACCAAGGGAATTGGTTATGGTGTAGCACAAAGTCTTATGGCTGCTGGAGTTAATGTGGCGATCACCGGACGGGAAAAGCGTACCGCCGAAGAAGCTGCGAAAGAGTTGAACGCACATAGCAATGATTCGGTTCAGGCTATTGGAATTGAAGCAGATGTTCGTGATTTTGACAGTCAGAGTGATGCCGTTAAACATGTTGTTTCGCATTTTGGAAAAATCGATTTTGTGATAGCGAATGCGGGTCTGGGTCATTTTAACTCTGTAGAAGATCTAAGTGTACAACAGTGGCAGGAAACTATAGATACTAACCTAACCGGAGTATTTTTTACGCTGAAGGCATCTCTAAACGAATTAATTAAAAATAAAGGTTACTATATAACGATTTCCAGTCTTGCAGGAACTAATTTTTTTAGTGGGGGTGCCGCATATAATGCCAGTAAATTTGGTGTCACCGGTTTTACCCAGGCGGCCATGCTGGATCTTAGAAAACACAATGTAAAGGTGAGTACCATTATGCCGGGTTCGGTTTCAACTCATTTTAATGGGAATGAACCCGATGAGAGTGATTCCTGGAAAATTCAGATCGAAGATATAGGAAAATTAGTGGTAGATCTGTTTACCATGCACCCCAGAACACTGCCAAGCAAGGTAGAAGTAAGGCCTACTTTACCACCATCGAAGTAAGTTATTGATTTTGTTCCGGTTCTATTTTTTTCAACTGATCTAACCTAAGCACCCAGGTAATTGCGGCTTCCAGTGAATCGAATTTACGAATTTTGGTCTGCACGAATATTTTTTCCAAAATAACATTCATTAGTCCGATCTTGCTATATGCGACGATCGCAAAAGCTTCGAGATGGTGTCGCTCATTAAAGAATTTAAGCCAGTCTTGTGCATTGACTGAATAGTCATTTACTCGGTTAGAAATGTATGCAACGCGGATATTCTCACCGTAGTGTTTATATGCTAAGTCAATTATTTCTTTACCTATTTCCCAATTAAAATGCACTCCTGTTGAGATCTCTGATACAATAAATTTATTGAAGAAATAAAAGTCACCGGACGAAGTAGTGACCTTTTTCTCATACTTATCATTATATGGAGATTCTGCTATGCGCATGATGTTGCTATTTAACTTGAATATAGAACAAAAAAGTGTAGCACAAAAAAAAATGACATCGTAAGATGTCACTTTTCGTTAAAATGTCTATTCTATTCGTCTAATTAGCAGATAGTAAGGCTAAAAATTTATCCAGATTTGGTAAAATTACAATTCTGGTTCTACGATTTGTTGCTCTACCTTCTTTGGTATCGTTTTCGGTAAGGGGATGATAACTACTTCTACCTGCCGCGATTAATTTTTCCGGCGCAACACCATATTTGTCCTGAAGTGTTCTAATAACAGCGGTCGATCTTTCGACACTTAACTCCCAGTTATCTTTAATGTAAGCACCCGGTTTTACAGTTTGAGCGTCAGTATGTCCCTCAACCATTACCTCTAAAGCAGGCTCACTATTGATAACATTCGCCAATCTCTCGAGAAGATTGTTTGCCTTCGGATTTACTCTAAAACTTCCTGAGTTAAAAAGCAACTTGTCTGAAATGGTGATCATCACCACGGTGTCATCAATATCGATCTTGATATCATCTTCTTCACCATCGGCAATTAGACTATTATCCAAATTTTTCTTCAGGTTGTAAGAAACAATTAAATTCATTGAATCCTGTAGGGTCTTAGCTTGTGCTAACTCATTCTGATCTACATTAGCTAGTGCTTTACGCATTTGCTCACGATCATTATTTGAAATAGCGACGTTGCCAAGATTCTGAAGTCTTTCGTTACTCAACTCTGTAAGGGATTGATTCGTAG
This sequence comes from uncultured Ulvibacter sp., assembly GCA_963974915.1. Taxonomy (GTDB): domain Bacteria; phylum Bacteroidota; class Bacteroidia; order Flavobacteriales; family Flavobacteriaceae; genus CAXBES01. The sequence goes on along the minus strand of CAXBES010000001.1, from coordinate 247,215 downwards.
TTGACAGGGATTGAATCTTAGCATTGTAGTTCGCAACGCGTTCTTCGATCTTAGCGTATTTAGCCTCGATCTCTTCTTTCTCTAATTGGGTTTTTGAAAGTGTAGAACGTGTATCATTATACTGAGACTCTAATTCTACATATTTCTTTTTCGAAACACATGAGGTAAATACAAATGCTCCCGAAAGTAATGAGAGTGCAATTAATTTTTTCATCATTCTAAGTTTTAAGGTTTGTATTGCAAATATAAAGCGTGTTCCTCTTAAAAAGTTAGTTAATGATTGCTATAGTTTTGTTAAATAATGATTTCGTGCCGACAACAAACGTTAAAACGTAAGAAACCCCTTAGTTTAAAGTAAGGGGTTTCTTCATTGAATATTAACTTAGAGCTTAGCCTAAATATTTTTTAAGAATATGACTTTTGGATTGTTGTCTTAACCTTCTTATCGCTTTCTCACGAATTTGACGCACTCTTTCTCTGCTTAGGTCGAAAGTATCCCCAATTTCTTGTAGCGTCATCGATGGTTGTCCACCTAAGCCAAAATTAAGTTTTACAACATCCGCTTCTCTTGGAGAAAGTGTGTCTAAGGCACGATCTATTTCAATTTTCAGGGATTCATGAATTAGTGTGTTATCTGGCTTCGGACTCTCACCCGAACTCAACACATCGTACAAATTATTGTCGTTTTCACCTTCCTGAAATGGTGCATCCATTGAAAGACTTCTACTAGAATTCTTCATGGATTGCTTAACACTACTAATAGACATATCCAGTTCTTTGGCGATTTCGGCTGCAGAAGGCATACGTTGGTGTTGTTGCTCCAAATGAATTGATGCTTTTCTGATTTTATTTATATCACCAATTTTGTTTAACGGCAGTCTTACAACTCTTGAATGTTCCGCGATCGCTTGTAGAATAGATTGTCTAATCCACCACACCGCATAAGATATAAATTTAAAACCTCGGGTTTCGTCAAAACGTTTTGCCGCCTTAACAAGACCTACATTTCCTTCATTAATAAGGTCTGAAAGCGTAAGTCCTTGATTTTGATATTGCTTCGCTACCGATATAACGAATCTTAAGTTAGAACGGGTGAGTTTATTTAGCGCAGCCTGATCTCCCTCACGAATGCGTTGTGCCAACTCTACTTCCTCTTCGGCCGTAATCATATCTATTTTACTTACATCTTGTAGGTAACTGTTCAACGATTTGGTCTCTCTGTTGGTAACCTGCTTCGTAATTTTGAGTTGTCTCATATATTCTTTATGTTTTAAGGAGTTTTTAATGGAATTAGGCCATTATAACTCATAGAAACTAGAAATCCAAATAGTTAACATAAAATGTTAAAAAATCTAAGAGTCAATTAAATTTTAAGTAATTTGAAATAAAAATTAAAATGAATATTCTCCTTCAAATCCCTAAGGAAGTTCCGCATCCCGATAACAATTCGCCAATTGACCTCACAAACACGGCAGACGTTATAATTTACATCATTTTACCCCTTCTAGTAATTATCTTTTTTATTATTTGGCGAAGAAAAAAGCGCCCCTAGCTAATTGAAATATATTATGAAAAAACTCTTCTTTGTTTGTGTTGTTTTTTTCTTCACGCACCAAAAGTCTTTTGCACAACAGCCTGTTTATAGTAAGATAAATGTATCTTTAGAAGACAATGAGCAATTAAACATATTAATTGAAAACGGTTTCGATATCGATCATGCAGAGCAAATCAATAATGGTATATCGTTTTTTGTTTCTGAATTAGAACTAATTCGCTTACAGGAGCTAAATATCTCTTATGAAATTACGATCCCTGATTACGCAATCTACTACGCGCAACGGGTTGCTGAAGATGCTCCAAATCTGGTAGATCTTACTCGTTCTGAAAGGGTAGCAAATGGATTTGGTCTTGGATCTATGGGTGGCTTCTATACCTATACCGAAGTTGAGGCGAAGCTTGATGAAATGAAAGCAGACTATCCAAATCTTATTACCGATAAAATTAGTATTGGTACAACCGCGGAAGGAAGAACAATTTGGATGGCAAAAATTTCAGACAATCCAGATATTGATGAACCTGAACCTTCAGCCTATTTTGATGCATTGCATCATGCCAGAGAACCTCTCTCGATGGCAGTAGCCATGAATTATATGTTTTGGCTATTGGAAAATTATGAGACCGATCCGCAAGTTCAGTATTTAGTGAATAATAGAGAGCTTTATTTTGTGCCTGTAGTAAATCCTGATGGATACGAATATAACAGGCAAACAGACCCGAATGGGGGTGGATTATGGCGTAAGAACAGAAATCCTGATGTAGGTGGTGGCTGTGTTGGTGTTGATCTAAATAGAAATTATGGATACGAATTCGGGCATAACAATTCCTGTTCTAGCGATCAACCTTGTTCCGGAATTTACCGTGGCTCCGGACCATTTTCAGAACCGGAATCGGCTGCAGTTAGAGATCTTATGGCTCAGATAGAACCTAAAACTGCATTTTCTATGCATTCTACTGCCGGAACATACTTAATGCCTTATGGATACGACACGACGCCTCCAGATTTTGAGATCTATTCGGAGTGGGCTTCGGCTTTTCTCAACGAAAATGATTATACCTATGGAGTTACTTTTCAAATGTTGGGATATACTTCCTGTGGAACCACACGTGACTATTTTCATTCCGAAGAAATTTACGGTTGGACTCCCGAAATAGACGGCAACGGGTTTTGGCCAAATCCAAGTACGATATTCGACCTTGTTGCAGAAAATATCAGACCTTTATTTTATCAGTCGTGGATTGCAGGCGCATATTTAGATGTACAAAGTCATAAACAAATTGGCTTAGCCACACCTGGCGAATCAATTCAGTTTGTGGTTGAGGTTAAAAATGTTGGAGTAGGGGCCACAGCTGAGAATGTAAGTGTGATCGTTTCTTCAAATAATCCCGAAATTACAATTTCTACGGCATCAGGATATGGAAATATCGATGCGCGCAGCAGAGTTGATAATGCTGCAAGTCCTTTTACAATTTCACTGGCACCAACTTTTTCTCAGAATTCCTTTACTGTTAATATCGCAACGTATCAGGACGGAGTTCTTAATGAATCATCAGATTTAAGAATTTTCGTTGGGAATAAAGATGTGCTGTTCTTTGATGATTCTGAAAGCGGTGATTTTCGTTGGTTGGCTTCCGGGAATGGAATTATGTGGAGCTCGGTAACAGATGATTCATACAGCGGTACAAGTTGTTTTGGAGATTCGAATGGAGGTAATGGGGTCAATGATACTGTGAATTTTTTCGAGTTAGATGAAATATTCGACTTTACTTCTACAACGTATCCTACGGTGCATATTATGAGTAAATACTCAATTGAGTCGGGAGATCGCGTCTATTTTGAGATTTCCACAGATGGAGGCACTAACTGGATCATGCTGGATGAATATCACAATAACGAACTTTGGAAACATTTTTCATACGATCTTTCTGCATTTAACGGTGCTAATGATGTCCGACTTAGATTTCAGTTAAATAACAATCAAAACATTCCGGGTGACGGATTTTATTTTGACGATTTTGAAGTGGCAGATTACGATAGAGCAGTTCTAAGTGTTTCAGAAACCACAGAACTTTCCGAATTAATTATTCACCCAAATCCGTTTAAAGAACAACTTTTTGTTTCTTTCCCTTCGGAAAAAATAGCGAAGCTTGATTTTTATGATCTGAGCGGAAGAACGATGCCTGTTCAGATAGATAGCACGGGTGAAACCAGTGAATTAAAAGGACTAGGAGGGATTGAGGGTGGAATCTACTTTTTGAAAATTACCGATATTGATGGAACCGTAATAATGAAGAAATTGCTAAAAATATGACATTGAAAAGTATTGTTTGGTTTGATTATTGCGGAGGGTTTTACCTTAAAAGGTTTTAAATGAAAAAGATATTCTGTACTGTTTTTCTGTTGGGTATGATCAACATGGCCACAGCTCAAATTGATAACCCAAATGCCAGTTCTGTTCAGTTTGAATCTACTACGACCGATGTGAACAATCCAACGGGATACGAGCTTCCGGCAATAAAAACCCCTAGTTTAACTAACTCCAATAATAAATTTACGCCTAAAGATGCTCCAAAATTAGGAGACTCTAAAGACGAACAATTCGATATGTCTGAAGATGATAAGTTTATCTCATCAAAATCAAACAAAGGGCCTAAATATTTTACAAAGGATAAAGAAGCGAAAGAAGAATACGGCCGAGATCAGGACTTAGGGGATATAAAAACAGGGGCAAGCTATGTTAATGTGGTGTACCGGGATCACGAATATGTGGATGGGGACCGAATTAGAGTATTTGTAAATGATGATGTTGTGCAGAGCGATATTTCTTTGGATGGTACTTTTAGAGGTTTTGATCTGCCACTTCAGCAAGGAGTAAACCGAATTGATTTTCAAGCTTTAAATCAGGGATCTTCCGGTCCCAATACTGCCGAACTCCACGTTTACGACGACAATGGAGTATTGGTTTCCGCTAAAGAATGGAATCTTCTTACAGGACATAAAGCATCGATTTTAGTGATTAAGGAATAAATCTCAACTAAAAAATGAAGATTTATTTTGTTACTCTTAAAATGTAAAGTATGTTTGTCATTAAGGAAATAATACTTTCCATAATGTTAAACAAACTTATTAATACTTCAAACGATGAATTTTAAATCGGTTAAAGAATGTGAAAAGAAGAGTACCTTAAAACTCTTAAATTTTAAACTTCCAAATCATTATAAAAAAATTGGATGGATCGGCTTCTTTATTGTTTTTGCCATAGTTCTAAGCACAAAATTTGTGGAGGGAGATTTTGAGCTAACTAATGATATACTTCGTAAAGTTATGATCGGTTTTCTATTTATGGTGGTGCTTTCTAAAGAAAAAATAGAGGATGAAAGAATACAGTCCTTTCGGGCCCAATCTTACTCCTTGGCATTTTTGGCGGGAGTACTCTATACTCTATTCCAGCCCCTAATTAATTGGTTAGTTTTTACCATTATAAAGCCTGAAAAGGCCGTCTTTGAGGATTTAGGAGATTTTCAGATATTATGGATGATGTTAGTGGTTTATTTAATGTTTTTCTATTTCTTAAAAAAGCAGGGATAATGAAGAATACGCTTAAAGTAGAGCGGGCAATCTTGAACCTTACTCAGGATGAACTCGCCCAAAAGATAGGTGTCTCTCGACAAACGATCAATTCGATAGAAGCTAACAGGTATGTACCATCAACACTATTGGCATTAAAACTCTCGAAGATATTTAACAAGTCGGTTAACGAATTTTTTAAACTCGAAGAAAATGATTAAGACTTTAATCTATATTTCATTGATAGTATCACAGTTTATTCTACTATTTTTATATCATTAATCGATTCTTTTATGTTAGAAATAAGACCCGGATGTGAGCATTGTGACACCAATTTACCTCACGATGCCGAAAATGCCATGATTTGTACTTTCGAATGCACTTTTTGTTCAGATTGTGCTGAGAATGTGTTTAAGCATGTTTGTCCGAATTGCGGTGGAAATTTTGAGAAAAGACCGATTAGACCAAAAATATTACTTGAAAAATATCCGGTTTCCACTATTCGGGTATATAAACCAAAAGGGTAAATATCAAATGAGATTAGAATTTTCGATCTCTGTAGTAATGTCCTTAACTTCTCCCATTTTTAAATCTGAAAGATGAATATCGCCAATTCTAACTCTTACCAATCTTAGTGTTGGTAGGCCTACAGCAGCGGTCATTTTACGTACTTGTCGAAATTTCCCCTCCGTTAACGTTATTGAGACCCAGCTTGTGGGTCCGTGTCTGTCATCCCTGATTTTCTTTTCTCGTTCCTCAAATTGAGGCGTTTGAATGGTATTCACCAAGCAAGGTTTAGTGAGATATTTTTCTCCGTTTATGCCAATTTCAACGCCGTTTTTAAGTTTTTCGAGCGCTGCAAGTGTAGGAAGCCCATCCACCTGTGCGTAGTATTCCTTTTCAATTTTTGAACCTGTTATTTTAGCACTAAGTTTACCGTTAGTCGTCAACATCAAGAGCCCTTCACTTTTTTCATCCAATCTTCCAATCGCCATTGTGCCTTCCGGAAAAGAATACAACTCGCCTAAAAACTTCTTTTTACGGGCCTTTGGGTCATTAGTAAGAAACTGACTAATATAACCGTAGGGCTTATTCAGAATAAAATGTCTGTGATTTAGGTCTGTCATATTTTCTTCGGAAGAGTTTTTCGCAAAAATACACTTTTAGATTCGTTTGTAATTTCCCTGAACCCGCCTAAATTAAAACGTATCTTTGCCGTTTCAGAAATAAACAGACATGTCAACATTTTCAGATTTAGGAGTTAGGAAAGAATTTATTCAAGGATTGAAAGAGTTAGGGATCAAAAGCCCGACTGAAATTCAGGAAATTGCGATCCCAATTTTAATTCATTCAAAAACCGATCTTATAGGGCTTGCCCAAACAGGTACAGGGAAAACTGCAGCTTACGGTTTGCCAATTTTACATCATATCGATCCTAAAAAAGACGAGATCCAGGCACTGGTGTTGGCGCCTACAAGAGAATTGGTTCAGCAAATTCAAAAACAGCTTTTTAAGTTTACCAAGTATGTACCCGAAAAGATCTTTGCAGAAGGTGTGTATGGTGGCGAAAAGATTGACCGACAAATTGCTAAGCTTAAAAGAACCACTCACATTATTGTGGCAACTCCCGGAAGACTGTTGGATCTAATAGAACGGGGTGAGATCAACCTCAAAAATATAGAGACACTCGTACTTGACGAAGCAGACGAAATGTTAAGCATGGGTTTTAAGCAAGATCTCAATAGGATCTTAAAATATACGAGCGGATCCAGAAAGACCTGGTTGTTTTCTGCCACCATGCCCGATGAAATAAAAAAAATAATAAAAACCTACATGGACGCAGATGCTGCCAGAGTAGAAGTAAATAAGAATTCGCTTGTTAATGCCAATATTACACATCAGTATATTACAACTACCATAAAAGAGAAGCTAGGCTTATTAGAGACACTAATAGAGCGCAGCGGAAAGGACAGAGGGATCATTTTTTGTAGAACTAAAGCCGGGACACAAAACCTAACCGAGCAATTATTGGACAAAGGCTTTTCGGTTGCAGCACTTGAGGGGGATATGCAACAAAAGGAACGTGAAAAAGTGATGAGAGCTTTTAAGAACGGAAGCCTTCAAATACTGGTGTCAACAGATGTATCGGCACGGGGAATAGATGTTAACAATCTTGCCTTTGTGATACATCATCAGTTGCCGGAACAAGACGAATACTACACACACAGAAGTGGTCGTACGGCACGCGCAGGTAAAACAGGGGTGTCGCTGGCATTGATACTTCCCAGCGAATTACAACGCATTCATGAGCTTCGGAAGGCTTTGGGAATTCAATTTAAAGAAGTATTTATTTAATATTTGCTTCCGAAATTCTAAACGGATAGGCTTGTTGAACCTTTTTTAACTCTTCTGGCGTTAAATTGGCAATATCTTTTTTCAGAATATTTTTTACATATTCTTCTCGCAAATCGTAATACGCTTTTGTCAATTCATCTTGAATGGCAATATAGTATTTGTATGGTGTTAACGGACTCGTATTAATGACTATTGCAGCTAGTTGCGGGTTATCTGATTCCAATGCACTTTTCTTTCCGAAGCAATACGTACAGGAACCATCCCCATTATTGTCGATAAAATTCTTTAGTGAAACTCCAAGATCTCGCATATGCATTGGATTATCGTTGACAAAGAGTTCACCATTTTCGTTAACTGCAATACGGAAGACATTGCGTTCATATATATCTACATCGCACTTTTCGCCCCGCGGACAAGGCTCCGGGAGCGCACGAATAATACCTTTATCTTTTGCGATTGTGGTTGTAACCAGAAAAAAGATCAATAGTAAGAATGCGATATCTGCCATACTTCCCGCATTCACTTCGGGGGTGTTTCTGAAATGTCTCATAATGTGATGGTTTAAGGTGAAGGGGATAGTTTTAAGGAATCAAATAAAATGCCAAGTTAATTTCAGAAATAAAAGAAGCCAATACAAAAGATGCATTGGCTTTAAAATCACTTGATGGATTTGTGTTTAACTTTCCGTCTGAAGTTGCTCTGCTACTGCTTCAACTTCGTCTAATACTCTTAATAGGTTTCCACTCCATAATTGTTCGATCTCTTTTTCTGAATAACCTCTTTTAACTAACTCCAGAGTTACATTGAATGTTTCTGAAGCGTCACTCCAACCTTCAATTCCACCGCCGCCATCAAAGTCACTACTTATACCAACATGGTCTATCCCGATATTTTCAACCATATAGTCAATATGATCAACGAAGTCTGAAACATCGACGGCAGGAGGGAGGTTGTCCATTTTAGCAAGTTTAGCTTTTCTAATTGGGACCATTTTACCTAAATGTGAGAAATAGGTTTCTCTTTTGGCTGCTGACATTTTCTTTATCTCTTCACGCTCATGCCAGGTTACACCCAATGAATCCAGTATCTTTTTGGCTATCTCAACTTCAATTTCGACACGTTTCTCAAATTTTTCAGTGTTTAGATAAGAGGTAAAAGCCACTGTTTGTACCACACCTCCGTTATCCTTCATCCACTGCAGCTGTTCGTCGTCTAGATTCCGACTGTGATCACAAAGTTCCCGCGCCGAGGAGTGAGACGCGATAATAGGAGCTTTACTAAGTTGAATCATTTGACGCATGGCTTCTTTTGAAGGATGTGATACATCGATCATCATTCCAACGCGATTCATTTCTGTGACTACCTGCTTACCAAGTTCACTTAACCCGTTATGCAGCCATATTCCATCTGCCTCACCAGTATTACTGTCGCATAGCTGACTATGACCGTTATGTGATAATGACATATATCTACCACCCAGATCGTAGAATTTTTTCACATTGTTTAAATCGGTACCAACGGGATATCCATTCTCAATCCCGATCATAGCTACTTTTTTACCCGATTCAACTATTCGCCTTACGTCATTGGACGAGGTTGCAAGTTCAATTTGGTCCGGAGCGATTTCATTGGTTAATTTATGAATTGCCTCAAATTTGGACATTGCGTTTTTGTATGCTTTTTTAAAGCCCGTTTCTGTTAAAGAATCCTGCCCCGTATAAACTATGAACCAGGCTACATCAAGTCCCCCGGCTTTCATTTTAGGAAGGGTCACCTGACTTTCTAGGTCTTGAGTATAGTTAATTGAATCAGTAAAATTTTTAATATTAATATCACAGTGAGTATCCAGCGTAATTACGCGTTCATGAATAGCCTTTGCCTTTGAAATAATTTGTTCTTGAGTCATTTCTGATGTATTGGAATCTTCGTTGTTCCTTTCCTTACAAGAATGAAATAGCAAGACTAGGAGTGATGATAGTACAATGGGTTTTAATATTTTCATAAGTTAATGGTCTTTGTTGGTTTTACTCAAAGATAAATTTATTTTCTCTCAATAAAGAAAACAGCTTTTTTCTACGCAGCTTTTAAGAGGGGATTTTTCCTATAATTTTTTGGGGTTTTAAAGGAGGCAATTCAGGGGATTTGTTTTTGTTGAACTTAAGTTTCCCCAATACTTTTGGAATATAAACTAAACAAGAAAAAATTATGAAAGCGAATAAAGATTACAACAGCCGAGAAAACATTTTATTTATGACAGAAGATGATTATGCTCAGGAAACAGCGATCTATCTTGAGCTAGACTCGAAAAAATTTAAACACGAGAATAACCTTATTCTCGCCGAAATTGAATTACGCGATTCAATAAACCAGTTTTTTTGGGAAGAAAATGATGTTTTCGAAAATTAAATTCAAAAATAAAAGCCGAATCTTAGAATGTCTAAAACTCGGCTCTTGTGGGTTGGTTAGGTAATTGAGCTATGATGCAAACCTCTCTATGCGTATTGCGATAGGAGCGTCGTACATTTTATAGATATCTTTTACAGTGTCAAGCATAGCATCTTTACTCTGTAACTCAATTTTTCTTTTCTTCTGAAAGCTTCTATGCATTTTCATGGTGATTTGGTTTTGGTGTTTGTTTATTTAAACGACAGGTTAGTTCTTCGTACTTATCTGTAACGTCGCTTGGCGTTCCAGCTATATGCTTTCGAAGTTGGTAATTTAGTTGTGATCTGATTGCTGTTCAAGGTTCTCATAATTGTTGTTTTTTGATTGATGAATGATTGATTGATGAATGATTGTTGATTGATTCTTTTAATCCTATCTATATCTTCTCTTTGAATTCCAGCTGTAGATTTTAGTTGTTGAAAGAGTTGATGTAATCTGATTGCTGTTTAACGTTCTCATAATGTTTAATTTTATTGATTGATACTATATAGACGAGCATTAACAAGTAATGTTACAGTACTATGCATTACAAAGTAGCTATTTAACAAAAAATTAACATTTCTACTAACAAAGAGACCGCGCTATTAGCGCGGTCCAACCAAAAAAAACTAACAAACTATAAAAACTAAAATCCTGGTGGAAGTGGAGCAGTAATGGTTTCATTATTCGCCATATCCACCGTTATAGCACTTTGCTCTTTCGTAATAAATCCTCTTCTATAAATAATAAGGTTCAAAAATAGATCTATTGGTGTATCGCTAAACGGAAGAGAAGTAAATCTTGTTCTAAAAGTTCCATTATTAATAAACGCTCTTAGAAACCAAGTGTTTGTAGTAGTATTAGGATACGCGTAGATCTGGTATCCTTCAATACTATTATTATCAGTGTTGCTATGTGTCATGATATCTGTATCCCCGGTTATAGGTTCTAAAAAATAGTAGCCTTGGATACTCACTATATAATCATCTGTAGAGATTTTAGTATCATAATCCTGTAAACCATTCGTAGATACATTATTAAAAATAAATTGTGAATAGTTTACCGGGCCGTATTTACTTATATCTATATCGTATTTGATGATTTCATTACCAGTGGTTCTTATCAACAATTTAGAATTTCGAATTTGGTTATTACTGTCCGGATTTTCGAGAAAAAGACTACGGTCTAATTTTGTTGACCCCACAACTTCTAAAGTTGCAGTTGGAGTTGCGGTGTTAATTCCAACCTGTGCAAATGTATTTGCAATAGACACCGTGGCTAAAGCCAATATAAGCTTGAATGCTTTCATAAGATTCTGTTTTTAATAAAGTACTGGTACTGAAGATGCTGTTCCGCTATTAGAACCACCCAGGTCGGTAACGATAGGAGCTAAGTTTCTGAAATAAGATTTATCATATACTATTAAAGTAATATAATATTCTACAGAATCTCCCGGAGTTAGATCTAAATCCCTGTTTTTAATCTCTAGATGCCATGTACCTCCATTTTCAAAGGTTCTCACAACAAAATGTCCAATCGATTTGCTTCCACCGGCCGAAGTTTTTTGAATGGCATCTCCTACATATCTGAAATTCGATATAGCTACGACATATTTAGCACTATCGTATTGTAAGTTCACATCACTTAGGTTGTCCAGACTAATATTGGTAAAATGATAGTCTATAGTATTAATAGGTGCAACACTAAGGGAATTAACATCCAATACTGTAATTTCCCCTACGGGGGTTGAATTAGTTACACGCGTTAATAGTTTAAAATCCTCATCGGTTGGAGTTACGGTGTTCAAAGTACCAATGTTGAGATCATCCTGTACCAGAACATCACCACCAACATGAAGGTTGGTATCGGGATTTGTAACCCCAATTCCTACTTGAGCATTCATTAAATTGAATGCTATAAATACAATAAAAGTAATTGTCTTATACATACGCTAAAGTTTTAATCGATTATTGGTGAAGAAGCGCTACCGGTCGAAGCGTTCAGCATAGGAATTGAAACAGTCCCTAATTGTTTTGAAAGGTCTTTGGAGTAGATCAATGTACTAATAGTCCAAGTACCAATTTCAGCAACATTTAAGTTAGCAGCCATTGGGAAATCAGCTATTATATGCCATGTTCCTCCCTGAACGAATGTAGCAGTATAAGGTACACTACCATTATTCTCGGCCCCGGAAGCATTAGACACAATCAATTCTCTGTCGTAATTGGCAGAAATAGCGATCATTACATAATCTGTAGCATCTACGCCAGTATCAAAGTCGAATACCCAATCCAGATCAGGATTGGTGATCACATACTCCTGAATATACCCCAATGCAGACCCGGTAGGATTACTTGCATCCATTGAAACTATGGAGTTTCCCGAATTCTGAATTAAGAAGGTACTTGTGTTCGAATCTTTTAACGGATTAAAATTTCCAACTTCCAGATTGTTGCTTACTTTCATATCTCCTGCAACTTCTAAAGTTTTTCTCGGAGTCGTGGTATTAATTCCAACCTGTGAAAATAAAATTGAATGTGGGCTTAAAAATAATGCTAAAAGTAAAATAGCAAGAGTGTATTTATTTAGTTTCATAAGTAAATCTTTTGGGCGCTACAAAGGTATAACCTACAACAGTAACTTATTGTTAAAGAAAATTTTACGAAGTGTTTTTAAACGATTATATTTCGTTATACATCGAAAAAACAATAAAAATTTAAAATATATGTAAGAATTGAAGACTCCAATTTGTAAGAATTTAGAATATAAAAAGAATCTTTTTTTAACGAAAAAAGCACTCAAAAGTAAAATTCTGAATGCTTTTTCAACAGGAAAAACTAATTCTTATTCTTCTACATAAGGAGCGCCTAAATGTTTTAATTCTTCATAAAAAGAGTTTAATTGCATGTCGGCCGCTTTTAGCCTGTCTGCTAATTCCTCTAACTTGCTATCGATAAGTTGCATCGATCTTTTATGAGTATCTGTAGGACCATATGTAGATCGTTCAATCCCCCGGTACACAGCAAACATCCGTTCTCCGATAGTTGGATTGGTTTTTTCGCCTATTTCAAGTTTCGATTGATTTCCGTTGAGATCTGTATTAATTTTTAAGAGATTTTGTGTGATTTCATGCAACCTCTTGTCGTGTTCACCCGGTTTAACTTCCGAGCGCTGCAAGGCGGTCGCCATGGCAGAAGCTCGCTCTATAGATTTGTTTAATTCAATTTCTACTTCAGAAACTTTCCTCATAGTATTTTCATAGGTGCGATAGAAATTAGATGTTTCCTGGGGACTGGCACCATTCAATGCGCCGTTTCTTAATGGTTTAACTTTAAAACTTATTGCTTCGGAAAGTTGCGTAACTTCGCCATTAACTCTTTTCCACATTGTCGCTGTATAGGAACCGGGAGGAGCTAAAAATCCGCTCATTTCATCTTCTGAAGCATTAGATTTATCTTTTAGGAGTAATGCTCCGGGCGATGGATATCTTAGATCCCACGCTATTCTATGAAATCCGGCTTCAGTTGGACCTTCGATCTTTCTAACTACTTTTCCTTCAGAATTGGTAATGCTAATAATTATTGCTGGTTTCGGTTCCATTTTCTCGGCATCTAAGGATTCCCAACCCGGGAAAGGAACATCACTTGTTTTAATGTTTTTTTCCGAAGCAATCCTTCTGTCTTTTGCGGTTTCGAGTTTATTCTTTAAATAATATGTAAAAACAGCTCCAAAATCAGGATTGGGAGCAACATAATGAGAATCTCCCATACTTCCCTTACCTGCTCCAAACTCAAGATGCGAACGGGGTACAAACCACCAGGCGTCTCTCGCAGGAAATAACACCGCTTCCTGCTGCAGATTCTGTTTTGAAACGCTGCGCAAAGGCGTATAATCATCTAAAACGAAGAAACCTCTTCCGAAGGAAGCTGCTACCAGATCATTCTCTCTACGTTGAATTGCGAGATCCCGAAAAGATATAGTGGGTACATTTCCTTGCAATTTTGTCCATTGACCTCCGCCATCTACAGTAAAATAAACACCAAACTCTGTAGCCGCAAATAATAATCCGGGCTTTACATGATCCTGAACTATTCGCCATACCAAAGTTCGCTCGGGAATATTATTCGCTATAGATTTCCATGTCCTTCCCTTATCAGTACTTTTCATAAGATAGGGCTTAAAATCTCCATATTTGTGGTTGTCTAGGGCAACATACACAGTATTTACATCAAATAGGTCTGCTTTTATATCGTTTACAAAAGCTGTGGCCGGAACACCGGGCATACTACCAACGGTAATCTTTCTCCAATTGGCACCGCCATTCTCGGTTACTTGTATTAGACCATCGTCTGTTCCTGCATAGATCAAACCTTCTTGTTTTGGTGACTCGGCCAGGGAAGTGATCGTATTGTAATTAGACATTGCTGAAACATCCCAAGGTGAGTCCCACGATTGCTTTCGTCCCATTATGGGTAATTCAATTCTAGATTCATTTTTTGTTAAGTCTCCTGAAATGGCAGTCCACTTATCTCCTCTGTTATCCGATTTCCAAACGCGTTGCGATGCGAAGTATATACGAGTAGGTGAGTGCGGACTAATGAGTATAGGGGAGTCCCAGTTAAAGCGTTCGTAATCTTCATTGGCTCCTGCCTGGGGTTGAATATCTATTACTTCTCCCGTTTTCATGTCAATTCGGGAAAGTGTACCCTCTTGTCGTTCGCCATAAATGATATCTGGATTACCGGGTTCGGTGGCAGGCTGGTGTCCATCCCAATTAAGAACCACTTTCCAATCTGAATTTTGGATCCCCTGCAAATTATCAGTTCGTGAAGGTCCGCCCTGCGTACTGTTGTCTTGAGTTCCCCCGTAAATATTATAGAAAGGTTCGGTATCGTCTACAGCTACTTTATAAAATTGAGTAACCGGAAGGTTTTCTACATATTTCCAGGTTTCGGTAAGATCAAAAGATTCGTAAAGTCCTCCATCGGTTCCTACTAATAAATAGTCAGGGTCGTCATTTCTAAAGGCAATAGCGTGATTATCTCCGTGCTTGTTATCTTCATTCATCTTGTAAAAGGTCTTTCCGCCATCATCAGATATCTGCATATTAGAATCGACCAAATAAAGTCGTTCAAATTGATGTGGTGAAGCGTACAATTCCTGATAATAGTGTGGGCCGGTTGCTCCACTAACAGCATCCGATTGTTTTTCCCAGGTGCTTCCTCTGTCTGCAGAGCGATAAACGCCTCCGGTTCTACGGTCTAATTCAATTGCTGCGTAAATAATATCCGGTTGCTGTGGTGATATTGCCAACCCAATTTTTCCCATCCATGATTCCGGAAGTCCGCTTTTAAGTTCTTCCCATGTATCTCCGCCATCAACACTTTTATAGGTTCCGGATCCGGGACCTCCACCCATATAAGCAGCAACGGTTCTATGTCTTTGCCAGGTGGCGGCATACATAATATCAGGATTCCGTGGATCTATAACCAGATCTGTAGCGCCCACCCATTCTGAATCACCCAATGTTTTATTCCATGTTAGGCCTCCGTCTGTAGATTTATATAAACCACGATCGCCACCTTTACTCCAAAGAGGTCCTTGGGCTGCCACAAGAATAGTATTCGAATCATCGGGATGAATAACGATCTTTGAGATATGTTCAGAGTTCTTTAAACCCATATTCTTCCAATTCGCGCCTCCATCATCACTTTTGTATATTCCATCTCCGTATCCCATATGGCGCCCACCTACATTCTCACCGGTTCCTACCCAAATAGTATTTGGGTTTGAGCTATCTATGGTAAGACAACCTATTGAATAGGATGACTCTTTATCGAAAATTGGTGTCCAGGTTGTACCCGAGTTGATGGTTTTCCACACCCCGCCGGAGGCCACACCAACATACCAAATGTTTTCATTATCCGGATGAATAACGACATCGCCAATACGTCCCGACATGAATGCGGGACCTATGTTTCGAAGTTCTAACCCGTTAAAAACGGAATCGCTTAAAACTCCGGGCTGTTGTGCCCGTGATGGAATAATGTTAATGAATAATAAAAAGATAGTTACTAATAAGGTGAGTTTGATTTTCATGTTTTTGGATGGTTTTGGTTATTCGTAAAATAAATTTATTCAAAAAATCCAGTAACAATAGAACGGGTTAACGTATTAACTTTTGTTTTAACAAGAATATAACAATTGGAAGTCCGTTTTTAATAGGAAGGTCGATTAAAATTACTTTTTATAGTAAAAAAAGGACGTTTATCAATTATTCGTTAAAAATTCTTTGTAACCTTTTAATTGAACCTATCTTTGCACGTCTAAAAATTACGAATGGCCAGTAAAAATTCAATTGAGGTACTAGAAGAAACTAACAGTGGTAAGGCTTTATACAGCTATCAGAAGGGAGCGATCGATAAAATATTCAAAAGTTTTGATGATTCGCCGGAAGATTACCATTTATTATATCAACTTCCAACCGGAGGAGGGAAAACAGTCATTTTTTCTGAAATCGTACGTCAGTATTTAAAAAACCATAACAAAAAGGTAGTTGTTTTAACGCATCGTATTGAACTTTGCAAGCAAACATCGGCGATGCTTACCGAGTTCGGAGTAAAGAACAAGGTAGTAAATAGTACTGCCAATCTTGATGATCAGGGTAATTATAGCTGTTTTGTTGCTATGGTGGAAACTTTAAATAACAGATTACAAGAGGATCGATTGGATATTTCGGATGTGGGACTCGTAATCATTGATGAGGCACATTACAATTCTTTTACAAAATTGTTTAAGTTTTTTGAAAAGTCATTCATCCTTGGAGTAACCGCGACTCCGCTCAGTTCTAATATCAAGCTGCCAATGAACGAAAATTACGACGAGCTAATCGTTGGAGAAAGTATTGAGGCACTTATTGAAAATGAGTTTCTGGCCAGAGCAGAAGTATATTCATATAATGTTGGGTTAACTTCCCTTGAAGTAGGCGCAAACGGAGATTATACGGTAAAATCTTCAGATGACCTATACACAGGAACCGACATGCTAAGCCGCTTGATTCAGGCTTACGAAGAACGCTCTAAAGGAAAGAAAACACTTATCTTTAATAATGGTATAAACACCTCCTTGTATGTGTACGACGCTTTCCGAAGTGCCGGTTATCCCATTGCGCATTTAGATAATACAGCTACAAAAAAGCAGCGAAAGCAAATTTTAAAATGGTTTCATGAAACTCCGGATGCGATCTTAACTTCGGTTAGTATTTTAACTACCGGTTTCGATGAACCCACTGTAGAATCGATCATTTTAAACAGAGCAACCAAGTCGTTAACGCTATATTACCAGATGATTGGTAGAGGATCGCGTATATTAAAGAATAAGAATACGTTCGATGTTATTGACCTTGGTAATAACTTCCATCGTTTCGGACCCTGGGGTGCAGATCTGGATTGGCAGCGAATTTTTAGATCGCCCGGGCAGTATCTGGATAACCTAATGGATGACGATGAAATTGAAAGTTATTTCCGTTACGAAATGCCGGCAGAGCTACGCGCCGAATTTTCAAAATCTGAAGAAGTATATTTCGATATTAAAAAAGCATATACCGAATCTGTTAAGAACGGAGAGTCGTCTAAGGTAATTTTGGAACGTTCTATTGAGCAACACGGCTACATTTGTATTGAAAACAGTGAGGATGTATACGATGCCTTAGCATTAGCTAAAATGCTGGGAGATGATATAGACTTTAGAATAGAGCGCTATTCAAAGTGTATAAGTAAAAGTACTCATAACTTTCTTACTTGGCTTAAAAATGAATATCGCTTAAAACTTCGAAATTATCTTAGAGAAAATTTCGATAAGGTTTATGAAGAGATACACGGTTTTCCTCCTGAAGATTAAAAATTTTTTCTTCGGAAAGATCTATACGTACCTTTACCAAAATAGCAATTATGCAAACCTTCGATGATTTTAAAATTTCCAAGCAACTTCGTTATGGAATTGATGACCTTGGATTTGAATCTCCAACTCCAATACAAGCTCAGGCTTTTTCCGTAGTACTTTCGGGAAAAGATATGGTTGGGATTGCTCAAACGGGTACTGGGAAGACTTTGGCGTATATGATGCCAATTCTACAAGACCTGAAATTTTCAAAACAAGTAAATCCTAGAGTGTTAGTTTTAGTTCCTACACGAGAACTGGTTCTTCAGGTGGTTGAAGAAATCGAAAAATTTGCAAAATACCTTAGTGTTCGCGTGGTGGGTGTTTATGGTGGTACAAATATAAACACACAGCAACAAGAGATCGCTCAGGGAACAGATATAGTGGTTGCTACCCCGGGAAGATTATACGACTTGGTATTAAGCAGAGCGCTTCAATTGAAATCGGTTAAAAAGTTAGTAATTGATGAAGTAGACGTGATGTTAGACCTTGGTTTCCGATTTCAGATCACGAATATTTTCGAATTGCTTCCGGAACGCCGACAAAACGTAATGTTCTCGGCAACAATGACAGACGATGTCGAGCTATTGATCAATGACTTTTTCATTGCGCCAACGAAGATCTCGGTCGCAGTAAGCGGTACTCCTCTAGACAACATTGCTCAGGTAAGTTATGCGGTACCCAATTTTTATACTAAGGTGAATTTATTGGTGCATCTACTTCAGAATAAAGAAATTTACAGCAAAGTATTGGTGTTTGTATCGAATAAAAAAAGTGCCGATCGTCTTTTTGAAGTGTTGGATGATTTCTTTGGAAGTGAAACCTGTGTTATTCATTCAAATAAAACACAGAATTATAGAATTAGGTCCATTAAACAGTTTGATGAGGGCTCTAACAGAATATTAGTGGCAACAGATGTCATGGCAAGAGGATTAGACCTGGAAAAGATTACTCATGTAGTGAATTTTGATACACCGAGATTTCCTGAAAACTATATGCATCGTATTGGGAGAACTGGACGTGCGGAGCAGGAGGGAACCTCTTTGTTATTCTTCACCGAAAAAGAAAAGGAAGCAAAGGAAGCCATTGAAACATTGATGGATTATTCTATCCCGCTACTTGACCTTCCGAAGGAAATAGAAATCGCAACACGCCTCACACCCGAAGAACAACCAAAAATCGCTGAGATCAATAATCCGCATAAACAAGGCGGAGATCATGTCCCCGGTCCTAGTTTTCATGAAAAGAAGGAGAAGAACAAAAAAACCAATCAGGGTGGGTCTTACCAGCGAATTATAAAGAAAAAGTATAAAAAACCAAAAACGAAAGGTGATAAGAACTACAATAAACGCAATAAAAGAAAATAGCGTTAAGAATTAACCTCTACCACCTTAAATTCGCTTATTGGTTGTTTTCTCCATTAAGCTTTTCTATCAACTCCTCGAAAGTCTTAATTTCGGTATAAAGGCTTCCGTTTAAACTAATTACCGGTCTGGTAATCGTATCTAGTGACGGCATTGCTTTAGCTAACTGACTTTTAATTTCGGGTTTCTCGGCAAGATTATGGGCGGTGTATTTATACGGACTTCTCTCCAACGGATTTACAATGGTATCGCAGGAAGTACATCCTTCGGTGATATATATGGTAATATTCTTTTTGGGAGCTATACGTATCTTTTTAAAAGGTTTTTTGAGGGCACGTCGAGACAAGCTATCATTCACCTCCAATTCGTAGGTATAGGAGGGTTGAACCCCTCTTTTTAGCATTAAATTAGCCACATGAACCCTGGATGTTGAAGGGACACGTATAAACCTTGGAACAGCTTTACTCTGCCTAAAATTTGTTCCCGAAACAGTGATTTTTATATCGAGATCCACAAGGTTTTCATTTACCGCATACAACATTAATCTGTTTGCAACTCGTTCTTCTTCGATTGTAATAGGTTTTTCTTGAGCAAAGGTATTTGTAACATTAAGATACAAAGTCAATGCGAGTAGTATATATTTGGACATTTTGAAAAATTTATAGTACGAATATAGGAAAATTAGCACGTATTCATATTTAGTCGACTGATTTTTGGGGATTTGATAATGAAGTTGCGACTATTCACAATTATGCGCCTTACATTAGCTTAGACATCAATAGCATAACTACCACAATTATGGCTTATAATGAGTTTCTGGCAGACAGGATAAGACGATATTTCTTAGAGAGAAAAGTGAATTTTCAAGAAAAGAAGATGATGGGAGGGCTTTGTTTTATGGTAGAAGATAAAATGTGTTGTGGAATTCATTTCGACAAGAGAAACAATTGCGACCTGATCATGGCAAGAATTGGCGAGGAAGCTACTGTAGAGGCTCTGAAAAGAGAAGGATGCGTGCCAATGGATTTTACCGGAAGACCTATGAAAGGCTATGTGTTTATTACCCCGGAAGGCTTCGATTTGGAGGAAGATCTCGCGTATTGGCTTCAGCTTTGCTTGAAATTTAATCCGTTGGCAAAGTCAAGTAAGAAGCGTAGAAAATAAACTTAGAATTGAATTTAGAACAGTTCAAACACATGTCCCAGTAACCAATAGAGAATGATAAAAACTACAATAGTACCTATACAGCCACATTTTCCACCACCAATTTTCTTTGCTCCCCATGCAGCACCAATGATTTGCAATAATTTTTTCATGACGTATTTTTTTTATAAATATAGTTGAAAACAGTAAAGGTGTCTTATAAAATATTCTTAATACTTCCAGAATAGAAGTCTGGATTTTTTATTTCCTTGATCCATTTTAATTGTTCTATGAGTTGCCTTTAATTTGTCTAATTGTTTATAGAGTTTATTCAGATTTTCTTTTCTGGAGACCAAGGTAGAGAACCATAATACCTGTGTTTTAAAGTTAATACTCTGTTTTATCATTCGCTTTATAAACAAGGCTTCACCACCATTACACCAAAGTTCGTTGGCTTGGCCAGCAAAGTTTAAGCTCCGTTGTTTTCTGTTATCGTTAACTGAATCCTTATTTAGATTATTCAGTTTTTTCAAATTAACTTTTGTTACTTCTTCTTCGGAAGAATAAAACGGAGGATTGCACATAGTAAAATGAAAGTACTCATCTTTCAGAATAACTCCTTCAAAAATATTGGCATTATTCGTTTGATGACGTATTTCAATTGTTTTGGATAGATCCTTCGTTAAGGAAACATTGTTCTTTGCTGAAGCAATTGCATTGAGATCGATGTCGCTACCCACCATTTTCCAATTGTAAATTTGAGTACCTAGAATGGGGTAGATGCAGTTAGCGCCAACACCAATGTCAAGTCCGTTAATTGTACCCGTAAGGTTTTCTTCTGAAAGTAAATCGGAAATGTAGTGGATATAATCGGCTCTTCCGGGTACTGCAGGACAGAGGTAGTGCGGCGGAATTTCCCAATCGGTTACGCCATAATGCCGTTTTAATAAGGCTTTATTTAACAGAAGTACAGCTTCTTGAATCGAAAAATCAATCGTTTGTGTACCAAAATCGTTGATAAAAACAAATTTGGAGAGATCCGGATTAATATCTATGAGTTGATCAAATCGATATGGATTGTTATGTAGGTTTTTTGGGTGCAAAGTAATTTGATTTTAAAATGAAATGTGAATTTACAATAATTAATTATGGAACGATCAATCATTATTCATCACCATGTCATAATAAATTATTTTGGGAAAGTCTGTGTAAAAGTTTAACACAAAGCGTATATTTGTAGGAGTTTACGGAGACGAGTACACGTGAGATCATCGTATAAGTATTGAATTTTTCTTTGGGAAAAACGGAATGAGATAGCCTTCCAAATATTCGTTAAGTAGTTCAACCTCTTCTTTAACTACAATATATAATTAACTATAAAACAAACGAATGGCAAAATCACAACAAACGTATAGTAAAAGTGAAAAAGAGAAAAAACGCTTAAAAAAGCGTGAAGAAAAAGCAAAGAAAAAGGAAGCTCGCAGAGCCGAAGCGAAAGAGAATCCCGGCAGTGAATTTGTATATGTAGATCACTTTGGAAACTTAGTTGATACTCCGCCGGATCCTTCTCAGAAAGTAAAAGTAGATGCTGAAGATATCGTAATTGGTGTTCCAAAAATGGAAGAAGGCGACAGAGAAGCTTTCGATCCTGTTCGAAAGGGAAAAGTTTCATTTTTTGATGATTCAAAAGGGTTTGGTTTTATCATAGATTCAGAGAATAACGAAAAGTACTTTACGCATGTTAGCGGGATTATTGATAAGATCACTGAAAACGATAATGTTACTTTCGAGCTTGAAAAGGGACAACGTGGAATGAATGCGGTTAAAGTCACTCTTGCCAAATAGTGTTTATTAGTTACACAATCTTCTGTGTTCTTTAATGAGTAATACTAACTTATCACATTTGGTTTTTTTCTACCGGCTCAAACGTAATTGATAATACGAATTATATAAATTACGTTCAAAGTAGGATATGGGATCGTTGTCTCGTTCAGGAATTATCTGCACAGTACTAAATAAAAAAATATGCCTGCTTTAATTAAAAAACCCCGACTTTACAGACGAGGTTTTTAATGCTTAAACTGAAAAATAATACTATCTGTGTATTGCATAACTACAAGCTTTAGCATACACTTCCAGTTTTATATTCCAGTCCTTCCTTTTTTTGTAAATGTTGAGTAAAAATTTTTTCATACGATTCCATTTTAAGGTTACTACTGTTTAAAAGCATTTTAGTAGTAGTAATGGAATCAACTACAAGTTTTGTAGTCAATATTTAGATTGAGGCTATATAAATGTACGAAAATTCTGTATAAAGTTCTTACACCGCCGATACTAATTAAGTTATATTAGTTAAAAAGTACAACTTGTCGATAAAGAGCAAGTTACGATCTATTAAATAGCGCGAAAGCTTTCGGTATTTATATTCTAAGAACAAAAAAATCCCACAAAGTGGGATTTTCGAAGCTGACTTTTCATTAGCTGGCCATTTTATTGGCTTCCTTTTTAACTGTATTTTTTAAACGATTGTATTTTTCAGAAATTGATCCTTCAATTTCATCGTATGATCCTTTGATCTTTTCACCGGTTTTATTAAAGTTTTCTTTCAGTTTGGCTTTTTCCTCGGCACTCATGTTCTTGTACTTCCACCATGCGAAGGCACCTCCTGCGATTCCTAATAATGCTAAAATCCCGGCTGTTTGATTTCTCTTTTTCATAATTTTTTGTTTTAAATAGTTATGACATATATAAATCAAAAGGTACGCCATATTCCAACTTGTCATATTAATTTAATAAAAGTTTAGCAATAGGCACTTTCTGTTAGCCGCTTTTCAACCATATTTTCTGTAACTTTATAATTTACTAACTAAACCATCCTCTTCATGAAATCACTTCAGCTTAGTTTTCTGTTTTTATTTTTGTTTCTTCTGAATAACTTTCAGCTTCATTCTCAGGAAGATATTTTTGAAAAATTAGAAGAAATCGCGATCATTGATCAAAAAGTTATGATGCCAATGAGGGACGGAATAAGGCTTGCAACAGATATTTATCGTCCTAAATCTGAAGGGAAAGTTCCTATTATTTTCTCTCGAACTCCCTACAATTTTAACTCTTGGGGTGATGGAGAAAGGCGAACACGTACTGCCGAAAGGGCATACGAAGCGGTAAAAAACGGTTATGCTTATGTCGTGCAAAATGAACGCGGACGCTATTATTCGGAAGGGGA
Source organism: uncultured Ulvibacter sp. (assembly GCA_963974915.1). Taxonomy (GTDB): domain Bacteria; phylum Bacteroidota; class Bacteroidia; order Flavobacteriales; family Flavobacteriaceae; genus CAXBES01. The sequence continues at coordinate 223,640 of CAXBES010000001.1, read as the reverse complement.
ATGGGATATACTGGGTGTCCCCTTAACCGATGGTTATGATGCGTTTAGCTGGATGAAAGATCAACCTTGGTCTAATGGTAGGATAGGTACTCTTGGTTGTTCTTCAACAGCCGAATGGCAAATGGCGGTAGCAGCCCTCGATCATCCTTCGCATGCGGCGATGGTGCCTCAAGGTTTCGGTGCCGGCGTTGGTAGAGTAGGCGATCTCTACGAACAAGGAAATTGGTATCGTGGCGGAGCGGAGCAGTTACTATTCTTTTCCTGGCTTTATGGTGTGGAACACGATAAGTTTAAACCTCGTATTCCTGAAGGAGCCACACAGGAAGATCTTATTAGAATTTCGCGTTTCTATGATCTGGCTCCCGAAAATCCACCAATCGATATGTCTATCGCATTAAGTCATCTGCCAATTCAGGATATTTTGAAAAATATTAACGGGAAAAAAGAGATCTTTGATAAAATGGTGAGACGTAAGCCCAACGACCCCGATTGGTACACCGGTGGTTTGTATCATGATGATATGGAAATTGGAGTTCCTAGTTTTTGGTTTGCCTCTTGGTATGATGTATCTATTACGCCTAATTTGGCGCTGTTCAATCATGTTCGCAATAATGCTGAAGATTCTGAAATTAGAGATAACCAGTATTTAGTGATAGCACCAACTTTACACTGTGCTTATACCAGGGCAACAGAAAATACCGTAGTGGGAGAACGCAGTGTGGGAGATGCTCGGTTAAATTATGACGAACAGATATATGGATGGTTCGATCTTTGGCTTAAAGGTGAGAAGAATGATTTCAAATCTAAAACCCCAAGAGTTCAATATTATACCATGGGAAGTAATAAATGGCAGAGCTCAGAACAGTGGCCACCGGCAGATTCGAAAATGGTGACTTATTACCTAAACAGCAATGGCGATGCTAATACGAGATTTGGAAGTGGTTCGCTAAGTACAAAAAAAGCTTCAAAAGATAATCCGGACACCTTCATCTATGACCCCATGAATCCTGTAACTTCTTTAGGAGGAAACGTTTGCTGTACAGGTAATGCGGTGAAAGGAGGAGCATTCGATCAGAAAGAAATGGAGGAGCGAGAAGACATTTTAGTCTATACCTCAGATGTGCTTAAGGAAGGAGTAGAGGTAACGGGTTTTATAGAATCAACACTATATGTTTCTTCTAATGCAAAAGATACCGATTTTACAATAAAGATTATAGATGTTTACCCTGATGGCACTGCGTATAATTTAGATGAAACTATACAAAGAGTTCGCTACCGAGAAGGGTACGACAAAGAGGTGTTTATGGAAGAAGGCAAGGTTTATAAAGTTGATCTAACGGCTATGTCTACCAGCAACTTTTTTAAGAAAGGACATAGAATTAGAATAGAAATCTCTAGTAGTAACTTTCCTCGATTTGCTCGAAACTTAAACACAGGAGGGAACAATTATGACGAATCTGAAGCTGTGATCGCAACAAATACTATTCATCACTCCCGAGAATATCCTTCTCAAATCAGTCTGCCTATTCGTAAATAAAACAATTGAGAGGTGAGAGGTTGCTCAAAATTAATTCGCTTCAGCATTTTGAAAACCGGTTTCAAAACGCTGAAGTGTTCTCCAGATGGCTACAAAGTCTTTAATCACTTTTTGATTCTCTTCAAAGTCGGTGTTGCAAAACAAGATCTTCCCAACTTCTGTTTCAGGATTAAAATACATAAAAGTAAGGACTCCGGGATCCCCACCCGAATGTCCAATTCCTCTTTTAGAAAAACCCATAAAAATTCCAGAGTTATGCCCCTTTTCATTTTCAGGCAATTGCTCTTCTAACAGTTGTTTAGTAAACAACTCTTGGTAACTCTGCTTATTTAAGAGTGTTCCGTTGCCTTCATACCCGTTTATTAACTCTTGCAGGTATAGACTTAGCTCTTGGGTAGAAGTAATAAATCCACCATCGGGATAAGTGATTAGTTCATAAGGAGCAATTAAGGTATCTTTATTTATAAAAGACCTGGAACGATTTGAAGCGTCAATTTCAGATTGTAACCAACCCGATGAATGCATGTCTAAAGGGTCTAGAATATATTTTTTAGTAAAGTCATGGAAAGGCATTTTGGCAGCTTTTTCGAGTACTAAGGCTGCAACAGTAGCTCCAATATTTGTGTATTCGTAGTTTGTGCCCGGGGCATGGTCGGCAAAACTTTCGGTATTCCATTCTCCATTTTCACCTACCACTTTTTCTAAGTACGTTTCCATTGGGATCTTTGTGTCCAACTTATTTACATATTCCACAACTTTTTCAAATGGCTGGTGATTTTCGTTTAACAAAATGTAGGACTTTCCGTAGTAATCTGTATCAACTATGGAGGAGGTATGGGTCGCTAGTTGTCTTATTGTAATTTCAGAATTGGGATATTCAGGATTAATTACTGAAAATGGTAAATACTGATTAATTGGGTCATCTAACTTTAGAAGTCCCAATTCCTGCGCTTTTAGCAGAGAGACACCAATAAAAGTCTTTGATATAGAACCAATATTTTGCAGAGTTTGAGGGGTATAGATTTTTTCTTCGGAAAGACCTGCTTTACCAAATGATTCGCTGTATAAAATTTTATTCGAACTTACTATTGCGGTTGAAAATCCAACAATTGCACTTTCGTTATAAATACTATCTAAGATGGTAGTTAATGAATCACCATTAAATGAGGTCTCGATAACACTATTTTTTGTTGAGCTAGTAGTTTGCTTGCAAGCAAAAACAACAATACAAAGACCAAGTAGGAAGATCGTTTTTTTCATTTCAGAAAGATATTGATAAAAACTTATTTCGGCAATCAAGGAGTTTTTAATTCGTAAATCACTAATTAATAAAGGTTTATAGAAACCACTTTAACCTTCAGTAAAATTTTAACATGCATTGTGAGATTAAAATTAATAACTTTAAAAAATTACTAACCTATTACCATTACTTTACTATGCAAAATCGTTTCAATACTCTTCATTTTGTAATTTCATTTTTTTTTACATCGGCATTAATTGCACAAGATTTTAAAGCTTTCGAGTATCGTACCGTGGGACCTGAAAGGGGGGGGCGTGTGACTTCGGTGACAGGTACACCAATGTTACCGGGAACTTTCTACTTAGGTGCGACAGGAGGAGGGGTTTGGAAATCTGAAGATTACGGAACCTCGTGGAATAATGTTTCCGATGGGTTTTTCGATACACCTTCCATTGGTGCAATTGAAGTCGCGATCAATGATCCTAATATTGTTTATGTGGGAACTGGATCTGACGGACTGAGAAGTAACGTAATTAGTGGAAAAGGGATGTATCGATCTATAGATGCCGGAAAAACTTGGGAGCATATCGGGTTAAGGGAAGTTGGGCAGATAGGCGCCGTTGAGATCGACCCCAATGATAATAATACCGTATGGGTAGCTGCAATAGGGAATGCTTTTAAAGCTAATAGTGAACGGGGAATCTATAAAACGACTAATGGAGGTAAAACCTGGGATAAGGTTCTATTTATTTCTGAAAAAGTTGGTTTCTCAGATCTGGAATTACTTCCGGGAAATTCGAATATCGTTTATGCCGCCGCCTGGAAAGCAGAACGTAAACCATGGACCATAATTTCGGGTGGCGAGAATGCTGAAGGAGGCATTTATAAATCTATTAACGGTGGAAAAGATTGGGAGAAGTTAGAAAATGGTCTACCTAAAGGACTAATTGGAAAAATTGATCTCGCGGTGTCCCCCGTTGATTCAAGCATTCTGTATGCTGTAATTGAAGCTCCCGAAAAAGAAGGAGGTTTGTATAAATCTGTAGATCAAGGGAAATCATTTACACAGGTTTCAAGTAATATAGGGCTCGTTAACAGACCATTTTATTACACTAATATCGAATTAGACCCAACAAATCCCGATATAATTTATTCAAATTCGAACCCATTGTTAAAATCTATTGACGGTGGGAAGAGCTGGAAACGAATGAGTGTGCCACATGGTGATAATCACGATATATGGATAAACCCAAATAATCCCGATCTACTAATTCAATGTAACGATGGAGGAGCCAATGTATCTCATAATGGCGGAGCAACGTGGTCATCACAGTTTAATCAGCCAACTGCAGAGTTATATCAGGTAGAAGTAGACGATCAATATCCATACTGGCTATATGCTGGTCAGCAGGATAACTCAACCACAATTGCAGTACCTAGTTTTCCTCCCAGCGGAGTACAATATCCCGGAATTGGTTGGCTAATTAATACGGGCGGTTGTGAAACTGGTCCTGCCGTCCCAAAACCCGGAAACCATAATATCGTTTATGCAAACTGTAAAGGTAGATTTGGTGTTTATAATAAATTAACCGGTACTGAGAAAGGCTACTATGTTGGAGCTTCAAATATTTATGGCCACAATCCAAAGGATCTAAAATACAGATTCCAAAGGGTAGCACCGGTACATGTTTCTCCCCATGATCCCGACGTGGTTTATCACGGATCGCAATACTTGCACAAAACAGTAACCGACGGACTAATTTGGGAGACCATTTCTCCAGATCTAACTGCGTTCGAGCCGGATAAGCAAGTAATATCCGGAAGTCCGATTACGCGAGATATAACAGGAGAAGAGTATTACAGTACGCTCTATTCCATTCGTGAATCGAAACTCGTTAAAGGACTTATTTGGACCGGCTCTAATGATGGAGTTGTTTCAGTCACACGAGATGGAGGTAAAACCTGGAAAAATGTAACTCCGAAGAAATTACCTAAAGGAGGAAGAGTAGAATCTGTAGAACCATCACATTTTGATCCTGCCAAGGCATATATCGCAGTAGACAGACATTTGTTGGGAGATGCTAAACCATACTTATATAAAACAAATAACTATGGTGAAAGCTGGGAATTGATTAGTACAGAAACTAATGGATTACCTTCAGATTTTACCGGGAGAGTTCTTCGTGAAGATCCCGTTCGACAAGGGTTACTTTATGCGGGTACTGAGTTTGGAATATTTATTTCTTTCGACGATGGAAGTTCGTGGATAAAATTTCAGCAAAATCTACCGGTTACACCAATAACCGATCTCAAGATATTTAGAGGTGATATTGTGATAAGTACAATGGGACGAGGTTTCTGGATCTTGGACAATGTTTCAGCTTTAAGACAAAAAGAAATAAATAATTTAGGAGATTCACCATGGTTGTTTAAACCGGACAATACGATTAGATATCGTTATCCAAGGATTAGTAGAAATTCTTTTCCTAAGTACCCTGAGACGAGTGTTATAATAGATTATTATATACCGAAGGGATACAATGACGGAGTTACATTAGAGATCTTAACGGAAAACAATCAAGCGGTCGCAACTATTGTAAGTGATAGTACGCAACTTAAATCTTCTGTAACCGAGGTAGAGAATATGAATTTAAGTCAGACCTTTTATTACATCGACACAAAACTCGAAGAAAAGCCCGGTTTACATAGGTTTAATTGGGATCTAAGACAAAAAGGAGCGTGGGCTTCAAATGAAAAGAGAAGGTATAAGAATGGACCGGTTGTGGCACCGGGAAATTATATCGCAAAACTTTCGGTAGGAGATAAAACCTTTGAGCAGCCTTTTACGATAGAAATGGATCCGAGAATTGAGGCCGACGGAGTTTCAAAAGAAGATATTGAAAGTCAGATAGCGATGCAGAATAAAGTAATCGATTTGCTTTCCGAAGCAAGACAACTACAAGCTGACCTGAAAGGGGAAGCTAAAAACCTGAAAGGAAAAAGTTCACCTGCTCAAAAAGAGCGATTAAGCAAAGTAAATACCGTTATTGAAAAATTAGAAAATGCAGATGGGGCTTATCCGCAGCAAATGCTAGTTTCACAAATCTCCTATTTACTAAATATGATAAGTTATGCCGATCAATTACCGGGACAGGAAGCAGAAAACCGCCTGAAGGAATTAGAAGCGCAATTCGATATGGTAAAACAAGAGATAGGCGACTAATTTTTATAATTCGCAAAAGTCCTTCCGTAGTTTAACACTCTGCAATTCCTGCCAAATGGGAGCGTCAAAATCTTTAATAGATACTCTGAAAATTGGGGTATAACTTTGTTTTTCCTCGCAGTATTGTTGCTCTATCATGATGTGTAAAGTGATTACTTTTTTACTGTGAAAGGAATCATAAACTTGTATGGTTCCTTTTAGAGTCCCTCTATCCATGGATGATAGTTTGATAATGGATGAAGGAATTTTAAAATCCGGGTCCTTGTTTACGACCCCCATTAATCCATCGTAATAGAACTGCAAATCTGTTTCTAATTGTGCGATACTTAGTGGTTTTTTTAAATTTATATTCCACGCCAGAGTATAGGTCCAGAATTCGGGACTTTCAGGTTTAGACCAATTTTTCGCAAAACGCAGATCTTCATAACCCTCGTATTGAAGTTCGGGTGCGAACCCGATCGGAAAGGTTATTATTTCTTTGAGCCATGTTGTATCCTTAGCTTGGAGAATACTTTCATATGTGTCGGTTTTACTCTGACTAGTACATATGAAAGTGAAAAGGAGGAGTAGTAGTGTGAGAAACTTTGTCATTGAATACATTTTAGAATTGTAAGATACACTGAAATTCTATAGCATCAGAGATTGCTTCATTTTTCAACTTATTATTATAGGTAATTCCCCATCTCGTACGGTCAATTTTAAATTTTACCAGCATTCTCTTATTGGTTTCGTCGATTTCAGGCCAGAATTCGACCGATTTCGTTATTCCCTTTATAGTTAGATCTGCCAGCATTTTGTGCCGGTTTTCATTAATAAAGAATTCCACTGAAGTAATTTCAAGGACGGCTTCGGGAAATTTTTCAACATCAAAAAAATCTTCATTTCTAATATGACTTACAGGTCCAATTCCGGCGAGATATTCTTCATTTGAAATGGTGGTCATATCTACCGCAAACGTACCGCCGGTAATATTTCCATTTGTTGTTATTAAATTTCCATTTTTAAAATCTACCGTGCCTTTGTGTTCACTAAATAAAAATGAATAAGAGCCTTTCCAGTTTATATTGCTCTGTTCTGGTATTAATTGATACGTTTTTTGATCTTGAGCTAAAACGGTGAAACTTGTTAGCATGATGAATGTAATGAGTAGTTGTCGCATGATTATTTGTTTTTGCAGTAAAACTATACGACGAGCTGTGTAAAAATGTCAAAAAAGTGTAAAAGAAGTGTCAATCATTGCAAAAAGCCATCTTTTTGTATTTTATTTGTCTGAACTATGAGTCGAAAAAGATTTTACGTTTATCTCTCCGTTATTGGCGTCTTACTTTTTCTTGGGATCATCCTAAAACCGGATCTTCAAACCGAAGAATATTTGGAGCGGGTAAAAGTTTCCCTTCGGAATGTAGGGAACGAATTACTACTTCAAAACAATGATTCTTTATCCTTGGTGTTACCGGTCACTTCAATAAGTACTAATAAGTTTGAATTATCTTTTGAAAAAGAACTTTCATTTGAGCCGGGGTTCTTAGTTTCAACTATACGGGAGAGCTTTCAAAAATCTAGGTTGCCAAAATTTTATAGGGTAGAGGTATTACAATGTCACGATGGGGAGGTTGCATACAGCTATGAAATATATAACGATTCGGAAAAGGATATCGTGCCATGTGGAAGTCGGTATTTACCGGAAGCTTGTTATACTATTCAGGTAAAATTCACTCATATTGGAGAATTAGCCAGTTATCAAAAACCATTATTGATATTATTCTTATTGATATTGGGAATCTTTATTTTCGACCTTCTGTTTCAGAAGCGAAAAAAGAATGCTGAGATCATGGAAGATGTGGAATATACGTCCTTGGGAAGCTTCAAGTTTTATCCGGATCAAAACAAGTTGGTAAAAGCCCCGGATGAGATCAAGTTGTCCAGAAAAGAATGTGAAATACTCGCGATTTTTGTAGCTAAAAAGAATCAAATTGTAACGAGAGAGGAGTTAACCAAAAGAGTTTGGGAGGACCAGGGAGTGTTTGTAGGGAGAAGTTTAGATACCTATATTTCCAAGCTTCGGAAAAAATTAAAGGATGATGAGAGAATAAGGCTTTCCAATGTTCATGGGGTAGGGTATAAACTGGAAGTTGAAAGTTAGATAATTCCGAAGCAAACAATATACAGTTAATAAATATAGTCTGCTGTTTATTATTGTTTGGTCGTTTACATCTCAAAAATTTGGTCACAACCTACTTGGAGTGCTAATTTCACAGGGTATCATTCTGTTTAGCCCTGCAGTAGAAGTCATATTTAAAAAAGTCGAATAAACTGGGCATAGAACTATTGCCATAATCTATTACCGAGTTTATATTTTCCTTCCGTACACGGACAGTCACTCAACTCTTGTAATAGGTCGAAACCAATGGTGATCGCGTGTGTACCTGAGTTAAACCCTGAAAGATCGTTGATAGTGATCTGATATGCATACGAGAAATAGAAAATAGATTTTTTCACACCCGCCATCGGACCAATATTCAACGGAGTCATAATTTGATCATTTAAGAATCGATATGAAGCTCCTATCCAGTAAAAATCGTTATCCCTGTTAAACTTTCGGTACTTTAAGTTGATATCGGTACTGGAACGTTTGTCACTCATAAATAACTGATAATAAACAGAAGGTTCGATCACCGAATAGTTCTTGCTTTTTATCATATACCCGGAGTAAACTTGTAAATTAAGTAGAGAATTTGGCTCAATTCCATCAAACGAATCCACATTCTTCTGAAGGATATTGTTAGCGTTAAAACTTAACCAATAGTCTTTTTTTCTATAAAGTGCACCTACGTCAAAATTATTGTTACTAATCGCTCTATCGTCGGTAATAGTTGGATCCACGATAGGAATATCGTATGTTCCTCTAAAATTTTCGATGTCTATTCTGAAACTATTTAAATTGTAAGATATTCCGAAGGAAAGATATTGTTCAGTTTTATAATCTAAAATAAGGTGATGCGCATAAGAGATCTTTAACCCCTGCTGACGCGTGTATCCATTTTCGTCTTTATAAGCGGAAACACCAACACCCGATCGGTTTGCCATTCTAATATCGGCATATAGCGCCATGTTTTGAGGTGCATCTTTAATTCCAACCCATTGTGTTAATCCGTTTGCTCTAATTCTGAAGTTATCACCAATACCGGCAAAGGTGGGAGACACAACAAAGTCGTTATCGGCGAGATACTGAGTAAACACAGGTAGATTTAGCTCCTGTGCATTACTCTGAATCGCCGTTAGTATAAGTAGGTATTTTAGTAGTTTTTTCATGGGGATAATTTTAATTAACGATTAGGTTAATGGGTGGTGCTGCATCATCTGTACAGCGTAAAGTGTCCAACAAATTCCGGGTTGCCTTCAGTTCCTAATTCCACTACATACCAGTAGTCCCCAGTTGGAAGTTCAGTATTGTTATATCTTCCGTCCCATTTCTGGCCAACACGTAACATAGCTACGCGCCTTCCATAGCGGTCGAATATTGAGAAAACAAGATTCGGATAATTCTCAGAGCAACCGGGAGACCATGTATCTTGAATTCCATCACCATTAGGAGTGAAGTAATTTGGGATGCATATTTCTATAAACTCTATGACAATGGTAGCTCTTGCCGTACAACCACTTTCATCAGTCACTGTAACGGTGTACGTTCCTGATTCGGTAATGGTCCAGGTATTAGTACTACCGTAATCAACCTCATTCATGGTAAATTGATAATTACCGGTACCTCCTGTGGCAGTTGCAATGAATTCGTTTAAGCCACCTTCAGTTAATATCAAGTCTAAGGGTTCAAAATCATCAATATCAAAGAAATCGGTTATTTGAATACAACCATTAGTATGTCTTACAGTAATGTAGTTATCTGTACTTGGAGGTAAGTTTGTGAACACATTACTTGGTTGATAGGGTCCGTCATTTAATGAATAATCAAATTGTGATAGATCTGTGTTACTATCGTCTACTGTAACTGTCACTATGTTACCGGTGACATTATCTTCACATAAATATTCAATCACAACTTCAGGATCAATTAAAACAGCTTCCGGGAAGGTTATTTTCCATTCAGATTCGCAACCCAAACTATCGCGCACATAAACGGTATGACTACCACCACCCAGATTTTCAAAATAAAATTCTGTTTGATTTATATCTCCGGTTATATAAACACCATTGTAATCGTCCAGACTAACGCTGTAAGGGAGATTTCCACCTTGAATTTCGATACTGAAAGATCCATTCCCATCACCTTCACAAATTTCAGGGAAGATTGAATCGGGAACGATACTTAATAATACCGGAAGGGGTTCGGTGATCGTAAAGTCGAATGTTAAGAAACAACCTAATTCATCCTGAACAATTACCGTATAATCTCCGGGAGCTAAGTTTTCGAATACATTTGTATTAAAAAACTGATCCAGTCTTGGGGAAATTGCATATTTAATAATTCCTGTTCCACCGGATGCCAGAATTTCTAATATACCATTGTTTTCACCGGCACATATTACATTCGTAACATTAAATTCGGCTTCCAATTGGGTAGTTGGTTCTGTAATATTTATCGTATCGGAAACTGCGTTACAATCGCCACTTTCTACGAGTACGACATAAGAACCTGCAGTAAGACCCGTGAATACTCCTGGAATAATCTGTACTATAGGAATGGTATTACCCATTGTATCTTGCAATGTGTATACGTAATTACCAAGACCACCTTGAGCAGTTGCGGTAATAACCCCGGTATCATCACCAACACAATTGATTATAGGATTAGTTGAATCTAAGTTAATCGTTAATGTTGGGAGTGGATCGATCGTTATCTCGTTAGAAACGTTTGAAATACAACCATTGCTATCCATTACATAATAGGTATATGTTCCTTCGGAAACACTAAATGTCGTAGATGTTGTAAAAGTTCCTAAAACAGGACTCATAGTGCTATTGTCACTATAGGTGTATGGTCCGGTTCCTCCTGAAGCACTTAGAGTTAATGTAGATTCGGTTAAACATGTTTGAGTTGTAGCTACTACCAGACTTGGCGATACCGGTAATGGCTCGTCAATTACAATATCTAAAGAAGTCAATTCGCATTCAAAAGAATCTGTAATTGTTACCGTATAAACACCGGCTCCAAGATTATTAAAGACATTCGAGGTTTGAGGTCCCGAACTACTTGGGATAGGCAGTATAGTATTTAAAGTAAACAGATAGTCGGTTCCTGCTCCACCTGTAATATTAGTAATAGTAATAGAACCATTTTGATCTCCAAAACATGCTAATAAGGGGGTATCTGCGGCAAAAGTAGCATTAATAGGATCGGGACCGTCCAGAATCACCGTTTCCGATTCAATACAACCTTGCGCATCTCTTACATTGACAATGTATGTACCCGCACCTAAGTTACTAAATACATAATTGGATGAATATGGAATTACAGCATCTCCTGTTAGTTCATATTCATACGGACTAGTACCACCACTACCTGTTGCGGTAATGGTTCCCTGATCGTTAGTACAGGTAACATTTGATGTCTCTCTTGCATTTAGCGCCAAAGGCGTTGATGGAGAATCTATATTTACTACATTCGAAATGGTTTCGCAAAATGGAGATTCGGTCTCAACCACAGAAACACTGAAATTTCCGGAAGCTAATCCGGTAATTAATTGAGGGTCTGTAGCTGTATTTGTCGCAACAACCCCACCAATTGGTGCACCTGCACCATCCAGTAATTGATATGAATAATCTCCGGAATAACCGGTTATAGATAGTTCCAATTCACCGTTAATATCTCCGAAACAACTATTGTCCGCAGAGGCAATTAGTAATGCATCGATAGTGTCGTACGGATCTACTACAAATGGCAATGTCAAGAAATAACAGCCGGTGTCTTGGTCATTGACCTGGAAATAATAAGTTCCCGGTCCGCTAATAGCAAATACGTTTGATGGCTGTGGTACACCGCTAGGCAACATTTGATATGTAAAATTACCTGAACCACCTGTAACATTAATTGTAATCGATCCCGTATTATTACAGTCAACCGGGGTGCCAATTGCCACTGCAGCAGCTGTTATTTCGGGTAAAGGATCAACGACTAATATATTGGTCGCAACACAACCGTTATCATCTTTTGCGTAAACATCAATTGTCTGAACAGCACCTGTATCTACAATTTCAAAGGTATTTGTAGTAAAATAATTTGTTCCGTCAATACTATATGTATATGGAGGTGTACCACCAACTTCAGTAATGGTAATAGTAGAAGTATTGATAGTATTATCCGGTGCACAGGCAAAATCTGTTGCTGTAGCAGATACCTCTAGAAGTATGGGTTCATCTATGGTTACATCTGCTATAGCAGTACAATCTCTACCTGAAGTAACCTGCACTGTATAAGTTCCTGCTGCCAATCCTGTGAATATGTTTGAGTTTTGAGCGGGAACAATTATTGGAGCAATGATTTCATAGGTGTAAATAGGATTGTCGTTACCGGGAAGTAATTCTACGGTGATAATTCCATCACTACCTCCATTACAACTTACATTATCTACAGTGGTATCAAAAGTTACAGGAGTGGCAGCATCTAATGTAACATTAACATCTGCGGTACATCCGGTTGTTGTGTCAGTAACCGTTACAGTATACGTTCCTGAAGGAACTCCGGTAAAAGTATTTCCGGTTAATACAATACTAGGGGGATTCGGTGCAATACTATAAGAATAATTACCGGTTCCTCCGGAGGCTGAAACAGTGATCTCGCCATCATCGTCGTCACAAGTTGGTTCAGCATTAATTGTAGTAGTTATATCGAGAGGTGCTTCTATTAATACATTAACTAAGTTTCCACATCCATTTGCATCATTCACTTCTATGGTATGATTCCCCGAAGATAAATTGGTTATAGTAAACGGTGGAATTTGTGTTTGAAATGCTCCTCCGTCAATACTAAAACTGTAAGGTGGGGTTCCCGCAGTTAACAGGGTTACATCAATTTCAAAATCACCTTCGTTTGTTGAACATTGATTAGCCACCACCGCATCAATAACGGGGGATGGGTCCATAGGAACTACAACCACCGGACTGGTAACAATACAACCATATGCGTCCATAACGTGAACATAATAATTCCCGGCATTCACATTAAAAGTACTGGTACTTGCCCATGAAGGGTCTGTTGTTGCCGGTGCCGCCGGTGTAGTTGTAAGTTGATATAGATACGGAGCTGTACCGTGCTGTGCGATAGCACTAATTACGCCTGAGTTCGGATTACAATTTGCATTCTGATCTACGGAAACAGATAATTCCAACTGAATCGTTGATTCGGTAATATTGAAAGGAACCGTGGTTACACTACAATCCGCGTTAGGACCGGTAGTTTCAGTTATTAGAACAAAGTAATTACCAAATGGCAATGGACCTAAGTTGGTGACAGATAAAGTGCCACCGGCGGGAACTGTTCCAGCACCACCAATACCAGTGTTCATTATTGTTAAAGAGTCATAAATATCATAGGTCACATCTACTGGTGTCGCATATACGCTATTAATATCGAAAGAAACATTTCCGTCTGCACTACCGGTACAGGTAATATTATTTGCAGTTACAGCTGTAGCCGTTAACGTAGAGTTCGTTGGAATTGGCGCTGTAGCCGGTTCGTAATAACTACACATTGTCGATTCATCATAGACAATAAAAGTATAAGTAACTCCCGGAATTAGTCCGGTAAATAATGCCGACTGACTTCCCGGTGGACTCTCAGGTATCCATGATCCCGGGGGATTAGGGTATACGGAAATGGGCCCTTGATAAATACTGAACCAGAAAGGACCGGTACTCCCCATTGTCGAACTAACAGTAACACGTGCTTCACCACCATTAGTACAATCTACTGTGGTATCAATGTCAATATCAAGATCATCTGGAGGAGATGCCACTAAAATATCCTGAATTAGTACAGAACAACCATTGGCATCGATCACCGATAATTGATAAAGTCCAAAATCAATTACATCAAAGATCACAGGTGCGGTCCCGGGAACACCTATGGCCGAATTTGAGTATGCTGTCCCTGTCACATAATAATCGAATGGAGGAGTACCACCGGATACACTGTTTACAATGATTGCTCCTTGCGATACACCACCTGCTTCACAGGTAATATCCTCCACGTCATAATCAACTATAATTGGATCAGGCTCTGTGATCGTGATCGTATCGGTATCCACACAAAAATTGGCATCGGTTAATGTAATGGTATAGACCCCGGCAGGAAGCCCTGTAGTCTGGGTTCCGTAATTGGTACCGGTAGTGTCGTTATTTACATTAATTACATAGGGCGGAGTACCCATAGTTGGATCGAATGTAATATCGATCGCACCATTAGAATCGCCATTACACAATATAGGCTCTGTCTGTGTTATAACATCTAAAGCCGGTAAAGTGATCGGATTAATCGTAATAATATTCGATTCGGCACTACAGCCATTTGCATCCACCACCTGAAACTGATATGTTCCCGGAGTAGCGGTAGTATAAGTAAATGGTGATCCTGTAGCTCCTAACGATGTGTATGCACCACTGTTAATAGAAACTTCATACGTAAATGGTGCGGTCCCACCGGTAAATGTACCCGTGATGACAGCATTCGGGGATGAAGTACAATCTAAATCTTTCGTTAGAACGGCGTTTAGGTTTAATTCGGGCGCAATAATTTCGGCAGGTAACGTTAATTCACAACCTAAAGCGTCACGAACCGTAATTACGTATGACCCTGGCGGCAAATTTATAAATGTATTATTTGGTCCGAAAGGTCCGCCGTTTATGCTAAATTCGAATGGGGCTAACCCTGAACTCACTAAAACTTCCAAAGTTGCACCGTTTGTTGTATCATAACAAAGGTCTGAAGTCGCAGCAATAGTCGCTACGACCGGATCCGGTATTGTAAGGTCGAAAGTTTCCGAAGCAATACAACCATTGGCATCTTCAACAGTAATAGTATATGTTCCTGCTTGAGTTAATCCTACGAACGTATTGTTAGTTTGCGGTGGCAACACAGTTGCATCGGGTAGGGTAAGTGTATATACGTTTCCACCCCAGCCTCCTGTGGTATTTACTACTACGCTACCACTATCTATACAAGAAATAGGAGTAACATCCGGAGTAATTGTGAGTGCCGCCGATGGTTCTTCAACCGTAACCGAATCTGTTGCCTCACAATTCGTAATTGTATCGGTAACCACAATGGTATAAACACCTGCAGCTAGTCCTGTTAAAACAATTGGAGAAACACCGGCAACCGGTGCACTTCCATTTATGGAATAAACGAAACTGCTCGTACCTGATACTGTAAACTGTACCGAACCATCTGAGTTTCCAACACACGTAACATCACTGATTGGCTGTCCTACTACATTAATTATAGGTAGTGGTTGAATCGTGTATGTTTCAGAATAAATACATTCATTAGCATCCATAACCTCGAAAGTATAGGTTCCGGGAGCCAGACCGGCAAATACATTTGAAGTTTGATAAGGGGTAACAGCCGGTGCTGGCGCAATGATCCTGTATTCTAACGGCGCAACCCCTCCAGTTGTTGATGTTATTGTAACATCAGTGGTATTTGTAGGGCAGGTGAGAGGCGTATTGCTAAAAGTTAGATCTGTTGGCGGATCTAACGGCGGTATGATAATTTCGTTTGTTACAAACGTACAGTCGTTCGCATCTTTAATCGTGATAGTATAAGTTCCTGCTGTAAGACCAGTAAATACGGGACTTGCTTGGAAGTTTACTCCATCTATACTATATGTGTACGGGGGTGTACCACCGGAAACGTTTATCGCCGTTATGGTTCCTGTATCGGTACAAGTATAGGGAGCGGTTAATTCGGCAACTCCTTCAATAGGGTCAACGCTGTTAATGGTTACCGTTTCTTGCACTGTTACACAAACAGACCCCGCGTATGAATACTCTACAGCAGTGTTGTAGTTTCCTGCTGTAAGACCTGTGAAAACAGGGGAGTTGAAGAATGAAAGACCACCATTAATACTGTATCTTAAGGTATTTCCATTTGCCGCTGTAACATTAAACGTGATCGTTCCGGTATTTCCCGGATCTGCACAAAGAATATCTTCGGTACTAACGGTAAATTCAGGTGGAAGAATAGCATCAATAGTAATTGTAGTAGAAGCACTACAGTTATTCGAATCCACAACAGTAATGTTATACACACCTGGTGCAGTAACTACAATTTCAGGATTAGTTTGAAATACGGTAGTACTATTTACAAAATAGAAATAAGGCGGAGTACCTCCAACCGGATAAACGGTAATTTCACCATCTGTACAAGTTAAAGGTTTGGTGATTGCTGCTGTTGCTGTGAGTAATGGAGGTTCAACAATTGTAATATCTTCAGTATGAAAACATCCGTCTTCAGTTTCAACATTCACCGTGTATGTCCCTGGGTTTAAATTGAGGAAACTATAATTGTTAGGTACTATTGGACCCACACTATTAATTAAAGTAGCACCTTGGTACAAAGAGAAAAAATACTGTGGTTCGGCATCATTTGCAGCCAAATGGATGTTACCTTTATCACCAAAACAAAGTGGCTGGTCAACTATACTTGAAACGGTAAAATCTCTTTCACGCACAAGTACATCAGGAACAGTGAAAATACATGTATTACCGGGAACGCCTATTTGTCTAATGTAAACTGTGTACAATCCCGGAGTGGTAATTGTAAATACATTACTTGTTTGAAAATTTACGTTGTCCAGACTATATTCGTAGCCACTAGGTACATTACCGACGGTAATACTTCCCGGAGTAGTACACAAAATATCTTCAACGGTAACAGTTGGGTCTAATAAATTCTGATATACATTAAAATAAAACTGATCAAAACAACCGCCAGGATAGTTAATGGTTAACCTAAATTGTCCTGAAGTATTAGCCGTATAGTCCTGACCCGTAGCTACCTGATTCCAGGTACAAGCACCATTTTCATTGGCACAGTCTGAATTTCCTACCGGCGGACAACTGGATTCATCTAATTGTTCCCAGATTATCGAAGTTGCACCTCCTAGATCCACATGGAGTTCACGAGAATCATTAATTCCACAGAGATAAATATTAGGTAGTAATTTTCCGTCATTCGGACAAGTAACTACCTCATCTGCATAGGGAATAATTGGATTTGTCGTACTTCCACCATATAAGATCACATTATATTCTTGTACAATGGAACGACAAGGAGCAAGAGCGGTATTAAATGAGTAATACGTTCCCGTAGAGGTAACAGTAATAGTTTGAGTTGTACCAATTACAGGTGTACCTGTTGGACTAGTAGACCATGAATATGAGTCATATCCATCTGCAGCGGTAAGGTCAATACTTGTTCCACATAAAATTTCATCTTGTGTGAAAACACAATCATCAAGATCTGCTAAGAAGTTGGTAGCTTGCGGAGAAATTAAACATCCGGTATTGGTACTATAACTAGGATCATCGGTAATAATAAAAGTAGGGTTCAATGTTCCCTGATAAGTTGCAAAGGCCTGATTATTTATAACGTTCGAACATGCTGCCGCTAATTGTTGGCAAGTATCAACTACTTGAGCTTCAATTCTAATTTCGTAAACCGGGTCATTTTCTTCAACTAAGTAATTTTCAATATCAAAAATTATTTCACGCGTAGTAGGGTTGTAGCTGGAAACCGTAACTCCCGCCGGCAAAGTTAAGCCGGTGGGATAATCGAATATAATATTAATTGGTAGTATATCCCTTATCGTAAAGTTTGTAGCATCATCGTTTCCTACGTTCTGAAAACCGATAACGTAATTTAGCTCCTGACCTAAATTTACAACTTGACCTCCAATATTATTACCAAATTCATCTTCGACAATTTTTGTTAAGACAATATCAGGTTCAATTATTTCTACGGCAAAAGCAAAGAAATATTGAAAATAGGTGTCACCACTTGTTTCAACCCTTACGGTCGCCGAGGTCGCATTATTTGCAATCACCGTATTTCCCGGGTTCGGGACATTCATGACTCCGGTATCGAATCCCAAAGTGTTGGTACTGTTTGGATTTCTGTTATTTACGGGTAAACCGCTAAGTTGCGTCACCGAACTATTAAAGAAATTATTTGCTGTACGGTCTGTTGCCGATAGGGTTGTTCCGTTAATTTTTAATCTATCTCCGGTGATGGGCTTATCACCTTCTATAGTTGCAAATGCAAAATTGGCACGAACTGGAGCCGGAGCAGGAACGGTTCTAAAACCGGAAATGGGAATGTCTAGATTTGGATTACTGCCGGGAACGCTAATCGCACTAAAACCATCAAAACTCGTGATCGATTTTCCTGGAAGTGTTGGGTCTTCATAAACAATAAATAAGGACCACCCCGCTGAGTGTCCTGTACCATTATATGGATTATAGGTGCTTGTTTCACCCAAAGCACTCGACACATTTGCAACGGTATACGTACCTAAATTTGGTCCCAGTGCAGTTACTATCGAAGTTACATCGGCATAACAGGCATATGGAAAACTATCTCCACCATCAACCGAGGTTCCGTTTGCATCAAAAATCACGTTACCTGTAATATCGTAATATCCTCCTGTTGGACCTTTAAGTTTTACATTGGTTATAGGTTCGGAACCTTTATTTACCGCTCCCCAATATAAACCTGCATATCTAATCACATAGCAGTTAGGGTTCGGTATTTCCAGATCAGCGCTCGATGAACTAAATGTAGTGGGATCGCCATCAATATCAATATACTGCATATCAACATTGTGATTGTACACCGAATTATTATTAAATGGGTTGTTGTCCGGTCCAAGAATATTGTTTCCAATTAAAACAATATCACCTTTTAGATCCTGGTCGAATCTCGGGTCAAAAGGGACATAATTTTGCGCATAAGTCTGAAGGCCTAAAAATAGTAGGGATACGATTAGGGCGATGCTGGAGGTAGTAGGTTTGTTCATGATCAATCGGTTTTATTGATTCGTTTTACTCCCAAAATCAATGTTAGTAGGAGGGGGGCCTCAAGAAACAATCGATAATTATTATTTTTCTGGTTCCAAATGAATTTTAATTTTCTATTTTAATAATTGATAATTTTTCTGTGTAAGGTTCGCTTCCTTTTGTTTTTAAAGCATCATTAGCTTCATTAATGGAATCTACCTTAGTTTGATATATATAATATTTACTCGTATTTACATTGTAGAAGTAATTCACATTATCATTACCTGATGCGATTACTTTTCTAACAAAATCATCTCTTTTTTCGGTATCGCTATGAACGGCAAGTATCAGATAATAACCATTTTCTGTATTTTCTACATTTTTCAGGATCTGGATATTATTACTTCTGTCTTCTCCAAAATCAAAATCTGAAACGTTTAATGGTGTGCTGCTTCGTTCTGTAGTTTCCTTTAAAACTGAAAGTCTGGCCATATCCTGACGAAGTCTGTCCTGCTCATTATTGAAACCTGCACGCTTTATTCTTCTCTTACGCTCAAACTCTGTTGCTATAGTAATTGCTTCTAAGGAGGAAACTAAAGTCTCACGTGATCTAACAGTTTCTTCTTGTTTTGCCTTAAGTTCGGCGATCGCCTGAGCGTAATACTTGTTTATTTCATCATCAGGATCGTTAACTAGCTGCACTCTTTCTTGTAATAATGCTTCTAACCTATTTATCTTTTTTCTTTGTGTGATCACCACCTCATCAAGGTTGATTAATAACATTTCAATTGCATTATTCTCTTCTGAAATACTCTTAAAAGGTTTAGGCGCTACAAAAACACCTTGTTCACTTAGATCATTTTCACGTTTTAAGTCTTTAAGATCGGTGTCCTTAATGGCAACAGCACTAGTTAATTGGTTTATTAACTGAATCTGTTCCTGTTTAGAATCCTGAGATTCTTCAACTATAGATTGGATTGTTTGACCAATATCATCTGTTGGTTTAATATTTTCTTCTTCTTTTTCTTCGGAAATTGCTTCGGTCTCCGGTTCTGCAACTGCCAAGGCATCTGCTTCTGCCTTCAATCTTGCTTCCTCTTCGGCTTTCGCTAATGCATCTGCTTCTGCCTTTAATCTTACTTCCTCTTCGGCTTTCGCTAATGCATCTGCTTCTGCTTTTAATCTTGCTTCCTCTTCAGCTTTCGCTAATGCATCTGCTTCTGCCTTTAATCTTGCTTCCTCTTCAGCTTTCGCTAATGCATCTGCTTCAGCTTTCAATCTCGCTTGCTCTTCGGCTTTTGCCAGAGCTTCTGCTTCAGCTTTTAATCTCGCTTGCTCTTCAGCTTTTGCCAAGGCATCTGCTTCAGCTTTTAATCTTGCTTGTTCTTGCGCTTTTGCTAAAGCATCAGTTTCGGTTTTTTCATTCGCTTGTTCTTCAGACTTCGCTAATTTATCGGCTTCAAATTTTATTTGTGCTTCCGACTTACCAATATTTTCTAATTCAGGGAGTTCTTCCGGTTCCGGCGTAGGTTCTGGAGTTTGTGTCGCAACTTTTGGCTTGTTATTAGTAGGTTTGCGTTTTTTCTCAAAAGAAATAAGTCCGGCGATCTCATCATCATTTCCAACTTCGAAGTAATTATTATTTTTAAACTTAAAGGCAAGGGTTATTTCATGTGATGAGCCAAAATCTGCTAGTCCGCCAAGCGCCTTTTCGTAGTTATATTCTATTGCAATCTGCGTAGTTATGTTTAATCCTATACCACCGGTAGCGCCATAAAGCGTATTGTAACCCCCTTGTATCCAAAATCCTTTTGGCACAGTAAGCATCATATTTCCGGAGAAAATAGAATTATCTTTTCTGAATTCTGCACGACCAAGCGCCGAGAATTTACTGTCTTCAAAAAAACCATACCCGCCTAAATACCCGGTGTACATGATATGTCCTTGAATGCCTTGTTTCGGATTTTCCTCAATTAACTTGGAAGTATTAAAGTTATAGGCTACGAGATTGTTTACCGAAACTCCAAAGTCCATAAAACCACTTCCATAGTTAATTCCCGGACTCACAGTAAGAAGAAAGTTAGAAGGAATATTATCTAGAGAAGGGTCGGGGAAGTTGGTAACTACCTTTCCGCTATTAACACCACTTTTGTATGCTCCAACATTAAGACCTAAAGTTAAGTTGCTCTCTCGTGCTAATGCAGCGTTATAGGCAAAGTTGACTATTCCGCCAAAGGAAGTTAAGACCCCATAGTTTTGCTGAAAAAATCCGATTCCAACACCAATATTTTCCTGTAATCTTCCCGAAAAACTAGCGAAATAGGTTTGTGGAGCATCTTCCACCTGAAGCATTTCACTCTTGTTATAAAGTGTGATGTATTTGTTTTGTTCTCTTACAAAACTAAAAGTAGGGTTAAGAACGAACCTGTTAAAAGTCAAGGAATTTCGCATAGGAAGCTCCAGACCAACCACTCCGTCATCTTCTTGCGAATAGATGAGTTGGGTAGCTAAGAAAAATAACAATATGGTTAGTATTAGAGATTTCACTATTTAATTAGGGTTATTGTTCCTTTTTTAATTTCTTGATCGGGCGATTCCAAAATATAATAGTAGACGTTGTTTACACTGCCTAAATTGGGTTGGTCTTGCGGCCAATCGTTTTGATAATCGTTTGTTTTATGAACTACTTCACCCTGACTGGAGTAAATAGTTACCTGTGTATTCGATCCACTTACGTATTGTGTTGGGATGATCCATGTATCGTTAATCCCGTCACCATTAGGGCTAACTATATTAGGAATGTTTGCGACTTCAGGAAACGGATCGATCTGTTCACGAATTTCAAAAAGAAATTCATCCGATGTTTGACAACCGGAATTCTGACTTACGATCACTCTGTAATTTCCAAATTGAGTTGCGTTATAGCTATTTGAATTCGCTCCCGCTATAAGCTCTTCATTTAGGTACCATTCAAAACTTGGATCTAAAGCTGTCGTCGTAATTGTTACCACCAAAGTTTCTCCCGCTTCCATCATATTGACGGCAGGAACGTCAATAGAACTCATTAAGTCTTCAGTTTCTAATGCGATCGTGGCTATGGCGGTACAACTTCCCGATATTACCTCAACCGAATAATTACCTGCTTCGTTAGTGATATAGGTCATGCTATTGGCTCCTTGTATTACACTTCCTTCTTTATACCAGATATAACTATCGCCCGCAGTTGTACTTAGGGTGGTAGGACCTTCAGTGGAGCAATAAGGATTTCCTAAACTGGAAACAATGGTTGTTGTTGCGGTTTGTCCCGTGGTTGCTTCAGTTACGGAAACTCGATTTGAGTACGAATTTGACGTACAGGTTCCGTAGTTTGTTTCCGCAAAGTAGGTTCCTTCCGAAGAAACCGTAAGAGAAAGTCCTTCCGAAATAAAAACTGAAGTCGTAGGCCCGGTCTCTTTGTACCAATTGAACGTTAACGTAGGAAAATTAAGGGGTGAAATACCACCGCCCATTCCGGGGTTATCGATCGTTAACATATAACTTCCACCCGGACAATAGGACCCGGACTGTACTAAGTTGTTAATGGTGAACGGACTGTCATGTAGCTTATAATACGCCGGAAAGGAAGGAGAAGGGGAACTTGTCGCTGCCGGACTGGTACTCTTAACTCTTACCTTATATCCTTCACCTGCGGTAGTGGTGGGTAAAGAAAAATTTAGAATGGCTGGGGAGATAGTTACTGCTCCTGGAGCAGAGGTAAATACTGTGGTAGCGTTAGAAAAATCACCAGTTGCATTAGACAGCTCAACTACAAATTGATTATCTGAATTTAAGGCACTTTCGGGTGAAAACACAAATGAAATTTGAAAAGTATTAAAGGTTTCGCTGGCACAAGCTTGCGTAAACTGTAAGCTAGGAGCACCAATAACAACCTGAGCCTCAACCTTCGTAGCGAAGGCAAAGAATATAAGTCCTATTAGGTAATAGCAAAATCTTCGTTTAGTAGTTTTGTGCATCCAGTATTGTTTTGGGGCTTTAATACGTTAATCAACTGTTTATTAGTTATATGATTACTAAACTTTCGGTAAAACGTACTGGAAGTTTAGCTTTGGGTCATTTTATTCTTGTTCCGGATCATTAAGGGCTATGATTTTGTTGATACGAAGTCGGAAATCCGGATCCTTGATGTTGTTTGGATCAATAAAGGTTTCTGAATCTGAACCCTTTGAATAAACATTTTGAAATGAACTATTTCCATACCAGTTCTCCAAATCTTCATTATTCGAAACGTTTTCGGTATATATATTCCCTCTGGAATTGTTAAAGTACATTCGTGTGAACTTTATCTTCTGAAGGTTATCGTTATTAACTTTAATTTGCTCATCAAGAATAACGGCCGGATTAAATCCGGACAATACGCTTTGGTCCATTGAGAGTGAAGCATCTTTTGCAATATATAGAGCTTCTTTTACCAAACCAACATTGATATCGGCATTAATATCCTCACTAAGGTTGAGTAAAGTCAGGTTCCTAGCATCTACCAAAGTATGCTTTTTGGTGATATCGATCTGGGAGAAATCGCTATATGATGATACATACATGCTACTTGCGCCTCCAGGACCCGAAACATAAGGGGATCTAACAGCAATTGAATTTTGTATGGTGCTTTGTGCTCCGTAATCGAATTTAAAATCGTTCTGACTGGATCTATATGAAACTAGTTTTGATAACTGAACATTCCCTCCTTCAACGTAAAACGAGTTTCCGGCGCTATAACTAACCATAACGTTTTCAATTAAAGTATTGTTTCCTATTCCCGCTAATGTAAGAGAGTTATAGTAACCATAGTCTCGCGTTCGTTTTCCGGCGTATTCAATACGCACATATTTAAGAATCCCTGAAGAACTCTCCGGCTCGTCACCTCCATACAGAATGCTTTTTGGCGATGTGGTTGATAATCCGTAGTTTAAACTCCATTGATCACCAATTTTGTTAACAGGTGCATTACCCAGAATAAATAATCCGCCCCAATCTCCTTTTTTAGGTAGATCGCGGTTAGAGGTAAATACGATAGGATCGGTTTGAGTTCCCTGAGCTATTATAGTAGCTCCTTTGGCGATCGTTAACGAGGCTTTCGATTTGTGATCGGCAAGAATAACGGTACCGCTTTCTATAGTAAGTGTAGTACTGTCTGTTACAAATACGTCACCCAATAGGAGGTAGGTCTCTCTTTTATTGAGGGTTATGTCATCAGAAATAGTACCCGTTAAAATCTGGGTAGGTTCTTCATATTCGTTTTGTGCAGGTCTAAACTCTGTCCAGTACCGCAACCAGTTTTCGGAACCAATGATTCCTTTTTCCTGTTGGGCATAGGTAATATTGAACAATAGCAGACATACGACTAAAGTAAGGGGGCTGGTTTTAATCATCTTATTGTAATTTTTGGTTATAAGCTAACTGTTTATAGAACCAAACATATATAAATATTCCATGAACAGCAAATATATTCGACGAAATACATCGTTTAAAAGCGATATTACTCGTTAAAATGCATTTTTTAACAAAATAGGGCGTCAATTTTGTTAAAAATAAACAAAGAGCTAGGGGAATTTGTCGCGTTTGGGGATATTGGGACAAGGGATAGAGGTTGTATAAATTTTCCGGATGGGAATTAATTAAACCAACTAGTATTCAGTTAATTAACTGATACAATTTGCCTTCTTATTCAGATTTGGTTGCAAAAAAAAGCAACACTTTAAATTAAAAGTGCAAATTATTCCGAAGAAAAATACAAATGGCTAATTAAAAACCTTGGGGGTAGCTCTATTTAATTAAACTCGTTAAAGGTGTGTAACGCTTTAAGAGTTTCCTCATAAAAGAGGATAGCTGCAACTAAGCTCGACTTATCTGAGTAGGGTAAGATCAGTTTCTGAAACTCTATCGTATTCTCAAAATAAGTGGTGGTAGCTTCAATGTTTTCGGCTAAAGCTTTCCGGTGATCTTTTGTGTCCGGAATACCTAGTGCCGACATGGTGACACCGGGTTTTGTGGCAAACGCAATATTAGGGAGAATCTTGATGATTATCTCAATACGCATATTGTATAATTCAAGAAGTTTACCCTTATTCATTTTTTCTAATTCATCACGATCGTGGTATTTTTCGATACTAATATCTCCACTAATGATTGTCTGTTCTTCTGAATCCTTTTGTGCAAATGAAATTTGAGTTACCAATAAAAAGAGAATGGTAAGTGCGGGGAATGTCAATTTCTTAGTCATAATAATTAAAATTAAGTTCGGGGGCGTTATGCTAATTGGTGTCAATGTTACAAATAAATCCCACAAAATGCAAATAACATCGATAAAATGTATAAAAATTGTTAATGCGGTGTTAATTGAAGAGAATTAGCTATATTCTTTTCGGTGCAAAAATCACCAGATTTCTCCAAGCTTTAAGTGCTGAAATTATGTGTTTTATACTTCGGAAGTGGTCTAAATTTAATGTAAATTAGAAGTATATGATTGAATTTGATTTTTGCCTGTTCGAAATAAAAAGAATCTCTAAAATCTGAAAATTCAGCTTCGTATTCCAACTACAAATTATTCCTATCTTTGAGAAAACTAACAATCTTATGAAATTTCTTACTTACCTTACTGTAACACTGTGTCTCTTGGCATCCTGTAAAAATGAATCGCATGACCATGAGCATCTCGCAGAAGATAAAACCGTTGTATTTGATGGTATTTCTGAATCGATAAAACCGGGAGACGACTTTTTTAATCACGTTAATAAAACCTGGTACGATAATGCTGTTATTGCCGATGACCAGGTAGGGGTAGGGTCTTACCGTTTTTTGAATATCCCACAACAGGAGCTGTTACAGAATATTTTAAAGGAAGTTTCAGCAGTAGATCACCCAAAAGGTAGTATAGAGCAACAAGTAGGCGATTTTTATGCTTCAGGAATGGATACAATTAAGATCAATGAACGTGGCGCCACACCCATTATGCCTATTCTTGAAAGAATAGAATCCATTGAGAATCTTCCTTCAATGATGGCGTTTGTTGCGACTCAGATTCGATCAGGAGATTATTCGCTTATCGGACCCTATGTCTCACCCGATCAGAAAAACAGCACCGTCAATATTCTTCACTTTAGGCAAACCGGTTTAAATTTGCCCGATCGTGATTATTATTTTGGTGAAGACCCTTCAGTACTTAAGATACAGGAGGCTTATAAAACATATCTTACCACCATCTTTAAGCTAATCGACGAAGAAGATCCGGCCGCTAAAGCTGAAACCGTCTTCAATATTGAAAAGGAATTGGCTAAATCTCATAAGACAAGAGTTGAAAGAAGGGTGATCAAGGAGAATTATCATAAACTTTCGGTAGCTAATTTAAATAAAACTCAGCAAAATATTGGTTGGGAAACTATGCTCGAAAATTTAGGAGCCGATGTCGATTCGGTTGATGTTGGTCAGCCGGCTTATTACGAAACCTTAAACTCAATGCTGCCTAAAATACCATTATCAGATTGGAAGCTTTATTTAAAGGCTAATTCGATAAGTTCGCACGATGGGATACTTAGTACTCCGTTTCAGAATGCAGCGTTTGAGTATTCAAAAGTGCTTTCCGGACAAACGGAACAACAAGCGAGAGAAAAGTTAATGACCCGGAGAGTGGATCAGCAAATAGGTTTTGCACTTGGTCAGTTATACGTAAAGCGATACTTTAATGAAGATGCGAAAAAGCGTGCTTTAGAGTTAGTTAACAATTTTCAGAAGACATTAGAAAAGAGAATTGAACGGTTGGACTGGATGAGCGACAGCACCAAAGTAAAAGCAAAAGACAAGCTCTATGCTATCAATAAAAAGATAGGATATCCCGATGTTTGGAGAAACTATGATGTAGAAATTGACCGGTCTAAGTTTTTTGAGAACGTGGTCGCTTTGCGTCAAAATGATTATGAATACAGACTCGATCGTCTCAACAAGGCTCCTAATCGAGACGAGTGGCATACTACACCATCTACGGTTACCGCATATTACAATCCGGCATTAAACGAAATTGTATTTCCTGCAGGAATTCTCCAATCTCCTTATTTTGATCTATATGCAGACGATGCCGTTAATTATGGCGGAATTGGAATGGTGATAGGACATGAATATACGCATGCGTTCGACGACCAGGGAGCTCAATACGATAAAAACGGAAATGTTTCTAACTGGTGGACAGAAGAGGATTACACGAAATTTGAAGCTAAAACACAACAGATCATTGATCAATATAGTGCCTTTACTGTTTTGGATAGCGTTCCTTTAAAAGGAGCCTTAACGGTAGGGGAAAATACGGCAGATAATGGCGGAATAGCAATTGCATACGATGCCTTTAAGTTAACCGAACAAGGTAAAGATACGACCAGGATAGGAGGGTACACGCCAGATCAGCGTTTCTTTTTATCTATCGCCCGCATTTGGCGCGTTAAGATGCGGGATGAGTTTTTACGTAATTATGTGACTACAGATCCGCATTCACCTCCAATTTGGCGGGTAAATGGGCCGTTAATGAATTTCACTCCGTTTTACGAAGCCTTTGATCTAAAGGAAGGAGAAGCAAATTATAAAGCAGAGAGCGAGCGTATCAAAATTTGGTAAATTTTGTTTTTCTTCGGAAAGATTAGTGCTTTTTTTAGATTTTGTCTGTGCAGAAGCTGTGTAGATCGTTCTACATGGTTTTAGTTTATGCGTTTTTCTGAAGGTGCATCATATTATCCAGATTTGTACATCACGACTTCACTAAAGGCGCCAGAACTTCCCAAACCGTGTTTGCAATGATCTTTTGGCCTTCGGTTGTGGGATGTATACCATCACTCTGATTTAAATCGGCTACACCACCTACGTCCTTTAAGATAAAGGGAATAAATTTCAGATCGTTCTTTTTCGCGAGATCGGAGTAAATTGATCGAAATTCGGAAGTGTATTCTTTTCCCATGTTAGGGGGTAATTCCATTCCGGCTAAGATTATTGTGGTGTTAGGGTCTTTGGCCTTGACAGCATCAATAATTGCCTGTAGATTTTCGCGGGTTTCAGACAAGGGAACACCTCGTAACCCGTCGTTAGCCCCTAGTTCCAGAAGAAAAATATCAATTTCCTGGTTAAGCACCCATTTTATTCTACTTCTACCTCCGGCAGAAGTTTCTCCGCTTAATCCCGAATTTACAACAACATAATTTAGGTTCAATGAATCGATCTTATTTTGAAGCAACCCGGGATACGCATCGTTACTGTCATCTAGTCCGTAACCGGCTGTGATGCTATCCCCAAAACAAAGAATGGTGTTATTCGAACTTTCGGTCGCAGGAACTTCGCTAGGGGCGGTTATGGTTGTTTCAACATTTTCTTTGTTTTCCTTTTTGTTTCCGCAGGAAATCAAAAGCAATGGGAGCAGAAAATAACAAAACTTTATGAGTTTCCGGTCCATATAATGCCCGGTATTTAACAATGAATGTATAATTTTATCGCTGAACATAAGTAGTGGAAAAATTTAATTTATATGCCAAAGATATTAAAGATTAACGGGCTGGAGAAAACATATAAAAGCGGTTCAAAAGAATTAACGGTCTTAAAGGATATTTCCTTTGAAGTAGAAAAAGGTCAGACATTTTCTATTGTAGGTCCTTCAGGGAGTGGCAAAACAACTCTTTTAGGTTTGTGTGCGGGCTTAGATAGACCCAATGCCGGAACGGTAGAATTATGTCGTTTTGACCTGAACAAACTAAATGAAGACGAACGTGCACAACTACGCAATAAGGAAGTGGGTTTTATTTTTCAGAATTTCCAATTACTCCCAACCCTTACGGCTCTTGAAAACGTAAGTGTACCCTTGGAGCTTCAGGGTGCGAAAGATGCTACTAAAAAGAGTAAGGCGTTATTAGAGAAGGTAGGTTTAAACGATAGATTACATCATTATCCTTCGCAATTATCCGGGGGAGAGCAACAGCGGGTTGCGCTTGCAAGAGCATTTTCAAATACCCCTTCTATTTTATTTGCCGATGAACCCACAGGCAATCTAGATGAAGAAACCGGAGAGAAAGTGATTCAGTTATTATTCGAATTGAATAAAGATGCCGGAACGACCTTAGTGATCATTTCACACGATCTGGATTTGGCCAATAGAACGCAACAGATCTTAAGGCTGAAAGGGGGTAAGATATTTACGAACCAACCTACTTCCGTATTTTGAACAAAACCATATTTACATCTAAAAGTAGTTTTCTCTGGCTTTTTAGAATGGCGTGGCGTGATGCGAAAGCCAGCAGAGTGCGTCTGTTGTTATTTATGGCTTCCATAATATTGGGGATTGCGGCTGTAGTGTCAATTCAATTGTTTAGCGAAAACCTAAAAAACAATATAAAGCGACAATCTAAGGCACTAATGGGTGCCGATTATATCATCGATAGCGAGCAACTGCCAAACGAGAGGGCACAGGCAATAATTGACTCGTTAGGTCCGGATGCTTCGGAGGTAAATTTTGTTTCTATGATCGTTTTTCCGAAGAATGGAGGCACCAAATTGGTGCGGGTACGAGGAATGGAAGGCGATTTCCCGTTTTATGGAAATATAACGACTCAACCTCCCGAAGCGGCTTTAAATTATCAGGAATCCGGTGGAGTTTTGGTAGATGCGACATTAATGCTTCAATATAATGCCAAATCCGGAGATTCTATAAAAATAGGGGAGGTGACCTTACCCATTTCGGGAGCGTTAAAGGCTATTCCGGGGAGCACTGCAATATCTAGTTCGGTAGCACCACCGGTGATCATTCCTTATCGATTTATAGAACAAACTGAGCTAATACAATTTGGCAGTAGAAAAGAGTATCAGTTCTTTTACAAAGATCCAACTGTTGATCTGGTTGAGTTGGAAAAACGGCTACAACCTATGCTGGAGGCAGAAAATTTTGATCTTGACACGCATACCAGTACCAGTAGACGTTTGGGAAGACGCTATGACAATGTAGGGAAGTTTTTGAACCTGGCAGCTTTCATTGCCTTGCTTTTAGGATGTGTTGGAATTGCCAGTTCGGTGAACATATATGTTAAAGAAAAATTACAGGCGGTAGCTATTTTAAAGTGTATGGGAGCTACGCGCAGACAGAGTTTTTTAATTTATCTGATCCAGATCTCGGGTATAGGCATAATTGGCGGTATCATAGGATCGGGAATTGGTGTGGCACTACAGGAGTTCTTTCCTTATATTTTAGAGGAGTTCTTACCCTTCGATGTGGAAGTTAATATTACAGCACAGCCTTTGATTATAGGAGTTATGTTAGGGCTTTTTATGTCGGTGTTATTTGCGATGTTACCTTTAATTCGCACTTGGTATGTGTCACCTTTAGAGGTTTTACGGATAGGTGTCACCCCTTCAGAAAAGCCGCGAAATGCACAGTTTATTGTGTTGTTAGTTATTCTCATATTTCTGTTTTTATTCTCGTTTTGGTTACTTCAAGATGCCCTTTTTGCTCTAGCCTTTGTTGGGGGTGTTTTACTGACTTTCGCTATTTTAACCGGGGTGTCGGTTTTATCAATGAAGGCTCTAAAAAGTTATTTTCCGAAGAAAGCAGGATTTACGATTAGACAAAGTGTCTTAAACTTGTTTAGACCCAACAATCAAACTGTTGTGTTGGTTGTAGCTATTGGTTTAGGTACATTCTTGATCAGTACTTTATATTTCACGAAAGATATCTTACTCTCTAAGACGGAAGTGGGTGATACTTCTGAAAATGCGAACCTTATCACTTTAGATGTGCAGAGTGACCAGTTAGCAGAGATCGCCGAGACGTTTAATGCTAATAACTTCAAGGTGATCGACAATATCCCATTGGTAACTATGCGCATGCATAGTATAAACGGAGAGCTTGTAAATACGTTACGACAGGATAGTACCAGTAATGTTAGAGGTTGGCTTTTAAATCATGAATTCAGAACTACTTATCGCAATTCGCTTATTGCATCTGAAGAAATTGTAGCAGGGGAGTGGATCTCAACTCAAACGGAAGGTGATGCTGTAAAGATCTCGATTTCAGATAATCTGGCAACCGATGCTAATGTAACAATTGGAGATCCTATTGTTTTTAATGTTCAGGGAGTGCTTATGGAAACTACCGTGGGAAGCATTAGAAAAGTAGATTGGGGACGTATACAACTGAACTTCTCCATTGTTTTTCCTGAAGGTGTGCTCGAGAATGCGCCTCAGTTTAATGTGTTAACAACAAATGTTCCCAACGAAGAACGATCGGCTGCTTTGCAGCGAGAACTAGTTGAGAAATTTCCGAATGTAACAATAATAGACCTTCGGCAAGTTTACACGATCGTAGAGGATATTATCGACAAGGTTTCATGGATCATTAATTTTATGGCCTTCTTTAGTATCATTACCGGAATTATTGTGCTTATTGGGTCTGTTAGAAATAGTAAATACCAGCGTATTAAGGAAAGTGTACTACTGAGAACACTGGGGGCAAAAAATACTCAGATATTACGAATATCGGCACTCGAATATTTGTTCTTAGGTATTCTGGGAAGTCTGGTAGGTATCCTCCTTGCCTTGCTAAGTAGTTTCTTACTCGCATTATTCGTTTTTAATGAACCTTTTATCCCTTCAGGTATTCCATTCCTGATCTTTCTACCGGGGATCTCTTTAATCGTATTGGCAATTGGACTAAGCAATATTAGAAGTGTATTACGTAGTTCTCCTTTGGAAGTGCTACGGAGAGATGGCTAATTGTGTTTCTATGCTCCTTCGAATGTTTTTGTAACTCAAAGTTATGGTTACTTCCTTCGGAAGTAAATTAATTCCTTAAAGGTGTTTTTTAGATTCGAGATGCTTCAGAGGTGTTGATCGAATTTTTCTGTGCTTTCGTTTCCGAAGAAAAACAAGAAAGATATATTGATGATAGTACAGTTAGAGCTGTTGAATCTGGTTTAAGACTTTCTGATTAAAAGTGCTAAAAGGGATAAAAACGCAAAAAACATAGATTAAATGCATATAAAACCGATAAAATTCATAAATATTTGTATATTTGGTAGGAACAAACCTACAGTTTAATATGTTTTTACTCGATAGAGACAGTTAAAAAGAGTTGAATTTAATCATATCCCTATGAAAAACCTAGTCATTCTTGTTGCATTGTTATTGGCAATACCATCGTTACACGCACAGAAGAAAGAGATTAAAAAGGCTCAGGATGCGGTAAGCTCCGGAAACCTTGCAAGTGCAACTTCCTACTTAAAACAGGCAAAGCGAATCTTTGCGGCGGCAGATAGTGAAACCAGAGCGCACTATTACGTTGTTGAAGCAGAATTAAAATTTGCAAAAAAGGATCTTGACATGGAAGGTCTTGAATCTATTTCCAACTCTTTGAAACTTGCGCATAACTACGATGTGAGTGCTTCGCTACGGGAGAGAATAGCTCACATTCAGTTAAACCTTAATCAGTTATCGGCTAATGTTGCTTTGGCTGAATTTAAGAAAAAGAACTATTCTCAAGCAGCTACACTTTATATGATCGCTTTTCAATCTACCGGTGATACCATTCATTTTTTAAAGGCAGCAAGAAGTCATTTATTGGCAAAAGAGTATAACGATGCTTTTAAATCTTATAATCGTCTTTTTAACATGGGATATTCCAATGCCAAGATCAGATACGTAGCAACGAATAAGAAATCTGACAAGAAAGAGGCGTTTGCTTCTGCAGCCGATAGAAATGAGGCAGTAGAATTAGGTACACACAAAAATCCGGAAATAGTTACTACGGGAAGTACGATGCCCGAATTATTAAGAGGAATTACCTCGGCATCTATCCCGCTTAACAAACAACATGAAGCTGAAGCGATCATTGACAGAGCCCTGGCTAAAACCTCTGGTGATAATGCTTTACTAAATCAGGCTTTACATCTATATATACAATTAGATGCAAAAGAGAAATACCAGAATATTATGGATCAACTTGCTCATTTAAGTCCGAATGACCCTAATTTATTCTACAATTTTGGGGTTTCCAGCGGTCAGAATAATGAAATTGAGAGAGCAAAAATGTTCTATAAAAAGGCATTGACAATAGCACCTGATCATATGAATGCCAAATCTAATTTAACGCTGTTACTCTTAGACGAAGACGTGGCTATAAGTGATGAAATGAACAGTTTAGGAATGTCTGAAGCCGACGAAAATCGTTATAAGGAGTTAAAGCAGCAACGTATTAAACTCTATTCTGAAGTACTTCCTTATTTGGAGAGCATCGTAAGATCAAAGCCACAAAATAACACATGGACTAAAAAACTAATGGGGATATATGGTTTTATGGGTAACGAATCTAAACTAGCCATTTTACAGGAAAAGTTAGACGATTAATTTAACAAAGACCAACACGGACATCATTCTAACTATAAAAACTTCTCAATTTCTACATTTTTACAAGTTGGCACGGTACATTAGTTTTCAGTTAATATTTGAGAACTAATGTACCGTTCTGCGTTGTAGTTTTCTCCGTATAAAAGATATCCTCGTCGGGTATCTGTTTCTACATTTATTTTCACTTCGGAATTTGGTAACTAACAAAACTACAGTATTTTATATAGGCTCTATTGTTTTATTATTTCTTCTTACAAAGTCTGAATTGTAATTTTTAAACATGTAAAAAACTGTATAACAGTATGTTAAATAGAGGGTAAATCAAGTTTAAAGAAAATTCCAATATATATTCACAAGTAAAATCTTACATATTTTTAATATAAAACGATAAATAGTGTTGTTCAACGATTTAATTTTGCCTTATGTCGAAAAGAAATTTTGATATGGAAATGTGGTGCTATGTTTGCCATCCCAAATCAAAATTAAATTAATGAAAACTACTTATTTTTCCCTCATTTTCTCTTTAATTACGGCTTTAAGCTTTTCTCAAATTGGTATTAATACCACGACACCAGATGAATCAAGTATTCTTGATATATCTGCCACCAACCGCGGTGTATTATTTCCTCGTGTGGCATTAAGTGGTGCAGGAGATAACACAACCATTACAAATCCGGCAGAAAGTCTATTAGTTTACAATACGGCTAATACAGCCGATCTATCTCCCGGCTTTTATTTTTGGACCGGAAGTACATGGAATTCTGTTTCCGGTAATTCTTCAGGATCCGGAGGAAGTAACGAGAAATGGTCGTTAGAGGGAAATAGCGTTGATAACACAAAATTCTTGGGTACAACAAATTATAGTTCTCTTAAATTCAAAGTTAATAACGATCAGTTTGTGCTTTTCGATCCACATGGTGGAATGGCCTTGGGGTATGGAGCTGTTGCAAATGAAAACAATGCGGTAGCTATAGGAACTAATGCAAATGCTTCTCAGAGCAATCAAGCTACGGCTGTTGGTCCTTCATCTGTCGCATCCGGGTTTCAGTCGGCTGCCTTAGGTTACAATGCACGTGCAATTACAAGCAATAGTACTTTAGCTTTAGGTAATTCATCTACGGCGTCAAGTTTTCAAGCTACCGCCATAGGGGTAAATTCAAAAGCTACCACAAATAATAACACATTAGCCATAGGAACAAATAGTGAAGCGACAGGAGAAAACAGTACGGCGTTAGGAACAGCTTCAAAAGCCAGTGGACAATATGCTGTAGCCTTAGGAACCAACGCTTATGCTTCGGGACAAAATAGTTCGGCTATTGGAAATAATGCGAATGCCAGCGCGCAGAATACACTGGCTATAGGAGATGGTTCTATAGCAAACAATCCTAATACTTTAATATTAGGAAATAATCTAGCTGTTAGTTCCTGGAGCGCTACGAAGGTTGGAATTGGCACAAGTAATCCCAGCGAAAAACTAGAGGTAAAAGGAAATATTAAAGTTGAAGGCGACATTAAAATACAAAGCGGAACGATTAACATTGCAGATGGGTCACAAGGTGCCGGTAAAGTATTAACTTCAGATGCCAATGGTAATGCAACATGGGCTTCCTATCCACAATTAAGTGATAGTGCTTTTGCAGATGTTTATGCATCTAATAGTCAATCGTTAACTCCATGGGCTCCAATTACTTTTGGTAACACAACCATTTCCGATAATGTGAATGTGAATTCCAATAATCTACAAATAATCACCGGAGGTATTTATCGAGTTACCTATGCTGTTTCTATTCGTAAATCAGGGGGTGGAGATACAAATGTAAAATTTCAACTGGCAAAAGGTTGGAATTCTAACTTTGTGCCGGGTTCTGCATCGTATGTGTTTGTAGGAAATGGAGATGAAGCAACAGCGACCGTAACTAAATTAATTCATTTTAATGCTTACGAACAATTGTATGTTTTTACCGATGCATCAAGTTCATCGAATATAACAAGTATTGCTAATGGAACGCATTTAACCATAGAGTTGGTAAAAGCCGATTAGAAAGTCTTACTTCTGAAAGATATAATAGAATAATCTGAATTTGGTCTCAATTTTATTTTGGGACCATTTTTGGTATCTCACCAATTCCCAATCATCGGTAGAAATCATGAAATGACAAAATACTTATTTCACTAACATTTCTCTCTCTTCCACAACAAAAACACCCCATTCGGCAATCGATTTAACTACGGGAATTAATGTTTTTCCTAGATCGGTTAAAGAATATTCAACTTTTAGTGGTGGCTTAGAGGTATATACTTTCCTCTTCACGATTCCATCTTCTTCGAGCGTTTTTAATTGTAAGCTAAGAGTGCGCTCGGTAACTGTTGGCATTTCCTTCCGTAACTCATTATAGCGTAAAGGGCCTTCGATCAAGTGAAATAATATAACCGTTTTCCATTTTCCCCCAATAACTCCCATAGTGAGACTTGCACAACAAGGGTATTCTTTTCCTTTATACTTATACATAATCGAAATTTATATTAATATACAAAGGTATAACACTATACTAAATTATACAACTATACTTTTTATAGTATATTTAACATTTTCCCGTACCCACTATAAACACTAAGGTCCCGGGCAAATTTTCCTCCAAATGCGGGTACTATCCTTTTTGACCGTTATTGCCTGTATTAAACACTATACATACTTTTGTCACTATACTTTTGATAGTTAAATTTAAAAACATAAAAAATCAATAAAAAATGAGTTTAAAAGAAATATTAGATTGGAGATACACAACAAAAGAATTTGAGACTTCAAGAAGAATATCTGAAGAAGATATGGAACAAATTAAGAACTTGCTACGTATGAGTCCGTCAAGTGTAAATCTTCAACCTTGGCATTTTATTATTGCTGAAACTAAAGAGGGTAAAGAGCGCATGGCAAAGGGAACACAGGGTTTCTTCCAATTTAATGAGCCTAAAGTAACTAATGCTTCGGCAGTTGTACTTTTTTGTGTAAAAACCGACGCAAATGATGATTATTACAAGCATATAGCTAATACCGAAGATAAAGATGGAAGATTCCCAAATGACGTTATAAAAAATGGATTCTTAGGCGCGGTTAAAACGTTTGCGGGAATACACAAATACGATTTGAAGGATTTGCAACATTGGATGGAAAAGCAAGTTTACCTTAACATTGGAAGTTTTTTGTTGGGTGTAGCCAGCTTAGGTATTGATGCTACTCCAATGGAAGGTATTGATGTAAAAGCATTAGATGAAGAATTCGGATTACGGGAAAAAGGTTTTACTGCTTTAGTAGCTGTTTCAATAGGATATCGAGCAGAATCGGATTTTAATTCAACTGAAAAAACACCAAAATCCAGATTACCGGAAAGTGAAATATTCACTGAAATATAAACACCAACAAAAAATCAGAATTATGAAAAAGTTTATAATGGTTGTTTTGTTATTGGGAGTAATTGAGGTAAATGCTCAAACACCAGTAACAGATGATATTAAGTCTGAAAACGAAGTAGTAACTGCCGAAAATATAGAATGGGGCTGGTTAAATCCTTTACGCGGAGATAAAAGTCCGGCGGCCGGAAAACTATGGGGAGATCGTACCAAGAACGAACCTGCAGGCTTTTTGGTAAAATTTAAAAAAGGATTTTCTTCACCTCCACATATTCATAATATTACTTATCGTGGTGTGGTGATTAAAGGCTTATTGCACAATGATGATGAAAATGCTGAAAAG
Source organism: uncultured Ulvibacter sp. (assembly GCA_963974915.1). Taxonomy (GTDB): domain Bacteria; phylum Bacteroidota; class Bacteroidia; order Flavobacteriales; family Flavobacteriaceae; genus CAXBES01. The sequence goes on along the minus strand of CAXBES010000001.1, from coordinate 186,469 downwards.
CAATGGTTGCCACCAGGGTCATACTGGCAACAACCGGCAGGAGAAGCACATATTACTGCAGCAGATGGTGAGGAGAATATGGCTTTTTTGGATATTCAAGAGGGACCTTATTTGGTACAACCAACTACTGAAGCTTTTGATAATGGTGAGCGTCCGATAAATGTAGATAAAACCAACCTTGTTTGGTTAAATGCTAATGATATTACTTGGGTTTCTAAAAAGAGCAAAGTGCAAATGGCTTTTTTATGGGGAGATCATGAGAACCGACTTTTACGTGCTTCGCTCGTAAAATTACCAATCGGCTTTGATGGTGAAATTAAAAATCTAAGTCCGAACTTTAGAGCAGTCGTCATTCAGGGGAATATAACCCATCAGGTTTCCGGAGAGAACACGAAATCGACTTTAGATGCCGGAACGTATTTTGGAGCCGCTGAAAATTCGACACACAATATAACTGTTAATGGTGACCAAGAAGTTATTATTTACGTAAGAACAAATGGTGAATTTGAAATAACCAGCTCTCAGTTTTAACAATTATTCGTCAAACAACCAATGCGATTATTCGAAAACATAAACAACGCCTATAATTCGGTTTTTAGACCAAACGAATTAAGCATTGGGGTAGTGGTGCCAATTGAACGTTATGCAACAGGTCCTGTTCCCACTTTGCGCGATCATGTAAAGTATGTTCAACAAGTTGAAGATTTAGGTTTTAAATCTATTTGGCTTAGAGACATTCCATTTAATGTGCCTAACTTTGGGGACGCCGGACAAACTTTTGACCCATTTACTTATTTAGGTTTTTTAGCCGGAAAGACTTCAAAGATTGCCTTAGGAATTTCGAGTATTGCCTTACCGCTACATCATCCGTTACACGTGGCTAAATCAGCAACAAGTATAGATCATCTCTCCGAGGGAAGACTCTTACTGGGTGTAGCGTCCGGAGATCGATATGATGAATACCCGGCAATGGGAATTTCGTATGAAAATCGTGGAGAATTATTTCGAGAATCCTTTAATTATATCAGAAATGTACAGAGTAATTTCCCGGTATTTGATACAGAAAACTATGGAAATCTCCATGGTGCTATCGACATGTTACCCAAACCAACAGCACATAAAATTCCGTTGTTGATGACAGGTAGTAGCAGGCAATCTCTGGAATGGAACGCACAAAATGCAGATGGTTGGATGAATTATCCAAGAGATCTCTACAATCAGAGTAACACCATTAGACGGTATCGTGAACTTGTAGCCGAAACACAAGAATTTGATAAACCCTTTATGCAACCTATGTATTTAGATTTGTTGGAAGACGCAAATGCAAAACCACATCCAATACAGCTAGGTTTTAAATTAGGGGTTAATTATTTGATCGATTATTTGGATAAACTACGAAGTATGGGCGTGAATCATTTAGCTTTAAATTTACGCTTCAATTCAATGAATATGGACGAAACATTAGAACAAATCGCTACACACGTTTTACCGGAATTTCATATAAACATAAAGGAAAAGTTAACCACATTATGAAAACTATATTAATTACAGGAAGTACAGATGGCATTGGAAAAGGAACAGCGCTAAAATTAGCTAAAGAGGGGCATCGCGTTTTTCTTCACGGTAGGAGTGAGGCTAAGGTAAATGAAGTTGTAAGTGAAATTAAAAGAGCTTCAAACAACCAAAACATAAAGGGGTTTGTGGCCGATTTTTCAGATTTGGAGGCCGTTAAAAAATTTTCAGAAGAGATTAAGAAAGAAGTGCCTAAAATTGATATTTTAATTAACAACGCCGGTATTTACACAACAAAAGAGACGCTTACACCAAAGGGGTTGGATTATAGAATGGTTGTAAATTATCTTGCTCCATATTTATTGACAACGGCGATCCTTCCTATTATCAGGAATTCGGAAGCGCCCAGAATTATCAATTTGAGTTCTGCTGCACAAACACCGGTTTCCGAAGAGACATTAAAAGGAATGAATCAACAATCGGAACGTGAAACATACGCTCAAAGCAAGTTAGCATTGACCATGTGGAGTTTTCATTTAGCTCAACAAGAACCCGATATTACTGTCATAGCTGTAAATCCCGGATCTTTGCTAAATACTAAAATGGTAAAAGAAACCTTTGGTCAGCATTGGTCTCCGGCAGAAAAGGGAGTTGATATCTTACATTCTTTGGCGATGGATCATATTCACTCAAATAGATCAGGTCAATACTTTGATAACGATAGAGGAGACTATGCTAAAGCGCATCCCGAGGCATATGACGAAGTAAAGATCAACGATCTGTTAGCTACTACAAATTCAATCCTTGATACAATTTAGGACTGCTCTTTTTTGGTTAAATTAGTCGGATGAAAAAAATACTGATCCTGTTTTCACATCCCAAGTTTGAAAAATCAAGAGCAAATTTGGCTCTGGTCAATCACGTTAAGGATAAAGAACATGTAACTTTTCATGATCTGTATGAACAATATCCAGATTTTCATATTGATATAAACGCTGAAAAAGAATTATTAAAGCAACACGACATCATAATTTGGCATCATCCATTTTATTGGTATAGTTGTCCGCCATTAATGAAACAATGGTTAGATATTGTACTCGAATTTAATTGGGCTTATGGACCGGAAGGGAGTGCGTTACAAAATAAGATCTGCTTAAATGTTATTACAACGGGAGGATCGAAAGAAGTTTACTGTTCAGAAGGATATAACAGTTTTACTGTAAAACAATTTTATGACCCTTCGAACAAACCGCCAACTTATGCAGAATGAATTATTTTCCGCCTTTTGCGGTTATGGGGACTCATAGCTTATCTGATGAAGACCTGAACATTTATACAATCAACTACGGAAAGCTTATCGATTTGTTACAAGCAGATCTTTTTATTGACAATTATGATCAGTATTCTTTTTTAAATGATATTCCGCAACTAACAAATTAAGAGCACATGACCGGAAGTTTACTATTTGAAGCGATTGTTTTTTTGGCAGGGGCAATTATATGCGTGTCTATCGCAAAGCGCTTAGGCTTAAGCTCTATTCTGGGCTACTTGCTGGCGGGTGTACTTATTGGACCTTATGTTCTTGGATTCTTAGGAGAAGAAGGAGACGATATCCTGCATTTTGCCGAATATGGAGTTGTCATGATGCTTTTCTTGATCGGATTAGAAATTGAGCCAAAAAATTTCTGGAACATGCGAAAATCGATCCTTGGTATGGGAGGCATACAGGTTGGACTTACCATCTTACTAACCTATTTGTTTTTTACAGCAATGGGTTTCGATTTAGAGGTCTCTATAGTTATTGCCATGGCAGTCGCACTTTCTTCAACTGCAATTGCCTTACAGACCATAAAAGAAAAAGGATTGATGGAGACTACTTTTGGTAGTTCTGCATTTTCCATTTTACTTTTTCAGGATATTATTGTCATTTTTATGTTAGGGGCTTTGCCTTTGTTGTCGACAGCTTCAGATTCAGTAACTACTGACAGTCATGATAGTTCAGGGACCTTAATTGAAAGTTTACCTATCGGTTTTCAAACGCTTGCTATTATTCTTTCCGTAGTGCTAATTATCGTTGCCGGTCGATACCTAATAGTGCCAATGCTACGAAAAGTATCTAAGATTGGCGTGAGGGAAATGTTAATTGCCGCCGCTTTTCTTATTGTTTTCGGAATTTCCTTTCTTATGGAATTTGTTGGGCTTAGTCCGGCATTAGGAGCTTTTTTAGGTGGTGTAGTACTGTCCAATAGTGAGTTTAAACACGAACTGGAAAGTACCTTGGAGCCCTTTAAAAATTTGTTGTTAGGATTGTTTTTTATGGCGGTTGGTGCTTCAATAAACTTTATCGTTATCGCTAAAAGTCCGTTGACTATTGGCGGTATTCTACTGGCTATAATATTCTTAAAAGCATTAGTGTTATTTGTAACTGCCCGGGTTTTCAAACTAAAACTGGATCAGAAGTTACAGCTTACCTTCGGGTTGGCACAAATTGGTGAATTTGCGTTTGTTTTGTTGTCGTTTGCCTTCGGACTTAATTTATTAGAACAGGAACAAATGGACATCATGCTAGTGATAACAGCTTTATCCATGGCGTTTACACCCATTATTACTTTGGTAAACGAACGTCTTATCTTACCTAAAATAGGTACTAAAGAATCTATTCACCGACCTATGGATCATATTGCGAAGTCGCAAAAAATAATCTTAGTGGGTTTTGGTCATTTCGGAAGCACAGTGGGACGATTTTTAAGATCACATGGCGTAGAAGCTACTATTTTAGATCAGGATTCTAACCGTGTTGATTTTCTTCGGAAAATGGGGTTCGAGGTATATTATGGTGACGCAACACGGCAGGATTTATTAGAATCGGCAGGTATCGCCGATGCCAAAATACTTATTTGTGCAATTGATAATCCCGATGTGACCAAGAAAATTACGAAGCTGGTAAAGGAAAAATATCCTCACGTAGAACTTATGATTCGCGCTAAAAACAGGTACGACGCCTACGATCTGGTAAATATGGGTATTACCAATATATATCGTGAAACCCTAGATACCTCATTAACCTTGGCAAAAGATGTATTAAGTAAAATGGGGTTCCGAAAATATACTCTTAATACCCAAGTTCAAAACTTTATAAAATATGATGAAGAAGGCTTAAGACGTTTGGCAAAAGAGCCTAAACGAGATGACAATTATATTTTTAAAGCTCGAAAAGAACTCGAAGAACAGGAAAAATTATTAGACGAAGATCTAAAACGTGGTTTTGTTCATATGGATAACCATTGGGATAGTGAACATATTAGGCAGCAATTAAAGAAATAAATTGAAGTGATAATTGCTTAGTCTATTTAAGTGGTTTTTCTTCGGAAAGGCCCGTTGGTCAAAATTTAACATTGTATAATTTAAAAAACTAAATATGTCTGACGTAAAAACCTGCCCAACTTGTGGTGCTAAAGCAAAATACAAAGTAATAGGCGATAGAGAATCATTTCGCGCCGTTCAAGATGAAGAAGCTTTTAAGAAAATTGGTCAGCTTAAAAAAGCTATGGAGAAATTTAAAGCTAAAGCCGAAGCACTTGAAAAAGAGTTAGAAACATTAAAAAATGCCAAATAATAAGAAAAATGAAAATAGCAGTAACATCGGTTAGCGGACAATTAGGTTCTGCCATAGCTAAACAATTAATACAAGACTTCGGAAAGGAAAATATTATAGGAATTGCACGTACACCTCAAAACGCTAAGCATCTAGGGATCGAAGTTAGAAAAGGAGATTATAACAGTCGTGAAGAATTTAACGAGGCATTAAGTGGAGTAGAGGCTGTTTTACTAGTTTCCGGGATGGATAAGCCTGAAAAACGCATTCAACAACATCGTAACGTTATTGAAGCAGCAAAGCAGAATGGAGTAAAAAAAATGGTCTACACAAGTATCATAGGAGCAGAGGAGAACAATGCCTTTAGCCCCATAGTACAAAGCAATCGCCAAACTGAAAAGGATGTTCGGGATTCCGGAATGGAATGGTCCATTGGCAGAAATGGAATTTACATTGAACCCGATCTCGAATATATCGACACCTATGTTAAAGAGGGTGAAATTAGAAATTGCGCAGGAAATGGCAAATGTGGGTACACAAGCAGAACTGAACTAGGCTATGCATATGCAAAAATGCTCACAGAAGATAAGCACAACGGGAAGATCTACAATTTGATGGGGAAACCAATTACGCAAGCACAACTCGCCGAAAATATTAATGAGGTTTATGGAACCAACCTGGTCTATAAGTCGGTTTCCGTAGAAGCCTATGCGGAAGAAAGAAAATCGGAATTAGGAGATTTTATGGGAACGATAATAGCAGGTATATATGAAGGGATTTCAAAGGGTGCCTACCATATAGAATCAGATTTTGAAAAAGCCGCCGGAAGACCACATAAATCGGCTTTAGAGATCATTAAGACATATCGCCAATGATGAATTAACCCTCTGCAGGTGAAACAAATGTGCGTGTGTGTCGTCATATAGATATAGCTAACCAAAATATATCATTATGACAGTTTTAGTAGTAGGTGCGAGCGGCGCTACGGGAAGCAAATTAGTTGAGCAGCTACTTATTCAAAAACACAAGGTAAAAATAATTGTAAGGTCTCTTCAGAAGTTACCCAAATCGTGGCAGGAAAATAGTGCTCTGGAAATCATTGAAGCCGCATTGTTAGACTTAAGTGACCCGGAAATTAAGGAGATCGTATCGGGGTGTGATGCCGTTGCTTCCTGTCTAGGACATAATCTAAGTTTTAAAGGCATTTACGGCAAGCCTAGACGTCTGGTAACCGATGCAACCCGTAGATTGTGCGATGCTATTACCGCTAATAATCCGGAAAGCCGGGTGAAGTTTGTGTTAATGAACACCACCGGAAATCGCAATCGCGATCTCAACGAACCAATTTCTTTTGCTCAAAAATGTGTTATAAGCCTGCTGCGTTTGTTATTACCGCCTCATGTAGATAATGAAAAAGCAGCAGACTACCTACGCACTCAAATTGGTCAGCACCACAATGAGATAGAGTGGGTGGCGGTACGGCCGGACGGTTTAATAAACGAAGAGGAGGTAAGCGACTACGAAATACATCCTTCGCCTACCAGAAGTGCTATTTTTAATGCCGGAAAGGTAAGTAGGATAAATGTGGCTCACTTTATGGCGGTTTTGATCCATGATGATGCTTTATGGACCCAATGGAAAGGACAGATGCCGGTGATTTATAGCAAATCATATCAAGAATAAATCTGTAAGCAAAAAATGGAACCACTGTTTAAGTCGAACGCAGGAAAACTTGAAATCTTAGACCTGTACGATCAAAAATTAGCCGATTTAAATATCAACTATCAGTCTCAGAGTATTGAGACTACCTACGGCAAGACTAATGTTATTTCGACAGGAGATGCCTCAAAACCACCAATTCTTATAATTCATGGTTCAAATGGTTGCGCTCCAATCGCGCTGGAAACCTATGCCGGATTAGAATCACATTTTCAGGTTTTTGCAGTTGATGTGTTAGCACAACCCAATAAAAGTGCAGAAACACGTTTGTCCATGAAAAATGATGATTATGGAAAGTGGTTACACGAAGTGATAGATATTTTAGAGTTAAACAATGTAACTCTTGCTGGATTTTCATTTGGTGGATTGATTATACTGAAGGCATTAGAGTTCAAAGATGTTAATATAAAAGAAGTGTTTTTAACTGCTCCGGCATATATAGTAAACGGTAATCCTTTAAAAGCTTTATTTAAAGTGTTCATACCGATGAAACGTTATATAAAAACTAAGAAATTAAATTATGTAGATGGTTTTTTGAGTGATTTATTCAGTGAAAAAGATGACTTTGCTGTAAAATTTCTCGCTAAGGTATTTCTTCACTTTAAAATGGATTTCACACCTGTACCTTTAATAAATACGGAGAACGCTAATTCTATAAAAACACCTATCGCCTTAATAGCTGCAAAAAATGATTTGATGTTCCCCGGCGAAAAAATGATTAGGCGAGCCAACAAAATATTCCCTTCATTAAAAAAATCAATATTATTGGAACAGTCGAAACATGTTCAAAACCAAGCTGATAACAAACGAATTGTAAACTTAATTGCTTATGGAGAATTTAAGTAAAATTATAGCGAGGTTTTGCCAAGGAGTTATGACTTTAACTAAATACAGATCGTCCGGCTTTATAAGTGAAAATTAAGATGTCGAACAATAATAGAGCTCATTTTCTTAAGTCTTTTTTTTGTTTTCATACTTTTCTACATTTGTTTAATTAAAATCAGAGCTTTGATCTACCAAAAGTCTATCGCCGTCTTACCCTTTGTCAATATGAGCAATGATAGTGATAACGACTATTTTTGTGATGGTATTACCGAAGAAATTATAAATGCACTAACAAAGATCGATCAACTTAAAGTAATTGCGAGAACTTCATCGTTCGCCTTTAAAGGAAAGGATATTGATATTCGGGAAATTGGTAAACAATTAGGTGTTGCAACGGTTTTAGAAGGAAGTATTCGAGTGTTTAAGAAAAGAATTCGCATTTCCGCACAATTAATTGATACAAAGGATGGAGGTTATTTTTGGTCTAATATATTCGATAGAGAGCTTTCAGATATATTTGAGCTTCAAGATGAAATTAGTCTTTTAATTGCCGATAAAATAAGAGAGAACTTTGGTCACTTTGAGGTAAATGAACAACTTGTTGAGCATCCAAATATTTCATCTCATGCTTATCATAATTTTTTAAAGGCAAAAAAGCTAGCGAGTCAGTTTAATAAAGAATCTATTTTTAAAGGAATCGCAATTTTAAAAAGTATCATCGAAGAGTTTCCAAATTTTGCTTTGGCACATTTAAACATTCACTACGCATATAATAGTATGGCGGCTGGGGGACTAATGCCTGTAAAAGAAGCTTTCGATCTGGGAGAGATTCATCTTAAAAAGTCTCACCAATTAAACGCAAACCTTCCCGAAGTGTACCACTCATTAGGCTGGGATGCCCTAAATAAAGAGTGGGACTTCAAGAAGGCCTCATCCCATTTACTTAAGGCATTAAGCTTAAAACCCGGTTATTCTGATGCACATCAAAAATTATTTATAACGTATATACTGGAAGGCAATTTTTCGGATGCCAATTATCATATATTAAAAGCATATAATCTAGACCCATTAAATGATCTGAATAATTATTTTATGGCGTATAATGCTTATGTAAATAAGAATTCAGAAGGTATTTCCAAATATTTTAAAAGATGTTTCGAAATTAATGATCAATTTATGGTGGGTTATGGGATCTACGCTTTGGCACTGGCTTTACAAAATAAACCAAATCAAATTATAGAGGTTGCTAATAGTATTCCTGAAATTGAGGGTGCCAAGATTGAACGGTTAATAATGACCACCATTGCTTTTTGTATACTAAACGAAAGTGAAAAAGTAGAAACGAATTTAAAACTGTTATTGCCTTTATTGAAAACTGATAGTCGGGAACGGGTAAGTTTCTTTTTAATTTATATTTATACACTTACCAATGATCACAATAAGGCGTTGGATATAATAGAACAAGGAATTTTACATAAGGAACCTTTAATGACTTTGCTAAAAGTAGACCCGCTATTATCTCCATTACATAAGCTAGAGAGATTTAAAGATTATTTGCACACTATTTTTAAACTGTCTAACATAAATGTACCAAAAGAAGATATCGTTGTAAAGAAACCCTTTTCTACCGAACAAGAAAAACATTATAAATCACTTGTGTTAAAAGTGATGGAAGAGGAGCAGTTGTTTTTAGATACTTCTCTTTCCTTACGAATGCTCGCCGAAAAAATCGATCTCCACGCCAATCATTTGTCCTGGTTGCTCAATTTCAGTTTCAAAAAAAACTTTAATGATTTTATTAATCAATATCGTTTAAACCATTTTAAAACTATGGCGTTAGATCCAAAGTTCCAGCATATCACTATTTTAGGTTTAGCGTATGACAGTGGGTTTAATTCTAAAAGTGTTTTTAATAACTACTTCAAAAAAGTAGAGGGAAATACTCCCAGTCAGTGGGTAAAATCCAATACCAATTAGCTCTTTTCCGGTTATTTATTTCTCCTTATTCAATTACTTCTGAATAGTTCTTCGGAATGATTTCCGACTCCCTTTCTCGGTGAGAATTAATCTTACATTGAATAGCTATGATCATAATTCCGAACGTTCGAAATTATAATTTCGGACGACTGAAGCGGTCTTTCGCCTCAAATTTGCACTTTCAAATAATTAAATATCAATCTAAAAACGAACAGTAATGAAACCACTTAATCAATCACCTAAAAGAAACAAATCGATTTTCGGTAAAAGAACAGTCAGCCATTTTATTATAACTCTTTTACTATGTACGACAGTAATAATATCTTCATGTTCAGAAGATGATGATAGTAGTTTACCGGCTAGGCACTATACAACTGTTCAAAATTTGTTATCCGAAATTAATTTTCAAGGCTATGCCATTGTAACTAAAAATGGAAACGACTTGGTGCGTCGGGGTTTCGGATTAGCAAACGAAAGTACAGCGTTGGCTCAAGACATTAATCTTGCTTATCGTATTGGTTCAGTTACAAAGACCTTAACTGCGGCCGCGATCGTACAATTAAAACGTGATGGTTTAATTAGTAGTTTTGATCAGACGCTGGCTGAATTTGACTCCGAATTTCCACAGGGAGACCAAATTACCCTTGCACAGTTATTATCGCATCAATCGGGGATTCCCGATTATCAGTTTCTTGTTGAAGAGGCCTACGAACAAGGCGAAAACTTAGATGAAGAAGATATATATGAAGTTATTACAGAAATGATTTCTGGCAACGGACTCAACTTTACGCCGGGTTCTAATAAACAGTATAGTAACTCAAATTTTCTAATCGCGGCATTATTAGTTCAAGAACTGTCACAAACAAATTACCACGAGTATATTCAGCAGAAAATATTTACTCCATTAGGAATGATGGATACCTATAAAGGTGCCAATGTGATTGATTCCAATACTCACGCTGAAGGCTATAAAAACGGTAGCGCTAATAGTACTTATCCAATGCCCATTGCATTTGGGGTAGGTGATTTTAGCAGTACTCCAAAAGACATGGAAATCTGGACAAACGCCGTGAAAACAGATTGGTTCACTGAGACCGAAAAATCTGAAATATTTGCTCACAATGTACCCAGTGGATATGTTGATTTCGGATTAGGATGGTTTACAACACAGGAAGGTAACACAACAATGCACTGGCATGGTGGCGATATTAATGGTTATTGGAGTATGATTGGTTTTATACCAGGAGATGATGCTACAATAGTGTTATTAAGTAATACACAAGATGATACCGGTACTCAACGTAACACTATTATAGAAGAATTATTAACAAACGAGTTCAAACAATAAAATTTTATAAATCTATCGGCAATGAAACATACTAACGTACTATTGGCAGGCGCTACAGGTTATTTGGGAGGTTATTTGTTAAATGTTCTCATTGAAAAGCAAAATCAGGTCATTGCTATTGCACGCAATCCCGAAAAATTGCCACACAGCAATGAAAATTATTTAGAGATAAAACAAGCCGAGGTAACCGATCCAGAATCCATACGAGATATTTGTAAAGGTATTGACACCGTTATTTCAACCATAGGTATTACAAGACAAAAGGAAGGGTTAACCTATATGGAGGTAGATTATCAAGCCAATATGAATTTACTTAAAGAAGCTAAAAAGGCCGGTGTAAATCACTTTGTTTATGTATCTGCTATTAATGGAGATAAATACCGAAGCTTAAAGATTTTCGAGGCCAAGGAAAAGTTTGCAGATGCTTTAAAATCTTCCGGATTAAACTATACTATCGTAAGACCGAATGGTTTTTTTTCAGATATGAAAGACTTTTTAAAAATGGCCAAATCGGGTCGTGTTTATTTATTCGGGTCAGGAAATCAAAAATTTAACCCTATTCACGGTGAGGACTTAGCAAGGACAATTGTAGGGAAATTAGAAGTTTACAACAAAGAACTCACTATTGGAGGCCCCGATATTTTAAGTCTTAACGAGATTAGTGAACTGGCTTTAACTACTTTAAATAAGCCGACAAGAATTGTTCACTTACCCGATTGTTTAAGAAAACTAACGCTTTGGGGTTTAAGGAACTTTACATCTGTTAAAACGTATGGGCCCATCGAGTTTTTTCTTACTTTAATGGCAGAGGACAATATTTCACCAACTTATGGTAATCACCATTTAGAGGTTTATTATAGAGAACAAGTTAAAAAACTTAAATAGTCTAAAAATGAAAACTTCAGATAAAACTTCTCTGGCTATTGTTTTTTGCTACGGAATATTTCACTTGTTCATTATACTTCAAATAATACCTTTTAATATTGTTTGGGGCGGTAAAATAAGATCAATTGAGACAATTTTAATTTTTGAAGGGATAGCCTTTTTAATCATGTCGTTCTTGGGAGTCGTCTTAGCGATGAAAAACCGGATCGTAAAACCTTTCTTTAAGGATAAAACCATAAAAAGAATACTACTTATATTCGCTGTCTTTTTTATCTTAAATACTATTGGAAACCTTCTGGCAGAAACGAATATAGAAAAAATACAGGCTGTATTAACTTTATATTTGGCTATCGTATTATTTAAGGCATCAAAACAAAAACAATCGTTATGAAATCTCCCAATCCGAATACCACTTTCCCTTTACCGAATTATAAGAACCTTTGTTTTTTAAAAAACTACATTAATAATCCTAATATAATTGTTGGTGATTTTACATATTATGATGATTTTGAAGATGTTGCCAACTTCGAAAAAAATGTAAAATACCATTTCGATTTTATTGGAGACAAACTCATTATAGGAAAGTTTTGCATGATCGCCTCTGATGTTAATTTTATTATGAACGGAGGCAATCATCTAACGGAAGCCACAACAGCTTATCCTTTCGCCATATTTGGAGGTACTTGGCAATATGCGATGAAAGATAAGAGTTATCCATCTAAAGGGAATACAGTAATTGGGAACGACGTGTGGATTGGTCAGGGAGCAACCATTATGCCAGGGGTTCATATAGGTGATGGCGCCATTATTGCCACAAAGTCGGTAGTTACAAAGAATATAGAGCCTTACACCATTGTTGGTGGTAATCCTGCAATTCCTATTAAAAAGCGTTTTTCAGAAGAAATTATTATAAAACTATTACAACTACAGTGGTGGGATTGGGATATTGAGAAAATCACACAGAACTTAGAGAAACTTACTTCACATCCGGAAGAATTGTTTTAAAAACAAAAATTTACACGGTCTAATCTGGCTTAACACTAAACATGTTAAGCCTTTTTTATTGCTATAAATTGAGAATGCTTATACCCTTGAAAACCGATTTAGTACTAAATATCAAAAAGGTTCGGAATCATAATTCAGGACGATGCCCTTTTACTTATGGCGTTTCTTTGCTTCATCAAATTAATCATCAATCAATCAATTAACGAACAATTAAATCACATTAAAATGAAAAAATTATTAATCATCGGTTTAACACTTTGTACTCTAAATGTTTTGGCACAGAGTAATAAGGAATCAATTACAAATTATGATTCAGATCTAAAATACAGAGTTAGTTTCCCTGCGATCATCTTGGGTAATATCGGTAAAGGAGGAGAAAGAACCAATACGCAACACATTGAATTTCACGTAAAACGTGAATTAGATTCGAAAAATATCGTTGGTTTAAAATTCGCCACCTGGAGATTGTTTCAACCTATGGGAATTCAGTGGTGGGATGGATTAAAGGACAAAATAGATTCTGAAACTGAATTTTATCCCGGGTATCTTCGCGAAACAGGAATTGGAATATCGTATCAACGAATGCTTTGGAAGGGATTATTTGCTTCATTTGAAGTTTTACCACAATACAAAACTTATTCAGACATAAATAAAAAGAAAATTACGAATGGTTTTAAACTGTACACCTCATATCATATAGGTTACCACATAGCTTTTGGTAAAAAGAAACGAATTTTTGTGGAACCTCAAATTCATTGTCAGAATTGGCTGATCGATACCAACACCCCTGATGCATTTAAACAATTGGACAATAGATGGAAATCCTATTTCCTTTTTGAACCTAATATCTATATAGGAATAAGACTTTAAAATAATAAGATCAATTAAATAACGAACAATCAATAAACGAAGAGTTATGATTTCAATTTTAAAAAAATTCAATTTAATAATGGTGGGAGTTATAAGTATGTTACTATCTACCATAACATTTGGACAAAACCACACAGAAAACACCTCAAAACGTGAAGGTTTTATCATCGAATTTTCAGTAGGTGGTGGTATTATTAGTGTAGAAGATAGTGCTGGTATTCAAACTTTTAAAAAGTCTCAAGGTGCGCTTACTTTTCCAGATTTAAAGTTGGGTTATATGTTAAATGAAAAGCTCGCCGTTACAGTCTCTATGCCGGGAATGATATACGAATTTCAGGAGAACGACAGACATTTCGGAGGTTTTATTCCGTCGTTGCATTATTGGGTGAAAGATCGGTGGTGGATTCACGGTGGTATTGGTTTAGCAATAGATTCGCCCGCACTCTACGATATTCAAGTTCATGTTAATGATGATTGGAATTTTGGATGTGCCGTTATGGCGAGCACAGGGTACGAAATTTATAAAAAGAAGAATTTTGCACTAAATATTCAGTCTAATTTAGTTTTGGGAAGGGCATTTTTAGAAAACGAAATGCATAGAGATGCTGTGACAGTTAATGTAGGATTAGGCTTTAATTGGCTTTAATTTTTTACTCCTTAAATACTAATCAATTCTTCTCAAACTTTTCTCTTGACATTAAACACACAAAGTCAAGTCTAAACTTTGATCGAAATCAACTAAATAAAGAAATTATGTTTAAAAAATATCGAATTTTAAAATGGATGTTAATGAGTCTATCCATAATTGTCACTTTGCTCGTTATAATAGGCTTTTATATAGCAAGTTTGTTACCGGCAGAAAATGCAACTGTAATCAATAGCAAAGTAGACGATATTCCGTATATCGCCAAAGACGTGCCTTCTCATCGGGGTAAAATACTCGCAGTAGTAACGAGCACAGATTCCTTGGGCAGTAGTGGAAAAGGCACAGGATACGAACTTACAGAATTAGCGAGAGCCTATTATGTATTTAAAGCTAATGGGTTTGATGTAGATATCGCAAGTCCTCAGGGAGGTAAACCCCCTGTAGTATTGGATGATGATGATATGGGCGTTTTCGATTACGCATTTTTAAATGATTCAACTGCACAATACAAAGCCAATAATACGCTGCCTTTAAAAGATGTAGCTCCTAATGACTACAGAGCTGTTTATTTTGTTGGAGGGAAGGGAGCGATGTTTGATTTCCCAGATAACAAATATATACACGAACTAATTCGAAATTTCCATAAAAATGACAAAGTAATTGGTGCTGTTTGTCATGGACCTGCGGCATTGGTAAATGTTACTTTAGAAGATGGACAACCGTTCTTAAGAAATAAGCAGGTGAGTGGCTTTACCAACAAGGAAGAACTGTTACTAATCGCTGACGCAGAATCTATTTTTCCCTTTTTGCTTCAAGATAAATTAATAGCTCAAGGAGCCGAGTTTAACGAAGGTATCATGTATCTTGAAAAGGTTAGCCATGATAACAATTTAATAACCGGTCAAAACCCATGGTCGGTATGGGTATTGGCAGAAACTATGGTAGCGCAATTAGGATATTCACCAAAACACAGGACAATTACTTCCGAAGAAAATGCGGTTAATGTTTTGTATGCTTACGAAACTAAAGGCAAAAAAAATTCAGAAGAAATAATTAAACGGATCCTTAAGGAAGATGGTCAATCTATTTCGAGAGAATTATTAATTAGCCATGGTGCTTTAGCTGTTCTTCAGGGGGATTTAGGAAAATTTTACGATTTGTTACATTTAACGTCTTATGTAAAAGAGATTGAATCGAAAAAATAAAGAATAATGAAAACACTGATAGTAAGTTTATGCCTTTTTTCAAATATCCTTTTTGGTCAACTTGATATAAATAAGGAGGTTAGAAGCTTGATCCATACCGTACTAGAAAAAGAAACAATTAAAAGTGCTTTCTTACAGGTTTATTCTGAATCGAAAGATATTAATATTCGATTTGCGGAAAGTACAGTGCACTCAGAAAATACTTTAAACGCTAATAATCCATTTTATACAGCGAGTATCACGAAAATGTTTACAGCAACGGCGATTGGTATTTTAAAAGATCAAGGAAAGTTGAGTTTTGAAGATAAAATAGCTCAGTATTTACCGCCTACGCTTATTAATGAACTACATGTTTTAGACGGTCATGATTATTCAGATGACATTACCATCGCACATTTATTGCAACATACGTCCGGTTTGCCCGACTACTTTACAGATACAACCCTTGACGGAAGCCCTAATATCATCAATCAATTACTAATTGACCCGAATAAGTCCTGGTTAGCTTCAGAAATGATTCAATTCACTAAGGAGAAGATGAAACCTCATTTTGTTCCCGGCGAAAGCTATCATTATACCGATACAGAATATGTGCTTTTAGCATTGATCATTGAGAATATAAGTGGTCTGTCACTGGACCGTTTTTTTCAAGTGAATATCTTTACTCCTTTAGCGATGGAAAGTTCGTATATAAATTTAAGATCAGCATCGCCTAAGGATCACTTGCCAATGGCTAAGTTCTATGCCGGTGATCTGGAACTTTCTTCAATGAAAAGTTTAAGTGCCGATTGGGGTGGGGGAGGCTTAGTATCAACAACCCGGGATCTAATCAAATTCTTTGAAGCCTACAACCACGATAAAGTTGTTACAAAAAATACCCGCTTAACCATGCAAAACTGGGTTTATGAAACAGTGGGAATGGAATACGGTTTTGGACTGCGAAAAGTATCTTTTAATGAACTGTTGGATGTTGAAACAGATCTACAACTTATTGGCCATACGGGAAGTACGGCTTCCTTTTTATGGTACTGCCCTCAATTAGATACTTATATTGCAGGTACTCTAAATCAGTTGGAAGTTTCAAAAAGTACATTAAATTTGGTGTACGAAATACTCAAAATAATAAAAAACGCATAGTACGATGAAAGGGTCTCGCGAAAGCTTACTTTATCTTTTAGTTTTATTTGTGTTCGGATTGAATGGGGTGTTTGCACAGACATCGAATAAAATGGATTGGGAAGAAGACCTTAAGATATATAAAACCTCTATAGAGCAAAATCATATAGACCTTTATCATTCGGTAACAAAGCAAAAATTTTTAAAGGAATGGGATCACATTTATACAAATATTGATTCATTAACCGATTTTGAAATTATTCTGAAATTGATGCGCTTAACAAGACTAATAAACGACGGTCACACAGCTGTATCATTACGAAATATAAAAACACACCGATTTCCTTTCGAAATTGAATTTATAGAGAGCCAATGGTATGTAGTAAAAATATTGGATGAAAATAAAACTCTTCTCAAAACGACATTAGAGTCTATTAATGGTATTCCGGTAGAAGTCGTGGCTCAAAAAATTTCGGAGGTAGCTCAATTTGTTGAAAATGAATATTCTTTGAAGGTACGAACCGGTTCGTATTTAACCATTTCAGAAGTACTTTTCCATCTTAATATAATTGATTCTGAAAATACGGCCATATTTGGTTTTCGGAACAGTAATAATGAATTGATACACGTAGAATTATCTGCTATTGCTTCTGAAATGTGGGAGGAAAGCAATGTATCTAAAGCAGTTTTAACTGTTCCTGAAATAAAAGAGCCAAAGAATAGTGAATCGGACTTATGGTTTACGCCGGTTTCAAACACAAGTTCGCTGTATATAAACTTTAAAAATTACCCGTCTTTTGAGGAGATGCAGGTTTTTGGCGAACAATTAGTCACGAATATTCAAGAAAACCAAATTGAACAGGTAATTATAGATATGCGTGAAAATGGAGGAGGGGATTTATATGTGGGTACAGTTTTAGCGTACGCACTCAATCTTGCCGATAATATCGATTGGAAAAACGGAGTATTTGTATTAACAAGTCATAAAACTTTTTCTGCAGCTACGAGTAACGCAGCTCTTTTTAAGCAATTGTTAAATGCAAAAATTGTGGGTCAGCCCACCGGTTCCAACCCTAATGGGTATCAAGATATGGACAGCTTTACGTTACCTCATTCAAACTTAGTCATAACATACTCAAAAAGGTTATTCCGACTATCAAACCGGGAAAATACTGCGCTTCAACCTGACTTAATTATTGATCAAACAAGAGACGATCTATATAATAATGTAGATTCTGTGTTAAAAGAATTATTACAAAGACTTTAGAGAGAGGTGCTTTTTATTTTTGGATTCATTTCTTTTTAAAAGCAAAGAAACTCTACATTAAACTAAATCTTTAGTTATCCGAATTTTTATTTTTATGTTTTATATAGATAAATGCGAGAATTGGAGTTCCTATTAAACCCAAAACTGCTAAGACTAGAATTAACCACCACATATAGGCTTTATTTATAAAAATAAGATAATTCCTCAGAGTAGATGAATTTCTAAATTATAGAAAGCTAAAAATAGCTTACGTAAAGTGATAATTGAAAGAATATCGAATTATAGCCACAGTTGGATTATGCCTGACACAAATATGCTGGATTTTCTTTTACATAATTCTGGGCGTTATATAACTAAAGCCATATAACTGAATTATGTAAAGTAGCGTAGCTACACGAAATCCATTTAATACGGCGTATTCGAACATTTGCTATAAATTTACTATAATGTTCTGCGTTATAGCCTGTCCCGAGCCTAGAGAGGGATAACTTTGCTTTGGAAAAAAGCAATAGTTTCATTTACTGATTTTTCTTCTCTAAAGTTTCTTTACTATGTTAATGAAACCCGAAGGGTTCACGAGCTCTTATTTATTAAAATAGAGTGGGCGAGTAAACACTCTTTAAACGAAACGACGAGTAGGAGAGTAGTGGAATGTGTGTGGAATGACATATATGCCACAAATTACAAACTTATATGACAGATTGTCAATACATAACGTCAAAAAATATTGTTTTTTCTACTTTATATATAAATTCTTAAAGAATTGTTAATTGGCACAAAAATTGAATTTGCAATGAAAACAGAATTTTATGGGAATTTTCGACGATTCAAAAGCAAAACAACTACAATACCTTGAAGAAGAAAGACAAAAACTATGGGATAGAGTAGGAGCATTAGAAAAATATACGCAAGAACTAAATACAGAAATTAATAAAAAGGCGTCAGATGATGAGAAGGATGCACGTCAAAGTTCAAAGAAAGCTTCAGAATTTAAAAATCGAATACAAGATAAATTAGTTGAATCAAATAATCTTGTAGAACAACTTGCAACAGAGTTAGAGTCAGCAAGAAACACGAAAAATGAAATAAATGATTATAGTAATGAAGCCAATCAGCAAAAATTAGAAATTGATAATGTTAAAAGCAGACTTGATGATGCTGAATCTGATTTTGAAAAAAAGCTTGAAGTAATAACTTCAAGAATTGGCAATATTGATAGCATATTAGAAAAATATCCAAATTTAGAATCGCAACTAGAGGAAATTGATGATTTTGCCTTGAAAGTAGAAGAAAATTTGGAAAAATCTGGTGTTAGTCTTAATGCTTTAAACAAACGTAAAAAAGAAGTTGATGAATTGCATTTAGAGGTTTTTGGTTATACTCAAACCGATGAGATAACAGGCGAAGAAACTAAAATAGAAGGGTTGAAGGGTGAGTTAGAGACATCTTATAATGAACTAAAAGGCAAAATTGATGAGTCTTTTGAAAATGTTAGTGAATTAGAAACATTAAATGCAGAAAAATACACGTCTTTTGAAGATGAATATAAAAAGAAATATAAAAAGATAAATGATGATATAGCCAAATTACTTCCTGATGCTTTAACTGCAGGACTAAGTTCTGCGTTCTCTAGCAAAAAAGATAAAGAAGTAGAATCTCAGAAAGTATTACAAAAACGTTTTAGTCAAGGTATAAACCTTATGATTGCGGTAAGTTTAATACCAGTAGTTGTAAGTATAGTGTTTTTATTCCAAGGTATTACAATTCAAGAGGCAATAACGCGTATACCAAGATTGGTTTTAGCAATTGTTCCAATGTATATTCCTGTATTGTGGCTCACCTATTCTGCCAATAAAAAACTTAATCTTTCTAAAAGATTAATTGAAGAATATTCGCATAAAGAAGTTTTAAGTAAAACTTATGAAGGGCTCTCAACTCAAATAGAAAATATAGATGACCCTAAACAATCAGAAGAACTTAAGTTTAGATTGCTTGCAAACTTTTTACATGCATCATCCGAAAATCCAGGTAAATTAATTTCTAATTATGAAGCATCAGATCACCCAGTTATGGAAGCTTTAGAACAAAGCTATAAATTTCAAATGACTATTGATCGATTGGAAGGTATACCTGGAATGGGGAAAGTTGCTGCAATGTTAGAAAGAAAAGCCAAGAAAAAAATAGATCAAAAAGAAAAAATTCTTGACAAAGCGCTTTCAAAACCAAATAGCAACGGTTCCGAAAACGTTAATGACGACGCTACTGTTTAATTTTAAAGTTTAAGTTAACAAATAAAAAATAAACATGGCTTCACTAGCAACAATTTGGGGGATTATTGAACCATTATGGGCTGTTATTCAGCTTGCTTTACATATTGGGAGCAAAAATTATCTTAAAGTACCAAAAGAACAAATAAATCCTATTGTATCTGAAGCTTTTGATGATTTTACTCGATACTTGCAGGAATTTGGTTTAGAAAAGAAGTTGTTTGCTCCTCAGGATAAGTCTATATATATATCAGCCATTATTGCCAGATTAGATTACACAAATGAATCTTATCAATATATAGATGGTCAAATAGAATATTATTTAAGCCAAAGATTTAATATTCCTAATGAAAATCGATTTGACAAATTTATCCTTAACTCATATTTATTAATAAGAGTTAAGAATTATAGAAAGTATTCTTTTCCAGCTGAACGATTTAATGCAATTATATTTAAAAAAAGAAAAACAATATTCCATTACTTATCAGTTTCAAATTGGAGGAGAAAGAATTACAAAGTTCTCCAAAAAGAAGTTCAAGACATTAAAAAACCAATAGCAATATGGATTGAAGAATTTAAGTTTGCGGATTTATGGGAATATGCTCAAAAAAATGAAGATTCCAGCCTGAAACTAGTATTGGATAATGTTTTAAAAAGTGGACAGATTTCTCAAACTGCTATATTGAATATGGCTGCGACTGAACGTTTGCTGATTATCTATAAGTATTCTGAAGGATTTTCATCTGTTAGAGAATTACAACTTACAAAATTGAAAAAATTAAATGATGCGATAAAACAGTATTCAGGTAAGAATTCTTCGTATAGTAAAAACAAATTGCAAATTGCAAAATCAGAAAAGCAAAGTTTAATCGATAATTGGGTTAGAGTACCAATAGGTTCTGTACTAGAAGAGAAAGGTTTTAAGCATCTTTTTTCAAAAAGAGACCCAATATATTTTATCCCAATTTCTATTTTGCCAACTGCTTACCATAAAGAACCAAAAAAATATTTAGATGAAGTCGTTATACCAGAAGCTGAAGCTTTATTAGATAGTTTAAGAGATAATGAATATATGGTTGAATTTTCCGGTGGATTGAAATATTTAATGGTATCTCACATAGTACAAGTTAACGAACTCTCTATATTAGAAAGTGAAAGATCATTAAGTTCTCTTGCACCAACAATAAATCAATCCTTATTAACTACAACTTTAGATAATGAAGGTTCATATATAAATAGCTTATTTATAAATGATGTTGTCAGAAACGTTGATTTTTTGCAGTTTCTAAAACCTGGAAAAACGACAGATTACTTAAAAGCAAATTTTGATAATTTGAAGGCTTTATTATTCAATAAATACACAATTGATTTATATAAACCAATACAGTTAAGCAGCCTTACAGAGAATCAAATAGAAGAAATAGCATCCAATCTTATAGCAATTGATGGTAATGTCAAAAAGCATTTTTTAATTAAATCATTATCGGAACGGGTAGAATTCTATAGGAATTTGGATACAGAATTGAGGCAATTAAAAATGAAAAATGAAAAGCACAAAAATTGATACTTATATTGGAATAATAAAGGCTGAAATGATAGCAGAGTATATAGAAACTATTGATAGTGATTTTATCAAAGAAGTGATTTTAAGAGCTGGTGGAAAGGCTTCTCAAATTGATGAGGTGATTAAGCATCCATCTGTAAAAGAAATAGATGAAAATTTGTTCTACATCAAAACTTCGACCTCATAAAACTTTGATTAAAACAATAGGAGAGTGGAGCGACCATATTTTAGGGGTTTAGTTACTGTTATTATTGGTTTTCCTGCACTTTAAAGACGTTTTCTTTAGTAATCTTGATTAGTTACAATGTTTCCTAAAATATAGCGTAACGAACCGTTTATTGTTTCCAAAGTTTTATGCAGTCTTGATTTTTTTGTTTCTTTTTTTATCAAGAAAAAATGATTATAAATAAAACTTTAAACTAAAAAGATTAAAAATGAAAAGCACTGATGCAGAAATTATTTCATTGTATGATAACACTGAAAGAGGAATTTCAAATGTTGAATTCAAATTGTTGTTTGCAAAATATATAACAATGAAAGATTTGATAAAAAAGAGTCAACCTCGTTCAAACGAAATATCAAAATTTTTAAAAGAGCAATTAAAGTTAGTTAGTAAGGATATCGCAAAAAAGGATACATTCTTATCTCAATTAGAAGTAATTGACACCTTCTTTGAAAGAAATGATTAGTCAATTCTATTTTACATAATATAGAAGTTGATAATAAAGAAATATTCTAATGGAAGCAAGAATAAAGCAAGTGTACAGAAATTTTAAGAAAGGAATTGAGCAAGGGAAAATTTTGTACTGTTGCGTAATCCTAACGAGAAGCTTCTGCAAAATTTTTACAACGAGATTTTCAATTACCGACGAATTATAAATACGAAGCTAAAAGCTTTTGCTTTTTTTGGCGCCTGCCTGCCGGCAGGCAGGTTGGCAAGCGTTCTATATTTTCTTTAGCAGTCAAATGTTTCTAGGGTATTTTAGATAGGATAAAATTATAGCTACAGTGGGCATGTGTCTTGTACAAATATGCTGGATTTTCTTTTACATAATTCTGAACGTTATATAACTAAAGCCATATAACTGAATTATGTAAAGTAGCGTAGCTGCACGAAAATCCATTTAATACGGCGTATTCGAACATTTGCTATAAATGTACTATAATTTATATTATGTCAAATAGAATATTTTAGGACGTGCTTACGTTCGTGCATTATTGTCCCCTTCAATTCAATTTCGTAAATTTATATATTATGAAACCTCTCTTCATTCTTATAGCTGTTCTCGTCAATCTACAGTCGGCAGCTCAGACTATTCAAATTGACGAATCTAAAAGCAAGATCGCTTTTGTATTTGTTGATGATGACGTAGATGGTACGTTTTCAGAATTTGAGTTTACCGGTAACATAGATCTTAACAATCTTTCAGAAGCTACTTTTAGCGGTACCGTTGCTACCGAAACCATAGACACCAACAATTGGCTTCGTAACTGGAGCCTACGATCCAAAAAATACTTCAACGCTAAGGACTTTCCGAAGCTATCTTTTAAAAGCATCTCAGTACAGGGAGGCTCGGGAAAAGAATTTCTGGTAAATGGCACTCTTACCATTAAAGGTATTAGTAAACCGGTCACCTTTACATTTCATAAACAACCGTCAAGCCTCTATGCTACGGCTATGATAAATGCCTCTCAATTTGATATCAATATTCATAAAGAAAATGATCGAAATATGGTTCAGGTGATGATCACCATGCCTTATATAACTAATTGAAGTAAAATACGTTAATCTTCTTCTAATCTGCTTATTACGCCTTCGTATGAAATTGAATTTCGCTGTGAACTGTTTACACTCACATACACATTCCTGTTGGCATACACAGTTATAAATACATTGTAACTTTCGGTGTCTTCTTTCATCTTAAACCGAAGCTCGGTTCGTTGTTTTCCTTCATCATACTGCAACTCATATTCATCGGGAATTCCATCAAATTCTATCGCTCCACTGTTGTTTCCAAATCTAACTCCCGTCTGACGAGTACCGAAATACGGTAAATACACACTTAAACTATCGTTCTTTAAGCGCATATAATTCGCTGTTCCAATTAAATTAATTCTACCTGCCGAATTTCCAACACCTAATAAACCACTATTCGATAACTGATTCAGCTCATTAGTGGCCATAGGATTTGCCCATTCTACATTGATCTCAAAATCACCATTCTCTACAAGTTGCTTTGTTTGTAGGGCTTCAGCGGCAGATGTAGCGGTGTTTTCACTACTTTTACAAGCTGTAAAAAGCAGTAATACGATTCCAAAACTTAGTATTATTTTCATAACTTTTCTTTTTTATTAAAATACGCAAAAATTATACCTAACCCTACTCTTTTTTCTCTTCGGAAAGATCTGTGCGTATAAACTGAACTTAGCTGTTCACTGCCATGATCGCTTTCGCATTTACAAATTCCTTAATTCCAAATCCGCCGTGCTCTCTTCCATGGCCACTGTTCTTTACACCCCCAAATGGCATATTGGGTTGTGCTAAACCAAAGGAATTGATAAAAACCATCCCGGTATCGAAGTGTTTTTTTGCCAATTCGAAAGCCTTTTCTTCATTTTTACTGAAAATTCCGCCACCCAGTCCAAATCGGCTATCATTTGCTATCCTCATAGCGTCTTCATCGTCCTTAGCTTTGATCAGGGATGCTACAGGACCAAATAATTCTTCAGTATAGGCGACTTGCCCCGGTGTTACATTTCCTAATACTGTTGAGGGATAAAAATAACCTTTACCCTCCGGAATTTCTCCACCAACCAGAATTTCGGCACCTTGTTCTACACTTTCTACTACTTGTCTATGTAATTTTTCTCTAAGGTCTTGCCTTGCCATAGGACCTAAAGCTGTTTCCCTATTTGTAGGATCCCCGGTCTTTACCGCTTTCATTTGTGCAACAAAAGCTTCTTTAAATTTGTCGTAAATACTTTCAACTACCACAAAACGCTTGGCAGCGACACAGGTTTCACCATTGTTGTAAATTCTTCCTTGAACACAGGTCTCAGCTGCCAAACTCACATCGGCATCTTCTAAAACAAGATAGGCGTCATTACTTCCAAGTTCCAGAACCGTTTTCTTTAAGGCAGCTCCCGCCCTCTTGGCAATTATTTTTCCGGCTTCAGCGCTTCCGGTTAATGTCACTCCGCGAATCAACTCGTGTTCTATCACAGTATCACTTTGCTGATGGTCAATAATTAAAACCGTAAATAAATGCTTCGGAAGTCCGGCATCTTCAAAAATTTCTTTTAAAAGTAAAGCAGAACCCGTTACATTTTGAGCGTGTTTTAAAAGAACGCCATTTCCCGCCATTAAATTCGCAATTGCATATCTCACCGCTTGATAGCAAGGGAAATTCCAGGGTTGTATTCCGTAGATCACACCTAAAGGTGAATATGTAATAATTCCTTTCCCGCCTTCGGGAAGTTCACGTTCAACATCTTGTAGTTCTTCTACTCCGGTAGTAGCAGTATATTCACAAATCCCCGCACAAAGCTTTATTTCCTGAAAACTTTGCTTAATAACTTTTCCCATTTCCTCGGTCATCAAGGCTGCAAATTCGGGTCGGCGATCCATCAATTCCTTGCCAATTGCTTTTATTACTTCGCCCCGTTCTTCCGGGGTCTTGGTTTTCCATTTTTGAAAAGCTTCGTCGCATTGCTTTACGGCGGTGATCATTTCGTCATCGGTCATATAGGTATATTCCTTAATAACCTCCTCAGTCGCCGGATTAATGGTTCTAAAGCCTCCTTTTATTTCTCTGCTCATCTTCGTTCTATTTTGGTATTAAATCTCTTGTTTTAGCTTCATAATCAATATAACCTTCCTTCCCTTGTGTGTAGAAGGTATCTTTATCCCAATCTGAAGTTTCTATGTTTTCTCTAAACCTTCCAACGAGATCGGGATTTGAAACAAAAAGTTTTCCGAAGGCAACAAGATCGGCGTTCCCTTCATCAATTATTTTATTAGCCTTTTCTTGGGTGAAACCGGTATTGATCATAAGTGTGCCTTTGTATTTAGGGCGATATCTTTTAGCGATTTCTGTTTCAGCATACGGAACATCTGAAACATCTGTAAAAGGTTCAGAAAGATGTACGTAAGCAAGATCGTATTCGTTACTTAATTTCTCTATGATATAATCGAAAGTAGGAATGGTTTCCTTATCCAGTTTCATTCCGAAGACCTCATGGAGTGAAGGATTAAACCTCGCTCCTATCCTGTTTTGCGGTATAACTTCTTTGATAGCATCTAATACTTCAAAGAAAAACCGCGCCTTATTTTCTATACTTCCTCCGTATTTATCTGTGCGTTTATTACTATAATTATTAAAAAACTGATGAAACAAATACCCGTTAGATGAGTGGATTTCAACACCGTCGAATCCGGCTTCAACCGCATTCTTCGCAGCCTGTCGAAATTCCTCAATCGTTGTGTCAATATCTTCCTGTGTCATTTCCTTGGGTGTAACCGTTTTTTTAGGTCCTTCGGGTGTAAAGACCTCCTTCTCCGGATTGATAGCCGATGGCGCCAAAGGCAACTCACCATCATGAAAAATGGGATGTGAGATGCGTCCAACGTGCCAAAGCTGAATAAAAATTCTGCCACCCGCCTCGTGGACCGATTGGGTTACTTTTTTCCAACCTTCAACTTGTTCCTGCGAATGTATTCCGGGAGTGTGAATATAACCTACGGCTCGGGTTGATACCTGAGACCCTTCGGTAATGATCAATCCCGCAGTAGCCCGTTGGGTGTAATATTCGGCGTGTAAGTTCTCAGTAGGCGCGTTGTCGCTGTTCGTTGCGCGACTTCTTGTCATGGGCGCCATGACCACTCGGTTGGGTAATTCCATATCTCCCATTTTATAGGGAGTTAACACGGGTTGTTCTTTCTTCATAGGTTTTTTTATAATTATTAATGCAATTTGCTATTCTTCTTCACTAGTATCCGTCTGTTCTCCTCCGGGAGTGATCTCCATGCGCTCATGCATGTCATCCATAGCGTCGGCTATTTTTTTCTTATCCTTCTCACTTATATTTTCTTCGGAATTTAGTTTGAGTTTCCCTTTTCCTATAGGTTCTAAATTTTCATCTTTTGCATTGCTGCTAAAGTTTTTTGAACGGTTATACTGCGATTGAAAATCTGCGTTCTTTTTTGTTGTATCTGTCATAATGTTGTTTTCAAATTAATCTAAGGGTTGCGATTCTGAAACCAAATTGGATGTTTTTAAAAAGTCGCCGTTAAAGGTAAAGTCTCGTTGTAGTTTTCTTTCAGATTTAGGACTCTCAATTTTCCTTAGGTCCTCGGATAAGTCTTCTTTATCACCTCCGTAATAACCCATAGCGATCGCTGTAGCGACATGATGATTTGAAGGAAATTTAAATTCTTCTTTGGCTTTCTCATGTTGTACACCGGCCATTTGATGAACCGCTATTCCCAAATGTTGCGCTTGTACAGTCATCATGGCGCTAAAAGCTCCGAGATCGTGAAGAGCGTGAAAGTTTTCTTTACCGTCGTCATTCGTCTTTTTATAAGCTCCAATGAGTAATGCGCCCGCGTTACCGGCCCATTTCTTATTAAAATCGTCGAGACAATCGAAAATACGATCGTAAGTCTTACTTCCTTTAATTCCCCAGATAATTTTCCAGGGCTGAAGATTGTTACTGCTGGGTGCCCACCTACCCGCTTCAAAAATGGTTCTTAACTCAAGTTCGGAAATAGGCTGTTCCGAAAATACACGTGGACTCCATCGTTCCTCTAATAATGGAAGTATTTCAAATTTTGTGGTGGTTACTTCTGGCATGGCATCTTTTTTCAGTAAGATACTCTTTAACAATTATTGTTTAAAATATTTTAAAAAACATTTAACAGGAATCGAAGTAATTAACATTTTATTACCTAAACTGTTATCGAATTGTAACTACTTTCGTGTAAAATTTTTAGTATGATCGTTTGGGGTGCTTTTATTGCAATTATCATTTTCTTCCTTGCCTTAGATCTTGGAGTTTTCAACAAAAAGGCTCATGTAATAAAGACAAAAGAGGCTTCTATCTGGACAGCCATCTGGGTTTCGGTAGCACTGGCTTTTAGCGGAGTGATCTATTGGTTGTTTTCTAACGGAATGGTCGATAACCCCACCAATCTCTCTCCTAACACGGCAATGCTGAAGTATATTACCGGCTATTTAATCGAACTGTCTCTAAGTATCGATAACGTTTTTGTAATTGCCGTTATCTTTTCCAGTTTTGCTATACCCGATAAATATCAGCATCGTGTGCTTTTTTGGGGGATTCTTGGGGCTATTGTTTTTAGGGGATTAATGATCGTTTTCGGAGTAGCTTTGATCAATAAATTTGATTGGATCATTTATGTCTTCGGAGTGTTCTTATTGTACACAGCTTTTAAAATGCTTACTTCATCAGATACCGAATTCGATCCTAAAAGTTCCTTTGTATATAAATGGCTTAGGAAATTATTTCCCATTACCCATAAGATGGATGGCGACAAATTCTTTATCAGAAGGATGGGAATCCGTGCCGCCACTCCCCTCTTTATTGCGCTTATGATCATAGAACTTACCGATATTCTCTTTGCTTTAGACAGTATTCCTGCCATCCTGGCGATCACAGCAGATCCGTTCATCGTTTTCAGCTCCAATATTCTGGCAATTCTCGGTTTGAGATCCATGTACTTTCTAATTTCCAGAATGCTTCAGAAATTTAGATTTATCAATTACAGCTTGGTGGTCATTCTTAGTTTCGTAGGTATTAAAATGCTGCTTTCACACCATGTTGAGATACCCGAATGGCTCTCACTGGGGATCATCGGTTTTTCATTAGTGGGCGGTATCGTCGCTTCCCTCGCAATTCCTTCTGAAGAAAAAGTAATTGAAGAATAATAGCTACAAAAGATTTTTCTTATAGTAGAATAACGATTCGGTAATCTCGGTGCAGAATACCTCACACAAATTAAATTACTTTTGCACAATGCTCCAAAAGAAACCTCTTTCTCAATTCGAATTCGTCGCACTAATGGCGTTTTTAATGTCGGTCGTAGCCCTTGCCATCGATGCGATCCTTCCTGCTCTGGATATAATTGGATTAGCCGTAGGAACCGAGAAACTTGCCGATAACCAATTACTTATTACCATGATCTTTCTAGGCTTGGGTATTGGTCCGTTGATATTTGGTCCCGTTTCAGACAGCGTTGGGAGAAAACCGGTTGTGTATGTAGGTTTTCTCATCTTTATCATAGCGAGTTTTATGTGTGTTCATACCTCAAATTTAACGGTGATGATCGCGGGTAGAATTTTACAGGGAATTGGTTTATCTGCCCCACGTACGATTGCTATTGCGATAATAAGAGATATGTACAGTGGCGATTATATGGCGCGAATTATGTCGTTTGTAACCGTGATCTTTTTAATAGTTCCCATCTTAGCGCCTGCTTTGGGTAAATTAGTAATGGACTATCATTCGTGGGAAGGAATCTTTTATATTCAAATCGTATTTAGCATTCTGGTGAGTTTTTGGTTTTGGCGAAGGCAACCCGAAACCCTTTCCGAAACAAATAAAATAGCTTTATCAAGACGTATTTTTCGCAATGGTTTTAAAGAAGTTCTTAGTCAGAAACGCACCATGGGTTTTACGGTGATCTCCGGATTAATAGTTGGTTCGTTTTTGGTGTATTTAAGTAGTTCACAACAAATTTTTCAGGAGCAATACGGACTCAAAGAACAATTCCCCTATATTTTTGCTGCGCTTGCGATTGGTATCGGTCTGTCAACATTTTTAAATGGAACATTTGTGGTAAAATACGGGATGCAAAAGATGGTTACCTACTCCCTCCTCGCCTATTTTTTAACCTCATTATTATATATAATTCTGTTCTTTAATGGTGATAATCCACGCGTTGAGATCCTTCTGTTATTTTTTGGTTTGCAGTTCTTTTCAATTGGTTTTCTCTTCGGAAACTTACGTGCCTTAGCGATGGAACCTGTCGGGCACATCGCCGGGATAGCCGCGGCAATAACCGGTTTTATTTCTACTATCATGGCGGTGCCTATTAGTACCTTTATAGGAAGGTTTATAAAGGATAGTACCTTGCCGATATTTATAGGCTTTTTAGTGTGTTCTACCCTGTCTATAATGATCTTACGCCTGATTAGAAATAAGTAACTTTTTGAAAGTTCTTATGAACTAAATAGTTTGGTTTCATTTTATACAATAAAAGAATACTAAATACTTTGATTGCCAAATTACACTTCGTATATTTAAAGAATCTAAAAGCGTCACTATGAATATAAACTTCGAATACCATGGTGTTTCTGCCAGCAATCGCTTAGAAATACTCGCCGCCTCAAAACTCGCTAAACTCGAAGACAAGTACGATTTTATCGTAAACGTTGATGTTTATTTTAAGAAGGAAAATACAAGTACCGTAGAAACTGGGAAGATTTGTAGTGTAAGAATTAACACGCCGGGTCCTACTTTATTTGCAGAAGCCTCTAAAGCCGAATTCGAACAATCTATTGGCGCTGTGATGGAAGATCTTAGGCGTCAACTGCAGAAGAGAAAAGATAAGATGAAGGCACACTAAAACACACCATTTTCCGGTGTGTAATTATTAGATTTTTTAGATTATTCCTGTGATGGCTTGTAATCCTTATTGAGTACGACACGTCCGTCGCCGGTAATTATAAATTTTTCATTCTTCACAGTACTTCCAAAATTAGAAGATCGACGATATCCATCCTGAAAATCGGCGTGTTTTTTGGTTCTCTTTATTTGTGCCATGACTAATTATTTTAATTAAAAATAGTAAACAAATTTTTTTCCGAAATACATTTTATAAATTAATTAAGACAATGTGTTCACTTTTAACACATTGAGATAATCTTTCATTATTGAATTAGTTACTGCTCTATGTCATTCAAACTGCCTTTATTGTTGGTCTTATAGCTTTCCACTCATAAAAATTTATTAAAGTTTTGCCTTTGGGTTTTTCCGGTTGTATATTTAGGTTAGAATGAAAAAATGACAGAAATATGAATATCAATTTTGAATACCACAATGCGAATTCCAGTAGAAGACTGGAGGCGATCGCAACCGAAAAGATCAAAAAACTAATTAACAAATACGACTTCATAGTTGGAACCGATGTTTATTTCAAAGGTGAAAATACAAGTAGCGACAGCACGGGAAAAATTTGTGAATTCAGAATCAATATACCCGGAAGTACGGTTTTTTCAGAAGCAAACAAAGGCTCGTTCGAAGCAGCGCTTTCGGAAACCGTTAAACAGGTAAAAATGCAACTTCAAAAGAAAAAAGAAAAAATGCAAATCCATTAAGAATGAACGACAAGGATATGGGAGTAATAGCAAGAGACGAGAAGGAATTAAAGCTAATCTATAGCAGCAATACGAGAGTAGGAACACATGCCCTCTCCTATTTGCAGGCGATAGAAGAAAAACTTCTTGCGATCGATATTTCAAAAACAAAGGTAGCCGATACGCAATGGGTAGAATTAGCCGAAGACCTTGGCGTAAAGGTGGGTGATCTTATCGATAAACGCAAAATGGAAGGTATAGATACGTCTCAGTTTTCAAGTAACGATTGGCTTAAAGTGCTTCAAAAAAATGATGAAGTTCTTTCGCATCCTATCGCTATTAATGGTAATAAAACCAAACAGATTCAGAACGCCACAGATGTTTTGGATTTCTTCGGAGTAGATTCTGCAGGAATCGAAAAAACCATGCATACCGAAAAACCCACCATTAGTAAGACTACGAATGGTGAAAAGTTTAAATAAAAAAAAGGGCTGATTTCTCAGCCCTTTTTTTTATTTCTTTATCCTATCTAAGGGTTGAACCGTGGGTTTCATTTGCTTATACAGCTCCATTTGAGGCTGCGTAAGTATATTTCCCATTTCGGCTGTTTCATTTCGTTGTAGCCCATAGATTAAATCCAATTTTTCCTTCCCGGAATATTTTTCTTCAATATCGGCTTGTCTAATTAAGAACTCCTCCACCTTCTTCTGAAATAATAACAACTGTTTAGAAGTAAGTGCCAATTGTTTATTATACGTTTTGGTGATCGTTTTTGCCTCTGCTTCAAAGGCGTTTGTGTTCGATTGTACATATTCGTCTTGTGCAACAGCACTCAACGTTAACATTAGTGCTAGCACGGTTATAATTTTCTTCATAGTATAATTTTTAAAGAATATAAGTATGAGATGGGCTACACACCAAAATTTTAAAACTCTTTAACTCACACTTTAACCGGTCTTAACAAACTAATTGACAAATTGATAATAAGCGCACTTTAAATAAGCACCTTCAGGGAAACCAATGGGGTGATCCAGATCATGGAAAGTTTTTTGCCACACTGAAAAGCGCCTAGGCTGATTTTTTAACACCGTTTCATTGATCTTAAAAAAATCATCTGCAGATACTCTGGACGAACAAGAGGCTAATACAAGCATTCCTCCTTTTGCCGTAAGTTTTTCGCCCAACTGGGCTAATTGTGCGTATTTTTTCTTTGCCAGGTCTATCTCCTTCTTGCTCTTAGCGAAACTTGGCGGATCGATAACAACCACATCAAAACGCTCCTGTTCGTTTATCAGTTTTAGCATTTGTTCAAAGGCATCACCGGCAATAGTGCGATGTAAGCCACTATATGAGTTGAGCTTTCCGTTAGCCAAGGCGAGTTCTAAGGCCTGTTTGCTGATGTCTAAACTCGTTACTTCCCTGGCTCCATTTGCCAAAGCGTGAACCGAAAAACCGCCGGCATAACTAAACACATCTAAAACCTTTTTCCCTTCCGAAAGTTCTCCAACTTGTTTTCTGTTATGACGATGATCTAAAAAGTAACCCGTTTTATGCCCTTTTATAACATTTGCTGAAAAATTCACACCATGCTCTACAAATATAACCTCTTCCTGTGCTAAGGTTCCATATAACACATCCCCATCCTGCAGATCGTGAGTTTCCTTACTCTGTAGCTTTCGTCCTAATCTTAACACTACATTCTCACATCCTGAAACATTGATCAAACCTTCTAAGATCAATTCCAGAAACGGAAACCAGATAGCTGTATAGATCTTAACAACCAGAACTTCGGCATAAACATCTGCGATAAGTCCGGGAAAGCCATCATTTTCACCAAAAATGAGTCGGTAGCTGTTCGTTTCGGTTTCAAGCACTTCGTGCCTTAATGCATAAGCCCTGTTTATTTTTTCTGAAAAGAAATCTGAATCGATCTTAGCACCGCTTCCATGGTGAAGCATCTTAATCCTAATTGGAGAATCGGGGTCGTACAGTCCTACCCCTATTGCTTTGTTCTTAGAATGACTGAAGATAATAGCAATATCTCCTGAAACACCTTCCTTATTAACCTTTTCAATACTCTCGTTAAAGATCCACGGATGCCCGTTACGAACACTTCTTTCACCTACCGCTGTAAGTTTTACAGCTAGAGTTTGTGGCTCAATAACTGGTAGGGCTTTATTTAGCATTTAATTTATTCTGAATAATTTGAACAGCATCATCAACAGTTCTTAGTGATTCCATATCTGCATTGGCGAATTCAATATCAAACTTATCTTCTACGTCTAAAACTACATCGACCAAATGTGCCGAATTGATATTCAATTCACCGGTGAGATCACTTGTGCGTTGTATGTCTTTAGCAGCGACATCTTCGGGGAGATAAAGTGTGATGATTGGTAGTAATTTTTCGAATATTTCTTCGGAAGACATATAGGCTTTATTTTTTGCCAAAGATAACACACGCATTGACATCACCAAAGCCAAAACTCGCTTTCGCCACCGTTTTAAGTTGTGTTTGTATTAATTTTGTCGGAATCCTTTCCGAAGCTATCATTTTCGAAATTTCGGGATGAAGATCCTCGCAATTTATATTCGGAAATACAAAGTCATCCTGCATCTGAAGTATGGTTGCAACGGCTTCTATACTCCCACAAGCCGCTAAACAATGACCAATCATTCCTTTTAAAGAATTGATATATGGAAATTCTTTGCCACGTCTTTGTAAGGCCTTACTCCAATTTTCAATTTCAACCGGGTCTTTAATGGTTGCCGTAAGATGCCCATTGATATAGTCAATATCGTTTCCATTGATATTTGCATCGGCTAAGGCATCGGTAATACATCGTATCACAGATTCATTATTGGGTGCGGTCATGCTTCCCTCACCTCGTTGTCCGCCGCTGGTAATAGCACCACCTAGTACTTCGGCATAAATAGTCGCGCCTCTCGCTTCGGCGTTTTCCAGAGATTCGAGAACCAATGCCCCTGCCCCACTTCCCGGAACAAAACCACTGGCAGATGCGCTCATAGGACGGGAAGCGAGTTTTGGTTGTTCATTATTTTTATAGGTGATCACCTTCATTGCATCAAAACCACCCCAAACATAAGGTCCGTTGTCACTTGTACTTCCACAGAGCATTTGTGTAGCCTTTCCCGAGGCGATTCGCTCGTAGCCTAAAAGTATAGCTTCGGTACCTGTGGCGCATGCCGATGAATTAGTGGTTACCATATTGCCCGCGCCAATAAGTCCGCCGAGATAAGCACTAATTCCGCTCGCCATTGTTTGTACAACCGTTGTGCTTCCCAGGCGACGAACATTGCCGTCGTCAACCTTATAGATCGCCTCTCTGAATTTATCGACGCCGCTGGTGCCAGTTCCAAAGATGATCCCAAGCTCCCATAAAGGAGTATCCTCTTTACCGGCTTTTGAGAGTCCCGCATCCTTTAAAGCATCCATTCCGGCAATAACACCGTAAAGAATTCCACTGCTGTTAAAATTGCGAAGTTGTAGATCGGTTAAGTATTCTCTTTTCTTTTCTTCGGAAATATCGGGGATGCCGCCTATCTGACAAGAAAAATTAAGATTTTTCAGGGATTCGAAGAATTGTATACCCGAACGTCCCTCTTTGATGGCATCGCGGAATTCGGGAATGCTAACCCCATTGGGTGCCACCACCCCTAAACCTGTTATAACTACTCTCTTTTTCACACTTCTATTAATAACATCAATAATTTAATAATACTGAATGAATGCAACATTTCATCCCGGTTTCTTCTGCCTGTGCGATTTCTCGCTAACGCTCGAAATTACCACGAGCTCTCTTCATCTGTTTCACTTCATCATCCCACTTATTAAACCTTTGCAAACTAATTCATTCTTCTCGTTAAACATTTTAACCTTACACTTTAGTTTGTTGAATCGGAAATATTCTTTTTCAGAATAAACTCTCACCACTTCCCCCGGTAATACCGGAATATAAAAATCAACTTCACAACTGCTCATACCTATTACAGGTTTTTCCGAAGCATCTTTTGCATGTAAATATATTCCTAAACAAACGAGTCCGATCTGCGCCATACATTCGGTTAAGATCACGCCCGGAGTGATGGGATCATCCTTAAAATGTCCCTTGTAAAAATATTCATCTTCAGAAAACGTATAGATTCCTTCCACATGATCTTCAGAAACAGAAAGTAAAGAATCTACGAACAAAAAGGGTTTCGAGTATGGTAGTTTAGTTAATATCTCATCAAAATTGCCCATTACCGTAAACTTTCACCTCCATCTACTTTAAGAATTGTACCATTGATCCAATTTGCTTCGTTCTTACAAAGTAAATACACAGCATTAGCAACGTCTTCGGGAGTAGTTAATCGTTGCATCGGATTCCTTTTTAAAGCCATCTCGGCGAGTTTTTCACTCCCCGGGATCATAGCAAAGGACGGTGTTTGCGTGGTGCCCGCCTGAATACAATTTGTTGTAATATTTAAAGGTGCAAGTTCAACAGCCATAGCACGCATTAAAGATTCTAGCACCGTTTTAGCTGCCGAAACAGCCGCATAACCCGGCCAAACTTTGAGATTCCCTTCACTGGTAAAGGCAATGTTCCTGGCGTTATCCACAAACAAATTATTATCAATTAAGACTCGTGTCCATTCGTACCAACTGGTTGCCATCGCGTGGATGGTAATATCCAAATCGGTTTTATTAAGTACTTCGTCCGTGTTTCCATTTAAAGGCTTAAGACTCCCCTTGGCGATGCTGTGAATAAGCACTTTAACCGATTTCTCTCGTAAGTTTGAAATAATTTCTTCGCGATATGTTGCAGACAAGGCGTCTTTATTAAAAGTAATTACTTCCACACCTAATGTCCTAATGTCTTCAACTTGCTTGTCGAACGCAGGGAGATTGCTCTTGCGGTCACGATGCACTATACATATGTTCATTCCGTGCTTTGCCAATTTCTTGGCTGTGGCCAGGCCAAGACCACTACTGCCGCCCAATATCACGGCCCATTCTTTATTTTCTGAAAGAGAAAACTCTTTGATCATAGATATATTTTAAAATTCTATCAAAACTCTTTGTGCTGAAAAGCCCGGTCCGAAGCTAAGCATCAATCCCAGATCTCCTTTGTCGATTTCACGATCCATAAAACGCTCTAAAACATATAATACGGTAGCACTACTCATATTTCCGTACAATTTAAGAACTTCCTTGGTGTCATCAATGTTCTTTCCCAGTTTCCCGAAGAGTTCTTCAACGGTTTGAACGATCTTTTTACCACCGGGATGAAAAATTAGATGATCAACATCTTCAATGGTTTTATTACTTTTTGCCAGAAACGGGTGTACAATATCCGGGAAGTGCTTAGATATTTTATCCGGCACCTCCTTGTCTAAGATCATTTGTAGTCCGCTGTTTACAAGCTTAAATCCCATCATATCTGTAGCATCGTAAAAGTGATACATTTCTTCGGAAACTATCTTGGGTCCGCTATCTGCCTCATTCGAAGAAAGCAGTACACAGGCCGCTCCATCACCAAAAATTGCCGCACTTACGATATTTACCATCGAATAATCTTCCAGTTGAAAAGTCGCCGTTGGTGATTCTATCGCAATTATCGCAGCTCTTTTGCCCGGATTCGCCTTTAAAAAGTTATTTGCATAAATTACTCCCGAAACTCCCGCTGCACAACCCATTTCGGTGACCGGAAGTCGTACTATATCCTGACGCATATCAAGATCATTTATTAAATAAGCATCCAGGGATGGAATCATGATACCAGTACAACTTACAGTGATTATAAAATCAACATCTGTTGTTTTCCAACTAGCCTTTTTCAGGGCTTTTTCCAGACACTCTTTTCCAAGTTTTTTAGTTTCTCTAACGTAAATATCATTGCGCTCTTCAAAACTTGTATTCAGAAAAACCTCATGAGCATCCATTATTGAATACCTTCTGTCCACCCCGGCACCTTCAAAGATCTTGAGTACTTTTCTCTTAAATCGATCTTCTTGTCCGTCGAGCCACTGTTCCACGAACGGAAGAATTTCCGAAGTATTTCTGGTATAGGGTGGTAACTGCTTTGCTACCGATACAATTTTTACGCTCATGAATATATTTATATTACACAATTATCTTTCACTGCACTCTTCTTAAATTCCACTGATATCGAAAGGCCCAGCGCCAACATACAGTTGCTTTCACGTCTGGAATCGCCTCCGACAAAC
Source organism: uncultured Ulvibacter sp. (assembly GCA_963974915.1). Taxonomy (GTDB): domain Bacteria; phylum Bacteroidota; class Bacteroidia; order Flavobacteriales; family Flavobacteriaceae; genus CAXBES01. Next base: position 149,060 of record CAXBES010000001.1, on the reverse strand, counting down.
TTAATAGTTCCTTCCTGGTAAAACCCCTTGCAATTGAAACTAAACCATCGTGTCTCGCTGTTTTTGTTTCGAGAAACACTGCGCCAAACACTTTAAACAGCCAAAATGCAAATCTGTTGCGCTGAAGGTCATTTACCACCACGCCCAGGTTTGCCCCTTTTGTAAGTTTAGTTAAAAGCTTCACAATTCTTTCATTAGAAAAATGATGCAGGAATAAGGTACACAAGGCAATATCGTAAGTTATATTAGTAAAGCTATCGCTAAAAACATCTTGTTTAATATAACTTAAGTTGGGAAATACCTTAGATCGGGCTTTTGCGATTTCAATGATATTTTCATTAAAATCTACCCCAATGCCTATAATCTTAAGACCGTTTTTTGCGCCAAACTCTGTAACAGACCTCAAAAGTTCACCATCCCCACATCCAATATCTAAGATAGTGATTGTTTCTTTTTCCGACGAGTGTTTTAGCAGCTTTGCAATACCCTCTGCTGTTATCTTATTGCCGCCCAGCCATTTATTTACAAACTTTAGATCGGTTAAAAGTAATTCCAGCTCATTTCCATGAAAATTGAAATCGTCCATTATTTCCGACTGCCGGGAGCGATATTTAGACGAAAATTCGATCATAAAACAGGATCTCCATGAGTTTGTTTTATGACTCTTGGTACTATAGAAGGAAACATTTTCGCAATAGAAAACCCTACCGAACTTGCCATAGGACGCAGCAATAAATTCTGAATAACTCTCCCTGCCTTTAAACGTTTCGAAAAGGTAGCATTCCAACGATTCACATACTCTTCTTCCATCGCACTTCTGTTTAATTTTTCAGAATTAAAATGATTTATACATATTTCTGAAAAGATCTTAGCACTGTGTATAGCCATTGCCATCCCATTTCCGCAGAGCGGATGTATGAGTCCGGCACTATCCCCAATCATAAACACATGATCTTTAATAGGTTGCTTTTGGTTGAAAGATACCTGACTTATACTTAGAGGTTTTTCAAATAAGGGAATGCTGTTGCTAAAAAAATGATCGAGGTGTTTATTTTTTGTTAGCACATTGTTTTCAAAATCGGGAATGTTTCCAAAGCGTTTAAAAGAATCGTAAGTGGTAAGGTAGCAAGCGTTTACCGCATTAGTTTCAGTTTTAGAAAGGCCGCAATAACCCCCGTCAAAATTGTGAAGCGCGACGGTATCATCGGGAAACTCATAAGTATAGTGAGATTTAACTGCCAGCCATGGAGAGGGAGTTTCAATAAACTCCCGCTGCATAAACTTATCCAAATTCGATCTCTTTCCGAAGGCTCCCACTACCACCTTTGCTGTATAACAACTCTTATTATTTGTTATAACCTGAAAATTATCGTTAGAATAGGAAATAGAAGTGACACTGTCATGGAAAACATTCATTCGCTCCTTAAGCTTTTTATACATTAAATGGTCTAAAGTATATCTGCTTATACCAAAACCTCCCAACGGAAGTTCTGTTTTTAGTTCATCTCCTGCCCTATTGCTAATGATAAACTTATCGATTCTTTTCGCACCGTTCTCTAAAGGGTCGATTTCCAGAGAATTGAGATACGATAGTATCTCATTTGAAACGTATTCGCCACATACCTTATGATGAGGGTATTCTTCTTTTTCAATAAGAAGAAGTTTAAGCTTAGATCTTGACAGATGCAGTGCACTGGCGAGTCCGGCAAGACCCCCACCAACTATTATAACATCCCATGAATTGCTACGCATCATCATCTAAAGTACGAGGTATAATTTGAATAAAAAAAAATCCCGTTCAAGCTTTGATCTGGAACGGGATATATATAAAGTTAGTGAAATTTAGTTTTCGCCTGCCTGTTGCTTGGCATCGGCTTTCATTTTTTCGTTTGGTACAATTCCAATATTTACACGACGGTTCTTTGCTCTACCTTCGGCAGTAGAGTTATCTGCCACTGGAGCAGTTTCTCCAAACCAATTGGTAGTGAAACGATTCGCGCTTAAACCTTTGGTGTTTGTAAAATAATTCGTCACCGATCGAGCACGTCTTTCAGAAAGAAGCATATTTGATGCATCAGTACCAACACTATCGGTATGTCCTACCACTAATACATTTGTATCCGGGTATTCTTGTAGAATTGCGGTCAATTTGTCCAACAATACTTGCGAATCTGCATTGATGTTGTATTTCGCTGTATCAAAATATACACCACTATTTTCATCGAAAGTTATAACGATACCATCGTCCACACGCTCTACCTGAGCTCCGGGGATCTCCTCCTCAATCTTTTGAGCTTGTTTGTCCATTCGGTCACCAATAATTACACCGGCAGTACCTCCAACGACACCACCAATTACGGCTCCAAGTTCTCCATTTCCACCTTTACCAACATTGTTTCCAATAATAGCACCTAATACAGCACCACCGGCAGCACCAATAACAGCTCCTTTTTGTTTGTTGTTAGCGTTTCTGGTGGCTTCACAACTTGCCAGACTGGCGACAAAAATTAATGCTAGTGATAAAAGTGATATTTGTTTGATTATGTTTTTCATTATTCTTCGATTTTTGAAAAGTTCATACTTATTTTAAAAGGTGCTCCATCGAGGGTTACTGTTTGCTCCCACTTCATATTTGTCTCACTCAATTGTGCCAGACGTAATCTGAAACCCGCATTTGTATCCGATTTTCCTTTAGGATTCGTAGGTTTCAACAGGAAGTCGTAAAGCCCTGTCGTCTTATCCATTTCCTGAATCGTAAATATAAAGTTACGATCTCCGGTTGGGCAATTCCCGTTATTAACCGTGTATAAACCAGTGTTATTGTTAGGGATAAACCTCCATGTAGAGCCTTCAAAGCATTCTTTTGAGGTGTCATTAAATATAGTGACATTAAAAGTTCCCGATTCGCTGTACGAAATATTGTCCAGCGACCAATAACCTTTAATCACCTTTTTTGATTCTTGTACGGTTTTAGGAGCGGCGCATGAAAGCACGACGCAAGCTAGAACCAATGATAAAAGTGTCTTTTTCATTTGATTTTAAGTGTTTTAGAAAAGTTAGGTAATGTGACTATCGTCTAAATAATCTCGATAATAATGATAGCACTAATAAGACGATAAAAATATAAAAAATAATTCTTGCGATGTCTGTTGCGCCTTCGGCTATTCCACCGAATCCAAAAACCGCTGCGATTAACGCAATTACTAAGAAAATAATTATCCAACGTACCATAATATAAGGGTTTTAATGATTAGTATAAATCTAAGATACGATAGAATAGCTTCGGAATAATAAAGATTATCCAAAGTTTAACAGCAAATGTTAAAGTATTAATAAGATAGCAAATCCAACAATACCCCCTTAAATTTTTCCTTCGGAAGGTATTGTGCTTCCAGTTGTGAAGCGAACGGAATGGGGGTTTCTAAACTCGCAACACGCTTTATTGGCGCATCTAATGCTTCAAAACAATTTTCTGAAATTAAGGCAGATATATCTGAAGCGATTCCTCCGAAAAGCGAATCTTCCTGTAATATGATCACTTTTCCTGTTTTCTTTACCGAACTGTAAATGGTATCAGTATCTAATGGAGAGAGTGTTCTTAGATCGATCAAGTCTACAGAAACCTCTTCCATACTATTTAAAGTGTCCAACGCCCAATGTACGCCCGCACCATAGGTAATGACCGTTGCATCCTTGCCTTCACGTAAAATCGCCGCTTTACCAATAGGTAGGGTATAATAATCTGTAGGCACTTCTTGTCTTATGCTTCTGTACAAAGCCTTGTGTTCGAAGAATAGAACGGGATTAGGGTCTTCGATCGCCGTGGCCAACAATCCTTTGGCATCGTACGGAAATGCCGGATAAACCACTTTTAAACCGGGGGTGTGCGTAAACCAGGCTTCATTTGTCTGACTGTGAAAAGGTCCGGCCCCTACTCCTGCGCCACATGGCATACGTATTACCACATCGGCTTTTTCATTCCATCGGTAATGAGATTTCGCTAAATAATTGATAATCGGGTTAAATCCGGAAGTAACGAAATCTGCGAATTGCATTTCCATTACAGATTTAAATCCGTTAATGGATAAGCCCATGGCGGCAGACACGATAGCCGACTCACAAATAGGCGTGTTTCGAACGCGCTCTTTACCAAATTCTTCTACAAATCCTTCGGTGATCTTAAAAACACCACCGTACTCAGCGACATCCTGCCCCATGATCACTAGATTATCATGACGCCTCATTGACTGTTTTAAGCCTTCAGAAATGGCATCAATTAATCGAATTTCTTGAGTTTCTAAACTTGGTTTAATATTTTGATATACAGTATTTTGAAATACATCATTTAATTCAGTGCTTAAATCGGGAATGATCTCAGGTTCATTGAATGCGATATCGAGATTTTCGTTAATTTCTTTTAAAATGTCTTGCTTAAATTCAACCTCATCGGTTTCGGTAAGAATCTCTTCATTCCGAAGAAATTCAGCATAGTTTTCAAGTGGATCTTTAGCCGCCCACGCATCCATCAATTCCTGAGGAACGTATTTGGTGCCACTTGCCTCCTCATGCCCTCGCATCCTAAAGGTCTTAAACTCTAGCAATACGGGTCTAGGATCTTTTCGCATACTTTCAACCAGGCCTTTAACCTTGGTATATACCTCTAAAATATTATTTCCATCAATTATATGAGACTCCATTCCATAACCAGCACCACGATCGGCTATATTCTCACAATTGTATTGTTCGTTTGTTGGTGTTGATAGTCCGTAGCCATTATTCTCCACACAAAAAAGTACCGGCAATTGCCATACAGAGGCAACATTTAAAGCTTCGTGTATGTCACCTTCGCTGGTACCGCCCTCTCCAGTGAATACAGCACAAATTTTATTGTTGTCTTTAAGTTTGTTTCCCAAAGCGATCCCATCTGCGACTCCAAATTGAGGCCCTAAGTGTGAAATCATCCCGACAATGTTGAACTCCTGGGTTCCGAAGTGAAAACTACGATCACGACCTTTAGTAAAACCGTTTGCTTTCCCCTGCCATTGAGAAAACAATCTATGTAAAGGGATTTCTCTCGTTGTAAAAACCCCGAGATTACGATGCATGGGGAGAATATATTCATCTTGCTCCATTACTGAGGTTATCCCTACAGAAATAGCCTCCTGACCTATACCACTAAACCATTTGGAAACTTTGCCCTGACGAAGTAAGATCAACATCTTCTCTTCGATCATACGTGGTTTTAGCATGGCTCTATATAGCTTAAGTAGCGTAGAGTCATCGATGTTATTACGGTTGTATTCGAATTGTACTTGAGGAACGGTTTGGGATTTCATACATCTAATTGATAACTTCAAATTTAGAAAAAAACCAATACTGACAGCGTTTATTCGTTATTTTTTTCTGAATGGTTTTCCGAAGCGAATTTGGTATATTTGTACTAATAAAAGACGTTGCTATGAATAAGATACCGAGTGTGGATCTGGCCGATTTTCTTTCTGAAGATCCAAAGAGAAAACAAAAATTCGTTGACGAAATTGGAAAAGCCTATGAAGAGATAGGTTTTGTCTCCTTAAAGAATCACTTTTTAAGCGATGAGCTCGTGGATGAATTATATAAGGAAGTAAAAGCTTTTTTTGCTTTACCTCTTGAAACTAAGCACAAGTATGAAATTGAAGGCTTAGGTGGACAAAGAGGTTATGTTTCCTTCGGAAAGGAACACGCAAAAGGTAAGAAAGAAGGAGACCTAAAAGAGTTCTGGCACTTTGGTCAGGAACCTTCCGAAGATGCAAACTTAACGGAAGAATATCCGGATAATGTTATTGTTGACGAATTACCCGACTTCAATAAAACCGGTATGGAAGCATACAGAATGCTTGAAAAGACCGGAATATACGTACTACGTGCACTGGCTTTATATATAGGACTAGAGGAGCATTATTTTGATCATTGGGCGACAAACGGCAATAGTATTTTACGTCCAATCCACTACCCACCCATTACTACCGAGCCTAAAGGTGCAGTAAGAGCGGGAGCGCATGGTGATATAAACCTGATCACTCTTTTAATGGGAGCTTCTGCGGGTGGATTGCAGGTGCTAAGGAATGATGGTGAATGGATTGATGCGATTCCCGAAGAGGATGAACTTGTGATCAATGTAGGTGATATGCTGGAGCGCCATACTAACAACAAACTGCGATCAACCATTCATCGGGTCGTGAATCCGCCAAAAGAAGAATGGGGCAGCCCCAGGTATTCCATTCCTTTCTTTATGCATCCCAGAGGAGATATGAAACTAAATTGTCTTGAAGAATGTATTACAGAAGAACACCCTAAAGCCTTTGATGATATAACCGCGGGAGAATTTCTACATCAGCGATTGGTGGAGATCGGACTCATAAAAAAATAATATTTTGGATCTACAAGACCAGTTAAAAAACTTATTTCCGGAGCATGTGCCCTCACAGGAGCCTACAGAAGAAGAGCCAAATACTCTATGGCTTCAGGACGATCCCTTGATTTGTAAATATGAAAAGAGAAAAGGCAAGCCAATTACTATTATCGAAGGTTATACAGGCGCGGATAGCGACTTTAAACAATTAGCAAAAGAAATTAAGCAATTGTTGAGTGTTGGAGGGAGTTTTAAGAATGAACAAATAATTATTCAAGGTGATTATAGAGACAGAATCATGAAGTTCCTGCAGGAAAAAGGCTTTAAAACCAAACGAGTTGGTGGATAACCACCATTAAATTGACCAGTATAGATTGAAATCTTCTCCCCTTTCGCAAAGCGAACTCATTTTAAATCCGGATGGTAGTATTTACCATCTTAATCTAAAACCGCGGGATATTGCACCTATTGTTATAACTGTGGGTGACCCCGATAGAGTTGTAGATGTTTCGAAGCATTTTGAAGCGATAGAGGTTGCTATCCATAAACGAGAGTTTAAAACGCACACCGGTATTTATCGAGGAAAAAGAATTACGGTAATCTCTACAGGAATCGGGACAGATAATATCGATATAGTTTTTAATGAACTCGACGCATTAGTTAATATCGATTTCGAAACCAGAAAGGTTAAAAAGAAATTGACACAGCTAGATATTATAAGAATTGGTACTTCTGGGGCGATTCAGACTGACATTCCTATTGATGGTTTTTTAGTTTCTGAAATGGCCATTGGTTTTGACAACCTCCTTCATTTCTACGGAAACACAAGTTTTTTGCACCAGGACTTTTCCGAAGCATTTATAAAACACACTCAATGGAACGCTAAAAAATCTGTTCCCTACGTGGTTGCTGCAGACGAACATCTTTTAAAACGCTTTATTTCCGAAGGATTTTACAAAGGATGTACAGCGACGAATGTTGGATTTTATGGTCCGCAGGGAAGAATTCTCCGCTTACCTCTTGAAGATTCCGAATTAAATGACAAACTGGCCGCCTTTATTTATAAAGATAAAAGGATTACCAATCTTGAAATGGAAACTTCGGGCATTTATGGGATGGCAAAGCTTTTGGGGCATCGTGCCGTTTCGTTAAATGCCATTTTAGCAAACAGAGCGGATGGTTCTTTTAGTCAAAAACCAAAAGAAACGGTAGATAAATTGATCGCCAGAACATTAGATATAATTGCTACGCTATGAAGACCTATGTACAAGCATATTGTTACATTCGTCCTTTTGGAAATGTAGTTTTTTCAGAAGAGATCATGCAGAAGCTACGCGAGTATTATACAATGGCGATCTTATCATATTTTAATAAGTTACTTGATTCAAAATAAATGAAAACATTTCATATTGGCGGTGTGCCGGAACATTTCAATTTACCCTGGTATTTAACACTAAGAGATAAAGAATATCACAAAGAGGGAATTAATTTACGATGGAAAGACTTTTCGGGAGGAACGGGACAGATGTGTAAAGCCCTTCGTGAGAAGGAAATTGATATGGCTGTGATCCTCACCGAAGGGATGGTTCGTGATATTATTAATGGGAATGATTGTAAGATCGTTCAGGTGTTTGTTTCTTCTCCCCTTATCTGGGGAATTCATGTTGCCAGTAATTCGGATTATAAGACCGTGTCCGATCTTAAAGGAACGCATGCGGCAATTAGCAGGTTCGGTTCCGGGTCGCACTTAATGGCGTATGTAAATGCAGAAAACCAAAATTGGGATACTGAGAAGGACCTGAAATTTACTGTTATCAATAATCTGGAAGGAGCTGTAAATGGCCTACCAAACGGGGAAGGTGATTATTTTATGTGGGAGAAGTTTATGACCAAACCCTACGTCGATGACAATACATTTAGATTAGTTGGCGAATGCCCCACGCCCTGGCCGTGTTTTGTGATCGCAGTACGAAACGAAGTTCTCGAAAATGATGAGGATAGTATAAAACATATTGTGGAGATAATTAATGCTACTACGCGCGAGTTTAAGGATATTCCATCTATAGATACGATGATCGCCAATCGCTACGGACAAAAATTAGAGGATGTACAAATGTGGCTTTCGTTAACAAGTTGGAGTCAGTCGCAACTAACTGAAAAAGAAGTTGAAAACATTCAGAATCAGTTGTTAAAGTTAGAATTAATTGACGGTAAAGTTCAGACAAACAAATTGTTACACGATCTTTAAAAAAAATTAGTCGTTAAACGCAACCCCACAAACAAAACTGCATCTTACTTATATAAAAGAGTAAGATATGACAACCTTTCTTATCATTCTTGGGGCCTTACTGGTAACTAACTTTTTATTATTAGAGTTTAGTTGTAACGATGCTACCGAGCCCGATACACCGGAAGACGAATAGAGATATACTCCCCTTTTCTGTTCTCTAGTTACCAAATTATTGGTGACTTATTGTTTGACTTTAAATATTCGTTTGTTTTACTGAAATGTTTATTTCCGAACCAATAGCCTCTGTTGGCGCTGAGCGGTGACGGATGTCCACTCGTTAATACCAGATGCTTGCCGGCATCTACTTTTGCACCTTTCTTCTTAGCATATCCTCCCCAAAGTAAGAATACAATTTTTTCTTTTTCTTCTGAAAGCTTCGCGATAACGGCATCCGTAAATTGTTCCCAACCTTTTCTCTGATGGCTTCCTGCTTCGTGTGCACGCACCGTTAATGTAGCGTTTAAGAGCAATACGCCTTGATCTGCCCAACGCTCAAGATTGCCAGAATTGGGAATTTCTACACCAAGATCGGTTTTTATTTCCCTGTAGATGTTTACTAATGAAGGAGGTGTCGCAATCCCATCTGAAACCGAAAAACAAAGTCCGTTGGCCTGCCTCGGCCCGTGATAAGGGTCCTGACCCAAAATTACTACCTTAACTTCGTCAAAACCTGTATGATTAAAAGCTGCAAAAATATCATTTCCCGGAGGATAGCAAGTGGTTTGATGGTATTCATTTTTTACAAATTGAGTCAGTTTTTTGAAGTATTCTTTCTCAAATTCATCGGCTAAAACCATCTTCCAACTTGGGGCTATTTTTACATCCATTATCACTACTTTTGTGTAAAATTACAAGAATAATTGGGAACGGTAAGAATCGATAAAAAAACCTTAGAAGATCTTGAATTTCCGTCGGTATTGAAGCAAATCTCCGAGTTTTGTATCACCGAACCGGGGAAAGAAAGTGTATTGACGATAGCTCCTTATCGCGATCCGGAGGACATTGAACCCGAACTACATCGTGTTAAGGAATTTACGGGATCCTTTAGTGATGACAATCCTATCCCAAACCACGGTTTCGAGCCTATTTTTAAGGAGCTTCAATTATTAGATATTGAAAATAGTTCTTTAGAGCAGTCGAGTTTCAGAAGAATATTAAGTGTTTCAGAAAGCACTAAAACGCTCCTAAAGTTTTTTAAGAAATTTGAAGAATTCTATATTCAGTTAAATAGTTTTTCTGAAGAAATTGATTATACAGCGGCCATTTCCGAAGAAATTCAGAAAATAATTGACCGATACGGGAATATTAAAGATGAAGCCTCTCCCCAACTACTCACCATTCGCAGAAGACTTAATGTGGTGAAAGGTCAGGTGAATTCATCTTTTAACAGAGCCCTAACCAAATATGCCCAAGCCGATCTTCTTGATGAAATAAAGGAAACAATCGTTGAAAATCGTAGAGTATTAGCGGTTAAGTCGATGTACAGAAAAAAGATCAACGGTGCCGTATTAGGTAACAGTAAAACCGGGAGTATCGTTTATATTGAACCACAGGAGACCCTGGAATTTACGAACGAACTGAGTAGTTTGGTTTTTGAGGAACGAGAGGAAATTAAACGTATATTAAAGGCACTTACTAATTTTATAAGACCTTATACCGAATTGCTCCGATCTTACCAGCAATATCTCATCACTATCGATGTGATATATGCAAAAGCAAAATACGGAATTAGTATTAACGGGGTGCTTCCGCTTATTACGAAAGATAAGGTGCTATCGCTTCAAAAGGCGTATCACCCGTTGTTGCTCGTTGCAAATAAAAAACGGAAAGAAAAGACTTTTCCGCAGAGTATTACCTTACAACCGGAGAGTAGGATAATCGTGATATCGGGTCCGAACGCCGGTGGAAAGAGTATTACGCTTAAAACAGTTGGTCTGTTACAGGTTATGTTGCAAAGTGGAATGCTTATTCCGGTGGAGTCCCAGAGCGAATTGTGTTATTTTGACAGGATCCTTACCGATATTGGAGACAATCAATCGATTGAAAATCATTTAAGTACATATAGTTACCGACTTAAAAAAATGAATCAGTTTTTAAAGAAGTGTAATAGCAATACGCTCTTTTTAATTGATGAGTTTGGAACAGGAAGTGATCCCGAGTTGGGCGGTGCTTTGGCCGAAACCTTTCTCGAGGTTTTTTATGAACGTGAGGCTTTTGGAATAATTACCACGCACTATTCTAACCTTAAGTTGTTGGCAAACGAATTACCTTATGCTATCAATGCCAATATGCAATTTGATAGTAAGTCGCTAGAACCGTTGTACAAACTGCATTTAGGCGAGGCAGGAAGTTCATTTACTTTTGAAGTGGCTCAGAAGAACGGAATTCCTTACAGTTTAATTAACAGGTCTAAGAAAAAAATAGAACGAGGTAAAATTAGGTTCGATAAAACCATTGCTAATCTGCAAAAGGAGCGGTCTAAGCTTCGGAAAACTTCCGAAACACTCGAGAATTCGGCTAAGAAAGCTAAACTTGAAAGTGAGCAGTTAGAAGAGATCAATTCTAAGGTTCAGGAGAAATTAGAAAGTTATCAGGAGTTATATGATGCAAATCAGAAGTTAATTAGCCTTGGGAAGAAATTTGATAAACTTTCAGAATCATACTTCAACAATAAGCGTAAAAAGCAATTAATTGATGAGTTGATGAAACTGGTAATGGTAGAGAACAGCAAGCGTAAAAAGCTGGCTCCCAAGGTTAAAAAGGCAGAGAAAGCAAAGGAGCATATTACCAAACAAGAGGTAGAGAAAAAGGTCGCTGTAATTAGGAAAAGAAAAAAGAAAGAAAAAGAAGAAGCCAAAAAAGCACCACCGCCAAAACCAAAAGTTACTTTAAAGATCGGGGATCGCGTAAGGATGATAGATGGGAAAGCCATTGGTACAATAGATACTTTGGAAAAAAATAAAGCAGTGGTCAATTATGGAATTTTTACGACCAATGTAAGTGTAGAGGAGTTAGAAAAAGTATAACTATTTATAATTGAAATGGATATAAAGAGCGAGCATAAGATCATATTATTCGACGGGGTTTGTAACCTTTGTAACAGCACTGTTGTACGTGTAATTAAGAATGACAAATCGGATCTTTTTCGTTTCACTACATTACAAGGAGCTGTAGGACAAGTGATCGTAACCGAGCACGGTATTGATACAGCCAAGACAGATTCTATCATTCTTATCGACAATAAAAAGGCATTCACAAAATCTACGGCAGCACTTCGTATAGCAAAAGATCTATCCGGGGCATATCCCCTCCTCTACGGTTTTATCATTATTCCGAAACCCATTCGTGATTGGGTATACGATTATATTGCAAAGAATCGCTATAAATGGTACGGGAAAAAAGACAGTTGCATGATACCTACTCCCGAATTAAAAAAGAAGTTTTTGTAACTTACTTATAGAGATGTATTTCAATTACCTTGAAGATACAGAGAACAGACAACTGTTCGCTTTTTCTATTTTAAATTCTGAAGAATGAAATTAAGCGTATGGTTGGTGTTTAAATTTTCACCAAAAGCGTGATTGTGATGTTTTATTTCTTCTGAAAAGCCTTGGGCTTGCCAGTTTTTAATAATACCCGCGTTTTCGATAGAAACTTTACCTCTCAAGAGAATATTGAGATCCTCTTTTCTTCTGAAATAATCGTATACTTTTTTAAGTCCGGTTAAATACATGTAATCTTTGGTAAATCCGCCGCCTCTGTGTGCTCTTAACGTAATGTTGTAAGATTCTTCCCTGTTCAATTTATACTGATTGTGAAGTAGATCGAAGGTATCACAAAAATTAAATCCTTTTCGTAAACTGTCGGTGGCCAATACTCTATACGATAACTCCTTTAATCGATGTAAAGTAAGACATCCACTCATATATTCGCTAAAAACTGCCAAGCCTTCCTGAGTCTCAACATTGTTAGGAAAACCATTGTGAAAAATCTTTAATGGCTGAGCTAATCCGTTGTATGTCGTTACAAGGTGAACGCCTATTTCATGATTAGCCAAAACTTTTAACTGATTAGCGCTAAAGTGTTGATTTTTCTTAAGCAGTAAGGTTTGAGTGTTGTTCTGAACCATTGCGGCCGCAGAGATCTTTGTAGAATACTTAATATTTAATTTAAAGTCGTAGTTTTCAATAAACTCCCTAAAATAATCTGAAGCCTCATCTACATTAAAGATGGGAAACATTTCCTGATTGTATTCCTCATCAGAAAAGTGTAAAATGAATTGCGCGTTTTCCACATCTCTTTGTGTGGGAGTACCAAACGATTTTAACGCATTAAAATAAAACTTTCGTCCTTGCCCAACGGTTTCAATACATTGAATTAAGCCCGAATAATCGTAAATAACATCCTGATAAAAAGCCCTGGTTGCCTCATCTTTAATACTATCGATATCCTGTAAAAATAACTCTTGCTGAAGTTTATGTGCATTAAAGTCAATTCTTCTATACTTGAAATTGGGATTGACATTATATTTAGAAGAAAAAAAGTTTCGTTTTTCCTGCTCAATATTTATAGGATTCACATAATTAAGAAGCTCAATTTTTTGAACAAGTCCGTTTAAATGCCTATCTATTCTGAAAAGATTAGGATGTGTTAAAACGATTTCATCAATATGCATCTTCATTCGGGTTTGTAGGTATTATAGAACATTTTAGCATGTTCTTTTAATTTCGACCGAAGCTGTTCTTCAATAGCCGAAACTACTTCAGGAAAGATCACCTGCTCTAATTCATCACAGTATATTTTCTTAAATTCGGTTGCCAAAACTAAGGTATTCTTATAGTTATTGGTAATAAATTTTAAAAAATAACCATTTCCGAAGAAAGTGTCGTTGATCATTGCCTTAGAATCTTTAACCTTCGGCAGGTCAAGTTCTGAAAGTGATTTACGCCAGGATTCGATGAATTCACCAAATTTAATAGAATCTATATTCGTTGTTCCCAAATTAATTAAGGGTACCTCACGATCCCATCTTTTCCAATTATACGAGTGTATATCGTAAACGATCACAGCACCAAATTTCGTCTCCAGTTTGTTGATCAATGCATCTACAACAGTGTAAAAGGCTGCATGTTTCTTAGTGCTGGTTTCAATTTGTTCAGCACTTAATTTTTCTTTCCACAACTGTTTTCCCCATGCGGTGTCAAAAATAGCATTTTCCGGATCTCTGTTTAAGTCGTACTCAAATCTACTATCACATCCTGCAATAACAATTGGATGCGAGTGTACAAACTCCTTTGTACATGGATCTTCCTCAAACCATCTCTCGTATTCAGTATGGAGACAATTATCCCAAAGTTCCTTCCTAAATTGATGTCCGTCATGCACTGCTCCACATACGTACGGCACATAATCCTCGATTTTAAGGGTAAAGGAGTAGTCTTCGGCTACGGCTTCGAAGATCTCTTCATTTTTGATCTTTTCAATAATACTATTTACAGGAAGTCGAATCATTGAGAATTGACAATTTAAAATTTTACCTTTTATATTTTTAATTCTGAAGTATACACTGAGAAGTGATTTTCAGTAATGTAATCGAGTTCTTTATGCTTCATCCACATGCTGCCGAAGCTTCTTACGTCGTTCGAATGCCGCAACACGCTCAACAACTTTATCCTCTACAAAATCGATGACTTTCTCTTGTACCTTTGTTTTATAGACTTTATTCATGTAAGTTATTCCACCGGGTGACATTACATTTACTTCAACCAACATACCGTTGATCACATCAATACCAACAAAGTAGAGTCCGTCTTTAACCAGCTTCGGACCAATTCGTCTACACAATTCTTTTTCTTTCTTTGTAAGTGAGTGTTTTTGTACCGAGCCTCCTGCACTCACATTAGATCGGTGATCTTCATCTCCCGGAACTCTTTTCATAGCTCCAATTGGCCTTCCATTTAGCAGTAGAATTCGTACATCACCCTCATCTGCACCTTCTATATACTCTTGAAGAATTACATAGTTAGAAGTACCGTCACTATTGTCAATATAGAAATCAAGAAGGGAGTTGATGCTTAGCATAGCTCGTTTTTCTATTAAAATCACCCCAGATCCGCCAAAGCCGTTTAATGGCTTCAAAATCATTTTCTCGGGACCTTCTTTTATCGTTTTCTTTAAGTACTCTTTATTTTTAGTTACATGCGTTCTGGGTAGAATTTCATTGTTTTCATCCTCGAAAACAGCGGTGTACAACTTGTTGTTTGCGCGTCTAATTCCATCGAGATCATTCATAATGAAGACATCATCCTTTACCGAATCCAGGAAATTAAGCATGATCATGTCCAGTGGCGGATTACTACGTAGAATAATTACATCGAAGCCTGCAAGAGGTAGCATTTCATCATAAAATTCGGCTTTCATATGAAATGATTTCAATGAACCTGAGATTTTATCTTTTCGCTTTATCACTTTAGAAAATGCAAAGGCAACACTATCGCGTATAGTTAAATTTGCCGGGGTTGTAATTGCCAGTCCGTGGCCACGCTTTACAAATTCGTGGATCATGGCTAATGTAGAATCATTCTCGGGATCTATCTCTTCCCAAGGGTACATTATGAAGCAGACATTCATAGGGTTGATTTTAGAATTTAAATATACTAATTCTTGAAAAATAAGCTAGTTGAAAGATCAAACTTAAAAAATGGGTGGGTTTTAATCTAATGATCGACGTACTATATCGAAAAGTAATTTTCTAAACTGCATATCTATAAAAAGTATAAGTAATTTTATTGCACTAATAAAAAACCCAGAGAAAAATGGATAAAGTTATTGTTTATTACGACCGATTTAAAGAGATACTTTTTGATTATGGACCAAAGTTAATAGGGGCGATCTTACTGTTAATTGTGGGTCTATGGGTCATAAAATTACTCACAAAGGGATTGAGAAAAGCTGCTAAACAACGAGGAATGGACGAAACATTACAAAAGTTTCTCTCCAACCTATTGAGTTGGGTCTTAAAAGTGATTTTATTCATAGCGGTTTTAGGACAAATAGGAATTGAGTCAACCTCCTTTATCGCTGTTTTAGGAGCAGCGGGTCTCGCTATTGGATTAGCTTTACAGGGATCATTAGCAAATTTCGCGGGTGGTGTATTAATAATGCTGTTTAAACCCTTTAAGGTAGGAGATTTGATCGAAGCCCAGGGTGAATTAGGTACTGTGAAAGAAATACAGATCTTTACCACCAAAATCACCACTCCCCAGAACAAGCTCGTTATAATTCCAAATGGCGCTATGAGCAATGGAAATATTACTAATTACAGTGCCGAAGGTATATTAAAGATCTTTCACGTAATTGGTGTTTCCTACGATGCCGATATAAAACAAACAAAGGAAGTATTAATGGATGTGCTTGCTTCACAAGAAAAAGTACTAAAAGATCCACCGCCACTTGTAGAAGTTTCAGGACTTGGCGACAGCTCTGTAGATTTTGCGGTGCGACCTTCAGTTAGGGCAGAACACTATTGGGATGTGTATTTTGCAACCTTAGAAAAAGCTAAGATCGCGTTAGACAAGGCTGGAATAGAAATTCCTTATCCACATACTGTCGAAATTCAGAAGCAAGGATAATAAAAACACTTATATTTCTAAAATTAGTAGAGCCGGAAGAATATTCCGGCTTTACTTTTATATCACTACTCTCCGTACACTCTAAAGTTATCAAAACCGGCAAAATCTGCATCTCCATTCTGACTTATCCCTACAGTGATCCTTACATTTGTTACTACATTAGGAATATTTATTATTACTGTCCCTTCCTGAGATAAATTACCAACACCATTAACAAGATTCACAACCCCCTGACTTATGTCGTCATAGAACACTTCGTATTCAATATCATCGCCATTGTCGAACTCGAAGGCATCATAATCAAACGTCATTCGGCAATTTGTAAAACCCGTGAGATCGACATTAATAAAAGCGATCTCATGAAAGAAGTTACCACCGCCAACGATATTGTCCAGATCCCGGCAAGCCAGAAAATTATCATTTACAATATCTATGGCTGTAGTGTTACCGGTCCCCAGGTCCGTCCCTATCATCCAGATATCGTTCGTGACATTGTATTGTCCAGGGCTCAACGTATAACTCCAGGTTAAATTGCTATCAAAATCCTGTGCTGCGATGGTAGTAACGAAGGTGGAAAATGTATAAATAACTTCCCAGAATATACCGTTCCAGATTTCCAGTGTTCCGGTTTCTTCCACAAAAATAAGGAGTCCGTTGTCCGAAAAGCTTGGACGAATTGCATCTCTGTTTACTTGGGTTGGAACTCTTGCCGGCATAAAACCTTTATAAGGTGCGGTACCATTGGTAGTTCCACTAACTTCTAACATGGAGGCTCTACTTGGCGAGGTTGTTCCAATCCCCACTTGTGCAGAAGTCACAATACAGTAGAAGCTGCATACGATAAAGGCGTATATATTTTTCATAACTATGAATTTTAGAATGGTTCATAGTCGTAGCGTAATAAAAGATAAAGAAATACTAGGCATATGAACCTAGGGAGCTGAAGTTCAGTAAAGTTATGAAAATGATATTTATAAAAAAAGTTCCGGACTATTTTTGATAATTGTCGTCCCAATCTTTTACATGTGGCTCTCCCAGCTTACCTTGAGATTTAGCTACCATCATGGACACGGTTGCATCACCGGTTACATTAACAACAGTTCGGCACATATCTAAAGGTCTGTCTACTGCAAAAATAAGTGCTAGTCCTGCCTCGGGAATACCTGCCTGAGCTAATACGATTACCAGCATGACCATTCCGGCTCCGGGAACTGCCGCCGAACCAATTGATGCTAGGGTTGCTGTAGCGATGATTCCCAATTGAACTCCAAACGAGAGATCCATCCCAAACGCCTGCGCAATAAAAACAGCGGCAACAGCCTGATATAAACTGGTTCCGTCCATATTAATTGTAGCTCCAATGGGAAGCACGAAACTCGTCACTTCTTTCTTTACTCCTAAGTGCTCTTCTACCCGCTCCATAGTAACAGGAAGCGTTGCGGCGCTTGAACTAGTCGAGAAAGCTAAAAGTTGAGCGGGAGCGATTCCGTTGAGGAAGAATCCCGGTGTTTTCTTAGTGAAGATCCATACAAATAGAATATAAACTCCAACCATTAACATAAGTCCTAATACAACACATAAGGCATACATCCCTAAAGCCGCAAAAAGATCGGCGCTAGGTGCTTCAACGATAAGAGCAGCAAGAAGTGCAAATACACCATACGGAGCAGCTAACATAATGAGGTCTATCATTTTTAGAATTACTTCGTTAAATCCATCAATAAAATCTTTTACAGGTTTTGAATCTTTCTCGGGAATTAAGATAAGTCCTATTCCGAAGAAAATAGCAAAGAAAATTACCTGCAACATATTTCGATTGTCTGATGAAGCACCTATAATATTATCGGGAACAATATCGATAAGAGCTTGTAATGGTCCGGCATCTTTCTGCTGTTGCGCTTGTTGCCTCCGCATTTCAGCTTCACCTCCATAAGCCTCTACTAGTTCGGTACGGGTATCTTCAGATATCGCCTTTCCGGGTTTAATCAAGTTAACGATCCCTAGACCTATAGAAACCGCAATTATGGTTGTAAAAATGTATGTTATAATGGTACGAAGACCCATTTTCGACAAGCTCGAAATATCTTTTAGATCGGAAACACCTTTTATTAACGAAGCTAGAATTAACGGTACAGCAATTAACTTTAAGGCTTTTATAAAGATCGTCCCGAAGGGTTTGATCCAATCTCCAATAAATTGAGATCCCCAATTAAAATTGGTTAGAATAAGAGCGAAAACCACTCCTAAAGCCATTCCTAAAAGTATTTGCCAATGTAATGCTAGTTTTTTCATAAATATGAATTCAATATTTTATGTCGTTTTGAAAGATATAGATTTTTTTTTACAGTTTACTCAGTTTGTTTAACAACCAAAAGTCTGCCATAACCAATGCCGCCATTGCCTCTACAATGGGGACAGCACGTGGTACTACGCAGGGATCATGTCTCCCTCTTCCCTCCATTGCTACCGAATTCCCGTCTTTATCGATCGTTTCCTGAGATTTCATGATGGTGGCGACAGGCTTAAAAGCAACTTTAAAGTAAATGTCCTCTCCATTACTAATTCCGCCTTGTACACCTCCGCTGAAGTTTGTTTTTGTAGTGCCATCAGGGTTAAAAGCATCATTGTGCTCACTTCCCAGGAGTTGCGTGCCACTAAATCCGCTGCCATATTCGAAGCCCTTTACCGCGTTAATAGAAAGCATCGCCATACCTAAAGCTGCATGCAATTTATCGAATACGGGCTCTCCCAAACCAACCGGAACATTTTGAATTACACAGGTGATCACTCCACCTATTGTGTCTCCTTGCTTTTTAATATCCTTTATATGAGCTTCCATTTTGGATGCCATTTCCTTATCTGCGCATCGTACAGGATTTTTTTCTATTTCTGAAAAGTCTATTTCGCTGTAATTTTTCTTTAACTGTAAACTGCCAACTCCCGAAACATAGGCCGTTATTTTTATGTCTTTTAAAAGTTGTTTGGCGATTGCACCCGCGACTACCCTACTGGCAGTTTCTCTAGCCGAAGATCTTCCCCCTCCTCTGTAATCACGATTTCCGTATTTCTTGTCATAAGTGTAATCGGCATGTGACGGTCTGTAGCTATCTTTTATATGTGAGTAGTCTTTAGATTTAGCGTTGGTATTTTGAATTACAAAGCCAATGGGGGTGCCGGTGGTTACCCCTTCAAAAATCCCCGAAAGGAATTTGACTTCATCGTTTTCCTTACGCTGAGTTACTATTGCAGATTGTCCCGGCTTTCTGCGCTGCATTTCTTTTGCTATTGCTTCGAAATCTATTTCTAAGCCTGCCGGGCACCCATCAATAATACCACCAATAGCTTCTCCATGAGATTCACCAAAGGTTGTTAAATTGAAAATGTTTCCGAAGGAATTACCCGCCATAGTAGTGTTTTCAACAAATGTAAATCTTACAGTCGAATATTAAAAATAAACTAGCTCCTTAATATTTTTGAAACATTGATGAATATTTGATAACATTTTATAGAAATAATCATAACACTGCTTTAATATGTATGCGTAAGTCTTTTAGGTACTTTGTATAAAAATAGACCTACTTGAAAAGAAAAGTTGATGTTGTTGTAATTTCAGACCTACACTTAGGAACTTATGGCTGTCATGCCCGAGAACTGCTTCACTACCTAAATTCGGTAAAACCAAAAAAACTCATCTTAAATGGTGATATTATTGACATTTGGCAATTTAGAAAAAGATACTTCCCCAAAGCCCATCTTCTAATTATCAAGAAGATCATTGCTCTCGCCACTAAAGGAACACAGGTTTATTATATCACGGGAAACCACGATGAAAAAATGAGGCGTTTTACCGGTACCGAAATGGGGAATATTAAGGTATTAGATAAACTTGTATTACGTTTGGATGGTAAAAAAGTCTGGTTCTTTCACGGCGATGTATTTGATGCATCCATTCAACACGCTAAATGGATCGCAAAGCTTGGTGGATGGGGTTATGATCTGCTTATTTTACTAAACCGATTTATCAATTATTGTCTTGCGAAAATGGGCAAGCCCAAATATTCATTATCGAAGAAGATCAAGAATTCGGTTAAAAAAGCGATTAAATTTATTGACGATTTCGAAACTACGGCAACAGATCTGGCAATTGAGAATAAATTCGATTATGTTGTCTGCGGACATATACACCAACCCAAGATCGAAAAGATTAAAAATGACAAGGGTTCCTGTGTGTATATGAATAGTGGCGATTGGGTTGAAAACCTTACTTCACTTGAATATTACAATGGCAGGTGGATCTTATATTCTTACTACTCCAATAAAAATTTCCTTTATCCTATTGAGGATGATGCCGTTTCTTCGGCTGATGGTACTTCCGATATGCTTTCTGCATTTTTGGCTTTAGATTAACAAACCTTAGCAGTTGGTTAACTCTATAGGTCTCCAATTGAGCTTATATTAGTTCTAAAACAAAAACTATGAAAAATATATCTTTAGTACTTGTAACCTTTTTATTGGTTGCAACGAGTGTAAATGCGCAAGAAATCTCTAAGAATGCCATCGGATTAAGACTTGGAGATAGTGATGGATTTGGAGCCGAAATTAACTACCAACGTGCCTTAGACGAGGATAACCGTTTAGAACTTGGTCTGAGCTTTCGGGATACAAAGCGTGTAAATGCGTATAAAATAACAGGTATTTACCAGTGGGTATGGAATATTGACGGTGGTTTTAATTGGTACGCCGGACCTGGAGCCGGAATTGGTCAAATTGGTTTTGAAGATGAATTTTTCGATGATCGAAGCAACGAAACCTTCGTTTTTGCAGCCGGTGATATAGGAATTGAATATAATTTCGACTTTCCATTATTGGTCTCTTTAGATTTTAGACCTGAATTTGGTTTTGGAGATTATAGAGATGATGTCGTTTTCGATATTGCTCTAGGTGCCAGGTATCAGTTTTAAACAAATAGATTATTAAATAAGCCCCCACTTTCGAAATGGAAGTCGGGGGCTTTATTTGTTATTAATAGGAAAAATCCTCTTTTACAAACGAGCTATTTTTTGCAATTTTATGATTGTCAACTAAATAGCTAATCCATGGAAACTCATTATGTAGATCTGCATTGTCATCCTTCTCTAAAACCTTATAGCAAAAGTTTTAAATATGAGCCTCCAAAACAGAATATCCTCGACTCCGGGAGAAAGAACTCAATCTGGCATTACAGTCCGCCAAACACCTTAGAAAAGTTTATTAACAGAATAGTTACACTCACAAAATTCACTCAAACAGATATGACGGCTCTGGCGAGGGCCGATTCGAAAGTTGTGATCGTTAGCCTCTACCCTTTCGAGAAGCATTTTCTTTCAAAACGAATATGGGGATGGAAGGGACTTACAGATATGCTGGTCAATTTAGCGGCGAGTATCAGTCAGAGTAGAATGGACTATGTTATTAATCATTCCAACTATTTCGTAGATCTGTTAGACGAATATAACTACTACCAGCAACTAGACAATGAAGTGCAACAAATTAACGGAAAGATCTATACCTATAAACTAGTAAAGAATCATGCCGAGATCGAAGCCAATTTTGCGAAAGAAACTCTGGATAGGAAGATCATTAATATAATTATCACCATCGAGGGAGGTCATGCTTTCAATTCGGGTTTAGACATGCTTAAAGATACAGCGCAACCTAATGAAGTATTAGAGAATGTGTTTAAGGTAAAGCAATGGGTGCATCGTCCCTTGTTTATCACTTTTGCACATCATTTTTACAATGAACTCTGTGGTCATGCCAGAAGCATTAGCATTGGTGCACTTAAAGAAAATCAGGAGCGTGGGATGAATTCGGGGATTACTCTCCTAGGTTCTGAAGTACTCGCTGCCTTGCTTGATAATACAAATAACGATCGAATTTTAATAGATGTAAAGCATATGAGTACGACTTCCAGGCAAGCGTATTACGATATATTGGATTCGAAGTTTTCTTCGGAAAAGATTCCAATTATAGTGAGTCATGGCGCGTGCACCGGCACAGTTTCGGTTTCTAATCACGAGCACTCAAATTTTCCCGGACACGCCGAATGGTTCAACAATATTGACATCAATATCTATGATGATGAGATCGTGAGAATAGCCAGAAGTAATGGGATCTTCGGATTACAACTTGACGAAAGACGTATAGGAAGTAAGAAGGCAATTAGAAAATCGAAGATCTATTTTCCGAATAAAAGAAAGCAACTTCGGAAGAAATCGTTATTGGTTTGGAGACAGGTAGAACATATAGCCGAGGTGCTCAACACAAATAACCTGTTCTGCTGGGGAATTCAATCTATTGGAAGTGATTTCGACGGAATCGTTAATCCTATTAAAGGGCTTTGGACAGCCGAAAACATCAAAGATCTGGGAGAAGAAATGGTACATCATGCGAGGGCATATTTACAGGAAAACCGAAACCGTTTAAAGGATTTCAACAGAATCTCTGCCGAAACGGTCGTAGAAAGAGTGTTGCATGGTAATGCTATGGAATTTATAAAGAATAATTATCGCTAGATCTCGATCTTTGTGAGTGCCTTATCATAAACTTCTTCATACATAGGGACGATATTCTTTGTATCGAATTTATATGCTGTAGCTTTTGCTTGCTTCTTAAATTTAGCCAGCGTTGATGGATCTTGTAAGATCTTTAAGGCGTTATCTGCCATTTCAGCAACGTTCCCCACATCACTTAAGTAACCGCTAATCCCTTGTTCGTTCACTTCAGATAAGCCTCCTGTATTACTCGAAATAACAGGCACTCCACAAGCCATAGCCTCTAGAGCCGCTAATCCGAAGCTTTCTTTTTCCGAAGGAAGCAAAAATAGATCAGTAAAACAAAGAATTTTATCGATCTCACTACTATTCCCTACAAAAATCACTTTATCCTGTATTCCTTTCGAAACACATAATTCTTCCGATGGTTCTTTCTCCGGACCATCACCAACAATAATTAATTTGGCAGGTGTTACTTTTTGAATACGATCAAAGATCTCGATAACGTCATGAATACGCTTAACAGGACGTAAATTACTGATATGCGTAATGATATGTTCATTTTTTTCGGCCATAAGATCACGTTGACACTCGGTATAAGGATTATCCTGTTTGGTCATCTCAATAAAATTGGGAACAACAGTAATTTCATTCTTTATATCGAACAAACGCATGGTATCTTCCTTTAAACTCTTAGAAACCGAAGTAACCATATCACTTTCATTAATACTAAAGGTTACTGCAGGTTTATAAAACGGATGACTTCCAACAAGGGTAATATCGGTACCGTGAAGAGTTGTAACCATGGGAATATTTATTCCTTCGGAAGCCAACATTTGCTTTGCCATATATCCGGCATAAGCATGCGGTATGGCGTAATGAACATGTAGCAAATCTATCTTGTATAGTTTAACCATATTAACCAACTTACTGGATAAGGCCAACTCGTACGGTTGATAATGGAACAAAGGATAATTTGGTACCGTTACTTCATGATAATGCACATTGTGCGATAGGAGTTCTAATCGTACTGGTTGCTTATAAGTGATAAAATGAACTTCATGTCCCCTATCGGCAAGGGCTATTCCCAGTTCTGTAGCTACTACTCCACTTCCGCCAAAAGTTGGATAACAAACGATCGCTATTTTCATGATTTCTAATTTTAATAATCTATGGCTTCATAGATAGCCTCCTGAATATTACTTCTAAGATTGCTTGCAATGATCTTCCTGTTATCGGCACTAGGATAGGTGCGATTAGACAAAAATACATACACAATCTCCTGTTCGGGATCTGCCCAGGTAAATGTACCTGTAAACCCGCTATGACCAAAACTGGTCATCGACACACATCCACAGGTAGGACCCGAATCACCCAATTGAGGTTTGTCGAAACCAACCCCACGTCTTACATCGCTGTCACAATAATAACAGGTGTTAAAAGCTTGCATCGTTTCGGGAGCAAAATATCGTTTTCCTCCGTAAAAACCATCCCACAAATACATCTGCATAATCTTAGCAACATCATTAGCGTTACTAAAAACCCCGGCATGACCACTCACCCCACCCAACATTGCAGCTCCTTGGTCGTGAACGTAACCGTGAACTTTCTGCATTCTGAAATATTCATCCCTTTCGGTTGGAACAATGTCGGCCTTTGTAAATTTTTCAAGCGGATTGTAAGTGGTATAATTTGCACCTAGCGATTCGTATAAGTTTCGCTGCACTAAGTTTTCCATAGAAGTACCATAAAAGTCTTCCAGGTATTTTTTTAAGATGTAATAAGGCAGATCGCTGTATTTATAACTAAGTCGTGATCGCAATTCACTTTCGCGAATTTGTTCGTAAATACTGTCTTTAAAGTCTGAGCGCATATAAAGATCGTCTGCTACTTTAATAGAATACTTCTTATTGGCTTTTTTTGAATAATATTTTGTGTCCGGTAATTTTGTAACCGAATCTATAGTTTGAGCGTAAAATGGAATCCATGCCTTAAAACGAGCATAATGCGATAGCATTGCTTTAACCGTGACATTCGCTTTATTCGAATTCTTGTACTCCGGAAGCATTTCAGATAATTTCGTGTCCATCGTTATAACACCTCTGTCCATTAATTCCATAATTAATGGAAGCGTAGCTAGTATTTTTGTTAAAGAAGCAACATCGTAGATGTCATTGGACTTTACAAGGTTTTTCCGACTCTGGGTATGATAGCCGAAATTCTTGTTATAAATTACTTTTCCTTTTCTCGCTACAATTATTTGTGCTCCGGGCATCATTCCTCCCCAAAGCCCAACTCGTGCTAAAGAATCAATTTTCTTTAATTTATAGCTGTTAACCCCAACACTTTCGGGAGTACCGTATTGTAATCGGCGTAAACTCTTTGTTTGATAATGTGTGTTTACCGGAAAATCTTCCCCTAAACTTACCGGAAGCTTACCCTTTGCCTCTCTTGCGCCAAAAATTAATTGAGCCGAAAGTTCCTGAGAAACTTTACTATTCTGATAGGACATTACTATACCTTCAAAGTTTGCCGAGGTCTTCAGATCCAGTAATGCATAGGGTCTGGCAAAAACGTCAAGGATCACGGTGTTCATTCTAGCGATCTCATAGATCCAAACCAGTTCCTTATCTGTAAATTTATAGCCTTTCCAGGGATCACCGTTCGATTTGTGAAAACCTATGATCACATAGTTGTATTGTTTTAATTTCTGAATATAACTATCCAGACTCCCGGCCTTAATCCAGTCCACATCTGCGTATTGCCGTAACTGATTTAAAAAATCCTTTCCGTCGTCATCCCCAAAATTTACATATGCGATCTTCTTCTTCTGAAGGTCTTTAATTGGTAAAATAGCTTTGTCGTTTTTTAATACCGTCAAGGCATTCTCCATGGCTTCTTCATAAAGCGCTTCATCGATTACCGAATTAAGATCTTCAACTAAATAATTTGTATTTACCGGTTGATAATCGTGGAGACCCACTTTGTATTTGGCATACAATATCTTTTTTACTGAATGCGCCAGACGTTCTTCAGAAATAACGGATTCTCTATAGGCATTTACGAATAGTTGATGTGCTTTAGGAATATCTTCGGAAATTAACATCACATCGTTTCCGGCTAAAAAGGCCGCCAGATCTATCTCTCCCGGCTTTTTAAAATTAGACGCCCCTTTCATATTTAAGGCGTCGGTAAAGATAAGTCCATTGAAGCCCAATTCACCTTTTAGCAGGTCTGAAACAATAGTTTTTGAAAGTGACGACGGATAATCACTGCGTTCTTCCAGCGCCGGTACGTTAAGATGCGCCACCATGACGCTCCCAAGTCCGTCACGTATGAGTCGGCGATACGGGGCTAGTTCAATACTGTCTATTCTGGCTTTGGTAAAATTTATCGTAGGAAGAGTTTCGTGTGAATCTTGATCGGTGTCACCATGTCCCGGAAAGTGTTTTGCATTACTTAAAACGCCGGCACTTTGCAGTCCTTTCATAAAGGCAAGTGATTTTTCGGTTACATTATCACGATCTTCACCAAAGGACCTGTTTCCAATTATTGGGTTTGCCGGGTTGGTATTGATATCTACCACGGGAGCAAAATTAATATGCATCCCAAGGCGTTTGGTGTGTTCTCCAATTCGTTTTCCAACTCTTTCTACAATATCGTTATTCGTGATCGCTCCCAAGGTCATATTCCATGGATAAGCGAAAGTTGAGTCTAATCGCATCGCTAACCCCCACTCTGCATCCATTGCCATCATTAGGGGGACTTTAGAAATTTCCTGAAGTTCGTTATTTATTTTAGCTTGTCTTTGTGGCCCTCCTTTCGAAAATATAACGCCACCAATATACTGGTCTCTTACCAGATCTTTTGTTGCTTTTATAGTTGCTTCGGAAGCGCTAGAATATAACACCGGCATAAAGAGCTGTCCTACCTTCTCCTGAAGTGACATATTTCCGTAGATACTATCCACCCATTTCTTCTGATTCTCAAAATCATCCTTCAGAATAAGAGGATTTATTTGTTGAGAAAATAGAGTGGTAAACGAAAATAAAAATAAGGTTGCAGCAATAAGGTTTTTCATATGCGAGGGGTTACAAAAACTATGCTAAAAATCTATTGTGCCAGCTTTCTTTGGCAGGAACTTCCCAATTTTCCAAATATTCGGCCTTCGTATTTACTAAGTTATTAAATACAACTGTATTGGGGGAAACAGATTTTGCTTTAGCCATTTTTCTGAAGTCGCTCAAAGATTTATGAGCAATATATTCGCCACTATAAAAAGTGACGTTCATTTTATCTAAAAGATCGATATCTAATTCTTTTTCTAGAGATTGAATAAAATGAACAGAAGCATCGATGCTACATCCTGAAGCAGATGCATTTGCCTGATTGAGTCCCAGAACGATAAAACGGTTGTATTTTATTTCGAAACCGGCTTCAAGGTCTGATCCATGAGCAGTCCAATTTTCAAGAAATGCTTCGATCTTAGGAGAGATCGCACTTACTTCGGCATCACTTAGTTTTCTATTCGATTGATACACCCATATTCGTGAATCGTCGGGTAGATTTTCAAAATTTGTTATCATAGTTCATCTGCATTAGCGATCATTTCGGCTACGTCCATCACTTCTATCTCGCCTTCTTTTTCTTTTCCTTTTACACCATCGGTTAGCATGGTATTACAGAATGGACAACCCGCCGCAATAATTTCGGGTTTTACTTCTATAGCCTCTTCTGTACGCTCTATATTAACGTCTTTATTACCCGGTTCCGGTTCTTTGAACATTTGTGCTCCACCCGCTCCACAACAGAGTCCGCGTGATTTACAGCGTTTCATTTCTACCAACTCAACTTCTAATTTCTGAAGTAGTTCTCTTGGCGCTTCGTATTCACCGTTTGCTCTCCCTAAATAACATGGGTCATGAAAAGTTATCCTCTTTCCTTTGAACTTTCCTCCTTCTACTTTTAATCGACCTTCGTTAAGTAAAGTCTTTAGAAACTGAGTATGGTGCATTACTTCGTAATTACCTCCAAGTT
Organism: uncultured Ulvibacter sp.; assembly: GCA_963974915.1. Taxonomy (GTDB): domain Bacteria; phylum Bacteroidota; class Bacteroidia; order Flavobacteriales; family Flavobacteriaceae; genus CAXBES01. Next base: position 121,178 of record CAXBES010000001.1, on the reverse strand, counting down.
CCGGGTACTCGTTCTTGATGGTATTAAAGCAATGCGGACAAGCTGTAACGATTTTTTTGACTTCGTAGGCATTGAGGACTTCAATATTTCCTGCTGCCTGCATCTGGAATAAAAATTCGTTTCCGGCACGTTTAGCAGGGTCTCCTGTGCAGCTTTCTTCCGTTCCTAAAACTGCAAAATCTATGTTCGCATTATTTAACAACTTTACAAATGCTTTGGTTATTTTTTTCGCCCGGTCATCAAAACTTCCGGCACAACCAACCCAAAAGAGAACTTCCGGTTGTTTTCCTTGCGCCATATATTCGGCCATTGTGGGCACTTTTATTGCTTCACTCATGATTATTCTTCAAATACCTGAATTGTTACTTTCTTTTCAACCAAATCTGTAAATTTTCCTTTGTATCGGGTTGCTTTCACCAAATGATTATCCACCCAATGATAGTTTCCGCCTCGTGGTTTACCCATTAAAAGAGAATGATATTTAAAACCATGTCTATCTAGCCAGTTTTCGGTGATTTCGCGGTGAGCTTCTGTTCTGGACGTAAAAAAGCAAATAATATGACCTTGGTCGTACCATTTGTTCAATGTTTTCAATGCATCCGGGAAAGGTTCGCAAGTACCCATACGCTCCGGTTCTTCATTAGGAACATCCTCTGTTATCGTTCCATCGATATCTATTAGATAGTTCTTTATGCCTTTAGGTAAAATAGGACTCACATGTGAGCCTTGTTCTACCTTGTCATGCAACATTTTTTCAACCTCTTCCTTTTTCATATCTACGCTTCGTTTTTCCAGTTTAAACGGTCCATTTGATTGTATGGCCATGGTGCACCATTGTTTTCAATATTCGTCATTGCCACATTTAATTCGGTTGGTGCAGCAGATTGTTCCATTACTAAGTACTGACGCATTTCCATGATTATGGACAGAGGGTCAATACTTACAGGACAAGCTTCAACACATGCATTACACGTAGTACAAGCCCAAAGCTCCTCTCGGGTAATATAATCGTCTAACAGTTGTTTACCATCCGGCTTAAACTCTTTATTTGTGTCAATATTTTTACTCACTTCTTGTAAACGATCACGCGTATCCATCATGATCTTACGAGGTGACAATTTTTTGCCTGTGATATTTGCCGGACATTCACTGGTACAGCGTCCGCACTCGGTACAGGTATATGCATTGAGTAGTTGAATTCTGCTCAAATCCATCACATCGCTGGCACCAAATTTTGCAGGAGCTTCGGCTCCTTCAGCAGGGGCGGCGAATGGATCTGCGTTGGGGTCCATCATTAGCTTCACCTCATTTGTAACAGCTTCGTTATTTTCAAATTTTCCTTTGGGTGTTACTCTTCCGAAGTAAACATTAGGAAAAGCCAAAAGAATGTGTAAATGCTTAGAGAAATACAGATAGTTTAAGAACACTAAAATTCCCAGAATATGCAACCACCAGGCTGTTCTTTCGATCAGGATCAACGTCCCTACTGAAAGATTTTCAAATAGTGGCGTAATATATTGACTTACAGGGAACATACCCGCTTCTACATAATGTGGAGCTCCAAGTCGTTGTAACTGAAGATCTGCGGCATTCATGGTTATAAAAAGTATCATTAATACCATTTCAAAATACAAAATGATATTTGCATCATTTTTAGGCCATCCGGTCATTTCTCTAGCCCAAAAACGTTTAATTCGTTGAATATTTCTTCTCGTCCAAAAAATAATTACACCAATAAATACAAGTAAAGCGAGGATCTCAAAAGTGGCGATCAGTACATCGTAAAAGCCTCCTAAAACTGAAAATATTCTATGGGTACCAAAGAGACCGTCGATTATAATCTCAACTACTTCAATATTGATAACTATAAACCCTACATATACGATAATGTGTAACAATCCTGAAACCGGTCGTACTACCATTTTAGATTGCCCCAGCGCAATTCTGGCAACATTTCCCCAACGTTCTTTGGTGTGATCGGGTTTATCTATGCTTTTTCCAATTTTAATATTTCGGATTACTTTCCGGATATTGAGTGTAAAATAGCCAATTCCGGTAGCGAGGGCGATAAAGAAAAGTATATTAGGAAGATACTCCATTGTTTATAGGTCTGGATCGTCTGGCGATACATATTCTTTTTGTTTTTTACCAAAAACAGATATATGCACGTAACGTTTAGGGTTTAACTTTAAATCTTGTAATAATTCCTCTAATTGCCGTGAAGCGCCTTCAAGGTTTTCGTACAATTGGTCATCTTTTAAGAGTTTTCCTACCGTGCCTTCGCCATTATCCAACCCGGTAACCATCGCATCAAACCTGTCAACAACATTTTGAAGATCGGACACTAATTTTCCTGTTTCCAATTGCGCCAGTGAATCTGATAATTTCACAAAATTGGCCGACATATCGTCTAAGTTAGTGAAAGTTCTGTCTAACTTGTCTGTATTATTAGTCAAAAGATCGTCTAAACTCTTTGAAGCTCCATTAAATGAGCGCATTGTAGAATTTAGATTTTCGATTGCGGCCTTTAAGTTCTCACGAGTATTTTCGTCCAGAACATCGGTGACACTTAATAATAAGGTATCTACCACTGCCAGGGTGTTATTCACTTTCTTTTCAAGTGGACCTAAAGCTTTTGAAACCGCCGTAAGCATTCCGTCTTCAATTTCACCTTTAAGTGTATCTCCGCTAACAGCCATGTTATTCACGTCGTATTTTGGAAAGATCCCTATTGACTTTCCGCCTATGAGTCCGCTGCTATAAATACGCACCACACTATTCTTAGAAAAATCGAAATCTTCTTCAATAGTAAGTTCAACGATCAACCCACCCGTTTTATCGGCAAACTTAATGTTTTGCACCTTACCTACTCCAAAACCATTAATGGTAACGGGAGCACCTTTTGCCAGGCCTTCCACATTCTGATATTTTACAAAAAAGGTACGGTTCTTCTCAAGGAGATTTGTTCCTTTTAAATAACTATAACCGAAAATAAATAGAAGGATGGCACCTATGGCAAGAATTCCTGTTTTTACTTCTCTTGTGAGCTTCAAAGGGTTATTTTTATTGATTCCAACAAATTTAGGATAAATATAAAAATTAACGGTATTATTTATCCTGTGTTTTTAATACTTCGGAAAGATTTAACTTTTTTGAACCTTTAAATGCTACGACAAAGCTTGAAGAATATCCTTTTTCCTGAGCGAAGGTTTTCATTAACTGGATCTTATTATAATCTGAAGTTTCTCCGTAATAGTATTTGTAAAGTGCGCCCACCTGCTCTCTTGAAACATCTTTTAACCCATTAAAATTTCTGGGTTTAGGATCTAATTTCTTACTACTCGCGGCAATTTGAACTTTAAAAGTAATGCCTTTATATATTTTTTCTTCGGTAGTTTCTATTGCTTTTTCTATCTCTTCTTCGGTAATTACAGGATTTTGAGAATCTGCTGTCGCTAATGATAAGTTCTTTCGGTAAGATATAATTCCGTTAGCGATCTCTCTCGCCATTTCTCTTCTTCCCTTTGCCGAGTTTACATAAGGACCTTCGGTATTATGTGTTAAAAACCCTAACTCAATGAGAATACTTGGCATATACGAATGATGTAACACCCAAAAAACATCCTGTTTTACACTTCTGTCTTTTCGCTTTAAATTGTTAACTATATTATTTTGTACCAATCCGGCTAGCATAATACTTTGATCAAGATATTCTTCCTGCATTAGGGTTAGACCAATTAGAGATTCAGGGGAGCTTGGATCGAATCCGGCGTATTTCTCCTGATAATTCTCTTCAAGAAAGATAACTTCATTTTCTTTCTTAGCCGTATTGAGATTTTGCGACGATTTATTTAATCCCATCACAAAGGTTTCGGCACCATAAGCTTGTGTATGGTGAGAGTTACAATGAATAGAGACGAACACATCTGCATCTACTTTATTAGCAACAGGTGCTCTTTCATCTAATTCAATAAAAACATCTGTGGTACGTGTATACAAAACTTCGAAGCCCGGAGTATTCTCTAAGATCTTACCTACTTGCAGAGTAACATCTAAAACTATATCCTTTTCTTTAAAACCATTTCCTCTGTTTCCCGGATCTTTTCCACCGTGACCGGCATCTAAAACCACGATAAAAGGTTTTTGGGTATTATTTTTGTTTGAAGAATATACATTCATCGAGAAGAAACTCAATGAAAGCACTAAAAAAAGAAAAATATTCGTTTTCATATTGATTAAACGCAAGTTAAAAGTCGATATTTTAAAAAAATGAATTTAGAAAACACAGCCCGAAAAATATGCTTAATTTTGAGGTTTCAAAAACTAAGCCAAACGGAAACTTTTGTTTTCGTTTCTATATAGTACAAAAGTGAAAAAACTTTATGAAAGTTCCATTGTGTAAATTTTTATTTTCTAATTTTTCAGTAGAATAAATAATTTGTATTCTGAAAACTTCAAAACAATAGCATCGTAACATTGCAGACACAGAAGCAATTCTTATCGGTTTTAACAATACTCCTGCTACTTTGCAGTGCTTCTATGTATTCGCAGGATATCCCAGCAAAAACCGACGTCACTATCCCTTCCGAAGAAAAAATCGATACTAACATTAGTGATTCGGTCACTGTGCCTGTTAGACCCATTATAGATGAACGAAATGAGGTTTTAGTGGATACTGTTAAGACCGACACCATCAAGCCGGAAAAAGAACTTCTTACCGATGTGGTATCCTACTACGGGGAAGATTATGTATATATAGACCGGGATGAAAATAAAGTATATATGTATAACAAAGCGTATATTATTTATGAAGATATGCGAATTGACGCCGGACTCATCATCTTAGATTACAATAAGAATGAGGTGTACGCAAAGGGAATTGACAGCGCAGGAGTCTATTCGCAAAAACCAATATTCGTTCAGACTTCCAACGAGGTACGTCCGGATTCTATCAGATTTAATTTCGATTCGCAAAAGGCACTTATTTATAACTCGAAAACTGAACAAAATGGCTTCAACGTATTAGCCGAAGTCACTAAAAAAGAAAATGATTCGGTTGTATTTCTTCAGAATGTAAAATTTACTACTGCCAAAGACATCGAGAATCCCGAGTATTACTTCTACACACGAAGAGCGAAATTTGTTCCGAAGAAAAAAATCGTAACCGGGCTCACCAATATGTATATCGCCGATGTCCCGACTCCCATCGGACTCCCATTTGCGTTTTTTCCATTAACTGAAGACAGGGCTTCCGGTTTTATTATCCCCACTATTGGGGATAACAGCGACAGAGGCTTCTTTTTTCAAAATGGTGGGTATTATCTGGCGCTTAACGATTATTTAGATCTCACGCTCTTAGGGGATTATTACACTAACGGCAGCTATGGGGTACGTGCAGAATCTGCTTATGCCCTTAGGTACAAGTTTAGAGGGAATATTAACATTAGGTACGAAAGTCTGATCAATAGTGAGAGAGGGTTTCCGGATTTTAGTCAGAGTACCGCATACAACATCCAGTGGAGTCATTCTCAGGACCAAAAATCTAGTCCGAATTCGAGGTTTGCTGCTTCGGTAAATTTGGGAAGCAGTAGGTATTTTCAGCAATCTATTAATCAGATAAATAACGGAAGTGCTCTTGTAAACAATTTAAGTTCGTCAATCTCTTATAGTAAAACCTTTGAAGGTGAACCTCAGGTTAATGCTACCGTAGCGCTGACGCATCAACAAAATTCGCAAACAGAAGCGATTAACATGTCTTTGCCAAATGTGACGACTAGTGTGTCACGAATATTTCCGTTTGCGCCAAAAACCGGAATAAAGAAGGGTATTATAGACAATATTAACTTCCAGTATAATTTTGCAGCAGAAAATAGGATCAATACAGTAGATTCTCTCTTTTTTAAATCGGAAATGTTTAACGATGCTTTAGTAGGTGCACGTCATCGAATTCCGGTGAGCACTAATTTTAAGATATTGAAGTATTTGAGTGCTACAGCGAGTTCTACTTATCAGGAAACATGGACGCTAAAAACATTCGATCAACGCTATGATCCCGATGAAAATGATGGCGCCGGGGGTGTAGTAAGAGACACGATAAATGGTTTTGAGCGCTATGGAACCTATAACTTTACAGCGAGTTTAGGAACTACCGTTTATGGTACTTTTAACTTCGGAAAGGACAAGAAAATACAGGCACTTCGCCACGTTGTAAGACCTTCCGTAAGTTACAATGTTAATCCGGGTTTTGACCAGTTTTACGACGAATACATCATACCTTCTGCAGATCCTTTGATCAACGATCAAGTGGTTTCTTACTCTCGTTTTGAAAATACGTTGTACGGGGCACCCGGACAAACATATAGTAGTAGTATTGGAATGGCCTTAAGTAACACTTTTGAAGCAAAAGTGCGAGATAAGGATACGACGGCTACAGATCCAAAGAAAGTAATTCTCTTAAATAATTTAAACTTTTCTACTGCTTATAATCTGGCAGGCGATTCTTTAAACTGGAGTCCGTTGCGCTTTTCAGGAAGTATTCCTGTTGTTGATAAGTTCGACGTAAATTTTAACGGAACTCTGGATCCGTATGCATTGGATAATAGTAATACCCGAATTGATAAATTCAATATAGACAACGGAGGAAGTTTATTTAGGCTAACAGGTGGAAACGTAAGTATAAATTACAGCTTTTCAAGTAAAGATTTTGAAGGCGGAGGCGCTGATAGGGACCGAATTGATAATACGACTTTTAGAAATGGAGGGCGTCCCGATGATCTTTTTGGTGATGCAACTAATATTAATGATGGAGCCATCTATGAGGAAGATGACGATGATACAGACCCCAATGCGAACGACTGGTATAATTTTTCCATTCCATGGGATCTAAGACTAGCTTACACCATTACATATAGCAATACGCGACGGGAAGATGAAATATCTTCACAATCGTTGATGTTTAGCTCGAATTTTGAGTTATCACCTCGCTGGAAAGTAGGGATGTCTTCCGGTTATGATTTTAAAAATAAAGGAGTTACAATTACTCAGCTCCGATTTCAACGAGATCTGGAAAGCTGGCAAATGAGTTTCAACTGGACCCCGATAGGTAGTATTAATACTTCTTGGTACTTTTTTATTGGTATAAAATCTTCTATTTTAAGCGATATCAAGTACGATAAACGTCGTGAACCGGATAAAGGACTGTAGTTAATTTGACTACCTAAATAACAATTCAGAAATAATGAAAAAAATAATCAATACCTCCAATGCACCGGCACCTATTGGTCCGTACAATCAGGCAGTTTTAAAAGGAAACATGCTTTATACTTCAGGGCAAATTGCTCTGGATCCTAAGACAGACGAATTGGTTTTAACCGATATTAAGTCTGAAACGAAACTCGTCATGGAAAATATGAAGGCGGTTTTAGCCGAAGCGGGTATGAGCTTCGAAAATGTGCTTAAAACTTCTATATTTATTAGCGATATGAAGAATTTCACCGAAATAAACGAGGTGTATGCCACCTATTTCAATGAAGCTACTGCACCCGCTCGTGAAACTGTTGAAGTCGCGAATTTGCCGAAATATGTAAATGTGGAAATATCAATGATCGCATCCTTATAAAGAAGTAGAATATCTACTACTCTTCCTCCTGTTCGGTGCCTTTTGCATCAAAATTTACCGGAAACGTATTGTCGTCTGGAATAATAGGTTGCTCGTCTTCCGATTCCAGCGTTAGTTTTTTGTTGAACAGCTTTCTAACCAATTCTCTAAAGGTGTCAAAATCTACCGAATATGAAATTCCCGCGCCTTGCTCAAAAATCTGGTCTTCACCTATAAATTGGATTTCTGCCTGACGATTAAAGAAATTCATACGCAAACTTCCATCGGCATTTACCAGCCATTGTACCTCAATGTCTCCTGCGATCGCTGTATCATTAACACCTCCTACGGGAACACCTACTTTTCCATTTATCAATATTCTTTCATTGATCTGTGTTGTGAGGGTTACTCCAAAAGTATCTGCAGTTTCCTGATTGGGCAATCTACTGCCCTGGGTCCAATCTAATCCTACTGCAAATTTTCCATCCTGATCTGCGAATAATTCGTTAACCAATCCGGATACTCTTTCCACCAGTGTTCCCGCAAAGGCATTGGTACCCTGATATTCGTCATTTACAAACTGGCCGGATGCTAATAAGAACAACGCCTGCTTCTGACGTTCTTCTTCGTTCTGCAATTTGTATTCCAGCTCACTTCTCACTGTAGAACTCGCTCTTGGGAATTCAATTCTGAAGTTAAGGTTTGGTTGTATAATTTCTCCGGTAAGGTCTACAAGAACCTCTACTGGTATTTTTCTATTTACTGAAGGGTTATCAAGTAAAACTGAAGGGTTAGCGTCAAGTCCGTATCTAGCGCTTAAATTAAGTCTTGCTCTCTCCGGTACACCGTCCCAGTTGATGTTACCACCGGGAACCACTTCAATGGTCTTCTGAATAATACCTCCATATCGAAAATCGTAACTTCCTTCAATAACAGTAAACTCTCCCCACATTTTAAAAGTACCTAAGGTGTTTATTCTAATAAGTAGTATTCCTTCTCCCTTCCCTTTAAGAGTCGAGTTATTGGTTTTATCTACAACTACTTCAACTTCGGCATTATCGTTAATATCTAAGTTGAAATCTAAGGTAAGTCCTTTCAATTTCTCGGTAATTACCTTTTCACCGCTAATACGTGCTTTCTTTTCTTCGGGTGACAGAAATTTGATAAAAGAATCATCACCAATCGATTCGGTATCACTCAATGGGATCTTAAAGGTAGTCCCTTCTTCGGTAGTGGCTTCTACCTCTATCACCAACTCGTCTACCGGGCCGCTAATGTCTGCACTTCCGCTTATAAAGGTTGTTCCGTAGTACAAAGCATCTTCCTCTGCCGGAGTATCTAGAACCAGTAGCCTTTCGGGAGCACCAATACTTAGGTCTAATGCCCAGTCTCCAAAGTTGTTATGTGTTGCCATTCCTGAAAATGTTCCTTCGGTATTATATTTCGTATCTCTAATAGATGTTTCACTGATTGTCAATTGATTCTTCGTTACATCTACAATGGTGTTTTCGGCTAAATCGAAGTCGGTGTTTAGAAAAGGAATTTTCAAACCACTGTTTTCCAAACGGAAGCGCCCTAAAATATCGGGTGATTTGTAATTGCCCGAAACTCTGGCAGATCCTGAGATCGCCCCCCGAATATCTGTTATTACATCGGCACCAAACGGGCTAAAGGCTTGCATATTGAATTCATCGAGAACCACATCCATTCTAATTTGTGGATTCTTCCCGGACACATCTATATCTCCAATGGCACTAATTGATTTAACAGATTCGTTGGTAAGACTGGTGTTAATGGTATATTTGGTGAGGTCTTCATTTCCGGCAATCTTCAGGTCGAGATCACCAAAGGGTATATCATTGATGATCACATCATCTACGGTCACGGTAGAGTTTGGATAATACCCCCCGTTCTTCTGAAGAAAATCCAATTTTCCATTTACGTTTCCTGAAAGTCGTAAGCTATCGATGTCCGGCGTAATGTTACCAATATTTACATCTTTAAACCGAACCTTTAGATCTTTGTAAGTTGAATCTCGAAGTTCACCAGCAAACTGGATCATTTCATTATTATGATTTAAAACCAGAGAGTCTATACGGACGGTCTTAAAATTGTCATCAAAAACCACTTTATTCAAATTGTTGTTCTTTTCATTGATGTACCACACATTGTCTTTATATGTGATATCAGATTTTTTAACTCCCACTACAGATTTTCCTTGCTTATTGATCGTGTGAAAAAGAGATAGATTGAATATATCCTCTTTTTTAGTTCCTCCTTTAAACTCGGAACGTATATAAAGTGTATCGTTTAATGTTTTATTGATCACGCTCACATCGGTTACATTGTAAACACCCGTGTAAACCGAATCTACTGAGATATAAGTATTGTACAGCGGATTATCATTATCTACCTGGACATTTACTTTTCCGAGGTAATTTTTAAATAAAAGAATTTCGGGAGATCGGAAATCTAATTTAAATTTTGACTGATCTGATGTTACCGAGCCTTTTACTTTTGTATTTTCTCCTAATTGCAACTCGGGCACAAAAACTTCAACGATCTTGTTATAGACAATAAATTCGTAGTCTATAAATTGATCTTTGATTACTTCATTAGGTATAAAATTTGCATAAATACTCCCTACTCCATTTCTAAAGAGATCCGGAATATCTTCTACCAGAAATTTACCACTAATTTTGCCGTTAATTATATCCGGCGAATTAATTTCGATGGTTCTTATATCCTGATTAAAAGATGAAATCACCTTAAAATCATCGAAATAAAAATCGTCATCCTCACTCTGATAAAAAGTTTCCTTAAATGTGATCGTACCTTGTGCATCATTAATACTCGTACCATCCATATCCATGATTATCTTACCGGCGAATACCGAAACACTATCTCGTTTTATTAAGTTTAGCTTGTTTAATTCGGCGAATTCTACATTAGCTTCAAAATCGTATTGATTAAAATCTTCTGACACATCGATCAGACCTTTAAAATCGAGCTTTAAGTTTGGATCGTCGATAACCAGATCTCCGTTAAACAATGGATTTTTTAAGTTCCCCGAAACTTTAATGTTTTTGTAGTTATATCCTTCAAAATTGAAGGACGAAATGGTTCCTTCTAAGGCAGTGTTAACGGTATTTTGAGTAAACCCTCTTCCGTCGAAATCAAGATCGGCAGTAATGTTTCCAAGCGATGTGGTGCCGGCGATTTTTCCAAGATCGAATTTATTTAATACGATATTACCCTTGTAAAAAGCATTGTCGAAATCGCTTATGTTCCCCATTGCGAATTCTGTGTCTGCATTTCCAATTGTAGTTCTAATTTTACTATTAGTCGTGAGATCCTGATTGGTTACAAAGGTATCCCCAACAAAGGTGAAGGAGCCTAAGTTTTTTAATTCTTCGGGAAGAATATCCCCTAATACGCGTGGCATAAACCGCCTCAACTCGTAATAACTACTGGATATATTGTGGTTATTCAAGTATATCTGATAAGTATCGTTTCCTTTTAGAAGATTTTTAAAAGAAAAATCCCCGTTTAACCGAGTTGCCCCAGATCTAAGATCGATATTCTCGAAGGTAAAATCGTTTAACGTTCCCTCTAAATTTCCGGAAACTAAAATTTGTTGCTCAGCGCCAAATTCGTTGTAAAAAATATTGAGATCGTTAGTCGCAATATTACTGTCTTTTAGATCTGCAATGATCTCGACACTGTTGTTAAAATCGGAAAACCGTTGCTCGCCAATAAGGAGTGAAATGTCTCCAATTATTTCAGATTGCGAGGTATTGAGGTGAAGGTCTTTTAGGTATATTCCATCCAGGGCATACTTAAAATCTGCTTCCAAATCTGTTATCACAAAACCTCTATCAGAAATTAAAGAGAGTTCCTGAATATCTGCTTCCACTTCAGGTCCTGTAACCTGAAAGTCATCGGCTTCGGCATTGACATTAGTAAAATTAAAGATCACCGGAGACTCAAGGTTCTCATCGATGATTCTAATATGACTATTCTCTAGTGTTACTGTATTTCCGGATAGTTTGAAAACCACACTGCTTGTTGGTGCTCCCGTATCGAACTTTTCGGCAAAGATACTCAGGTTGTCATTTGTTTCATCCTTATAGGTTTTAACATACAATTTTGCATTGGAGAGATTAATATTTCCGAAGCGAAAATTATCATTGAACAAACTGCTAAAACTTATAATATCAGTTTGTAATTGCGTAGCGTAGATCAATGTGTCTTTATGATGGTCTGCAATATACACTTCCCGTATATCCACTTCTCCCTTCCAATTAAGTCCGAGACGCTCAATATTAATATCGGTTCCGTAAGAATCGTTAAGATAGGTAGTGACTTTATTGGCAACCTTTGTTTGAACTGAGGGAATAGAAAAAATAATCACTAATAGCACGAGCAACAACACAATGATTGCAAAAGTGCGAAGTATTATTTTTCTAAGTTTTTTGATACGCTTTTAAAGTTTTAATTTTACAACCAATAAATATGCCCTTTTAACTTTGAAAGAAAAAAACTGCTATATTCTAGGTATTGAGTCTTCCTGCGATGATACTGCTGCGGCTGTAATTAACAACGGTGTTATCTTGTCTAATGTTGTCGCTACACAAAAGATCCACGAAGAATACGGTGGCGTAGTCCCCGAGTTGGCTTCTCGTGCACATCAACAAAATATTGTCCCTGTTGTTGATCAAGCGCTTCGCAAAGCAAATATCGATAAAAAACAGTTAAGTGCCATAGCTTTTACAAGGGGTCCCGGACTTATGGGGTCATTACTTGTAGGTACCTCATTTTCAAAGTCTTTAGCCTTTGGACTAGGGATTCCTTTAATCTCAGTAAACCATATGCAAGCGCATATTTTAGCTCATTTTATTAAAGCCGAGGGACAGACAACACCAGATTTTCCTTTTCTTGCGCTAACCATTAGTGGCGGACATACACAAATTGTAAAAGTGACCAATTACTTCGAGATGGAGGTGATTGGCGAAACCATAGATGATGCTGTTGGAGAAGCATTTGATAAAAGTGCAAAAATTTTGGGATTACCCTATCCCGGTGGACCTTTGATCGATAAATATGCCAAAAGTGGTAACGAGAAGGCTTTTAAATTCACGAAACCTAAGGTTAGCCCTATGGATTTTAGCTTCAGCGGATTAAAGACTGCCGTACTTTATTTTGTGGAGAGAGAAGTTAAAAAGAATCCGGATTTTATTTCTGAAAACCTTGAAGATATATGTGCGAGCTTACAGTTTACCATTGTAGATTATTTAATGGATAAGCTAAAGAATGCTGTAAAACATACCGGAATTAAAGAGATCGCTATTGGTGGTGGGGTTTCCGCAAACAGTAGCATAAGAAAGGCTCTGGTTACTGCCGAACAGAAATATGGGTGGAAAACACACATTCCCAATTTTGAATATTGCACAGATAATGCCGCGATGATCGCTATTGTTGGTGAATTGAAGTTTAAGAATAAAATATTCGAAGACAATGACGTTGTTGCTAAGGCTAGAATGAAACTATAATAAACAGACAAGATGCAATTATTCTACGATCCGAATATCACAAAACACTCCAAAGAAGTACATTTCGATAAAGAAGAGAGCAGACATATTGTGAAAATTTTGCGGAAGCAGGTTGGAGATATTTTAAATTTAACCAATGGTGAAGGTTATTTTTTCGAAGCAAAATTACTTAGCACGAATCCAAAACAATGCATTGGCGAAATCATTTCTGTAGAAAAACAACCCGAACTGCCATATAAATTGCATCTCGCTGTATCGCCAACAAAGTTGAATGATCGCTACGAATGGTTTCTGGAGAAAGCTACAGAAATTGGAGTTTCTGAAATAACACCTATTATTTGTGATCATAGTGAACGAAAAGTTATTAAAGCAGAGCGGTACGAAAAGATCCTTCAGAGCGCGATGAAACAATCGCTAAAAGCCAGACTGCCTAAATTAAATCCGTTAATTTCTTTTAAAGAGTTCGTTTCAAAAGTACATTCCGAAGAAAACAAATGTATCGCGCATTGTGAAGAAGACAAGAAGCTTACTTTAAAACAAGTTGTTAACAATAAGTCCTCCACTTTAGTTTTAATTGGTCCGGAAGGTGACTTCTCATTAGAAGAGATCGCAATAGCGATTAAAAATGACTTTACTGCGGTAACTCTGGGAAATAGCCGACTAAGAACAGAAACCGCTGCAATCGTAGCCTGTCATACCGTAGCTCTGGCATACGAGTAATTACTAATTATTGATCTTTGATTGTTTGGCTCCTGTGATTAATAGATCCTGATCGTACGTAAATAATACGAGACGTAGTTCATCTTTTTCCTCAACAATGTCGGGAATAGTAATCATAGCAGTTCCACTGGAATTATTAAAAATTAGGTCAGTTTCTTCTACAACGATATTACTGTTTTTCAATGTTCTGCCGAGGTTTTCCCCTTTTACAACCTTCGTTTCTCTATTTTCAATTACCAAAGTAGCTTTTAAATAGGCTGAATTGATATTGCCCGATATATCGTAGCTAAAAATAACTTCGTTCCCTTTCTTCTGAATACTCGTAATATCGATACTATGTTTCGAAGGAGTTTTTAAATAGTCATTAATATTAGAATACATCTTTGATTTGTTAGAGCCCACAAAATATGTATCACCGTTAATGATCGCTTGTGGCGTATAAACATTGGCTTGGTCAAATTTTTGGCTGTAACGATACTGTAAGTTTGAATATTCTTTCTTACTGAAGGGGTCTTTCCAGCCTAAGCGGTTCCAATAATCTACGTGATATGATAAAACAATAACATTACTATCGTATTCATTTTTAATTTGTTCCAAAAGTTCATCGGCACTTGGGCAACTGCTACACCCTTGGGAAGTAAACAGCTGAACCACAACTGCACTGTCCGACTCTAGTTCAACCAAAGGAGGCGCCGATCCCATTAGTAGCACAAATGGGATGAAAAATAGAAATATGGAGCTCGTTTTCATTAATCTTATTCTTAAAGGTTAGGGCGTTTTTAGTATGCACTTCCTTACATAAAAAAACAAATTCATCAAGAATTAATCTTCGGTCAATTAGAATAATTAACAATTTCCTGACATTAATTTAACATTTTGAGTTAATAAAACGTGCTTTTTATCCTAATTTTGTATCAAATTGACGAAAGGAACTTTAATAATTCAGAAAAATACTACAATTGGCAATATTTTTACTTACTTTGCCAACGCTAGAAGAAAAGAAAATAATTTATCCCAAATAAAATGTCATTAACCCAAAGATTTGAATTGCAAAATCCAGGTGATCAAAGTTTAGACCACATGGTTCTTGAACACCCGGCTAAAGCCGAGGTGGACATGCTAATTAAAGATCTTATAATTGCCCACAAGGCAACTTTACAGATTACGTTAAAAGATGATTGGACAAAGTTCAATGAAGTTCTTTACACAGGAATGTTCAACAAAATTTCGTAATTCGTTTAGCTTTTATAGATTCTAGTTTCGTATTTTTGAATGCTATGCGTTCTAAAATAATTGTCCCCTTTATAGTCCTAATATTTTCAAGCATTTCTGCTCAGGAAATTGCTGTTCTCCAATATGGTGGTGGTGGTGATTGGTACAGCAACCCTACTTCCCTTCCAAATTTAATTCAATTTTGCAACGAGCAGATAAAGACCGCAATTTCCGATAAACCAATGACAGTTACACCAGGAAGTGTTGACCTGTTCGATTATCCTTTTGTGCATATGACAGGGCATGGGAATGTATACTTTACTTCTGAAGAGGCAGAGAATTTGCGAAATTATCTTCTAAGCGGTGGTTTTTTACATATTGACGATAACTATGGTATGGATCAATACCTAAGAAAGGAGATCGTGAAAATTTTTCCCAACAAAGAATTAGCCGAGATACCCGGGGACCATCCAATTTTTAAGGAGCCGTACAGTTTTCCCGAAGGACTTCCTAAAATTCATGAGCACGATAATACGAGACCTCAGGCTTTCGGTATATACGAAAACGGTAGACTGCTACTACTCTACACCTATGAGAGTGATTTGGGAGATGGCTGGGAAAATGAGGAGATCCATAACGACCCTCAAGCCGTGAGATTAAAAGCCTTACAAATGGGTGCTAATATCATCAGCTACGTTTTCGAAAACTAATGGCGCTTCAGCATACGCATAACACTACACCTTTTCAAGCGAAAAAATTTCCTCTGGTAATAATTTGCGACAGACTGGCGAGTCCGGCGAACGTGGGCGCCTTATTCAGAATTAGCGAGGCGTTTGGTGTTTCCGAAATTATTTTTGGTGATGCTTCAATAAACTTCAATTCGTCCCGACTCAAAAAGACAGCGCGAAATACACATAAAGAGGTGCCCTACCGTGTTTCTGAAGACATCATAAGCGACATAAAACATTTTAAAAATAAGGCATTTACGGTGTTAGCCCTCGAAATAACTCAAACTAGTACCCCATTAAGAGATTACCCGAAAAATTCTTCAGAAAAAATCGCACTTATCATCGGGAATGAAAACTCCGGCGTTTCGGAGCGTATGCTACAAATGGCAGATCACTGTGTCCATATACCTATGCATGGTAATAATAGTAGTATGAATGTTATTCAGGCTACTGCAATCGCCCTCTATTCATTAACATAAATTTGATAATTTGGCATTGGTAATATAGTATCTTTACATTGTGAAGGCGAGAAATATAACCATTGGGATCTTAAAGGCAGTCGCCATTATCACCGGCGGTATTCTATTGTTATGGTTCTTTTATAAGATCCAATCCCTTATTCTATATATTGGTATAGCCGCGGTTATATCATTAATTGGCAGACCAATAGTTATGTTTTTAAAGCGACGGTTACGCTTTGGAAACACCCTTGCTACAATCACCACCCTGTTATTAGTGATCTTCATGTTTGCCATTCTCCTTTGGGTGTTTATACCAATTATTGTAGAGCAAAGTAAAAGTATCTCAGAAATAGATTTCGAACTTGTAAAAAGCGACCTTAATGAACTCAATATTCAGGCTAGCGATTATTTAGGCGTCGATCAGATCAATATTGTTGAAGCCATAAAGAACACCGAGTATGTCAGAAATTTTGATATTGAGATCATACCCAGTTTTGTCGAGATTTTCTTCGGAAACATTGGAAGCGCCATTGTTGGTTTATTCGCTGTGTTGTTTATTGCCTTTTTCCTTCTGAAAGACGAGAACATTTTTGCTTATTCTATCACTGCATTTGCCAAACCGGGAAATGAGAGAAGGTTTTTACGAGTGATCACCAAAATTAAAGAGCTCCTTTCGCGGTATTTTACCGGACTTATCTTACAAATATTAATATTAACGCTTTTTTATTCGGTGTTACTCTTGATCTTCGATATTAAAAATGCCTTTGCAATTGCTCTAATTTGTGCGTTTCTCAATATTGTTCCTTATCTGGGTCCTATTATTGGTGCCGTTGCGATGTTGTTAGTGGTAACTTCAAACAATCTAGGCGCCGACTTTTCGTCAGAGTTGCTTCCTAAATTATCTTATATGCTTCTTGGATATTCATTAGCTCAATTGTTTGATAATATTATCACACAACCTGTAATATTTGGTAAGAGTGTACGTTCACATCCTCTGGAGATCTTTCTGGTAATTCTTATTGGAGGCCTCGTTTTCGGAATCGCGGGAATGATCCTTGCGGTCCCAACATATACCGCATTAAAAGTAATTTCAAAAGAGTTTTTATCTGAATATAAGATAGTAAAACGTTTGACAAAAGACTTATAGATTTAGTTTGAATATAGAGTTGTTAAACATTAAGGTTCAGGAGTATATAAAAAAATATAAAGAAGATACGGCAAAGCTTATTTTTTCGGGAAGTCCGTTTAACAATATTGACGCTAAAGAACTGGCGCAGCAGATTGAAAGCTCCAGAAAGGCAAAAGACAAGTTGCCAACTTGGTATAAATTAAAGCAAGTAGTGTATCCTCCAAAGTTAAATCTGGAGCAAACTTCCTCCGAAATTGCCGCACACTATAAAGCTTCTCTTGTTTACGGGAAAACATTAGCAGATATCACCGGCGGTTTTGGTGTGGATAGTTGTTTTTTTTCTGAGAGATTCGAAACTGTACATCATTTTGAAATAAACGAAGAGCTTTCAGAAATTGCCGCCTTCAATTTTAAACAATTAGGTAAAAAGAATATTCAGTGCTTTTCAGAAGATGGGCTAAAAAGAGCTACTGAAAATAGTTATGATGTTATTTATGCAGATCCGTCCAGAAGACACGAGAGTAAGGGTAAAGTTTTCTTTTTAAGGGATTGTCTCCCTAATATCCCGGAGAATCTTGACCCGCTACTAGACTCTTGTAGTACTCTTATGGTTAAAACTTCACCAATGCTCGATATAAGTGAAGGATTGAACGAATTAAAGAACGTATTCGAAATTCATATTGTAGCGATCAATAATGAAGTAAAGGAGTTATTATGGCTCATGAGGAAGGACCATCAAAAAGAAACTCTTATTAAAACGATAAATATTTCTAAGCATACTTCGGAAATTTTCGATTTTTATTGGAATCGGGAAGCTGAAGTAGTGTATGGGCAGCCTGAACGCTTCTTATACGAGCCAAATGCGGCACTTATGAAAAGCGGTGGATACAATGTCGTTTCTGAAGCTTTTAAATTAAAGAAACTACATAAAAACACACATTTATACACCGGAAGTTTATTAAGAGAATTTCCAGGAAGACGTTTTGTGATAGAGAAGGTCGTCCCCTATTCAAAATCGGATATGCGCACTAGTATTACTTTCAATAAGGCAAATGTTAGTACAAGAAATTTTAAAGAAAGTGTTGATGCCATTCGGAAAAAATGGAAGATAAAAGACGGAGGAGAAATATTTCTATTTTTCACCACTGTCGAAAATGACAAAAAGGTGATGCTAATTTGCTCTAAACTTTGAAAAATTACTGGTTTTTTATTGTTGCAATCCAAATTTGATAAGGATTTTAAAAAATAAATTATAAAAAAGACAAGCAAAAGGCTTTATATCGATAATTATTCTTGCTAAATTACTTGCCTTGTGCATTATAAGAGAAAGTTTAAAAAAGCATGTATTTTTTTGCGTTATAAATTTTGAAAAGTTACATTTGCAACCGCATTTTAACGAAACAAGTTCTTAAAATATTGGAGAGTTGCCAGAGTGGTTAATGGAGCAGTTTGCTAAACTGTCGACGGGTAACTGTCGCGCGGGTTCGAATCCCGCACTCTCCGCAAGTTTACATTGAAATTTAATTTTATATGTAGCCCAGTCTTATTTCGGATTTTGAAATTAGTAATAAGCGCAATATACACCACTCGGGGTGTAGCGTAGCCCGGTCATCGCGCCTGCTTTGGGAGCAGGAGGTCGCAGGTTCGAATCCTGCCACCCCGACAAAATAATAAGTGGAGTTCTAATAGAATGCTTGCTTTCTTTAGACAATGACGGATTTAGATGGTTTTTTCCACTAAATCGAAATGGTCGCATAGCTCAGCTGGATAGAGCACCTGCCTTCTAAGCAGGCGGTCCCAGGTTCGAATCCTGGTGCGATCACGAATAACGAAAAAGACCCGAAGTAAAATCAAGCTCGCTTGAATTTTTAAGTCGGGTCTTTTTATTTTCAACGCGGAGCGTTGTTCGGATCAGCGAAGCTAATCTGAAAAGCTGCAATAACCTCACGTAAAGAACAGCACATTCAATTAAAAATTGGGACTTTTATTTTCTATAAGCCCTACGAAATTATTTACAGCAGCAACAGGAACATGTAAAAGTGGTGCTTCCAGTTGTTCCATTAACTTCTAATAAAATATAAATTAAAATACTTCGTAACCTATGGGTTTAAAAGAACCGCCATTGCTCTGTTCTGCAGAACATGCGGTTAGACCTACAATCAAGTCGGTAAGCGCTTCAAACAAAACATAATCTCCCGCTTTACTTAATGGTGGATCTACAGATAACTTTCCATCGTCACTAAACTGTACATTCATAAAAATGTTAAATGCGGTAGGGATATCATCCGGTTCAATATTATATTTTTTCAGATTAACATATAAATTCTCAAAGCAACTGGGATGATATTCTTCTTGGTCGTACATTATCTTGAAAGTTTCAGGACTACAGGGGGCTAACAGAAAATCATTCCTACCATTCGTATCTTGAAGAATTTTCATCATTTTATTACTTCTGTTACTCCAGATAAAATTTCCCGTAGTAAGAAGTAGACTTTCTTCAAAATCTAAAGTCTTTCCAGAGGATATTTTCTCGCGAATGTCATGCGCATTAAATAAGACCATATCACTTACTTGTTCCCCCTCTATGTCTGTTACTTTCAGCTTTTGACCTTTCTTTAAAATAAATCCTGTTCCTGATTGTTTAGAAATTTTCTTCATAAATTAAAATTTATTGGGTCTGATTTAAATATGGACATTTCCATTCTTTACCTACATATCGGCCACTGTATTGTTTCGCTTCACTTTCCACACCAAAATCTTCCAATACAGGATTTATATTACCTTGTAGCTTAATATCTCTATCTCTAATCCTGTTGCGAACTCGTTTATAAACGTTCATATCCCGCAGCTTTTCGAATTGAGCGTGTAAATTAAACACCATTGCCGGAAAAGGCGCCTGTCTGGCCATTCTGGAACTTTTAGGATGCATACCGACAATGTAAAAGGCTTTACCTGCAATACTAAAGCTAAAATTGCTGTCGGCAGGATCATTACTCACACTAGGGTCCCAATCATATTTGTCGATTTTATTAATATTTGATAACTGATTCCAAAGTTTATCCTCAAACTCTTCTTCGGTCAGAACTTTTTTCTGAAGGAAAGACCGCGATGAATGTTCTAAAATTATTCGATTTGAAATCGTATTCGTTAAGGTATTTCTGAATATCAGAGAAAATTTTTTCAGCTGTTTCAAGAGAGCTAAAATTATCGTATTCATGAATTTCAAAATCATCTTGCTTAAACACGGTTTGTGCCATGACACAAGGGTGATTCTTTTCTAAAATAAAGTCTTCAAATGAGTGAAGAACATCCTCATTTCTAATTAATTTTTCTGCTAGCATAATAGTGTTTTTTCTTAAAGATATTCAATACCATACTAACAAATTCGGTGATTAAGAAAGAATTAAAGTAACTTTATGATACCTTTAAAAAGAGCTTATGGAAATCTTAACTTTTATAATAACATGGCTGTTTGCCACCACTTCAATGACACTTTTTAGCTATATTGTTTATTTAGTGTCGCATTGTGAAGTTCGTGAACCCGAGCTATTAGGAAGAGTTTTAAAATCCCAGAAACCGGTAACGAGGAAAAAATTTAACTCGAATTTATTAGGATGGATAACGCATTATTCTATTGGAATAATTTTTCTGCTTTTTTACGAAGCGATTTGGTTTTTTACAACCTTAGAGAGAACCTATATTAATGGTTTTTTCTTCGGAATTTTAGCTGGATTGATCGGAGTGTTAGGATGGAAATTAATGTTTAAATATTTTACACGTCCAAAAATTAATTTTAAGGTCTTTTATTCTCAGTTAATTATAGCTCATATAACTTTCAGCTTAACAGCTATTTTGACTGATAATATTCTTACTTCTTATTTTTAAATAAAAAGTAAAGGAGTAACATCACGGAATTTAAAATAAACGATATACTATTCATTAATATGATAGGCATGTCCTGTTTCTGTATACCATAAACTACCCACATAAATACACCGCAGAGAAGAATAAAGAACATAAACGGTGACAAATCATTAACTTCTTTGGTCTTTATCGCCTTGGCTAATTGTGGTACAACTCCTGAGGTAGTGAAAATACCCGCAACAATTCCTAAGGCTGTTACCCAATCCATAGTTAATCTTTGATTACGTCTTTTAACAACCATTCTTCTAAAGACCTATCAGAGTCGCTACTGTGAAGTACAACTATATCACCGGTGGTTTCGAACACTACGGCTCTAATTTCATTTAACTCTAATACGTTTGCCTCTCTTAATTTAGATCTAAGATCACCTTTTGTAACCCTTGCCTTACGAAGATTGTCTTCTAATATTTTTGTCCGATCCATCAATAACAAAGGTTCGTTGTCTATTATTTTTCTAAAGAGTTTCCAACGTCTAAAAAAAGCTGCTGTGAGTTGTAGAATATAAACTGTTAACAAGCCTACCAAACCTTGTAGCAAGGAAACTGATTCGGACAAAATAGTTGTTGCAATGATCGATCCTACGGCTACGGTCATGGCAAAATCAAAACTTGACATTTTTGAAAAACTTCTTTTTCCAAAAATTCTAGTGAAAAGAATCACGGCCACGTAAATTCCTATACAACTTATTACTATTGCTAACAAAGAGGTAGGTGTAGCATTAAACCATTTTTCCATTTTTAAAGATTTAAAAAAAGGCTCGAACTTCGAGCCTTTTGGTTATTTTTTATATTATGCTAAAGCCTTGTTATTAAGTCTGCCTTCAGCTAACTTGTCTAATTTATTGTCTGCGTTATATTCCTCATCCAAAGTGGATTGCAGCTTCTTGGCGATAGCATCATATCCCAGTTCCTTGGCGAAACGAACAGCAGTACCATATCCAGAAATTTCATAATGCTCTACTCTTTGAGCGCAAGCGATAAGTCCGGCATCTTTTACATCAGATTCTGCATCCTCCTTGATCATACCTTCACATTCTTCAATTAACCCTTCCATAGCGTCACATTTGGTATTACCCGGATTTACATCTAACTCATCACAAACTTCTTTAATACGTTGTAATTGAGTTTTAGTTTCTTCCAGGTGTCCCGAAAAGGCTTCCTGTAATATTTGATCGGATGCTGCCTGAACCATTTTTGGTAGCGCATCGACTAATTGTTTCTCTGCAGAATACAAATCTTTTAATTCGTGTTCAAATAGATCTTTTAAGTTCTTCATGATTAATGCAATTTTAAATTTTATTACTAATTTAAATTATGAAATCAAGTTTCAGAAGAATTTTATTACACATTAACACGAGATGTTAAGAGAAAATTAATTTCTAAAAATTCTTTCTTCCACCTCAGTGAGATAATAGATATTTTATAAAATATTGAAGGGCAAAGCCTTCATTATATATTAATTAGTAATTTTAGCTTGAATTCTCGATACAATCGTATGAAGCTGATCAAAACTTTTCCTTTTTTGTTGTTTTTGTTTACTGTGGGACTTTGTTCACAAACACAGAAACAGATTATTTTTAAACAATTATCGGTAAACGACGGATTGTCTCAAAATAGTGTGGTTAGCATAGCACAGGATAGTATTGGCTACTTATGGTTTGCCACGCAGGACGGGCTAAATAAGTATGATGGTATTACTTATAAGTACTATCAGAAATTATTTGAAGATATTACAAAAGAAGATTACAGTAAACTGGGAAAAGTTTATGTGGACAGGCAGAACAAACTTTATATAATTACGAAAGATGGAGTCCTGGAAAAGTTTAATACAGAATTAGATAGTTTTCAGAAGGTAAGAAAATTTAGAAGCGCTAGCACGATCTTTCAAGATAGAAAGCTGGAAACCTGGATAGGAACTTACGGCAATGGATTATACAAGATTGGAAATAGATCTAAGGATACTTTACAAATTCTGAAGAATGAAGATGTATTAAAGGAAATATTCGCAATTTCCGAATATAATGGTAACATTATAGTCGCAGCAAGTGAGTCGGTTTTTGAAATTAATAATTCTACTTTAGATTATAAGCAGTTTTCATTTCTTGGAGCTAAACCAAAGGTGAATTTTGGAAGTATCGCTACAGACCAGAATAACCGCCTATGGGTAGGTTCATTTGGGGAAGGTCTATATATAAATGAATCCGGTATTTTTAAACGGTTTCAGGGGTTCAATTCTAAAAACATACTTCCCATAGATCTAAACATAGAATCTCTGTTGGTTGATTCGAAGAATCGTTTATGGGTTGGGACCTACGGAAATGGAGCCTACTTAATCGACTTCAGCAGAAATACTGTCACGAATTTTAGATTAAACTCCAGCAATCCGAAGTCCATTCATTACAATGATATACTTTCAATCGTGGAAGATTATTCGGGTACTATTTGGTTTGGCACAGACGGCGCAGGACTGAGCTATTACGATGAAAACCTCAATAAGTTTAATTCTCTAACTAATTCTGAAATTCCCGATTATGCAGACGTGGCTGTAGCTCGTTCCCTGGTAATTGATGATGCCGGGCACTTTTGGATAGGGACATCGGGGAAAGGACTCACTAAATACGACCCCGACAAGAACGAATTCAGAAGCTATAAAAATGATCCGCAGAATAAAAACAGTATTCCTTCCAATAGGGTGATGAGTTTGTTATCGGAAAAAGATAAACTGTGGATTGGAATGCAGGATGAAGGCTTGGCTATATTGCAAAATGGCATTTTTAAACATTATAATGAAAATACATCGCCTTCCCTTCCCGCCACAACGATATGGTGCATATTTAAAGATAGTTTTAATCATTATTGGTTGGGTACAAGAGACAAGGGCTTAATTCAATTTGATCCTCATAAAGGTGTAGTGGGTCAATATACACACGACGCCAATGATTTAAGAGCTATATCGGGTAACAATATTCGAACAATTATAGAAGCCGAACCCGGGGTGTTATGGATTGGAACGGAAAATAATGGCTTGAGTAAATTTCTAACGAACGAAGAAACATTTTTCAATTATTCTAATAAAAGTATAGAAAGTATAAAATCGTTGTATTACGAGAACCCTACTTTGTGGATTGGAACCAATGGAAAAGGTTTACAGGCTTTTAACACACAAAATGCCACTTTCTATACATACTCTAAAGAAGATGGGCTTCCCAATAATGTCATCTATTCTATTTTACCTGATGCCACAGGAAACCTTTGGCTCAGTTCAAACCGAGGAATTTCAAGGTTTTCTATAGATAAAAACACAGGGAACACCGAAATT
Organism: uncultured Ulvibacter sp.; assembly: GCA_963974915.1. Classification (GTDB taxonomy): domain Bacteria; phylum Bacteroidota; class Bacteroidia; order Flavobacteriales; family Flavobacteriaceae; genus CAXBES01. Next base: position 96,537 of record CAXBES010000001.1, on the reverse strand, counting down.
ATTAACTATGACACCTATGATGGATTACAGGCTATGGAATTTAATACCGGTGCTTCTCATAAAGATAAAAACGGTGTCCTTTATTTTGGTGGGCTCAATGGAATAAACTGGTTTAAACCCGAGGAACTTTCTAAAAACCCTGTTCCGCCAAAAACAATCATTTCAAAAATTGAAATATTTGATGAGGAAATACCTATGACGTCTGATTCGGAATACGGATATAAGGAGAATACGATTACTTTTAGCTTTGCCGGCCTGCACTTTTCTCAACCAGAGCGAAATCACTATAAATATCAACTAACTAATTACGACAACACCTGGTCTAAGGCATCAAATACTAATTTTGCCCGATATACGAACTTACCTTCGGGAGAGTATCAATTTCAAGTACTTAGTAGTAATTATGACGGTATTTGGGATACTACTCCGGCTTCCTACTCTTTCACTATCAGGCCTCCATGGTATTTAACTACAGTTGCAAAAGTTGCTTATATACTAGCCTTTCATATAGCGCTTTATCTTTTATATAAATATCTTAAATGGCGTTGGCAGATGCAAGTAAGACTTCAATTAGAATCCCAGGAAACGGAACGTTTAAAGAAGTTAGACGAACTTAAATCGAAGTTATACACTAATATTTCTCATGAATTTAGAACACCACTTACCCTAATTTCGGGTCCGGTTAATGAATTATTAGCCAAGGCAGAGATCTCTGATAGAAATAAGAGATCCTTATCTATTATTGAAGCTAGTTCTCAACGTATGCTTAGTTTAGTTAATCAGTTGTTGGATCTTTCTAAATTGGAATCGAAGGCTGTAACACTTCAAGTGGGAAGTTATGACCTAAATGCTCATTTGTCACAAATTATAGAAGCTTTTACGCATCAGGCAAACGACAAGGGCTTATCAATCGCAACCCAAATAGATGAGTTCGATGAGGCATGGTATGATAAAGATATTGTTGAAAAGATCGTATTTAATCTTTTATCGAACGCTATTAAATACGCGCCGGAAAATACTGCTGTATTTTTTGGAGCTAAGAAGAGTAACGGGCACATGTCACTGACTCTTCAGAATGTGGCGGAGAATTTAAGCGCTTCAGATATGGATAAACTGTTCGAACGTTTCTATCAGGTGGATAGAAATTCGGAAGGAGTGGGAATCGGCCTTTCATTAATAAAAGAATTAACCGTACTGTGCGAAGGGAAAGTTTCAGTAGAAAAAATAAAACCTAACTTAATTTCATTCTTAATAGAGATTCCGATAAGTAAAGAAAACTACAATGCCAATGAAATAATAAAAGACAGTCCCAAGTTCGATTTCGTTCCCAGTAAAACTTCAGAAATATTTTCCGAAGAGAAGTCGGAAAAACCCTTGATTTTAATCGTTGAAGACAATATCGAAGTTAGAAAGTATCTGGTTTCTCTTTTTACTGAAACCTATAAAGTTATTGAGGGTAGTGACGGACTTATTGGAATTAAAAAGGCGATCAAATCAATTCCCGATCTCATAATTAGCGATATCATGATGCCTCATAAAAATGGAATAGAGTTATGCAATACGCTTAAAACCGATACAAGAACGAGTCATATTCCAATTATCCTGGTCACAGCAAAAGTTGATGACCAAAGCGAACTTACAGGCCTTAAAAATATGGCTGACGATTATATTACCAAGCCTTTTAATGCCGAAATCGTAAAACAAAAAGTTATAAATATTATAAACGCCAGAAGGTTACTTCGGGAAAGATACAGTCAGAATGTATACTTAAGACCAAGTGACATAGCGATTGTTCCTGCCGATGAAGAATTTTTGGAAAATGTTCAGAAAGTGATCGATACAAAAATAACGTCTTCAAGTTTTACTTCGGAAGAATTCGCTAAAGACCTTAGATTAAGCAGAATGCAACTACATAGGAAACTTAAAGCATTAACCGGTTTAAGTACTTCAGAATTTATTAGATCCCAACGCTTAAAATTGGCGATAAACCTTTTGGAGGAGTCTGATCTTACCATCGCTGAAATTGGATACTCAGTTGGATTTAACACCCCATCGTACTTTACTAAATGTTTTAAAGAAGAATATAAATGTTCTCCCAGCGAATATGGGACTCAGATAAAAAACTGAAAGACCATCCCTAAAATAAATTAGGAACGGTCTTCGCAAAACCAACCAATAAAGTCTTTATCTTTTATAAATTACCTGCGCGTTTTTTGCAGATTCCGGAAGGTTATCCATACTTGAAACATAAGAGTATCTGTTATTAAAGCTTCTATTTGGCTTATTTCCAACGATAATATGCTTTATATCCAGATCAGGTGCATTTAATTCGACTTGATCCTGAACTCTAATTACTTCATCACCCAAGTCATTATTAAGAGACTCCAATGTTGAAATAACATAAAGTCGATTATTTGTTGCTCTTATTTCTTGAATGGTAATTTCGTGCTCGGTTCCATCTACTTCAGCCTCTGCAACGATGCTCATCTGTTCTTTGTCTTCATCGGGCATATCGACATCTATAACAGGTACTTCAACTTCAACCTCTTCCATGACAACTTTTACTTTTGGAACGGTCACCATTTCGGTTCGGGTACCTACGTCTATATCTGCCCAATCAACATCGAATGAAGGAAGATTTCCTTCTTCAACATCAACTTCTACTTCGGGAAGTTCAACACTTCCTTTTTTATCTACATTACAACTTGTTGTTACTAGTAGTGCTATTACTACAAATGGTATTATCTTTTTCATGTGTTTATTTTTTAATGGTTATTAATTAGTCATTCACTACAAAGGCATGTATAACGCCCGGTAGCCAAAAAATTAGGGTTAGAATTAAATTTATTAGAAATGTTGTGCTTAATCCATGTTTTAAGAACACCGCCAAGGGTGGAATTAAAATGTTTAAGATTATGGTTAATAAAGACATATTTATGGTTTTTTTGATTCAAACCAAAATTATGAATTTGCAAGGTATATCCTTCAAATATTAACTAATCTTTGCACAGAATTAACCATTTATGTTAATATTTTGAATTATTATTAAAATATTAACACAGATAATTATTCGGGATACTCAACACGTAAGTGATAGATATTTTTTAATTTCTTTTTTAAGACCTTCTTGATGGTCTGTATTTCTTTAAAAGTAATGTTCGAATTTAAAAACTGACCTTGTTCCATCTGATTGTCGATGATCTTTTCCACAAAGCTGTCAATTTTAGCAGAGGTGGGTTCCTTTAAACTTTTACTAGCCGCTTCTACACTATCTGCCATCATAAGAATAGCTGTTTCTTTTGAAAACGGAATGGGTCCGGGATACTCAAAATCGGCTTTATTTGCGGTCCCATTGATCTCCTTTTCTTTTTTATAGAAGTAATAAACAACACTCGTACCGTGATGTGTTCTAATAAAATCAATAACCCTATCGGGCAAATTGTTCTTACGTGCTATCTCTATCCCGTTTATAACATGATCCACAATGATTCTCGCACTCTCCTTTGGGTCGAGCTCATTGTGAGTGTTTATAGAATTCACCTGATTTTCGGTAAAATACGTGGGATTGGTCATCTTGCCAATATCGTGATAGAGCGCCCCTACCCTAACCAACATCGAATTAGCCCCTATTTCATTAGCGGCAGCTTCAGATAGATTTGCCACATTTAAAGAATGGTGAAATGTTCCGGGAGCCTTATTAGATAGCTCTTTTAATAATTTCGAATTGGTATCACTTAATTCTAACAGGGAAACATCGGAGACCAAACCAAAGATCTTTTCGTAAAAGTAGATAAGCGGATGAGCAAAAAGCGTCGCTAAACCACAGATGACGAAATACCCAAAGGTCTTCCACTCTATCTCCTGAATATTACCTTCCTGAATTAAAAAGAACGCGAAATACCCTATTATATAAATAAGTGTTATTTGTCCAACCGAAATAAACAAATTTGCCCGTTTATATAACTCTGAAACAGTTAAGATCGTTACTATTCCTGCAATCGTTTGAAGGAACATAAACTCAAAACTATTTGGAACAATAAATCCTAACAACAATATTGTTAGCACGTGAACGAAAAGTCCGAGCCTGGGATCGAAGAACGCCTTCAATATTAAAGGTAAAATACACAGTGGAACCACATATACATAGGCCGCACCTACTTCTTTAACCACGATCGTAGTTAAAAATACCATCAAAATAATGTTGAAAAATATAAAAGTAACCTTCGTGTTATTATCGAATGTTTCTTTTCTATACTTATTCAGAAATAGAAAAAGCATTAAAAATACTAGGGACACTAGTAAGGAATAACCAATAATTAACCAATAATAGTTGGATTTACTCCAGACTTGAGATTCGTATTCAGCCTTTAAGGAGTTCAATATTTGATACTTATCACCTTCTACAACTTCTCCTTTGGCAATTACCCTCCCTCCTTTTTCAATAATTCCTCTATTAGGGTTTATGGCCTTTATCTCGGAAGTTATCGCACCCTCGGTAAGTTTAGAATTAAGACTCACATTAGGTTCAATGGTCCTGTTTAAAAGCTTCTTTAATAACTCCCTTGAGGCGGTATCAGATATTTGAGAAGTTATAGAACTTATTTTGTTATCGAGGTTTTCTTTTCTGAAAAACTGTGTATAGGTATGCTCTTCAAATTCATTTCCCTTTTTAAGATAGATAAGTTTATCTTCGGAATATGGGTAAATTTCATTGATAACACCATTAGTATATACGTCCTTCTGAATATTCCTTCCTACGGCCTTAATCGTATTTTTTGAAGTTTCAAAAAGGCTGTCAACATAAGTCTCTTCCAATAACAATAAAAATTTCGATTCACTGTCTTTTACAACGTTCTCATTATAATCGAAGAAAGGGATTGCATTTAAACGAATCGCTTCTTTCTCTTTTTCAATCGCTTCACTATTCTTTTTAATAGTAAAACTAAAAGGAGCGTATAGATTTTCGTATTGCCAGGGCTTTCCCTTCTGAAAATTATACTTAAACTGCCCCCCTTTTGGAAGGAGATAGATTATTAATAGTGTTGCAGCAACAAAAAGAAACGCCTTGTAAATCAGGGACTGATTGTTAGTTAAGGAAGCGAAGATGTTTTTCATACACAGAATAACGAAAAGTAAAGGTATAAATAAGGATTGATTAATCCCAAAACCTCGACAAGCAAAGATTGATAATTACGTTATAAATACGTAAATTTGCAGCCTTAAATACCGCCGACTTAAGTACGTATTGACAATAGTTTTTATCAGGTGGTTCTTTCATAATAATTAGAAAATACACATATAATGAGCAAAGAAGTAGTAATTGTAGCCGCAGCAAGAACACCTATTGGAAGTTTTATGGGGAGTCTTTCTTCTCTTTCCGCAACTCAATTGGGTTCTACAGCTATAAAAGGTGCGTTAGAAAAGATCAATCTTGACCCCTCTAAAGTACAGGAAGTTTTTATGGGGAATGTAGTTCAGGCAGGGGTCGGACAAGCACCCGCAAGACAGGCGGCGCTGGGAGCCGGTATTCCCGATACTGTACCTTGTACTACTGTAAATAAAGTGTGTGCATCCGGAATGAAAGCCTTAATGCATGCTGCTCAAACAATTGCACTTGGTGATGCCGACATCGTAGTTGCCGGCGGAATGGAAAGCATGAGTAATATTCCTCACTATGTTCATATGCGTAACGGACATAAATTTGGTCCTGCTACTTTGGTGGACGGGATGCAAAAAGATGGTTTGGTTGATGCCTACGACCATAATGCAATGGGGGTTTGTGCAGATCTGTGTGCTAGCGAGTACAACTTTTCGAGAGAAGATCAGGATGATTTTGCTATTGAATCTTACAATCGATCTGCAAAGGCATGGAGTGAAGGAAAATTTGCCGACGAGGTTGTACCTGTAGAAGTTCCTCAAAGACGTGGAGAACCTGTGATTGTCTCTGAAGACGAAGAGTTTAAGAATGTAAAAATGGATAAGATCCCTTCCTTACGTCCTGCTTTCAGTAAAGATGGAACTGTTACTGCTGCCAATGCTTCTACCATTAATGATGGTGCCGGAGCGATGATCCTAATGTCTGCAGATAAAGCTTCAGAATTAGGACTTACTCCTTTGGCAACTATTAAGAGCTACGCCGATGCTGCGAATGAACCAAAGTGGTTTACAACCGCACCGTCTAAGGCGCTTCCGAAGGCATTAGCAAAAGCCGGAATATCACAAGATGATGTTGATTACTTCGAATTTAATGAAGCATTTTCGGTTGTTGGCTTAGCAAATATGAAAATATTAGGACTTGATGATAGTAATGTTAATGTGAATGGTGGTGCTGTTTCTTTGGGTCACCCATTGGGATGTAGTGGTGTTCGAATTGTGATCACATTACTGAATGTATTAAAACAAAATAATGCCAAAATTGGTGCGGCAGCGATCTGTAATGGTGGCGGTGGTGCTTCGGCTATGGTGATTGAAAGAAAATAATTTTTGTTCGGTCTCCCAGAATGAACTACGGAATTTGTAATTTAAGTGTTGTTCCATTGCGCGCAGAAGCGGCAGACACCAGTGAAATGGTAAGTCAGGTGCTTTATGGCGAACTTTTCAAGGTTTTAGAGATCAGAAAAAAGTGGAGTCGGATTCGCCTTACCTTCGATGGTTATGAGGGATGGATGGACAACAAGCAATTTCTTACAATTTCCGAAGAAAATTACGATCATTTCAAGGGGCTACCTTCAAAGATGTCTTCAGACCTTGTAGATTTTATTACTACTTCGGAAAAACAATTACTTTCCATTTGCATTGGGAGCAATCTGAAGGGTTGTTCATTATTAGAGCATAGCTTTGAAGGTAAATTTATTTCTGAAAAATTTCCGAAGGAACACATAATTGAAACTGCATTGATTTATCTCAACACTCCTTACTTATGGGGTGGGAAAACTCCCTTCGGAATTGATTGCAGCGGTTTTACGCAAATGGTTTACAAATTAAATGGCTATAAATTAAAACGGGATGCCAGTGAACAAGCGACTCAAGGCGAGGCTTTAAGTTTTATTGAAGAAAGCGAACCGGGGGATCTTGCATTTTTCGATAACAACGAAGGCGCTATTACTCATGTAGGTATTATTATGAAAGACAATTACATTATTCATGCCCATGGAAAAGTGAGAATAGACCGTATTGATCACAGCGGGATCTTTAATTACGATGTTCGTGCACATACGCATAAACTTCGGGTCATTAAGCGAATTATTAAATAATAAAAAAAGCCTGTAATAAATAATTACAGGCTTTTTTAACTTTTAGGATATATTTATTGTCCTCCTTCCATTTCGGCAAGACGTGCTTTCATAGCTTTAAATTTATCGTCCTGACCTAACTGACTATAAATTCCCATCAACGTTCTAACGATCTCAACATTGTCGGGACGAAGACTTACTGCTTTCTCTAAATACGGTAGTGCAGATCTATATAGTTCTGTTTTTACCTCTTTTAATTCGTCATATTTCTTGTAATCTGCTTTCGAAGTTCCTAAAGCGTTCATTTGCTCGTTTAACTCAGATTCTTTAGAAAGAATTAAAACGGCAGTATTAATATGAGCGGGTGCATACTCAGGATCAAGCTCAATTACTTTTTTGTAATAACCCATTGCTTTTTCCTTTTCACCAAGCTCTGCGCTACCAACTCCTAGGTTGTAATACAACTCGGGGTTATTTGGGTCTGAAGCCACAACTTCGCTCATTAGGCTGTTGTACTTAGCCATATCTCCCATTTTGTAAGCCATATCTGCTTCGGCACGAATTAACGAAAGATCATCCGGATTTTCGGCACGGGCATCTTTCATTACTTTTAGTGCTTTTTCATTTTCACCTTGACTGATATAAATAAGAGTTACATTACGCAAAATATCGCCTCTAGCAGATGGTGCATCTTCTTCGGAAGGATTTGTATATTTCCCTGTAAGCATTTCTGCATTTCTATCTGCTTCTGAAGGGAAAGCTACTTTCTTTCCGGTTTCAAGATCTATCGCAACATACTCGGTTCTAATTCCGGTATAACCCATATCGAGCAACTCTTCATAGTATGTTAAAGCTGTAGCGTAATCTTGTGCATTTACCGCATTTCCCGCCGCGTAATATAAATCGGACGTATCCTTTTTAATAGTGTAACTAGTGTATAGTTTTTGTGCCGCAGATTCATAATTTTGAGCATTCTGATCTGCAACAGCACTATTTACTAGCTTTACCCGTAGATTCTGAATTCCGTCTTTTGCTCTTTTAGTATATTTCCCTTTAGAATCCAGGCTTTCTACTAATTTATACGCTTCTGCTGCCTCCTGCATCTTGGCAAAATCTTTTACAGTTGCATCTGCAAGGTATGCATCACCTTTAATTACATAAAATTGTGCCTTTAAAGCATCATCGGCACCATCTAATAAAGCTTCGGCCTGCTTAATATACGAAACAGCTTCCATGGTGTTCTTGTCATCAAGAGCCTTTTCAGCCTTTTTAATCTCCTTTTTTTGACCAAATGCAATAGCGGTTAGCATAAAAGCTCCTGCTACTATAATTTGTTTTTTCATTTCTATGGTTTTAATGTTTATTCGTTATTTTCCGTTTCGGTATCACTATTATCAATAGTAGTGCCATTGTCTGTTGCGTCTTCAGTTTCATCAAGATCTGCCAGATCTTCATCATCTTCCTGCATTACTTTCGCAACAGCAGCGATAGAGTCTTCACCTCTTACTTTAATTAAACGTACTCCCTGTGTTGCACGTCCCATTACTCTAAGATCAGAGACTGCCATTCTTATTGCAATTCCGGATTTATTAATGATCATTAGATCATCTTCATCCATTACGTTTTTAATAGATACTAAATTACCGGTTTTTTCTGTAACATTAATGGTTTTTACTCCTTTACCACCTCTGTTCGTAATTCGGTAATCTTCTATACTTGAACGTTTTCCATAACCATTCTCCGAAACTACCAATATATCAGACTCCATATCGTTCACGGCGATCATCCCAATAACTTCATCATCTTTGCTTCCCAGTGTGATTCCTCTAACCCCTGAAGCATTTCTACCCATAGGTCTGGTTTTCTCTTCTTCAAACCGAATCGCCTTCCCGGATTTTACGGCTAACATCACCTGACTGTCACCTGTGGTAAGTTTTGCTTCCAGTAGTTCGTCGTCATCTTTGATCGTGATGGCATTAATACCATTGGTTCTAGGACGAGAGTATTGCTCTAAAGGAGTTTTTTTCACCTGCCCTTTCTTGGTAGCCATGATCACGAAATGATTATTGATATATTCTTCATCCTTCAGATCCTGCGTACAAATGAAGGCTTTCACTTTGTCATCCGGCTCAATATTTATTAAGTTCTGAATGGCTCGTCCTTTAGATGTTTTGCTTCCCTCTGGAATTTCAAATACCCGCATCCAGAAACATTTTCCTTTTTGCGTAAAGAATAGCATATATTGGTGATTGGTTCCAACAAAAAGATGCTCTAAGAAATCTTCATTTCTTGTTGCTGAAGCCTTCTGACCTACTCCTCCTCTATTTTGAGTTTTATATTCTGTGAGCGAAGTACGCTTTATATATCCGGCATGAGAAATGGTAAGTACTACTTGTTCGTCTGCAATAAGATCTGTAATACTTACATCCCCACCTGCATATTCGATAGTTGAGCGACGCTCATCACCGTACTTATTCTTTATTTCAAGAAGCTCTTCTTTTATGATTTCCATTCTTCTGTCCTTGTTTCCAAGAATATCTTCATAATCGGCAATTGTTTTCATTAACTCTTCGTATTCGCTACGTAACTTGTCTTGTTCAAGACCTGTTAACTGACGAAGCCTCATTTCTACAATCGCTTTGGCTTGTATTTCGGTAAGTTTGAAAGCATTTATCAATGCTTCTCTCGCTTCATCTGCATTTGCAGAAGCACGGATCAACCTTATTACTTCATCAATATTATCTGAAGCAATGATAAGTCCTTCAAGGATATGTGCTCTTTCCTTAGCCTTTCTAAGTAAATATTCGGTTCTGCGAACTACCACTTCATGGCGGTGCTCGACAAAATAGTGAATCAGTTCCTTTAAGTTAAGCATTTGAGGCCTTCCCTTAACCAGTGCGATATTATTAACACTAAAACTAGACTGAAGTGCCGTATACTTATATAAAGTATTTAAAACGATGTTTGGAATAGCATCGCGTTTCAGGATATAGACGATTCGCATTCCGTTTCTATCACTTTCATCACGGATATTCGATATACCTTCAATTTTCTTCTCATTGACCAAATCGGCAGTCTTTTTAATCATATCTGCCTTATTGACCTGATAAGGAATTTCAGAAACAACTATACATTCTCTTCCGTTTACCTCTTCAAAAGCAGCTTTTGCTCTCATTACTACACGACCTCTTCCCGTATGAAAAGCTTCTTTTACACCGTCGTATCCATAAATAATTCCACCCGTTGGAAAGTCGGGAGCTTTTATATGTTGCATTAACCCATCAATATCGATATTGTTATCCTCGATATATGCGATGGTTCCGTCAATAACTTCAGTTAAGTTATGAGGCGGCATATTGGTTGCCATACCCACGGCTATTCCAGATGCTCCATTAATAAGCAATCCGGGTACTCTCGTTGGAAGAACTTTCGGTTCTTGTAGCGTATCATCAAAGTTTAATTGATGGTCAACAGTTTCTTTGTCTATATCTGCGAGCATATCTTCAGATATCTTCTGCATTCTCGCTTCGGTATAACGCATTGCTGCCGGACTATCTCCATCTATCGAACCAAAGTTACCCTGCCCGTCAACGAGCATATATCGCAGACTCCATTCCTGAGCCATTCTAACCATTGCATCATATACCGACGTATCGCCATGAGGGTGATACTTACCTAATACTTCTCCAACGATTCTAGCCGACTTCTTATGAGCGCCAGTAGCGCGAATTCCTAATTCATGCATTCCGAAGAGAACACGTCTATGAACCGGCTTCATGCCATCTCTTACATCTGGCAATGCACGTGACACAATGACCGACATCGAATAATCGATGTAAGCCGATTTCATTTCATCTTCAATGTTGATAGGGATTAATTTTTCGCCTTCAGCCATAAAATATTATCTTTAATTACTGTTAAAAATCTAATGAAGCAAGATACACTATTTTGAAGCTTTCACAGGTGTTTTTAAGGGGTGTTATTCACGATTTTATTAACAAAAATGAAGCACTATTTCGTTAATAACTATCGTTAGTATTACTTTGAATTAAGTTAGTTTTTTTGTCCTTTTACTACCAACCATCTAAATAAGGAACAGTTTTTGCCTTATTCTCAGTAATTTTATTAATTTTAGAGGTATTGGAACGCAAATTTATGGATGATAATTTTTCCCCAAGAGTAAAGGATGTAATTGCATATAGCAAAGAAGAAGCATTGCGGTTAGGTCACGATTTTATAGGAACTGAGCATTTAATGCTTGGGTTGCTTCGTGATGGTAATGGCAAGGCTGTAACTATATTGAATGCATTAGACGTAGATCTAAATCATCTTCGTCGTAAAGTAGAAATATTAAGCCCTGCCAATCCAAGTGCTGGTGTTAGTGGAAATGACAAAAAGAATCTTCACTTAACACGCCAGGCGGAGCGTGCATTAAAAACTACTTTCTTAGAAGCTAAATTATTTCAGAGTTCGTCAATTAATACGGCTCATTTATTATTGTGTATTCTAAGAAATGAAAATGACCCAACGACCAAGTTGTTGAATAAAATGAAAGTGGATTATGATGGTGTTAAAGATCAATTTAAAATTATGATATCAAACGACGAAGATTATATAGACAGCCCAACGTCTGAATCATTTCCAAATGATGATGATACATCTGCAGAAGATGGGGACAAGGAGAATTTATTTACAGGAGGAACTACTAAAACAAATAAAAAGTCGAAAACTCCTGTTTTAGATAACTTCGGAAGAGATCTTACAGTAATGGCAGAAGAGGGTAAACTCGATCCTGTTGTTGGCCGTGAAAGTGAAATTCAACGAGTTTCACAAATCTTAAGTAGAAGAAAGAAGAATAATCCACTACTTATTGGTGAACCCGGTGTGGGTAAATCGGCAATAGCTGAAGGATTAGCACTTCGTATCGTACAGCGAAAAGTTTCTCGAATATTATACGATAAGCGCGTTGTAACACTCGACCTTGCCAGCCTTGTAGCAGGAACAAAATATCGTGGACAGTTCGAAGAACGGATGAAAGCCGTGATGAATGAGTTGGAAAAGAACGACGATATTATTCTCTTCATTGATGAAATTCATACTATTGTTGGTGCAGGTGGAGCGACTGGTTCTTTAGACGCTTCAAATATGTTTAAACCGGCCTTAGCAAGAGGTGAGATTCAATGTATAGGAGCAACAACACTCGATGAGTATCGTCAGTATATTGAAAAAGATGGCGCTTTAGAACGTCGCTTTCAGAAGGTATTGGTAGAGCCTACCTCTGTAGAGGAAACCATAGAAATACTTCAGAATATAAAAGACAAGTACGAATCACACCATAATGTTATTTATACCGACGATGCCTTAAAAGCATGTGTTAAATTAACAAATCGATATATGACCGAGCGTTTCCTTCCGGACAAAGCTATTGACGCTATGGACGAAGCAGGATCACGGGTACATATCACCAACATCAATGTACCCGACAAAATTTTAGAGATTGAAGGGAAACTGGAAGAGGTGCGAGAACTGAAGAACTCGGTTGTTAAAAAACAGAAATACGAAGAAGCAGCTAAATTAAGAGATGATGAAAAGAATCTTGAGAAAGAGTTGACTTCTGCGCAGGAAGCCTGGGAAAATGAATCGAAATTACACAAAGAAACAGTGACAGAAGAAAATGTTGCTGAAGTGATCTCGATGATGACAGGTGTTCCGGTAAATAAAATTGCTCAAACCGAAAGTAACAAACTAGCCGAATTGCCGGAGCGCATCAAAGGTAAAGTGATTGGGCAGGATGAAGCCGTTGCAAAAGTCGTTAAGGCGATTCAACGAAATCGCGCCGGACTCAAAGACCCAAATAAACCAATAGGTTCGTTTATATTTTTAGGTCAGACAGGAGTTGGAAAAACACAACTAGCTAAAGTATTAGCGCGTGAATTATTTGATTCGGAAACTGCATTGGTTAGAATAGATATGAGTGAATATATGGAGAAATTCGCCATATCACGCTTAATTGGAGCACCTCCGGGATACGTTGGTTATGAAGAAGGTGGACAGTTAACCGAAAAGATAAGGAGAAAACCTTATGCCGTTGTATTGCTTGATGAAATTGAAAAGGCGCACCCCGACGTGTTCAATATGCTTCTACAAGTATTAGACGACGGACATTTAACCGATAGTTTAGGTCGCACCATCGACTTTAGAAATACCATCATCATTATGACCTCGAATATTGGGGCAAGAAAACTGAAGGATTTCGGACAAGGAGTTGGGTTCGGGACTGCTGCTAAAGAGAATCAGGCCGATGCAAATTCAAAAGCGATTATTGAAAATGCCCTTAAAAAGGCTTTTGCCCCGGAATTCCTGAATCGTGTAGACGATGTAATGGTATTTAATGCGTTAGACCGGGAAGATATCCACAAGATCATTGATATTGAATTGGATAAACTATTTACGAGAATTGGAGATCTTGGCTACGAGCTTACGCTAACCGAAAAGGCTAAAGATTATATCGCCGATAAAGGTTTTGATAAAGAATACGGAGCACGGCCGCTAAAAAGGGCGATCCAGAAATATATCGAAGATGCTCTGGCAGGTGAAATTATCAATTCCAATCTAAGAGAAGGTGATGCCATTACAATGGATCTCGATGAAAAGAAAAACGAATTAACAGTTAAGATCAAAAAGCAAAAGAAAGCAACCGAGTCTTAAAGACTATCGTTTCAAACATAAATTGAATACCACCTTTTTTAGTTTAATAAAAAGGTGGTATTTTTATTAAAAACACTTCAACACTGGTAAAAATGGGGAAACTTAAATACTACAATCTTGGATATTGCGAAATGTTTGTGTTTGATGAATTTATAATAAACCAGGTTAAAGAAGGTGCTACTATATCTCCAGATAATAATAAAGATCTAATCGACATTATTGAAGATAACTTCAGTGAGAAGCCCTTAGTTTATATCACCAATCGATATTTTTCCTATTCTGTGGATCCCATTACTTATAAAACAACTTCAGAAATTAAAAACCTTTTAGGTATCGCAGTAGTTTCTTTCGACAAATTAAGTAGTGAAAATGCTCTGTACGAACGAAAGTTTTATAACAAAGACTTCGAGATATTTTCAAATATAAACGATGCTATAAAATGGGCTTACGAGCTTGTTTCTAAAAATAAGGATTAGTATTTTATAGCAACTTACGGTCTCGGAAAAGCGCAATTCGGACCCGGAGCCCTTCGGCGTTCATATTACCATTAATTTTCTTAAGATCGGGGCCGTTCAAGTTTGGCGTGGCCTGCCCGTATTGCTTTTATGCTTTGTTAGCTACAGTTTATTTTACAAAATACATTTCCAATTCCCCTTTTCCCTTTGCAAAGATCTTTCCACGAGAAAGACATGTAAAGTCGTTTTTAATCAGTTCATAGGTAGAAGAAGATATATTTATTTTACCTGCCTCACCAGCAGATTCTATTCTGCTGGCTATATTTATCGTGTCTCCAAAAAGGTCGTATGCAAACTTCTTTTTACCTACAACACCTGCTACTACAGTTCCTGAATGTATACCAACCCTCATTCTCCATTTTATTTCATGGCTTTTATTTCTCTCCTCAAGGTATGATTGCATCATTTTTGCTGCTCTAATACAATTAGCAGCATTATTTGGCATTTCTTTTTCAAGGCCACACGCTGCCATATATGCATCTCCAATTGTTTCAATCTTTTCAACTTCCGTTTCTTCCATTATTTCATCGAATTGACCAAAAATGTCATTGAGTTCATCTACCAAAGTGATTGCCGATATAGATGCTACAATCTCAGTAAAGCCTTCAAAGTCCGTAAATAGGATAGAGACATTTTTATGTCTTTTCGGAATTGTCTTACCACTTTCTTTTAAGTCTCTAATTATATTTACCGGTAGAATATTGTGGAGAAGATCTTCTGATTTTTTCTTTTCAACCATTAAAGTTTCCTCTGATTTATCAATTAAAACAGACATACTCGATATGAGTATGAGGCAAATGAATCCAGTAATGCTGATATTCACTATTTGTGATATGTAAGGATCTAATCCGTCAAAATAAGCTGTTATATTCGATTGAAATATCACAGTAACAATCAATGTGAGGCAAGCTAACATACTAAAAGCATGGGCTATATTCCTTGCCTTTCGAGGGAAAGTCATGTATGGTAGGATAATAATTAGGAAACAAACGATTGCAACGCCTGAGGAATACCCCAACAAATAAAGAAACAAGAAAAGAGACATATAAGATGCCAAAATAAGCCATATGGAAGCCAAGACTCGCCACCCTTTCCTGTTAAAAATCAATGCCATTAGAAACATCAATCCTAACAAAGTGTTGCTCACGTAAATGATTAGTGCGTCTGTGAGAAAAAATGCAATTAGCATCCAAATTGCATTATAAATTACTCCTAAAATGGAAGCAATATTCGTTACGCGCAAATATCTGATTTCAGTGATGGAAGAGTTGTTTTTAGCACCAATGTCAACCATTCCTTGAAAGAATCTTGATTTGTTATTATCATAAGTTGACATAAGCTCTTCTCAATTTCTATTGATTAATAACTTTATTTCTATTGTAGCTAACTACCGCATAATACAACTTTAATTCTGAACTATTATCCTCGAATGAAGCCTTCTAAGTTAAATAGTTATCAAAATTTCTATGTAAAAATAATTTCACTGTCAATTTCTAATTCCTGAAGAAACCCAATGCTAATGTGAATGTCTGTTGCCAACAATCTGTCGTCTTTTACAAACGGTACCGCCCCACGATAAGTTTTCAGGAATGATTCGATAAATGGTGAAGTTTTCTTAGGCATCCTAAAAGCCAAAGCCTGTGATGCATTCATTAACTCAATTGCAAGAATAGTTTCTAAATTTTCTATGATCTTTAGACACTTTGTGGCAGAATTCGCTCCCATACTCACATGGTCTTCTTGTCCGTTAGACGAAACGATAGAATCTACCGATGCAGGTGTTGATAGTTGTTTGTTCTGACTCACAATACTTGCAGCAGTGTACTGTGGAATCATAAAACCACTATTAAGTCCGGGATTATTCACCAGAAACGCAGGAAGATTCCTCAATCCTGAAACCAACTGATAGGTACGTCTTTCCGAAATACTACCTAATTCGGATAAAGCGATTCCCAGAAAGTCTAAAGCCAATGCTAATGGTTGTCCGTGAAAATTACCCCCGGAAATAATTTTGTCTTCCTTAATAAAAATGTTTGGATTGTCGGTAACCGAATTGATTTCAGTCTTAAATGTTTTCGTAGCAAAGACTATAGCATCTTTACTGGCACCATGAACCTGAGGAATACATCTAAATGAATAAGGATCCTGCACATTTTTCTTTTCTGAAAGCCCCAACTCACTGCCTTCCAGAAATTCTATAATACGCTCTGCTGTTTTTACCTGTCCGCGATGCGGTCGTACCAAATGGACTAAAGGATCGAACGGACTCATATTACAATCGAAGGCATCGACAGAAATAGCGCCAATAAGATCGGCTAAATACGAAATTTTATGTGCTCTTAATAAGATGTGTATTCCGTAGGCACTCATAAACTGAGTACCGTTTAAAAGTGCTAATCCTTCCTTAGCCTTTAAAGTTATGGGTTCCCAATCGTATTTTTTTAGAATTTCTTCGGAAGAAACAATCGCATCGTTTACGTACACTTCTCCTTTTCCAATAAGTGGCAATGCCAGGTGAGCCAACGGTGCCAAATCACCCGAAGCGCCAAGACTCCCCTGTGAATAGATAACTGGAAGTATGTCATTATTATAAAACTGAATTAATCGCTCAACTGTTTCAAGTTGTACTCCACTATAGCCATAACTAAGGGATTGTATTTTTAGTAATAGCATTAATTTAATAATAGGCTTAGCCACAAACTCGCCCGTACCACAAGCATGAGACATTACCAGATTCTCCTGAAGCTTTGAAAGGTTTTCAGAAGAAATTTTAACATTACAAAGTGAACCGAAGCCTGTATTTATACCATATATAGGTACATCGTTGTTCTTTATTTTATTTGAAAGATAATCATGAGACTTTCGAATATTAAGAACGGCCTCTTCCGAAAGCGCCAATTTTTTTTGTGAGAAGGTAATTTCCTGGATTAATTTGAGGTCGAGGATCTCGGTACTGATATAGTGAGTTTCTTGCATTTCTAGTTTAAATTCATGAATAGCAAAAATACCAAATTCTAGTTAAGGTTTTATTATTTATATTTACCTGTTTAAATTTCTAAATTACCGTATTAAATATATTCTCAATGAAACAGTTATTAATTTTAAGTGCATTGGTTCTTCTTATTTCTTGTCAGGAAGAAGAGAAACCTTCTTACGTTATTTTTGACGGAATGATAAAGAACAGTGTAGCCGAGGAAGCCATCATAAGTGGAAAGGATTTTGAAGCGAAATTACCCATTGGCACCGATGGAAAATTTGCAGACACACTAGATATAAAAGAGAATGGCTATTACGAACTTTATATAAATAGAGAACGTACAGCGATGTACCTTGAAAAAGGGAAAACTTTAGTTGTAAACCTTGATGCCATGCGTTTTGACGAAACATTGGCGTATGGCGGGGATCTGGCTGCCGAAAACAACTATCTGGCTACAAAGTTCTTAATGGATGAGGGAAACAAGGATTTTGAGAAGATGTATAGCCTCCCTGAAGAAGAGTTCTCTGCAGAATTAATTAAACAAAATGAGAAATACGATAGCCTTTTAAAAGTTAGTAAAATTCCAAATGAGAATTTTACTGATCTCGAATCCAGAGAAAATAAATTTGGGTTCACTACCAATTTAGAAGTTTACGAAGAATACCATCGATATTTAACCGGAGACAAGGATTTTACAGTATCCGGCAAGTTTTATGAACCCATTAAAGATGTGAATTTTGCAGACACAACCACCTTCAGAAATTCTATCGCTTATCAAAATATGCTGAATACTCACTTCAGTCGGTTGGCCGGAGATAGCGGCACTGTAGGCTACCTAAAGAAAGTGGATGAGAATCTTCCCGACGGATATGCCAAGGATCTCTTAATGACTAACTTTTTAGAGTTTGGCTTAAAACCTGATGAGAACCTGGACGAAGCTTATAATATTTATAAAAAAAGTAATTCTAATTCCGATAATCTCGCTGCTATTACAGCAAGATATGATCTGCTAAAAACTATTACCAAAGGTAACCCATCTCCCTCCTTTAATTACGAAAATTTTAAAGGTGGAACTACAAGTCTGGACGATCTTAAAGGAAAAATTATCTATATAGATGTTTGGGCTACCTGGTGTGGACCATGTATTAGAGAAATTCCTGCCTTAAAAGAAGTAGAAAAAGAATTTTCGTCTAAAAATGTCGCGTTCGTGAGTATTTCGATTGATAGAAAAAGTGAATACGAAACTTGGAGATCGATGATCGAAGAAAAAGAATTGGGCGGGATTCAACTTTTTGCCGACAACGATTGGAAATCGCAGTTTTTGGCCGACTATGGCATACTGGGAATTCCAAGATTTATTATTTTAGATACTGAAGGAAATATTATTTCGGCAGATGCACCACGCCCGTCAGATCCAAAATTAACCGAAATGCTCGAAGAATTGATTTAGAGATCACACAAAACACACTTAAGACCTTTTAGTATGATAATTTTAATATCTTCTGAAAGGTCTTTTTATTTACTTTCCTGAGGAGGAGTTTCCTGTTCAAACAATGTTAAATAGGCAGCGCCAAAAGCGTCAATTATATCACCAGCCATCACAGACTCATAACCAATTTCCTGCGCAACGATATTCCCTGCACTCCCGTGCAAATAAACTGCAAATACTGCCGCCATAAGTGGGTCATAACCCTGTGATAAAAGACCGGCGATTGCGCCGGACAATGCATCACCACTTCCCGCCGTTGCCATACCCGGATTACCCGTGGTATTTATATAAATTGCATCGGCTAAAACAGTGAGCGTATTAGACCCTTTAACAACAACCAGAACATCGTACTTCTTAGAAAATGCTTTAACCATTTCTATTTTTTCATAATCATCGTTCCACTCCCCTATTAACCGTGCCAATTCGCCCGGATGCGGTGTAAGTATTGAATGTTTCGGAAGTAATCCTAATAGCTCGTTATTTTCTGAAATACAATTTAAGGCATCGGCATCTATCACCAAAGGAGTTTCTGTATTAGCTAACAAGGTTTTTAATGCCTTCACCGTCTCGGGTTTTATTCCAATTCCCATTCCAACCGCAATAGCCGAAGGCTCGAAATCATATTCGATCTCGGTAATAAGATCATCTTCTTTATCAGTTAAAACCATCGCCTCGGGAACCGATGTTTGCATGATGTTGTAACCACATTCAGGAACAAAACAGCTTACCAAACCGGCACCAATTCTGAAGGCTGCTTTAGCCGACAAGGTTGCGGCACCAATTTTTCCATAACTACCTGCAATGATCAACGTATGACCATAATTGCCTTTATGGGCATATTTTTCCCTCTGTCGATAAAACTGCTGTGCTTCAATTTTTCCAATTAATTGCGCTAAACCCTGAGTATTATGTAAATACTCGGGATCTAAACCAATATCCAAAACCTCGAAGTAAGTCACAAACTTCCCGGTTTCGGGTAAGAAAAAGGCCAGTTTTGGAGCTTGAAAGGTAAGTGTATGATTAGCTCTTAAGACCGCTTCAAAATCGGACACAGGTTGATTAGCGTATAAACCACTTGGGATATCTATCGCTAATTTAAAAGACTTCTTACTATTAAGATAAAGGATTAACTCTTTTACCCAACCTTCAGGAGGTCTGTTCAGACCTATCCCGAAGAGCGCATCTATAATAATATCTTCGGGGTTGATCTCCGGGAAATCCTCTTCCGAAGTCATTAAAACAGGCCATTTTTTAGTTATGTCCTTAACGCGATCATAATTGATTAAAAAACATTTTGAACGCTTGTCAGTGAAATTCGCAATGTAAATATTCACATTATAACCATGGTTAATAAGTAACCGCCCAACGACCAGTCCGTCTCCACCGTTATTCCCAATTCCACAAAAAATATGAATAGGAACCTGTGCACCTTGCATTCGTTGATGGAGCCAGTTAAAAATTTGAGTTCCGGCATTTTCCATTAGATCTATTGAGCTAATTCCATGCTTTTCGGTAGTTTGCTTGTCGGCTTCTTGAAGCTGTTGAGTAGAGAATATTTTCATAGGTGCTTCCCAATGTAAGTGGGGATAATTTTAACGATGATTGCTTTTTCTTCGGAAATGTAAAAATAATACTTTTGAAACAACACCCACAGAAATCATGGCGTTATATAGATCGAGTATAATAATTTCGGAATTATTCTGAAGCATAATTTAATAATAAAAGATATAAGAAATACCCGATAAAAATTATTCTTAATTAGAAGTAGTTTTGATGGTTAGATAGACCTTAATTTATACATTTGCAATCATTATTAAGCAATCCATTTTAGAATGAAAAATACTGCACTTACACATATACACGAACAATTAGGAGCTAAATTAGTACCGTTTGCCGACTACAACATGCCGGTTTCTTACGAAGGAGTTAATGCTGAACACGAAACTGTGAGAAACGGGGTTGGAGTTTTTGATGTATCACACATGGGTGAATTCCTTATTGAGGGTCCAAATGCATTAGAATTAATTCAAAAAGTCTCCAGCAATGATGCTTCTAAATTAGTCGACGGACAAGCACAATACAGCTGTTTACCAAATGAAACGGGCGGTATAGTTGATGATCTTATTGTATATAGAATAAAGGAAGACCAGTGGTTACTCGTTGTAAATGCTTCAAATATTGAAAAAGACTGGAATTGGATCAGCAGTCACAATAGTATGAATGCCGAAATGAAAGATCTCTCGGAAGATTATTCTTTACTTGCTATTCAGGGTCCTAAGGCGATCGAAGCCATGCAGTCTCTTACTTCGGAAGACCTTTCAGTAATAAAATTTTACACCTTTAAGGTATCAGATTTTGCCGGAATAGAACACGTAATTATAAGTGCAACGGGTTATACCGGAAGCGGTGGTTTTGAAATTTACTGTAAAAATAGCGAAGTTGAACAAGTTTGGAATAAAGTAATGGAAGCCGGAGCCGAATATGGCATTAAACCGATTGGTTTAGCTGCGCGTGATACACTAAGACTTGAGATGGGTTATTGTCTCTACGGAAACGATATCGACGACACCACATCTCCCATTGAGGCCGGTTTGGGATGGATCACGAAATTCTCGAAAGATTTTATCAACTCGGAAGCATTAAAAAAGGAAAAAGAGCAAGGTCCCGAAAGAAAGTTAATAGCTTTCGAATTAAACGAAAGAGGTATCCCAAGACAAGGATACGACATTGTAGATAGCAATGGGAATAAAATAGGAGTCGTTACCAGCGGCACCATGTCTCCGTCTATGGGTAAAGGGATAGGTTTAGGTTATGTACCTACAATTTTCAAGGACGTTGGAAGTGTTATATACATTCAAATTAGGAAGAACGCCGTTCCCGCAACAGTGGTAAAACTTCCATTTTACAAAGCGTAATATGCAAGACTACCAGGCGATCTTAAATGAAATACGGACTAACTTAAACAAGATAGAAGATACCGGAAGAGTCGCAGCTTATATTCCCGAATTAGCAAATGTTGATAAGAGTCATTTTGGGATATATTTAAATGTTATTGGTGGAGAAAACGCAATGAATGGCGATTGGGACATCCCATTTTCAATACAGAGTATTTCTAAAGTGCTTACATTATCTAAGGCGCTTCAGTTAATTGGAACAAAAGTTTGGGACAGAATGGATGTAGAGCCTTCGGGAGATCCCTTCAATCATCTATCCCTTTTAGAATTAGAAGAAGGAATTCCAAGGAATCCCTTAATAAATGCAGGTGCGATAGTAATTGCAGATATTTTGGTGTCCGAATTAAAAGAACCGAAGAAAGAATTTTTGCAATTTGTTCGGGACATTTCGAACGACCAATCTATTAATTATAATAGTAAGGTGGCGCTATCAGAAAAGCACACCGGTTTCGTAAATTATGCTACGGCTAATCTTCTTAAATCGTTTGGTAACTTAAAAAATGATGTTGAAACTGTGCTGGATTTTTATTTTCACCAGTGCTCGTTGGAAATGAATTGTGCACAGGTGTCTAATGCTTTTTATCTCTTTGCAAATCGCGGTAAATGTATGCGAGAAGTGAGCCATCTAACTCTAACACAAGTAAAAAGGATAAATGCGATCATGCTTACCTGCGGATTTTACGACGAAGCAGGCGAATTCGCCTTTGAAGTTGGATTACCGGGGAAAAGTGGTGTTGGAGGCGGGATCGTAGCACTTTTGCCCAACGAATTTACCATTACTATTTGGTCTCCCGGACTCAACCCCAAAGGAAACTCGTACCTCGGGATGCTTGCTTTAGAACAATTCACGACCAAATCCGGAAAATCAATATTTTAGTTTAACTCCCCAAATGAAACAAACATCAAAACATAGAATACTTATTCTGGGAGCTAGCGGATTTATTGGTCGAACCATATTCAGAGAATTGGATTCCTATTTTGAAGTTTACGGCACATACTGCACTAATGCAGTTGAATATGGCGATAATCAAGTGTATCATAAGTTTTGTTTAGGTCACTTAGACCTAAATGACTTACTACGCACCATTCAGCCCACCATTGTAATATCAAGCCTTAGAGGGGATTTTAAAAAACAGTTTGAGGCACATAGAACCTTATGTGAATACGCCTTAGCAAACCATAACTTTAAACTTATATATTTATCAAGTGCTTCGGTTTTTGATGGAAAATTCGACTTGCCATCGTATGAGTATGATAGACCTATAGCTGAAAGTAATTACGGTAAGTTTAAGATTTCGGTAGAAAAAATGCTGTTAGAACAAATTCCCGCTCAAACAACTATATTAAGGCTTCCTATGGTATTAGGAATTAATTCACCCCGAATTGTGCAGCTAAGAAACTCAATAAAAATTAATGCAGAGTTTGATGTATTCCCAAATTTGATCATAAGTATTACAACAGCTAGTAAGATTGCGCAACAAATTCATTATATTATAAACAGACAGTTGGACGGAATCTATCATTTAGCAAGTAATGATATGGTACATCACGAAGATCTTTTTAGGGAGATCACCTCGAAATTAGGAGATAACTCCCCTATTTTCAAAAGTGTTTACAGACGAAATGACGATAGTTACTTAGCGATACTTCCGAAGAAAAACAAATTACCGGCAGTTTATAAGATAAGTGTTTCCGAAGTAATTGACGAAAGCACCTTAAAAGACGAAATTATCACTTTAAAAAACAATTAATATGAAAGCTTTAACTGAAAAAGAAATAAATGAACGCCTAAAAGAATTTGATGGCTGGGACTATGGTGACAATGCAATTCATACTTCTTTAGAATTTGAAACATTTAAAGATGCATTCTCAATTATGACCCGCATCGCTTTTGAAGCTGAAGAAATGGGCCATCACCCGGATTGGAGTAATGTGTACAACACACTCTCTATCTCTCTTTCCACACATGATGCCGGGGGTGTAACCGAAAAAGACTTTAAATTGGCAGGAATTATAGATAGTCTGGTGAGCTAGAATTATTTGATCACATTTTTGAACTAATTATTTGGAATTTCTATATTTGGTTTGAATTAATAGAACTTGAGTTTATCAACTTATATAATTTCTAATAAAAATACTTTATAGAATGGGAAGAGCTTTCGAATTTAGAAAAGCAAGAAAAATGAAACGCTGGTCGGCTATGTCTAAAGCGTTTACCAGAATTGGAAAAGATATCGTAATGGCGGTAAAAGAAGGTGGACCGGATCCCGATTCTAATGCCAGATTGCGAGCCGTCATTCAAAATGCGAAGGCCGTTAACATGCCAAAAGATAATGTTGAACGTGCTATAAAACGTGCAAGCGACAAAAGTTTAGGGGACTTTAAAGAAGTATTGTTTGAAGGCTATGCGCAACACGGAATCGCTGTTCTTATTGAAACAGCAACCGATAATAACACGAGAACAGTGGCGAATGTTAGGTCTTATTTTAATAAAACCGACGGAAGCCTTGGAACTTCAGGCTCAACTATTTTTATGTTCGATCATACATGTAATTTCAGGATCAATGGCGAGGGACTGGATCTGGAAGAACTTGAACTGGAATTAATAGATCACGGAATTGAAGAAATATTTGAAGATGATGACGGAGTGCTCATTTATGCTCCTTTTGAAAGTTTTGGAGCTATTCAATCGTACTTAGAAGGAAATAACATTGAAATTCTTTCGTCAGGGTTTGAACGTATTCCGCAGGTTACAAAGAAAGTGACACCGGAGCAAGCAGCCGATGTAGAAAAATTATTGGAAAAACTTGAAGAGGATGACGATGTACAAAATGTATATCACACTATGGAAGAATCTACAGAGTAGATGAAATATAGAATTTTAAAAAAGCCCTATTAAAAAAATAGGGCTTTTGATGTTTTTATAGGTGTTATTATTCTCTGTAAAAATAGAGCGATGATGCACCATTTAACGTGTTATTTATGGTTGGTGCTATGTTCCCACCATCTACTACGTTGGTAAATGCAAGAATTCTTCCTCCACCATTTGCTCTTTCAGCAATAAAAACCGTATTGGACTCAGCGTCATACTCAGCGGCTACAGGGTTACCTAAAAAAGTACTACTCCCAGCAACTCTGATTTGATTATCTTGAACTACTAGAGTTTCTCCATTATCCAAGGCGTTAAATTTAGCTTCAAAATCTGTGATTATATGAAAGCCACCATCACTATCGATCGTTGCATCACCTATGTCGGTAAGAATCATAGTACCATTATCGAATGCAATTCCATGAGTTCTAACTATACTCTGAATAACAATTTTTTTCGAAGCGGTAACTGAAGTGTTGGTGGTATTTGTGGCTATAAAGTTGTTAAACACTGCTAATTGATTTGTTTTATCTACGATAGCGAACAAATTATTACCTACGAATTCAATTCCCCATACAGAAAAGTCTACCGTAATAGTATTACGAAGCTCTAGTCCAGTACTTGTTCTTGTAAAAACAAAGAATCTTCCATCTTCAGTATTTGGATCCCCATCAACGTCACTGTTATCAGAAACTACATAATTATTACCGCTAACTGCAATATCTCTAGGGCTTATTAATATTGAACCTGTGGACAAACCAGCATTGAGTGTTACTCCATCATCCGCAGTCGATATGTCGGCAAAGGTATTCAGTTGTAATAAAGATCTCGATGCGATGGTTAGTTCGTCATTAGAATCATCTAAATAAATCCCTTCTGAATCTGTTGATAGTGTTAAATACGTTTCAGAAGTTATAGCATTCATATCACTTACATCGTATTTGGTTACATTTCCGTTGGTATTATTTGTTGCATACAGTTCCGATCTTAAATTGGTAGGAGGCATTTCATTGTTATCGTCATCACTACTGCAAGAGACTATAAATAGTGACAGAATCATACTAAATGTTAAATATTTTATCTTTTTCATAATTTCAAAATTTTCTTTTTACATAGATAACAATAGATTGTAAAAGACACGAAAATTTGGAAACGACTTAACTAAACATTAACAGTAATTTACTGTATATCAATTAATTAAGAATATTATTTTTTGAGATTTTAACATCAAATTAGACTAAAATAGTGTTAAAAGGAGAGCACAGTGTTTAAGATTTTTCAGGAACTTTTCCTATGCAGCCATTAAAGAACCCTTTTATTTTTGCTTCATCCTCTAGATAATTACCAGTTGGATAAAACTCCTCTCCTATTGATATGGTTTTTGAAGGATAATCTAGCGAGACGGGAATAATAGGAACCTCTGCCTTAAGTGCTATAAAATAATATCCCGACTTCCACTGCTCCACTTTTTTGCGGGTACCTTCCGGAGCCAGGGCAAGCCTGAACTCCTTTCGCTTGTTAAAGATCTTTGCAATCGCATCTACTTTATTTTGTCCCTTGGTTCTATCAAGAGGTGCTCCCCCCATCCATCTAAAATACCATCCTATTGGCCAGACGAATAATTCTTTCTTACCTACAAAATTAATTTCGGTTCTAAGGATTCGTCGGGTGAACGAGCAGATAATAAAATCGATATTGCTAGTGTGAGGGGCTACAATGACCACCGATTTCTTAACAGATTGGTCAAAATCCCCACGAATTGTCCAACCCATAATCTTTTGGAAGATAAATTTTGTAAAAAACATAGAATAGCGTTAGTAATGTATCACATTACATTTTCAAATATAACGCTTTCAGCTTCTCTCTTGTCATAATACTTTCCCAATCGTCGCCTAATGCATTCTCCCAAAGGGGAACAAGACTTAATGCTATATCGATCATTGTATTCATTTGTTCTTCGGAAAGATCTGAACACAGATTCTTGGGTATGGTAATATTGTATTTATCGACCATTTGCTTAAACAGCTTCACATCCTTCGGATAAAACTCTTCAAGATGATCGAAAACTATACAGTTTCCAATTCCGTGTTTAGTACCGAGAACATAAGATAAACCATAGCTCATGGCGTGTGCCACGCCAACTTGGGAGTAAGCTATACTCATTCCACCGTGCCAGGACGCCATCATTAATTTTCCTCTCGATTCTTCATCAGATAACTTATCGTCAAGGAATATTTCCTTACAAAGATCGTAGGCTTTCTCCCCATAACTTTCACTAAAAGCATTTAAAAAAGTACCGTTAAGAGATTCTACACAATGAATAAAACAATCCATTCCTGTATAAAACCACTGATTTCGTGGCACACCAATAGTGAGGTCGGGATCGAGGACTACCTGATCAAATGGTGTATAATCACTATTTATTCCTAGTTTCTTGACAGGTCCGGTAAGCACCGTCGTTCTTGATACTTCGGCGCCGGTTCCTGAAATAGTGGGAATACCTACATGGTACACTGCCTTCGTCTTTACAAGGTCCCATCCCTGATAATCTGCTGCGCTACCTTTGTTGGTAAGCATTATTGATACTGCTTTAGCTAGATCCAAAATGGTTCCACCACCAATCCCAATGATTCCTGACGGCTTATAGGTGAATTCATGTTTAATATCTTTAACGATCTGATCTACCTGTGTTGTTTTAGGCTCCTCTTCTGCCGATATAAACAATACCTTATCATTAAATCGCAAATTGATCCTATCTGTAAGTTCTTTGTTGTTTTTAAAGACATCATCGACTAAAAATATAAAAGGGGCTTTATCCTTTCGTTGAGGAGCTAAAATAGAAGAAAGCTGATCAAAACAACCCTGCCCGAAAACAACCTTAGGTACCATTGGGAAATTTCGGTATTTGTTATTAACCACTTCTCTTTTATCTTCTTTCAACACCTTATTGGCTCTAACGAGATCTTCGGGTGTATCTATTTCAATTCCTTGAGTATTTGAAATCGCCATTTTTATATTTTTTCCGTATTCTAAATATCGTATACATTCAATTTTTTCTGCAGCTTCAAGAGAGCGCATGGGTAACCTGTAGAAATCTAGGATCGCTTGTTTTCTAAATGCGTAGATTCCTTTGTGCTTATAATATTGTACTGCAGCGTTTTTATCTCTTGGATATGGAATTGGAGATCGCGAAAAATACTGCGCAAAATTATCTTTATCAACAATAACCTTCACGCAATTTGGATCACTTATTTCTTTCCAATCGTGAATTTCGGTCATGAGTGAAGCCAAATCGATCTTATCTGCATCAGGTCCGTTAAAAACACTCAGAACCTGCTCTAACCCCTCTTTACTGGTAAAAGGTTCATCTCCCTGAACGTTCACAACTATATCAACATCCATATCTGCGACTGCTTCGGCAATTCTGTCACTTCCGCATTCGTGTTCCTTTAAACTCATGATAGCCTTTCCTCCATTAATCTCAATTTCATTAAAAATGATCTGACTATCGGTCACGACATATACTTCGTCGAATAAGTCGGTTGCCTTTGTCGCTTCATAGGTTCTAACGATAACAGGCTTACCACCAAGGTCTTGCATCAATTTTCCGGGAAATCTGGAGGCGCCATAACGCGCAGGAATCATTGCTATTATTTTCATTGTGAGATTTAAATTCGTTATAAGATGTCTAATCTGCTATAAGGTTGCTTCAAAACTAAAGCGATTTATCCCTCTTTCAGCTACGCAAACGGCATCAAAAATAAAAAGATTATCGGCGTGGAGAAGTGTTTTTCCGAAGCTTTTTATAAAACTTATAAATTAGATAAAAAATGTAGAGAACCAATAGAAATGCGATCATGGGAATAAACACTGATGCTAAGGACATTACAACTGCCGAACCTGTTTCTACTGTTGCTACAACAGGATTTGCAATTCCCCCTGTGGTGGCTGTAGAAGTCAATCTTACTGCAGACGCATTACCTTTTATTGCTGCTGCCGTGCCTCCTCCGGCTATAATTGCCAAAGCCCAGGTTATAGCCGGGTCTAGATCTCCAACAGTTGCTACCATAACTGCTGTACCCGCTACTGCAGCCAATGGTACAGCAATAGTGTCTAAGATATTGTCGAACCAGGGTATATAATATCCGAAAATCTCGACCAGAGTGGCGACTACTAAGGTAATTACAGCGGTAAGACTTCCTACCCACTCCCAGTTTTCATTTAATGGTACATAATCATAGAATCCCGCCAAACTTAAAAAAAGTAACGGTAAAAAGACCCTAAAACCAACAGCAGCGGCCAAACCAATGCCTAAAAAAATGCTAAAAATGATCTCTACGGTCTCCATATTTACTAATCTACGAAAAACTCATTCTTAAATCCTATGAGATATAACTTTTCTTTTGCTCGGGTTATCGCGGTATACAACCACCTCATGTAATCTTTATCAATCCCATTTGGTAAATAAGGTTGTTCCACAAAAACAGTATTCCATTGCCCTCCTTGCGATTTGTGACAAGTGATCGCATAAGAAAATTTAACCTGTAAGGCATTAAAATACTTATTGTTTTTAACTGAAAGAAAACGTTTATAATTCGATTTTTCATTAGCATAGTCTTTCATCACCTCCTGATACAATTTATTAGATTCGTCGTATGAGAGCGAGGGTGTTTCCGAAGTAAGTGTATCTAATAATAATACGGTATCGAATGCCGGCATTTTAGGATAATCTACCATTTTTACCGAGACTTCTGCGAATTTGAAACCATATAACTCTTTTAAACTGTTTATTTCTTTGATCTCAACAATATCTCCGTTTGCGATAAACCCGGCTTCCGTATGAGGCTTTACCCAAAAATAGTTGTTCTTCACTACCATGAGATAATCCCCAACCGATAATTCTTCCTCTTGAAAGAGTATTCTGTTACGGATGTTCTGATTATATAAGTTGGCTCGCTTATTAGACCTCACAATCACTACGGTGTCCTCATTACCTAATGTACTGTAACTATCACTTATGGCATCTAATAACTCCTGCCCGTCTAACGGGCGGATAACATCGGGGTATTTAAGTTCCGAAAATTTGAAATCTTCATAGAATCCGTCGTCCAGCCGCTCTCGAAGTCTTGTAGCGTTTATTAGGATCCCACTGTCCTTTTGTTGTCGCACCACATCGTCTAATTCTACCTCGATCACTTTCTGGTTGTAATGGTCCTGAAGTAACTTCCTGTCTAAGGCCGGACTAATATCCAACTTTACCGGAGGTAATTGGGCAGTATCTCCTATTAATAACAATTTGCAATTATGTCCGCTATATATGTATTGCATAAGATCATCCAAAAGAGAGCCGTTCTCAAAGAGTTTAGAGTCCTGATTGATATCTGGGATCATGGAAGCTTCGTCGACTATAAAAATTGTATTTCTATGCTTATTTTTCTGAAGTGTAAATGAAACTCCACCTCCTTTTTCACTTTTAGGATAGTAGATCTTTTTATGAATCGTAAACGCTTCTTTGTTCGAATAGTTACTAATCACCTTCGCAGCTCTTCCCGTAGGCGCTAGCAGGACTGGAGCAAACTTTGCCTTCCAAAGGTTTTTAACCAGCGTGCCCACCGTTGTGGTCTTACCGGTACCTGCATAGCCTTTCAGTAAAAAAACTTCATTTTTTTCTGAACTAAGCACGAATTTCGCCAACAATTGTAACGCAATATCCTGTTTTGTAGTAGTTTTATGTGGAAAATCAGTCTTTAGGAGACTGTAAAATTGGGTAACATCCATTATCTTTCTCTGCTATTGCGGTATAAAGATAGCTATGATTTTTTCAGAATATACTTTTACGAACAAAAAAAAATTGTAGCTTTGCGATAGACCATATTTTTAACATATACTTAATCTATCGTATAATGAAATTAGTAATTCAGTTAGTTCTTTGGGTAGTAATCATCTTCTTGGGATGGAAACTATATAGTTCTGTAATCGGCCCTGTTGAATTCAACAAAGTAAAAGAGGCTAGATACACAAAAGTAATCAAGAATTTAAAGGATATAAGAGCTGCCGAATTAGCTCACAAAGAGATTACTGGTAATTTTACCGGAAGTTTTGATAGTTTAGTTCAATTTATTGACACCGCTCAATTTGCAAATATTGAAAGACGTGACACTAGTTATGCAGATGTTGAAAAGAACAAGGCATTTGGTATTGAAGATGGCTATTTTATCGAAGATGTGGTTATAGATACTTTAGGTTATACCCCTGTTAGGGATTCCCTTTTTGGAGGAACAGATCGATATAAGCAGATGATGAATATTCCTGTAGAGGGAGTAGATTCGAAATTTGAGCTACAGGCAGGGAAAATAGAAAAGAACGGAACTATGTATTCTGTATTCGAAGCTCGTGTTGCAAAAGATGTCATCTTAGCAGATCGCGATAAAGATCTTTTGGCTCAGGAGAAACAAGTTGTTTCTGTAGAAGGTGTAAACGGACCCTACATTAAAGTGGGCTCTATGACTGAAGTTAATACCAGCGGAAACTGGCCAAAAATTTATGACTCTGCAAAAGACCAATAAGATATTACCAAAATCATTACATAGATTGTCCGTTCAAGTTTCTTTGACCGGACTTTCTTTTTTAGTGACAGATTCTGACAATAAGAAATCTGTTTTTTTCTCTGAAGAAGATTTTGGTGGAACCCGAACTCCGGAAGAGATCCTAATAGAGATCGAGCGAGTTCTCGATACTTCCGAAGCTTTGCAATATCAGTTTGATGATGTTTCGCTCATATTTGCTAATAACATTTATAGTATAGTACCCAATTCATTGTTCGATGAAACGAAGGCCAGTGAATATCTTAAATTCAATTCTAAGATCCTTTCAAACGATTATATTACTCATGACAGTATAGAAAACCACGACCTGGTGACTGTATATGTGCCCTATGTTAATATTACCAACTACTTTTTTGATCGCTTCGGAACGTTTCAATACTTCCACTCTACTTCAGTACTGCTCAAAACTATTTTAGATCATGAAAAGCATACTATTGTTCCGAAAGTATATATACACGTACAAAAAGACTTCTTCGATTGTATCATAGTTAGAGACGGAACTTTACAACTATGTAATTCGTATCCGTATAGAACCCCCGAAGATTTTATCTATTACATACTTTTTTGTCTTGAACAAATGCAACTAAATCCCGATACTGTTAATTTGTATCTCTGCGGAAATATAAACGAGAACGACGACAATTATGAGATCCTATATAACTATATCCGAAATATAAACTTTACAGATTTGCCTGCTTTAGATAGAATGCAAATTGGCGCTAAAGATGACCACCATCATTTTATCCTTAAAAACAACCTCTAATGCGAATTATCTCGGGAACTTATAAAGGGAAACGACTTACAGCACCAAAAAATCTTCCTGTTCGTCCAACCACCGATTTTGCTAAAGAAGCTTTATTTAATATTTTAAATCATAGAGTTAGTTTTGATGAGATCTCTCTTCTCGATCTTTTCGCCGGAACAGGAAACATAAGCTTCGAATTCGCATCCAGAGGAACTGAGGACATCACAAGCGTTGATGCATTCTACGGTTGTGTTAAATATATTCAGAAAATAGCCGAAGAGCTTTCCTTTCCCATAATAGCGGTTAAAGCCGATGTTCTCAAATTCGTATCGGTAGCCTCCAAACAATACGATGTAATATTTGCAGATCCGCCTTACGATTTCACGGTTGAAGAATTAAATAAACTGGTTCAGAATATTTATGAAAAGACACTCCTTTCCGAAGAAGGAATCCTAATAATTGAACACTCAAAACATACAGATTTGTCTTCGATTGAACATTACGCTGAATCCCGAAAGTACGGAGGATCGGTGTTTAGTTTTTTTGAATAATCATCGATTGATACATTTCTATTAATTGTAAGAAAACTACCTTATGTCTTGATTATCAGTGATTTTACTGTATATTAGAACTACCTAAACAATTTCATTAGTGAGAATATATGGCAGATCATGTTACTATTAAGTTAGATATTGGCTTTGCAAATTTCGAGCTTTTTGATGATTATTTAATTGCTACCGTTCAGGAAGGTATTGTACTGCAAGCGAAAGAGATGAACAAATTCCACGAGGTCTTTAAAAATCATTATTCAAATAGACCTTTTGGCTATATTTCCAATAGAAAATTTGATTATACTGTCGATCCGACGTATTATAAAGAAGTGGAGAACTACGATTTTAATTTGGTGGGCATTGCCACATTATGTTATTCTCCTGCTACCTATGACACCGCTAAATTTGCAGAGAAATTCTTTAAATGGCCACATCAGGCATTTTTTACCTTAGAAGAATGTGTTGCGTGGATCACCAAATTGGTTGAAAAAGAAAAAAAAGCAGACCTATAAGCCGGGTTCTGTCCTTATAGCATAAGCTATAAAGCCTTATCATTTATCTAGTCCCGTTATTACTAACGGGATCAATCTGCCTACCCTCCTGCATCGGGCGGGAACCCTCAAGCACAGGTTTACGTGACATTTCACCGCATAGAGTTTACCTGGTTTCACTACAGCATTACCTGTACATTCTTTCTGTTGCACTTGTCCTATCCAGACGCTATGGTCTGGATGACGGCCGTTAGCCGCTATGCTTCCCTATGGTGCCCGGACTTTCCTCCGAATAGTTAGTTTACACTACTATTCGACGATAAGGCGGTCTGCTTTGGCAAAAGTAAGTAATGCCCACATTTAAATGTTAATAAATAACTTAAAAATACGGGGTCATTTTTTTAAATAGTAGGGTGACATAGTTATATTTGTTCAACACCTATGGAACATTTCATCGTATCGGCACGAAAGTACAGACCCGCTCATTTTAAGGATGTTGTAGGACAACAGGCTATTACCAATACTCTTGATAATGCAATAGAAAACGACCATTTAGCGCAGGCTTTGCTTTTTACAGGTCCGCGAGGTGTGGGAAAAACCACTTGTGCCCGCATTCTGGCTAAAAAAATTAATCAGGATGGTACCGAAAAACCCAACGAAGATTTCGCTTTTAATATTTTTGAATTAGATGCTGCTTCCAATAATTCGGTTGATGATATCAGGAATTTGATAGATCAGGTTCGTATTCCGCCCCAAGTTGGGAAATATAAAGTTTATATTATTGACGAGGTACACATGCTATCATCGGCTGCCTTTAATGCGTTTCTGAAAACATTAGAGGAACCCCCAAAACACGCTATTTTTATTCTTGCTACCACCGAAAAACACAAAATAATTCCAACGATCCTATCCCGCTGTCAGATCTTTGATTTTAGAAGGATCACGGTTCAGGATATTAAAGGACATTTAGCCGAGGTAGCGAAATCTGAAGAAATTGAGGCGGAAGACGATGCATTGCACATTATTGCGCAAAAGGCAGATGGTGCATTACGTGATGCTTTATCCATTTTTGATCGTGTGGTGAGTTTTTCAGGAAAGAAATTAACACGTGAAGCCGTAACCGAAAATTTAAATGTTCTCGATTATACTTATTATTTTCAGATAACAGATCTTCTGCTAGAAAACAATATTCCAAAGGTACTCATCGCTTATAATGAGATCTTATCAAAGGGGTTCGACGGACATCACTTTATTATGGGACTTGCCTCTCACTTTAGAGATCTGTTGGTGTGCAAAAATCAAGAAACGATCGCACTTTTGGAAGTAGGTGAACAAGTAAAGACCATGTATTTTGAGCAATCCCAGAAAACCGATAAATCGTTTTTAATTGACGGGATAGAGTTGGCGAACAGTTGCGACCTGAAGTATAAAACCAGTAGAAACCAGCGCTTGTTGGTAGAACTATGCTTACTTCAACTCGCTTCGCTTACCGCGGAGGGTGAAAAAAAAAAGGCTAATTTCTTCGGAAATAAACGCAGAAAACGGTTCGTAATTCCGCCGTCACATTTTACAGCTTCAACTCCGGAAACCCTTGCTTCAGAAGAAAAATTAACTGAAAATACTGAAGCCACTACCCCTTCACAATCGCCTACCGAAAAAATTGAAGTTGAAGTTTCAGAAGAAGTTTCCGAAGAAAATAATGATTCTGATAACGGAAAGGTGGCTGAACCGGAAAAAGTAATTGAAAGACCTCAGATTCTCGCCGAGCGAAACGCCAAGAAGGTATCTGCTTTGTCGTTAAAGAGTATTCAGAAGAAACAGGAAATGAAAAAAGAGTTGGTTGCTAATCAGCCGTCTCCCGAAAACTTACCCACAAACGATTTTACAGAGGAAGAAATGCAGGCAGTTTGGAATGATTATGCCGCGATCGTTGAAGAGGAAGGTAAATACAACTTGCTGTCTCACCTATCGATGGGGGTTCCAAAACTGGAAGGCTCAATTATACATTTAGAGTTTCCGAACGACACGATTAGAGTGGAAGTAGAACGAGCAAAATTCGAATTACTTGGCTTTTTACGAGAGAAATTACAAAATTATGATATCAGTCTTTCAATAGAAGTAAACGAGACAGCCGTAAAGCGCTACGCTTATACAACCCGGGAGAAATTTGAGAAATTAAAAGAAAAAAATCCGTTGATCGATACACTAAGAAAAGAATTTGATCTGGACATATGATCTTTATTAGTTTGTTAAACTGATAGTACTAATAACGCATAAACTCATAACATGTTAGGCCTAAAACTTCCCACAGATCCACGCTGGGTAAACATAGTAGAAAAAAATATCGAAGAGATCTTGACAGATCATGCCTATTGTGAGCAAAAAGCGGCATCTACCGCTATCTCGCTCATTGTAAGTTTTCCTGAGTATACCGAATTGATCGAGGAAATGATCGCTCTGGTAAAGGAAGAAATAAGTCATTTTAAAATGGTTCACGACAAAATTATAGCAAACGGATGGACCTTAGGTCGTGACCGTAAAGATGAGTATGTGCTACAAATCGTAAAATTTTTCCCAAAGGGAGGTAGCAGAACCACACAATTAGTTCATCGCTTACTTTATGCAGCATTAATTGAAGCGAGAAGTTGTGAGCGCTTCCGACTGCTAAGTGAAGAGTTAGAAGACAAAGAATTAGCAGAATTCTATAGAAAATTAATGGTTAGTGAAGCTAATCATTATACTATGTTTTTAAGTTTTGCCAGAAAATATGGAGATAGACAGGAAGTGGATAAAAAATGGAATAAATTACTGGCTTTTGAAGCAGAAGTGATGAAGAATTTGGGCACCGGTGAAACAATTCACGGTTAAGATTAGATATGGAAAGAACAAGTCAATTAATACTAGTAAATAAGATTAATAAAGAAATTAA
The DNA here is from genome assembly GCA_963974915.1 of uncultured Ulvibacter sp. Taxonomy (GTDB): domain Bacteria; phylum Bacteroidota; class Bacteroidia; order Flavobacteriales; family Flavobacteriaceae; genus CAXBES01. The sequence goes on along the minus strand of CAXBES010000001.1, from coordinate 60,472 downwards.
ACTTCAAAAAGTTATAATTTGGGAATGGATACTAGGTCTAATGTTCCTTATAACTCTGGTTCAGGTTCTATCAAGTTATTATGAAATATCAAATTGGCTTTCTTATTGTCTAATTATTAGTATAACCATAATCGTATTAAAATTTATCCTTATTCATAAGCGAATTATTAAAACGGAAGAAAAATTTCTCATTGAACTGCAATCGTGGCAGATCCGCAAGAATTTAATAGATGCATTGTTTTATACAAATCAAGATTTAGCAAATTTTAAGAAGATCAAAGAACGAATTGAAAATAATAAAGAATTTATCAGTCAAGCCTTCCCTCAAAAACAAGAATTTTTATATCAGATTGAAAAAATAAGATATATTGTGCTTTCTGATGAAAAATTCTCCAATGAAATATTGCGTGAATCGTTAATCTCGCAACTCGAAGAGATTCGAATGTTAATCATTGATATGAGAAGTGATACATCTTTTGTCGGTAATTATATGGAGTTGTTATTTAATATAATTAAGACTGTATCAAACGATAATATAACTGTTAAAGAATGATAAATTTTTTTAAGAAAATTGGGGCGATATTCTCTAAAGATATTTCTCCTTCGAAACTCAAGGTTTTCATTGTTTTGCCTCTCTATATGGCATTAATATTATCTTATAGCATAAAATTAGACTATGATTTTGACGAATTTATAAATTTTTCACTAGATAAAGACACTCAGTTATTCTATGAATTTATAGTTCTTAATATCGTAATTCTTATATTAATCGGAATTGATATGATATATGAGTTGTTAAATAAAAAATATAATGAAAGAAAAGAAATTAGAAAGAAGTTAATTATTGAGAACACCGAGATTTCGGATTACATTAAAGAAATCTATCTTAAGTCAGAAGATTAAATTTATAATATTTCAACTTTCTCGTTATACAAGCTTTTAATGATCCCGTCTGAAAGTCCTATTTTAGGTACGTAAACGCTTTTAGCGCCACTCCACTTCATAGCTGAAAGGTAAATTCTGGTTGCCGGAATAATTACATCTGCCCTATCCGGGTTCATGTTCAATTCGGTAATTCGCTCTTCGTATGAATACGATTTTATTAATTCAAAAAAAGAAGTTAGGTAGAAATAACTAAGGGGTTTGCCTATTTTTACACCGCTATTCTTAAAAATGCTGTTGATATTTCCGCCGGAACCTATCATATACACTTTTCGATATTGCTTAGTGTTTTGTTTTATCCAGTCCTGAACCTGGTTCCACATAGAATCTTCAACCATATCGTTTATTAATCGCACCGTTCCCAATTTAAAAGAACGGGAAGCTACGGTAATACCATTTGCAAAAACGGTAAATTCTGTACTTCCACCCCCTACATCCACATAAAGAAAAACTTTATCATCCTGAATCAAGGATTTAAGATCGGTAGACGCGATGATCGCCGCTTCATCATTACCATCAATAATATTTATGGTAAGTCCGGAGGCCTCTTTTACCCTATTCGCAATTTCTTGTCCGTTGGATGCTTCACGCATTGCCGAGGTTGCACAGGCTTTAAAGCGTGTAATGTTATGGGTTTTCATAAGCAGCTGAAAGGCATTCATGGCATCTATCATCCTCGAGGCGTTGCCTTCTGAGATCTTTCCTGTTAAGAAAACGTCGGCTCCCAATCTTATTGGGACACGCACCAACGATGTTTTCTTAAAGATGGTATCTTTTCCTTGTTGCTCTACCACAGTAGCAATCAATAAGCGAATGGCATTTGAACCAATATCGACTGCACCGTATTTTTCAATGTTTAACAAATTAATTATTTCAGTTTATTTAAATAGTAATTGTACAACTCGAACTGAGACCTGATCTTTGGTCCGCCATTGGACTTTCTATAGGCGTTATCGTTCTTTTCAGAAATAACCCGTGCCTTTTCAGTATCGCTCCAGCAGATCTCGAAAGTATCAAGAATCTCTTTTTTGATCTCTTTATCGTAGATAGGACATGTAATTTCTACCCTGTTATCAAGGTTTCTTCCCATAAAATCTGCAGAAGAAATATACACCTTTTGGTTCCCTCCGTTTTCAAAAATAAACAAACGTGGATGTTCTAAAAATTTATCGACGATACTTATTACTTCAATATTCTCACTCATGCCGGGAACACCCGGAATAAGACAACAAATTCCTCTAATTATCAGTTTTATAGGAACACCTTCCCTACTCGCATGGTAGAGCCTGTCTATCATTTTAAAATCTGATAAACTGTTGAGTTTTAATTTGATTCCTGCACTAATTCCTGCTTTTTTATTCTGAACTTCTTTCTCAATTAAACTGTAGATCGCATTTCGCGTATAATGAGGAGAAACTATTAAGTGTCTGTATTTTTTAATTTTATAGTTTACTTCAAAGAAATCGAATACCTTATTTATCTCTTTACAAAGCTTCTGATTGGAGGTGAATAACGTATAGTCTGTATATATTCTAGCCGTAGATTCGTTAAAATTCCCGGTACTCACAAAAGCATACCTTTTTAGTCGTTCATTTTCAATTCGCTCAATAACACAGGCTTTACAATGTACTTTTAATCCTGAAACACCAAATATTAATTTAACACCTTCACTTTGCATTTGCTCGGCATAACTAATATTTGCCTCTTCATCGAATCGTGCCTGAAGTTCGATTTGCACGGTTACATCTTTACCGTTTTTAGTAGCGTTAATTAGCGAACTGGCGATATGAGATACTTGTGCCAAACGATAGATGGTAATTTTAATGGACCTCACATTTGGATCTAAGGCAGCTTCTCTTAAAAATTTTACAACGTATGAGAAGGTTTGGTAAGGTGCATGCAATAAATAATCCTTTTCCGCGATCTTATCAAGCAAACTCCCCTGCAAGCTCAATCCCGGTATGGGCAACGGAGGCTTAGATTCGTAAAGTAGATCTGTTCTACCCAAACTTGGGAAGCCCATATAATCTCTTCTGTTGTGATATCGTCCTCCGGGAATGATACTATCTGTGGTATCGATTCCCATTTTATTCATTAAAAACTTTAGCGTGGTTTTATCGATGCTCTTATCGTAAACAAACCTAACGGGATCTCCCGCACTTCTATTCTTTACACTTTTGGAGATCTTATCGATAAAACTCTTACTAAGGTCACTATCAATATCCAGTTCGGCATCACGGGTTATTTTTATCATATGTGCCGAAATACGGTCGTACTTAAAAATGCTGAAAATATTTCCAAGGCAATGACGAATAAGGTCATCGAGGATAATGATGTATTTTTTATTTCCTTCGGAAGGGAGCACGACAAAGCGATCTACATTCTTCGGAATTTCTATTAGTGCATAGTTATTCTTGGTTTCGAATACGTTGTCTTCCGAAGACATCACCATTTTTACCGCTAAATAGGCTGCACTATCTTTAAGAGAAGGGAATTGCTCTAATTCACCGATCATGATGGTTACTAGCGCCGGACTTACCTTCCGGATAAAATAATCTGCGATGAAGGCACTTTGAGATTCGGATATCTCGGTTTCATCGATCATGAAGATATTTTCCTTCTGAAGTTTTTGTTCGATGGTTTTTAAAATTCGAAGACTGGTTTTTTGCTGTTCGATCACGGTTTGAGTGATCTCTTCGAGCAATTCCTGAGCCGAAATTCCTCCTAAATGACTTCTTCCGCCTTTTCCGGCATCTACAATACGCTTTATTGCGGCATATCGCACCTTGAAAAACTCATCGAGATTGTTGGAGAATATTCCTAAAAATCGCAATCGTTCAATAAGAGGCACCGTGGGATCTTCGGCTTCCTGAAGTACCCGTGCATTAAACTGAAGCCAACTTAACTCCCTGTTTCTGTATATATTATCGGATTTATGTTGTAATTCAGTTTTCGTCATTATTCTTTAAGTGTCTAGGAAATATAATTTTCATCGTCCTACCTGTGGAAATATCACTCCAGTTTTCTTCATCAAATTCGATCACCACGAAGCCGCAGGTTGGAACGTTATCAATATACTTGTTTCCCAGCATATTTGCAATTGAGGTAAAGGCATGATTATGACCAACGATCATAACCCGATCTAAAGAATTATCTATACCTTTAATGATCTTCATCACGTTTTGTCCGCTAAAATCGTATAGTTCATGGTCCGTGCTAAAATCTCCATCGGCTATATTATATGCGCTTTTAAAGTAATTAGCTGTGGTAAGTGCTCTCGTGGCATCACTACTAATTATTTTTTGCGGAGGAGTAACCTCATCTTTTACGTATTCGGATACGAGTTTACCATCTCGCTTTCCCCGACCTTTTAGAGGCCTTTGATGATCTATCACATCGTGTTTCCATGACGACTTAGCATGTCGTACCATATAAAGTGTTTTCATAGTCAAAATTTTTACTGTAACCTAACTTTGGTAGTCTGTCGTAAATAGTTACTACCGGTTCCATAATTTTTTCAGGGTTGTAATCTGGATATTTTCCATTCTATACCATCTAATGTATATAATATCCTATCGTGTAAGCGGTTAGGTCTGCCTTGCCAGAATTCAATCGAAATTGGCGATACTACATAGCCACCCCAATCTATTGGCTTAGGCACTTCTTTATCTTCATATTCCTTTTCCAATTGCTTGAGACGCTCTATTAAAATCTCTCTGCTTTCTATTTTATCACTTTGATTAGACACTAAAGCTCCCAACTGACTCCCCTTTGGGCGAGAATGGAAATAATTGGTAGAATCTGCATTCGAGGTTTTTTCTGCTGTTCCTTTTATGATTACTTGCCGTTCCATAGCCGGCCAGAAAAATGAGAGAGAAACCTTATTATTTTTAGTTATAGACTGCCCTTTTTCACTATTGTAGTTGGTGTAAAAATAAAAGCCGTTTTCGTTGTATTTCTTTAAGAGCACAACACGTCCCTTCGGAAACCCATGTGTATCTATTGTGGTAAGTGTCATTGCATTTACCTCATCTACACCTCCGGTTTCCTGTGTTTCGTAAAACCATTTCCGAAACTGCTGATAAGGGTTAGCATCCACAGAACTTTCTGAAAGTTCTCCTTTTTCATAAGATTTTCGGTGTTTATGCAGATTGTCCTTCATCGCTTAACTTTACTGCAAGTTACGAGTTTTAGCGAAGGAAATAAAGAGGGAATTATTAAATATGTATTAATTTTTGTGATCTCGAATATAAGTTTTGCAGCGATATTTTTTAGAAAACAAATACCTTTCCATCCTCTGCCAACTCGACATTCTCAAAAATTTCTTTAGCTTCATTTCTAAAGAGTTCCAAATCACCATATCGACCGGAATAATGCCCCAGAATTAAAGTGCCCACTTGAGCTTCTTTAGCGATGGTCGCAGCCTGTTTGGCAGTGCTGTGTTTGGTGGGTTCGCAAAGATCTGCATGAGATTCTAAGAAAGTTGATTCGTGATATAAGACCGTTGCGTTTTTTATTTGCGGCATTATCTCTGGGTAGTAAGCAGTATCACTGCAATAAGCATACGAGCGTACCGGATCGGGATCGAACGTAATATCTTTGTTTTTAATTGTTTTTCCTTCTTCTGAAACGACATCGTACCCCTGTTTGATCTTAGAATAATAGCTCAAATCCACTTTTAAATCTCGAGCTTTCTCTATATCGAGTTTACGCTCCCCCGGTTTTTCAGTAAAGAGAAAACCATTGGTATAAACTCTATGTCGCAAAGGGATGGTATGTACCGTTACTTTATCGTCTTCGAAAATAAGTCGGGATTCTGTGCTTTTTAATTCATGAAAGAACAGCGGATAATTGGTCCAGGATTTTCCCAGTTTCAATTGCAGTGTTATAGCCTCTTTTATACCCATAGGGCCGTAGATATGTAATTCGGCTTCTCGCCCCAGTAGTCTAAAAGTCGAGATCAAACCAATTAGACCAAAGAAATGATCTCCGTGCAAGTGTGAAATAAAAACATGCTTGATCCTCGAAAACTTAACTTTTCTACGCCTTAGTTGTACCTGTGTACCTTCTCCACAATCTAGTAAGAATAAATGTCCTTGTATCTCTAAAACCTGCGCCGTTGGATGGGCGTCCCAACGAGGGGTGGCAGAGTGACAGCCAAGGATTGTTAGTTTCATAAATTTTATACTAAATTTTGGATTAGGCTTTAAGCGTTATGCTTTAGGTATTGCAACATTGAAGGATGCGTACTGCTTATGGCTTAAAAACCGAGGTCTCTTTCAATTTCTTCCATTTCAATAATATCCTTAGCTTCTTGTAAAGTAGGCACTACCACCATTTCCATAGGTATGTCGTCAGGATTGATGGCGTTATTTACAATCACAAACGAATGTTTTGTAGCCCTGTGATAGGTTGAGATCTTTAAAAATAGTAATAGTTCAGTAAGCTGTAGCGACTCATACTTTAAGAGATCAACAACCAAATTTTGTTTTTCATAGTGTTTTGGAACTATATACTCAAGATACCCGGCAAAATCGGCTACATCATCGCGCTCGTCTGCGAGAACAGTATAATTGTTGTGTTTATCAATCTTCATTATGTTGAATTTTAGAAGCTAGCAAGTATAAAACAGCCATACGAACTGCCACTCCATTTTGCACCTGATCCAGAATTATAGCTTGTTTACTGTCGGCTACATCGCTCGTGATCTCTACTCCCCGGTTTATGGGGCCGGGGTGCATCACTACAATTTCTTTATCTAATGAGTTCAGTAGAGCTTTATTAACACCGAATTGTTGCGTATATTCTCTCGTAGTTGGAAAATAGCTAATGTCCATTCGCTCATTCTGAATCCGCAACATATTAGCTACGTCACACCAGTCTAACGCGTTGCGAAGATTTGGTTCGAACGACACACCAATATTCTCTATATATTTAGGTATAAGTGTTTTAGGTCCGCACACTTTAACTTCTGCTCCAAGTTTCTGAAGCGCAAAAATATTTGACAGTGCCACTCTCGAATGAAGTATATCTCCTACGATCACCACCTTTTTTCCTGCTACATCGCCTAGTTTTTCACGGATGGAATAACAATCTAACAATGCCTGAGTTGGATGTTCGTGAGCTCCGTCACCTGCGTTCACTATACTCGCATTTATATGCTTAGACAAAAATATTCCTGCACCGGGATTTGGATGTCGCATAACTACCATATCCACCTTCATGGACAGGATGTTGTTCACTGTATCGATGAGAGTCTCACCTTTTTTTACTGAAGAAGACGCTGCCGAAAAGTTGATAACATCTGCAGAGAGACGTTTTTCTGCCAATTCGAAGGAAAGTCTGGTTCTTGTACTATTCTCAAAAAACAGGTTTGCGATCGTAATATCACGTAGTGAAGGCACCTTCTTGATCGGCCTATTGATCACCTCTTTAAAGTGATCTGCTGTTTCGAAGATGAGTTGAATATCATCTTCGGTTATGTATTTAATTCCCAATAAGTGATTTACACTTAGTTCTTTCATTGGTTTTTATTCTAAAAACGCTGTAGGTTATATGCTATATGTTTTAAGCTGCCTACTGCATACAGCCTAAAGCTTAATGCTGTAAAAGGCGTTAGCTTTTTACAAGGTACACGGCATCTTCATCATCATTCTCTTTCCAACACACCTTTACTTTCTCATTTCCTATGGCATCAACTTGCCTTCCTCTATAGTCGGGTTGAATTGGCAAATGCCTGCTAAAACGTCTATCTATAAAGGTTAATAATTCAATTTCCAGAGGTCTGCCAAAAGATTGTATCGCTGTTAGCGCAGACCTTATGCTTCTTCCGGTGTAAAGTACGTCGTCTATAAAAACTACTTTTTTATCTTCAACGATAAAGTCTATATGTGTTTTATTTGCTTCTAAGGGTTTACCACTTCTTCGGAAATCATCTCTATAAAAGGTTATATCTAAATAACCTAGTTGGACGTTTTCGATCTTATAATCGGATTCGAGTATGGTTTTTAGGCGTTCGGCCAGAAAGACTCCTCTTGGCTGAATACCTATAAGCACTGTATTTTGAAAAGTGTTGTGGTTTTCTATTAACTGACAAGCCAAACGTTGAAGCGCTATTTGTACTTCGGTTGCGTTTAGTAACACTTTTTGACTCATAGGGTAGTTCTGAAATATATTCAGGATACAAATTTAGAGGTTTTTGTGGAATAATGAGTAATAATTCATGAAGAGTGTTGAAATCGTCTCCGTCCCAACTCTACGATTGGGACACCTACCTTTGTAAAGAGGGAAACTCATTGGAACTGGATTTCTCGTTGCACTCGAAAAGATCTTGTAACAGTTTAATAGGAATCGCGTTAGGGACCTGCCGCTCGGCAGGCAGGTTGAGGCAAAATACCGTGTATTGCCGAAAGCCCGGTCGTGAAGTATCGTAAAAGTAGCGTGAAGCTTACTTTAAGAATACTTTACGGAACGCCCATAAACTACTACGCAAAAAACTTCGAAGTATAAATGAAAAAAGCCTCCCAATAATGGAAGGCTTTTCAATATTAAAAAACTTTAGGGCTTATTTCTTCCCGTCCATTTTGTCTTTCAACTCTTGAAGTTTCGAGTTAGCATCTCCAAGTGTTGGTTTAGCTTCTTCCGCTTGAGCAGCTTGCTTCTTAGCAGCAGCCTTTACGATCTTAGCTTCCTCTTCTTTGTGAATTGCCATATGAGAAGCTACCACTTTTTTGAATTCTTTATTGAATTCAATAATTTGGAATTCTGCTTCTTCACCTTTCTTCACGTTGCTACCGTCTTCTTTTTCAAGGTGACGTGTTGGAACAAACGCAGAGATATCTTCGTTAAAATTGATAATAGCTCCTTTGTCTACGATATCATCTATCGCAGCTGTATGCTTAGTTCCTACTGCAAACTCATCTTCATACTTATCCCAAGGGTTGTCTGTAGTTTGTTTATGACCCAGGCTCAATTTACGTCCTTCCACGTCTAATTCTAATACAACCACTTCCAGCGTATCACCAATGTTGGTAAATTCACTTGGGTGCTTGATCTTCTTAGTCCATGAAAGATCGCTAATATAAATAAGTCCGTCGATCCCTTCTTCTAACTCAACGAATACTCCGAAGTTAGTAAAGTTACGAACGATCCCGCTATGCTTAGATCCTACAGGGTATTTAGTTGTGATATCTGTCCAAGGATCTGGAGTCATTTGCTTAATACCAAGCGACATTTTACGCTCTTCGCGGTCCATGGTTAATACTACAGCTTCAACTTCGTCACCAACATTTACGAAATCCTGAGCACTACGTAAGTGTGTAGACCATGACATTTCGCTAACGTGGATAAGACCTTCAACACCTTCAGCAACTTCGATAAAAGCACCGTAATCTGCAATTACGACCACTTTACCTTTTACTTTGTCACCAACTTTAAGTTCTTCACCTAAAGCATCCCATGGATGAGCGTTTAATTGTTTAAGACCTAATTGGATACGTGTTTTATCTTCATCAAAATCAAGAATTACAACGTTCAGTTTCTGATCTAATTCAACGATCTCGTTAGGGTGATTGATACGAGACCAAGAAAGGTCTGTAATATGCACTAAACCATCTACACCACCAAGATCAACGAACACACCGTAGGAAGTAATGTTTTTAACAACACCTTCTAATACCTGTCCTTTTTCTAACTGGCCAATGATCTCTTTTTTCTGTTCTTCGATATCTGCTTCGATAAGCGCTTTATGCGATACAACTACGTTTTTAAATTCGTGGTTAATTTTCACGACTTTAAACTCCATAGTTTTACCAACGTAAACATCGTAGTCACGGATTGGCTTAACATCAATTTGTGATCCCGGTAAGAATGCTTCGATTCCGAATACATCTACGATCATACCACCTTTTGTACGACATTTAACAAAACCATTTACAATAGTTCCTTCGTCGTGAGCAGCATTTACGCGATCCCAGGCTTTAATTGTTCTTGCTTTACGGTGAGAAAGAATCAACTGACCGGTACTATCTTCACGTACGTCAATTAATACTTCAACCGTATCCCCAACCTTAAGGTCCGGGTTGTAACGAAATTCGTTAAGTGATACTACACCTTCAGATTTAGCATTGATGTCGATAATTGCATCGCGATCTGAAATATGAATTACTTCACCTTCTACTACTTCATCATCTAAAGTATCTACGAAATTTTCGGTTACTAATTTTTCAAATTCTTCTAACTTACCATCATCTACAGGATCTATCCCTTCTTCGTAGTTGTGCCAGTTAAAATCTTTAAGAAATTTGTTAGGGTCACTTTCTTTAAGAGAAAGTTCTCTTTGAGGCTTTGTAGTTTCCTCTTTTGCAGTTTCTGCAGTCGCTTCAACAGCTTTTTCTGCTTTTTCTTTAGCAGGTTTATCTGCTTTTGCTTTTTTCGCGGTTGCCTTTTTTGCTTTTTCAGCTACTGCTTCTTCTTTTGCTTTATCAGCCATTCGTTAAATTTGATCCTTAAGGATAACTCCTCTTAAATCAAGGGTTTGTATTCTGTGTTCTTTCAAAAGTTTAGTGCGATACTCCCACAGAAGGGTTTAAGTTTAGTTTAAAATTGTTTCCTTTTACTTTTGATTTATCGCTAAAAGGGTTTCGTTCTCTACAGCATATTTGCTTAAGAGGGGTGCAAAAATACAAGTTTTCTTTTGATTTTCAAAGAGTTTTGGTTTTTTTGCTATCTATAATTAGTACTATCAAAAATGGCCTCACTTTTGCTTTAATAACTATAAATCAAAAGAAACACACTATGAAATTACTATTTGCATTTAGTCTTATACTTATAACAGCATGCAATTCACAGAAAGAGATGGCTCATAACATCCAAAATCTACACGACATTTGGGCATTAAAATCGGTTAACGGCGAAGATCTGGACTTAAAATCGTTTACTGGAATACAAAGACAACCTGTCCTGGAGATATTTGTTGAAGACAGGCGTATTGGCGGAAATGATGGTTGCAATAGTCTCTTCGGAAGTATTACAGAGCTTAATAATGATATTATTCGCTTCGGAAAGTTAGGCGGCACCAAAATGGCTTGTCCCAATATGGAATTTTCATCCAACTATACCAGAGCACTTTCTAATGTAACCTCATTTAAAATTGAAAATTTACATTTGTACTTATACGATTCAGAAGGAAACGAGCTATTAAAATTTATAAAAGTAGATTAAATAAAAAAAACAGCTCACCGGGAGCTGTTTTTTTATATTTTCTAGATTCGATAGTTTGTATTAATCTACAGTGATCTCTCCTATCCTTGTCACCGTACCTTCATCGTTGGTCCATTCAAAATAACCGGCTGTCGCCGATTCACAAAATAGGAAGTTGGTATAAGTTGAACTCACCGGATCATATCCAAGACCCCATTTTGCAATTCCCATGGCAAACTCTGAAGTCTGATATGCACTTACAATATGACCTAATACCCCTTCAGAATTTAATACCGGGACAACATCAGGTAGTGCAAAGCAATTAGTTCCGTTAAAGGTATCAAACACTGTATCGGTATAGACGCTTCCTTCCATCGTAATAATGACGGAAGTGATCGCTTCGCCGTTTAAGCCATTCGGATTTGCAATCGTACCGTCTGAAATAAGACTCCATGTTCCTATGAAGTCTGAAACAGGATTCAGTTCATTAAACGTAGCCGTTATTGCGCTAGCTCTTTGTGTACTTCTACTCTTCACAACGTTTACGGTATATTCCTGATTGTTAAAGACCGCGTTGGTAACAAAAGGAGCATTAAAATTGTTTAGATCTAATAAGAAACTTCCTTGCTGTTCTGTAAATAAGTAGGTAGAATCTGCATCATCTTCCGAAATAGACGACGAATCTAATTGAAGGTTATATATCGCACCATCAACCATTTCGATATAGGCATTATAATTCCCGTTGTTTCCAACATTGATCCAAACCTTTCCCCGGGATTGCGTAGTAGTGGAAGCAATTATTCCGTGGTAAATACCTTTTTCTGAATTGTCGAAATTTGAATTTGGATTTTGAAATTGTGCCGATGCGGTCTGATGTGTTAGATCATAATTATCGCTTAAACTATCAGTGTCTTTCGCACATGACAAAAGTAAAAATGAAAGCATAGCAGGGGCTATCAATAGTTGTAATCTTTTCATAAATAGTAATTTAGGGCGTTACTAGTCGCCAAAACAACAATAAATAAGATTAAAAAACAAGAATATTTAAATATTTGTAGGTAATTTCCTAATAAATACGTGGAAATACGTAGATAATAAGCTCCTAAATTGGATTTATCTTTCCGGTATTTAAGCACTTACATCATTATTAAAATTGATTTTATTATATAACTCCGAACATTATTCTCTTAAATGATTGTAACATAAAATAGGCGCGGTATTTTTACAATCATCTGATTTTCTTTAATTTAGACGATGAATCCAAATCTATAGCAAAATTCCTGGTATGCTATTTCAATTAACTAATCAATAAACAAGAATAATTATGACACTTTCAGAATTAGGAGCGCATTCGTTAATGCTGGATGCGCCGGAACGTAAAAGTATTGCTCATAAACTGTTAAGAGGCGATGAACATATTGATAATTATGTAAGATTTGGTGTATGTTATGACGTGGTAGCATATTTAAGATTTTTATTAGATGCGTCGATACACCCCGAAGAAGTTATTAGTACAAATGGACAGCAGTGGTTAGAAAAATTTGTTTTTACCGATGGAGATAGACAATGGACACCGGGAATGAATATAGAAGAGGGCAAAGCAATTGGTTTTTACCGGCATGCCGATGGTAAATTCTTTCATGCTGCTATTTCGGCAGGTGATGCTACGAATATTAGAAGTGTAAATGGAGGTCGTTTAGGAAGCGGTTGGATGGATGTTGATCTTGACGCCGTACTAACCGATTATAATAAGGATGGATCTTTCAACTGGGATGGAACTCAAATTGAAGTTTATATCTCGGATGTCTAGCGAATCCATATATGACTGAAATAAAAAAAACAGCCAGTTTGGCTGTTTTTTTATTAATTGTGATAATTTTCCTTAGTCGATATCAATTGATATAGTTCCGGTTTTTGTCACAGATCCGGTCCAGGTAAAAGTTCCGCTGGTAACAATTCCACATGTATTGTTAAAATAGTTTCCGCCACCCGTAGATAGATCCCAGGTTGTAGGGGCAGCAAAGTTCGATGTTTGGGAATGACTAATTATTGCATTTTCATTTCCGGGTTGTGATCCCATTTGAGGGGTACAATTTGGTGTTCCTGCGCATGGATAATTAAATAATTCAAAAGTATTATCTGTTAGCATATGATCGTTAAATGTAACGATTGCCGATGTGATCGTCTCATATCCCCAACCTTCAGGAGCCGGAGCACCTGTGCTTATTAGATTCCATGTTCCCGAAAACGCACCTCCGCCATTTTCCTGAAATGTTCCTGTATAACTAGCAGCCCTTAGCTGGCTAGTACTTTTTACTACGGTAGAAAAATACGGCAGGTCGAATAAATATGCGTTGGTAACTACTGGTGATTGTATATCGCTCACATTCAATGTAAACTGACCTGTAACTCCTTTAAAAAGAAACTCAGTTTGATTTGCTTCTTCATTATTTGAAGGTACCAATTTAAATTTGTGTGCGCCTTCTTCTACCATCTCTACATAAGCATTATAATTCCCATTATTTCCTAAGTTGATCCATATCTTACCTCTGGATTGATTTTCACCGGAAGCGATAATACCGTGATAAATTCCATTAGCTTGAGTGTCGAATGCCTTGTTCGGAGTTTGCGTTTTAATTGAGTTCCCTAATTGTGCTACAAGATTACCCTCATCATTAATATTTTCTGTATCCTTAGTACATGAAAATAACATTATGGTCAAAATGGCAAGGGCTAATAAAGGTTTAATTTGTTTCATAAGTATCTATTTGGTTATGGGTGTAAACATATATTCTTTATCGTTAAAAGACAAATATTATCGATAAAATACATACTTATTTAACATAGGTTAAAGCGTTACAATTCTAACATACTAATTGTTAGGTAATTAAAATAGTTAAAAAAAATAGTTTATTTTGAAGTAGTGGAAAATTAAACTCTTCCTGCAATTCGGTCCTTAGCAAGTTGCAATATGGTGTGAAATTGATCTTCTAAATTCATTTCAGAATTATCGATCACTATTGCATCTGTTGCTTTTTCCAACGGTGAGTCTTCTCTGGTGGTATCGATATGGTCACGCTCCTGAACATTTTCAAGTACTTCTCTATAAGTCACTTTATCACCGCGTTCAATTAATTCGTTGTAACGTCTTTTGGCCCGCTCTTGAGCAGAAGCTGTCATAAAGATCTTTAGTTCGGCATCCGGAAATACGACGGTTCCTATATCTCGTCCGTCCATCACAACCCCCTTCTCAGCTCCCATTCGCTGCTGTTGTTCTACTAACTTTTTCCTTACTGCCGATATTGTGGCTACCGGACTTACAAGCTCGGAGACATCCATAGTGCGAATTTCGCGTTCCACGTTTATCCCATTAAGATAAATATCTGCCTTATCGCTCCCTTCACTTTTTTTAAATGACAAGGAAATGTTTGGAAGGGACTTTACGAGTTTCGATCTGTCGAAGTGTGAAATAGATATATACCCATTTTGCATAGCGTATAATGTAATCGCTCTATACATGGCTCCACTATCTACATATACATACCCTAACCAATCTGCTAATTGTTTAGCAACGGTACTTTTTCCTGTAGAAGAATATCCATCTATCGCAATGGTAATTTTCGCCATTATTGTAAGTCTATGTTAAGTCCGAAGTAACTAGAAGTCGCTGCTGTACTAAATTTAGAATAAGTATAACTCAGTCGAAGTTTATTCAATTTTATTGAAAAACCAGCACTTAAGCCGGCAAAAGCTCTCTTTTCTATGATCCTAAGTTCTTCTGCTCTACGCAGGTTATACCCCAACCTTAAATTAAAACCACTCTCGGGAAAAATTTCTATCCCAACGATCATATGCCTAAAGGCATTATCAATAAAAGTAATATTCTCACTGGTTGTATTTCCCTCTAAGTCGGTTTCATCACGATTTGGATTTGCAAAAGCTATATTCCATCGCTGCATATTTTCTAAAGTAAAATGCCATCGAATTGGTATATTTTCTAACGTTTGTGATATTCCCAAAATGACTTCAAAAGGGAGTTTTTCGATCTGATTTTCGTAAGGTTTAATTTGCGTTCCAAGATTTCTCGCAACCCCGGTGATGTGTAGGTCCCAATCTTCATAAACATACATTAACCCAATATCTACGGCAACTCCATAACTTGAGTATTGCTCTAACTTTGAAGAGATTATCTTTACATTACCCCCAACATGAAAGTTTGTAAAGGCAATATTTCTCGCGTGCCCTACAGATAAGGCAAATTCGCCCCCGCTAAAGCTATTTGTTTCGTTACCATTTTCATCGTAACCATCAAAGTTTCCGTAGTTAATATACGTAACTCCGGCGTGGATAACTTGTGTTCTTCTATCCCAGGAATAAGCATAAGCGGCAGTTCCGTAGTTAACGTCACCAATATAGTTTGCGTAATTCACGGAAAGTTGATTGTCCATCTCCCCATTAATACTAGCCGGATTAAAAAGTGCCTGAGTGGGATCGTAATCGTAATTTGTTACCACTTTTCCTCCCAATGCCGCCTGTCTGGGTGAGGTTACCAGGTTCAAAAACTGGTAGGTAGTACGCCCTCCTACTTGTGCATAAGCAAAAGTAGTAAAAAGTGAGGCTAGTAAAATTAAAACCTTTTGGCGCATTAAGTGGATTTCCCGATTCCTGAATTTAAAACGAATGCAAGTATAATTTATTTTCGGCGGAGTAAAAAGAGTTTTGCAGTTTAGTCGATATATGAAACAAACTCCCTTTCACATGTAGTAAAAGGGAGGATAATTAACTTTCTTCTTAACCTATTAAAACAATCCAGCTCATTATAGCTTTTTAGCGTTTTTCACCTTTTCCTTGGTTAAAGCTAAATGCAACACATCGCTCATCTCCTTAACATAATGGAATTTAAGCCCTTTTAAATATTCGGGTTTAATTTCTTCTATATCTCTCTTGTTATCTTCACACAGCAAAATTTCTTTGATCTTCGCGCGTTTTGCAGCTAAGATCTTTTCTTTAATACCGCCCACCGGAAGTACCTTTCCGCGTAGCGTAATTTCGCCTGTCATTGCAATGCTTTTCTTAACTTTACGCTGTGTAAACAGAGACACCAGTGAAGTTAACATGGTTATTCCCGCACTTGGCCCATCTTTTGGAGTTGCTCCTTCAGGTACGTGAATATGTACGTTATATTTTTCGAATACATCCGGATTTATACCCAGAATTTCTGCATTCGATTTAATATACTCCATGGCTATGGTAGCAGATTCTTTCATAACCTTTCCTAGATTCCCCGTCATATTTAACGCGCCTTTACCTTTAGATAGGGTCGATTCTATAAAAAGAATATCACCTCCTACTCTAGTCCATGCTAACCCGGTTACAACACCGGCAACATCATTGTTTTCGTACTTATCTCGCTCCATTTTTGGCGCTCCAAGCACGTCGATGATAATATCATTGGTTACTTTTACTTCATAGGTTTCCTCCATCGCGATCTTCATTGCCGCGAATCGAACCATTTTTGCGATCTGTTTTTCCAAACCTCTCACTCCGCTTTCGCGCGTATAACCTTCTACGATCTTTTCCAACTGAGCCTTTGCAATTTTTAAATGGTCTTTGTTTAATCCGTGTTCTTCTAATTGCTTCGGAAGGAGATGTCGCTTCGCGATTTCAACTTTTTCTTCGATGGTATAACCTGAAACATTTATGATCTCCATTCTGTCTCGCAGCGCCGGCTGAATAGTGCTCAAACTATTCGATGTTGCAATGAACATCACTTTTGAAAGATCGTAACCTAATTCTAAGAAATTGTCATAGAATGCACTGTTCTGTTCAGGGTCCAAAACCTCTAACATTGCCGATGATGGATCACCCTGACTCCCAACCGAAAGTTTATCTATTTCGTCCAGTACAAAAACGGGATTACTTGTTCCTGCTTTCTTCAAGCTCTTTATAATTCGTCCCGGCATAGCACCAATATATGTTTTTCTATGTCCGCGTATCTCCGCTTCATCACGCAGACCCCCTAACGACATCCTAACGTATTTTCTGCCTAAAGCCTCTGCGATAGACTTCCCAAGAGAAGTTTTCCCTACACCCGGTGGGCCGTACAAACACAAAATTGGTGATTTCATATCATTTCGCAGCTTTAATACCGCTAGATATTCTATGATTCGTTTCTTAACATCGTCTAAGCCGTAGTGATCTCTATCAAGGATCTTCTTGGCGCGTTTTAGATCAAATTTATCTTTACTGAATTCATTCCAGGGTAATTCTAATAAAAGGTCGAGATAGTTTTTCTGAATACTGAATTCGGCTACCTGCGGATTCATACGTTGCAGTTTCGAAAGTTCCTTTTCAAAATGTTGAGCAACTTCGTCACGCCAGTTCTTAGTCTTCGCCCGGGTACGCATTTCCTCTATTTCAGCTTCCGAAGAGTTTCCTCCCAATTCCTCCTGAATTGTTTTCATTTGCTGCTGAAGAAAATATTCACGTTGTTGCTGATTGATATCACTGTGAACTTTAGACTGAATGTCATTGCGCAAAGAAAGCTTCTGAAGCTCAAGATTCATGTATCGCAAAGTCTCCAAAGCTCTGTCTTTAAGATCATTTATTTCTAGCAACTTCTGCTTTTCCTCAACAGGGATATTCAAGTTCGAAGAAACAAAATTGATAAGAAACGAATTACTTTCAATGTTTTTGATCGCAAAGGCGGCTTCCGAAGGAATATTCGGACTGTCCTTAATGATTTGTAAAGCCTGTTCTTTAATCGATTCTATAATGGCTTTAAATTCCTCATTCTCATTCGCGGGTCGGGCCTCGGCCACTTCGGCAATAGTAGCGGTGATGTATGGATCTGTAGTGATCACTTCAGATACTTCAAACCGCTTCTTCCCTTGGATGATCACGGTGGTGTTTCCATCGGGCATTTTTAATACGCGAAGTATCTTTGCGACGGTTCCAATAGTATTAATATCGCTAATACCAGGCTCCTCTTTGCTTTCCTCCTTCTGAGAAACAACTCCAATCACCTTACTCCCTTTGTTGGTTTCATTAATTAACTTAATAGATTTGTCTCTTCCTGCAGTAATCGGAATTACTACTCCCGGAAACAAAACTGTATTTCTCAAAGGAAGTATGGGGAGAATATCGGGGAGATCCTCTTTCTGCATGGCATCTTCATCTTCAGCCGATAAAAGCGGTATCAAATCTGCATCTTCCTGCAATTCCTGAAATGACAAACTGTCTAGTGTTCTAACTTTTGTTTTGGACATATAATTGATTAAGACATTGTGTCATTAAAAGTAATGATTACAATGTTTATGATGTATTAAATATTTCGTAATGTTTTGAATGTTAATACTTTATAATTACCTAATATTAACACTACTATTATAATTCAATTCCTGTGCCAGCTTTTAATAAGTCCACTCACAGAACGTAGTATAACGGTCGGTTTAAGCAAACCGTCTTTATCTACTGAAAAAAATAGTAAAGAAGTGTAACAATTTATAACTTTCTCCCTCTCTATACTAAACCGCAGTTTTTTTTGACGCTAACCAATCAAAATATTGAAAACCTATTAGTTCTTTGTCAGAAGGGTAATAGACTTGCACAAATGGAAGTTTACAACCGGTATCAAGCCGCTATGTATAATGTAGCCTTTAGAATTGTAAAAGATACCGCAGAAGCTGAAGATGTAATGCAGGAATCATTTATTACTGCTTTTAGCAAGTTAAACACCTTTAAGGGAGAAGCTTCTTTTGGTTCATGGCTTAAACGTATTGTAATTAATAACAGTATATCGCAATACAAGAAGTTAAAGCGATTTACAGCCCTGCCGGAAGAGAACATCATGGAAGATGTAGAAGAATCCTCCAATGGTTTACCCGAAGATGATTATAACCATTTAAAAGTTCAGAAAGTGCTGTACTGTATGGATGGTTTAAATGATAAATACCGACAAGTATTAACATTACATCTCATTGAGGGTTACGATTATGAGGAAGTTTGCGAAATTCTCGAAATAAGTTATGCCAATTGCAGAACACTAGTTTCGAGGGCAAAAGAAAGTTTACGAAAAAAATTAGTGACTGTATTATGAAAGAAGATAGAATTGACGAATTATTTAAAAGACTGGAAGGAGGTTTCGATGTACACGAAACTCCCAACAACCATCGAGAACGTTTTTTAGATAAATTAAATGCTTCGGAAAAGCCTTCATTTAGAAAAATTAACTGGTGGAAACCCTTATCAATTGCAGCATCGATCGCTATCTTTGTTGCCGTTGGATCGGTTTTCTTTAAGAAAAACCCTTCCGAAGCAGACCTGGCAAGTGTTTCTCCCGAAATGAAGCAAACACAGTCATTTTTTACAACAACCATCAATGAAGAACTCGCCACACTGAAAAGTTTAACCGATCCTGAAGCTAAAAATCTGGTTGAAGATGCCTTAAAGCAAATTGAAATACTGGAGGATGAATACAATGGATTGAAAAAAGATTTAGCAGAAAGTGGTAATGACAAGCGTGTGATCTATGCAATGATCTCAAATTTTCAGAATAGGATCGACCTTCTGGAACAAGTCATAGAAAAAATCGAAGAAATTAAAAACCTTAAAGCCTATAGAAATGAAACTACAATTTAAAACACTTATATTACTTTTAATGTTGCCGGGATTGGTATTGGCAAACCATGATAAATTTAATGGTAAATACACCAAAGAGAAAACGGTAAAAAAAGAATTTACAGTTAATAAAGATGCCAGATTAAAGGTAGATAATAGCTACGGAAATGTAGATATTACAACTTGGACCGAAAACAGAACAGTCATTGAAGTCCGTATACGAACAAACGGAAATAACGAAGAGAAAGTTCAGAAGAAACTGGAAGAAATTACTGTCGAATTTACTGCAGATAGTGGTCTGGTTTCAGCTAAGACGATCTTTAACAAGAATAAAAGCTCATGGAAGTTTTGGAATGATGGAGACAACAACGTCTCTATGGAAATAAATTACACGATTAAGATTCCAATTACAAATAGTGTAGATTTGGATAATGACTATGGGGCTATTAGTATAAATTCTCTAAAAGGCAACGCAAAGATAAATTGTGATTATGGTCAGTTACACATTGGGGAACTCCTTGCAGATGGCAACTACTTGAATTTCGATTATACGAGTAAATCTACCATTGGTTTTATGAAAAGTGGAAAAATTAACGCAGATTATTCCGGATTTACGCTCGAAAAGGCAGAACGTCTTGAACTTGTGGCAGATTATACCCAATCGGAAATTTTGGAAGTACAGGAATTAAACTACAACTGCGACTATGGTAAAATATCTGTGGATAACGCCGGTAATGTCATGGGTAGAGGCGATTACCTTACTAACAGGTTTGGGAAGGTAAATGGTTCGTTGAACCTGAATACAGACTACGGATCTATAAAGGTTGAAGAATTAACCTCAGCTGCTAAAAACGTTACTATAGATGGTGATTATACGGGTATCTCATTAGGAATCTCAAGTGGCTATAGCTTTAATTTCAAACTTGACCTGTCTTATGCAAGACTAAAAGGTGAAGATCATGTCACAATTACCACAAGTGATGAGGACGGTAGCGATAAAATATATACCGGTTATCACGGTAATAAAAATTCCGGAAACTCTGTTAATATTAAATCGGATTACGGCGGAGTATCATTCTTTAAAAATTAACTAAAAACTATCCATAATGAAAAAAATGACAAAACTGACATTCGTATTAATACTACTTCTTATTGGGACAACAAATGCCGTTGCCCAATGGGGAAAGAAAATTAAAGGTGACGGGAATATTACGACTAAAACCATTAAAACTGCAGATTATGATCGTATCGACGTTGTTGGATCTATGGATGTGGTTTTAGAACGAGGCTCGGAAGGAACAATCGAGGTTACTACAGACAACAACATTCATGAGTATGTGACTATTGAATCTAATGGAGGTACCTTAAAAATTAAGATCAAAAATAATGTGAGCCTTAAAACAAAAAAAGGTATACATATTACGGTTCCCTTTGAGAGTATAAGCGAAGTATCATTAGTTGGCTCCGGTGATATCGTAGGGAAAGATGCGATCACTGGCGATTCTTTTGAAGTTTCGGTTACCGGGAGTGGAGATATTTCTCTGGAAGTTGAAGCCTTACGGGTAGACGCTAAAGTTACAGGTTCAGGGGATTTGGCACTTAAGGGAGAAGCCCAAGAATTTGAAGTAAAAGTTAGTGGAAGTGGAGATTTTGAAGGGAGATCCCTAAAATGTGAAAACGCTCAAGCCTATGTATCGGGCTCAGGTGATGCCGAAGTTTACGTTAAAAATAGTCTTAAAGCCCGTGTTAATGGCTCGGGAGATATTCGCTACGATGGCAATCCCTCTACAAGAGATACTAAAGTTATGGGTTCCGGAACAATAAAGTCGATGTAATCTATTGTGTTATTTAACAAAAAAGCCTTCTCAAAATTGAGAAGGCTTTTTCTATTTATATTTTTTAAGTCTTATTGAATCGTAATTCTAAATTCTCCGGCAGTTACTTCATAAACCGTTGGATCACCACCAGAGCCATCAACCGCACTAAATGTAAAAGTTCCTTCCATTTCTCCGGTCATGGTATCATAACTAACGATTGTTAATGTTCCCGGATTAGAGTTAAACGTTGTTGACATCGAACTATCTGGATTATAAACTCCTATTTTCTCTTCACCTGTGATCAAGTTCGTACTCATATCGTATGCTCCTACTTCTATTTCCTTCGGAAAGGTAAGTCTCATTTTTTGAGAAGTCGTAGTAGAATTGGTGTCAACTGTAACAATATCCACCCCGTTAAAGCTTGAAGAGATCACCTCTACGCTTTCAGGTTCATATAACTCACCGTCCACTTCCGCAGAAAACGGACTGGGACCACTTCCCGGTATACCTTCAAAATAAACGGCAAAATTACCTTCGGTCACCTGAACCACTGTTGGATCAATATTTAAAGGATCGCTTCCGGTAAAAGCAAATGTTGCTTCCAAAACTCCTTCTTCGGTATCATAGTTGGTAATAGTGATAGTACCCGGGTTAGAAGTTAAATTCTCTCCCCCGGTATTCGAATTATACAAGGCAATAAGCTTAGATCCATCAGAAATGGATTCCATATCGAAAGTTCCTTCTCCCAATTCTAATGGAATATCAATTCTTATTAAAGCATTAGTTTCAGTATGAGCCAAAATATTGATCATTGGAACGTCACCAACTGTAGGGAACGAAGTTTCAATAGAAGTTTCTACAAATTCTTCACCGTCAATTAAGGCAAAGAACTCATCGTCCGGGGATCCACCGGTTCCACCACCTGTACCTCCACCGGTTCCACCTCCGGTTTGATCGATTATATATGAAATTGTATTGAAAACACCGGAAGAAACAGAAACTGTTTCAATAACCGGATTTCCACTACCATCTAAAACAGGATCTCCATTTTGGTCTAAAGCTTCTCTTTTTGCAATAAAGCTAAATGTACCGGAAACAGTCATAGCTGCTTCATCTAATGAGGTGATAGTTAATTGACCGGTTCCTCCAATACTTCCTGCTGTTGTGTAGGGATTGTTAACCGACTCTACAGTAAAAAAGCCTGCAGTGTTAGTTGTGGTTGCGACTTCAGTAAGATTGAAAGAGGCAACAGCTACATCTTCAACTCCCATTGTAATGGTTTCTCCGGTATCACTCACCGCAGTTATTGAAAAATAGTCATCTAGATTTATAGTAGCGGTAGCATTATCTGAACTAAACTCTTGACCGTCTACCATTGCTTTAAATTGCCCTTCTTCTGCAACAGTTGGGTCGTTGGGATCTACAAATTGTCCGGTAAGAGGTTCATTTTCGCAAGCAGTAAAAACGAATGCTACCAAGGCAAGAAGCATCCAATTTAAGTATTTTAATTTCATAATAGATAAGTTCGTTTGCATAGGTAATAAACGCAAACATAAGTAAAAATTGTCTATTTAGGCATTATTTTTTCTTGGCACCCTTAGCAATAAAACTACGCCAACAATAAAAAACAGAATAAAGAACAAGATCGCATAACGTATGCTACCGGTTACTTGAGCTACATAACCATAACTAGACATGCCTATTACGATACCTATTTTTTCTGCAACGTCGTAAAAACTAAAATACGATGCTGTATCTACAGCTTGTTCAGGTATTAGCTTAGAATACGTGGATCGCGACAAAGATTGTATCCCGCCCATTACTAATCCAACAAAGGCTGCAGTAACGTAAAACTGAACAGGTGAGGTTATGGTATATGCATAGACACAAATACAGATCCAAATAATATTTAAAACTATTAAAGTATTGATGTTTCCAAATCTGGAGGATGAGCGTGAAGTGATATAGGCACCTAAAACAGCGACCAACTGGATCAAAAGAATACTCACAATTAATCCTGTTGTTGCATTGGTATCACCCCATTCCAATTCTTCGATCCCAAAATAGGTTGCGACCAACATGATGGTTTGCACCGCCATACTGTACACAAAGAAAGCGCCTAAGTACCTTTTTAGTGCCTTATTATGCTTTAAAGAGTGCCAAATCTTCCTTAGTTCCTTAAATCCGTTAAGGAGTAAATGGCGTGTAAATTTTTCCTTTTTATTTCCCTTCGGAAGATAATAATAAGTATACTGACTAAATCCTATCCACCACAATCCGGTGAGCACAAATGATAATCTGGTTGGTAACCCTTCGTCTTCAAATCCGAAGCTGTCGTGCATAAGTATCATAGCCAAACACACTAGTAATAAAATTACGCTTCCAATATAGCCTAATGAATAACCTTTTGCACTAATTCTATCTTGTTGCTCTTTGAAAGCGATGTCCGGTAAGTACGAATTATAAAACACTAAACTCGCCCAAAAGCCTATAAGTGCTAAGAAGTAGCACAGTAAACCAAACCACAAATAATCCATATTGAACCAGAAGAGTCCGATACAAGAAATTGCTCCCAGATAACAGAAGAATTTCATAAAAATCTTCTTATTTCCAACGTAATCTGCGATTCCGCTAAGTAACGGACTTAAAATAGAGACAATTAAAAAGGCGGCAGCAGTAACATAACTAATTAAGGAATCATTATTAAAATCGAAGCCAAGAAATGAAACAGTATCGCTTATAATCGTACCATCTTCACTCTTTACTAATGTTAGCGCACCGTAAAATATAGGGAAGACTGCAGAGGCGATCACCAAACTATAAACCGAATTTGCCCAATCGTAAAAAGCCCAGGCATTTAAAAGTTTTTTACTTCCCTTCGGTAAAGCCTGTCTCATAAGAATTTAAATTATACAGATTAAGATGAAAAAATCCCGCACATAGCGGGATTCTAAATTAGGTAAATAATTTGAGTATCAACTATTATTTTTTAAAACTGGTTACTCCATATTTTTTTGCTTCGGCCTTTGCCTCCGGTGCCCATTGCATAATATTGTTGATTCTGGTTTGATTTGATGGGTGTGTACTTAAAAATTCGGGGGGTGCTCCACCACCGGCAGCACTCATTCTTTCCCACAATCTGGCTCCAACAATAGGATCATATCCCGCGATTGCCATTAAGGTTAATCCAATTCTATCTGCTTCCGTTTCATGATTTCTACTAAAAGGGAGCATTACCCCAACCGTACTACCAATTCCGTAAGCCTGATTAAATATATTCTGATTCTTAGGATCATTACTCAGTGCAATATTTCCTGCTACAGCTCCAAGAGCTTGTAACTGTCCGGCACTCATTCGTTGCTGACCGTGATTGGCGAGTGCATGCGCTACCTCGTGTCCCATTATGGCTGCAACACCTGCTTCATTTTCTGCTATCGGCATAATCCCTGTATAAAAAACGATCTTTCCACCGGGCATACACCATGCATTAACCGCTTCATCCTGAACTAAATTATACTCCCATTGATAATCCTTTAGATAACCCGCATAACCGTTTGCAGTTAAATATCTTTCGGCGGCAACAGATATCTTTTGTCCAACGCTTTTTACCATATTAGACTGTGCCGTTCCGGTAATTACTTTATTCTGTGATAAGAATTCATCGTACTGCTGGAAAGCCATTGGTAAAATTTGAGAATTTGGAACCAAGGCCAAAGTTTGCTTACCCGTAAAAGGGTTAGTAGTACAGCCAATTGCAAAAGCCAATACCGCTATAAATGAGAAGGTGTATTTAAGTTTCATGTTGACAGGTTTATTATTGACCATAAAATTAATCATATATCTGTTGGAAAGCGATAAAAAAAATATAAATCCCGCCGAGGAAACACTATTTTTCGTTAAAAAGTGCAAAAACAAAGCCAAAATATAAATTTTACAAAGTTGGAATGAATTTTGTTACTTGAAAGAAAACTTCAATACAATGAAAAACATACTTTTATTTCTGGCAATTACATCAACTGTTTTATTTTCATCTTGTGAAGGTCCTGAAGGACCTCCCGGAGATCCCGGTATCAATATTCTAGGACAGGTATTTGAAACCAATGTTAATTTTAGTGCCAACAATAATTTTAGTCAAATAGTAACCTTCCCGTCTAATGTCGAGGTTTTTGAAAGCGATGTGATACTTGTCTATCTCTTAGAAAGTGTAACAAGCAACGGCGATGATGTGTGGAGTCAGTTACCACAAACCTTCTTTCCTCCACAGGGAACATTATTGTATAGTTTTGATCATACGTTTTTTGATGTTCGACTGTTCCTGGATTCGAATTTTGATCTCAATACCCTGGGAAGTGAATTCACCAACAATCAGATCTTCCGAATTGCCGTCGTACCTTCTGAATACGCTAATGCGAACTTAACCATGGATGAATTATTGCAAGGTTTGGAAATTAATCCGACTGAGATAAAAACGATTTCAGAATAAACATGAAAAAATTTAGTATTCTATTAGTAAGTCTTATCCTTTTAAGTTGCAATTCGTCTGCTCAAGACAAAAAAGAGGAAAAAGAGTTCCCGGTATCCAAAACAGAAGCCGAGTGGAGAAAAGAACTTACCGAACAACAGTTTTATGTGCTGCGTGAAGCTGGTACAGAAAGAGCATTTACCAGTCCGTTAAACAAAATTTATAAGCCCGGGACTTATGTATGTGCCGCATGCGAAACACCTTTGTTTAAAGGAAAACACAAATTCGACAGTGGTACCGGATGGCCAAGTTTCGATAGAGAGATTGAAGGCAACGTAGCATTCGATGTGGATTATAACCTTGGGTACGCACGTACCGAAGAACATTGCGCGACTTGTGGTGGACATTTAGGTCATGTTTTTAACGACGGACCTGAAGAAACTACGGGAAAACGACACTGTATCAACGGTGCAGCATTAAAATTTATTCCTCAAAAAGGCGACGAATAGCTTAAAATATATACTACTATTTTGTATTAAACGTCCAGTATTTCTAGAAAATTATTGGACGTTTTTATTTCCAATAATATTTACTTCTAAATTTAATGGATGCTTTTACAATGTTTAAAGAGACATTTTGTAATTTCGTTGTCTGAAAAATTTAAAGAAATGAGTAAATACGATGTTATAGTCTTAGGAAGTGGTCCCGGTGGATATGTTACCGCTATTAGAGCCTCACAATTGGGTATGAAAACTGCAATTATTGAAAAGGAAAGTTTAGGTGGTGTATGCCTAAATTGGGGATGTATTCCCACAAAAGCCCTTTTAAAAAGTGCAGACGTATTCAATTATTTGAAGCATGCAGAAGATTATGGTCTAACAGTCAAAGATGCCGATAAGGATTTTACTAAAGTTGTTGAACGTAGCCGTGGGGTTGCAGATGGGATGAGTAAAGGTGTTCAGTTCTTGATGAAAAAGAATAAAATTGATGTTATTAATGGCTTCGGAAAACTTAAACCCGGTAAAAAGGTTGACGTGGATGGCAAAGAATATTCTGCCGATCATGTAAT
This sequence comes from uncultured Ulvibacter sp., assembly GCA_963974915.1. GTDB lineage: Bacteria > Bacteroidota > Bacteroidia > Flavobacteriales > Flavobacteriaceae > CAXBES01. Next base: position 33,363 of record CAXBES010000001.1, on the reverse strand, counting down.
TATAGCTACTGGTGCTCGTTCCAGAGAGTTGCCAAATCTACCGCAAGACGGAACGAAGGTAATAGGATACCGTGAGGCGATGTCCTTAAAAAAACAGCCTAAAAGTATGATCGTGGTTGGTAGCGGTGCTATTGGTGTAGAGTTTGCTCATTTTTACAATTCGATGGGAACCGAAGTAACGATTGTTGAATTTTTACCAAACCTGGTTCCGTTAGAGGATGAGGATGTTTCAAAGCAATTTGAACGTTCCTTCAAAAAAGCCGGAATAAAAGTGATGACGAATTCTTCAGTTGAAAAGGTAGACACTTCGGGGAAAATGGTGAAAGCGACGGTTAAAACTTCGAAAGGAGAAGAAATCATCGAAGCTGAAGTGGTTCTTTCCGCAGTAGGAATCGCATCAAATATAGAAAATATTGGTCTTGAGGATGTAGGAATCGTTACAGATCGCAATAAAGTTATTGTTAACGATTGGTATCAAACTAATATTCCAGGGTATTACGCCATTGGCGATATAGTTCCGGGACCTGCGTTGGCTCACGTGGCTTCGGCTGAAGGAATTACCTGTGTTGAAAAAATTGCGGGTATGCATGTTGAAGCAATTGACTACGGAAATGTCCCTGGTTGTACTTATGCAACTCCGGAAATTGCAAGTGTTGGAATGACCGAAAAACAGGCAAAGGAAGCCGGATATGAGTTAAAAGTAGGTAAATTTCCTTTTTCCGCTAGCGGAAAGGCGAGCGCTTCGGGTGCAAAAGACGGTTTTGTTAAAGTTATTTTCGATGCTAAATATGGCGAATGGCTTGGATGTCACATGATAGGCGCCGGAGTTACAGATATGATCGCCGAAGCTGTATTAGGCAGAAAGCTTGAAACAACAGGTCACGAAGTTTTAAAAGCTATTCATCCTCACCCTACCATGAGTGAAGCGGTAATGGAGGCCGTTGCTGATGCTTACGGAGAAGTGATCCACTTATAAATCAAAATACCATATAAATAAAAAATCCTGCATAACGCAGGATTTTTTATTTTCATTTTCCTCTAATTCGTTAGGAAACTCTGTATTCCCAGTTCGTAACTTTGGAGACCGAAGCCTAGTATGATTCCATGGGCATTAGGCGCAATAAAGGAACTGTGCCGGTATTCTTCTCTGGCAAAAGTATTCGAAATATGTACTTCTATTACAGGAGTTGAAATTGCCTTTACAGTGTCCCCTATTCCAACCGAAGTGTGTGTATATGCTGCAGCATTTAAGATAATGCCATCGTATGTATATCCAACCTCTTGCAACTTATCAATAAGTTCTCCTTCAACGTTAGACTGGTAATGTGACAAATCTACCTGAGCGTATTTCTTCTGAATTCTGGTAAAAAATTCATTAAATGACTCATCTCCATAAATTTCATTCTCACGTTTTCCCAGTAGGTTAAGATTTGGACCGTTAATAATGATAATTTTCATGGTTTGTCGCAATTTAACTACTAAGGTATAAAAGCTTTAGTACATAAAAAAAAGCGGAAGAAGACTTCCGCTTAACTTTAACTTTTTCGTCAGTTTAAAAATCGAAAAGTAATCCGAGTCTCGCATGAATATAGCCACTAGATGCAAGCACCACATTATCGATAAAGGTATATTTCACTTCTCCAAAGAGATTTACATTGTCAATTAGATTGATCTTATACCCGGCTCCAAGGTTACCTCCAAATTCTGTAGAAGACGGCGGGATATCACCACTCCCGGTTAAAATTCCGAAGTCGTTAGCATTCTTATACGAAAGACTAAGCATTTCTACCCCTGCAATGGCGTATAATTCGTCCACGATCTTATAGCGACCGTTTAAGTCTAAAGCTAACCATTTCGTTCTTATATTGCGATCTTCAACTACCGAAAAGGTGGTAGTATTTGAAACTCCCCACTTTTCATTAAGCTCGTAAATAAGATCGGCACTAACTCCTATTCCTTCTAATTCTGAAATATAACCTCCTGCAATACCTGCTTTAAAACCTTGGGCATTCATCGATACTGCACCAACTAAAAATAATACTATAAAAAATATTCGCTTCATCTTAAACTATTTTATTCTGTTCGTCAAAAATACATTTTTTAAACAAACAAAAAGCAGGAGAATCTCCTGCTTTTTCAAAAATTATATGAGGGTAGTCAACTTAAAAACTATATCCTAGTGAAACTTGGAATACGTCATTTTGGTTTTTTAAATTATCCTCTCTCTGATTAATAAAGGGTTCGGCGTTATTATTATTATTTAAGCCCTTTGTATATCGTATGGTTAAAAACACTCCAAATTTTAAACGATACGTAAGCCCAAGACTTCCGCCCAGATCAATAGAGGAGTAAGAACTTCGTACATCATACCCTGCAGTTCCAAAACCATCTGCTGAAGCAGTTACTAAAATACCTATCACTGGACCAAGTTCTGCACTAAACCCTTTGATGAAATAATATTTACCTAAAAGAGATAAATCTATATAATCTAGCTTAAGAAGACTATCGTTAAAGTATTTTACTCCTTTAGAAGAATACAACGCCTCGCCTTGCAACGAAATTCTATCATTGATTGGCCCCTCTAATATTGCGCCTACATGGAAACTCTTTCTGGCTCGAAACTCATTTACATCAGCAGGTTCAAATCCACCAAAAACTCTTTTTCCCTCTCCTCCAAATGACGAAATGTTCAGACCTCCTTTGACACCAAATCTTAGTTCTCTTTGCGCTATCGTGGTCGCTGAGACTAAAATTACAAACATAAAAAAAAGTACGTTCTTCATTTCTACAAACTTTTATTTAACCATTAATCCAAATCAAAACCGTGTATGCAAATTATAAATTACCAAAAAATCGTTAAAAACCATATCCTACAGAAAGTTGAAATACACTATTCTGATTTTTAAGTTTTTCTCCATTAGGGAACACACTACTATCATTAATATTGATCAAACTCCGATTATACCTAAGCGAAAGGAAAACACTTCTTTGTAACTTGTACGAAAAACCAAAAACCATAGTGACATCAGTAGACTTATATCTATCCATAACATCTCTGGTTCCTTGTGCATTTTTAGCATCGCGTTTTGCAGACATTAAAAATCCTAATGAGGCGCCAATTTCGGTAGTTAATCTACTCGTAATATAATACTTACCTAGAACAGGAATTTCAAGATAATTTAATATATAATCACCATCATTCGATGTGCCAAAATCAAACATCGCCCCTTTAGAAGAATATAATAGTTCTGATTGAACAGAAATTTTACTGCCAATTGGTATCTCTGCCAAAGCGCCAAAATGAAAGCTTGACCTGGAAGAATAACCTCCAAGGGCAAATTCAGTTTCCCCACTAAATGAGGCTATATTAAGTCCCGCTTTTACACCTAATTCAAATTTTCCTTGTGCATACAGCAAATTGAATCCAAATAATAGGCAAATGAAGAATACGGTTTTTGACATACCTATGTAATATATGAAAATATGCTGATACGAAACCCCTAAGCATAAAAAAAAGCAGGACAGAGTCCTGCTTTTCAATATAAAAACAAAATACTTTAGAATGAATATCCGGCAGACACCTGAAATACATTATTCTGGTTTTTAGCCGAAATGTCCGGATCATCATTTATGTCTGTTACACCTTTATTATAACGCAGACTAAAGAAGACACCCATTGGCAGACGATATGATGCACCTATAGCTACACCAATATCCGTGCTCTTATAAAATTCTTTAATATCTTCATCCTCTCCATCACCTGTAGCTTTTGCGTTTACTAGAACTCCTATAACCGGACCTAATTCACCGCTTAGTCCTTCAATAATATGATACTTACCAAGAATAGGCACGTTGATGTAATCTAACTTTACATCCGGGTTACTCCCAAAACCGAAATTAAACTTACTACCTTGAGAAGAATACAATACTTCCGGCTGAATAGAAATTTTCTCGGTAATTGGAATTTCCACCAAACCTCCAAGATGGAAGCTCGTTCTGGAATCGAATCCACTAAAACCTGTAACGTAAGCATCTCCACCAATGGAAGCAATGTTCAGACCTGCTTTAGCGCCAAATCGAACCACACCTTGTGCAAAAGATGAAACAGTTAAAAACAAACATAAAGCTGTAAATAAAAATAGTTTTTTCATAATTTAAGTGTTTAGTTAATAAAGTAAAGCTACTAAAATTTTGAATTAAAAAAACAAAATTACATCTCAACTTCACTTTTTATGGACTTCAAAGTCATTGGTTATCAATAAAGAAAGCCGTCCATATTTAAAAGACGGCTTAATATTAAAAGCTTTTCATCACTAGAGAAATGAATACCCTATTGCGAATGAAACCACGGTATTTTTACCTTTTCCTTCAGTAAATATATCTTTTAATCCGAAGTTATATCTTGCATCTACTCGTATTCCGAAGGGAAAATCATACCCTGCACCAACTAATCCGGAAACATCTGAAGACTCTGCTTCGGCAATACCATTAAACACTTCTTTTACATTGTCATCTACCACAAAACCAAATTGCGGACCCGCCTGTAAATTCAATCCTTGAACTAAATAATATTTAAGCACCACCGGAACATTGACATAGGTAAGGTCAAATTCGCCTCCGTCAAATTCTGCTCCCTGTTGAGAGTACAATAGATCTGCCTGAATTCCGATCTTATCGCTCAATTTCAACCCTACGAAGGCGCCGGCTTGAAAACCGGTTTTATTAGACAGACCCGACGCATCAGAGATGTTAGCGAAATTTGCACCGGCCTTAATTCCTAAGTCCAATTCTTGTGCGAATAAAGTGACGCTAAATAGCATTGCAATTAAAAAAATACCCGTTTTTTTCATTCCTTTTTATTTTTTGTGAGTTATAGATTTATTTTCAAAACGAAAAATAATTATACTTATTCTACCTGCTGTTTTTATTTAACCTATAATTAAAGTAATATAGTAGTATGAAATGGATGTCGGCACTTAAAGACTATCAAAATTATCTTCGAATTGAGCGGGGATTATCCCAAAATTCCATCAATAGTTATTCTCAGGACATCAAAAAATTAATTAACTGGCTGGAAGAGTCTGAAATAACTGTTTCGCCTGTTCTTATTTCTGAAAACGACTTACAGGAATTTATTTACACCATTGCTAAAAGTGTAAATCCGAGGACACAAAGTAGAGTCATTTCAGGTTTACGAGGCTTTTTTAATTATCTGGTTTTTGAAGAATACAGGAAAACTAATCCCTTAGAGCTTATTGAAAGTCCTAAAATAGGCAGAAAGCTCCCCGATACATTATCAACCCATGAAATTGACGACCTTATTAAAGCGATAGATCTTAGTAAACCACAAGGTGAACGCAATAGAACAATTATTGAAACCTTGTATGGATGCGGATTAAGAGTTTCAGAATTAATAAACCTTAAGATCTCCGACCTCTTTTTCGAGGAGGGTTTTATTAAGGTAACGGGAAAAGGAAATAAACAACGTTTCGTTCCTATTGGACAAAATACCATAAAATATATACAACTCTACAGAAATGAGATAAGGAATCATCAAGAGGTTCATCCGGCATCAAGAGATACATTATTCTTAAACAGACGCGGCAAATCGCTTACGAGAGCTATGATTTTTACAATTGTGAAGGATCTTACAGAAAAGGCCGGGATAAGGAAGAATATTAGTCCGCACACTTTTAGACATTCCTTTGCGACGCATCTTCTGGAGAATGGTGCCGATCTGAGGGCGATTCAGCAGATGCTGGGACATGAAAGTATTACTACTACCGAAGTATACACTCATATTGATAAATCCCGACTTACCGAAGTTGTGAATCAGTTTCATCCCAGAAAGGATAATTAAAGTCATCTACAGGTTAAAAAAAAGCTAAAGTTGGATATAATCTTTATCCTCCCTAATGTGTTTCGTAACTTTTGAATAAAATAAGAACAATTAAAAAGTACTATGAAAACATTAAAATTTAATAATGGTGACACCATGCACAGCATTGGGCTGGGAACATGGAAAGCGACAGGAAATGAAGTAAAGAATGCTGTAAAAGAGGCTTTATATGCAGGTTACAGGCATATTGATACCGCTGCGGTGTATGGTAATGAATCTGAAATTGGCGAAGCGCTATCTGAAGTTTTCAATGAAGGAAAAATTTTAAGAGAAGATGTTTTTATTACTTCGAAATTATGGAATGATTCACATCAAGAAGGTTATGTGTTACCGGCTTTAACCGATAGCCTAAAAAAATTACAACTAGATTACCTAGATCTTTATTTGGTGCATTGGCCGGTTGCATTTAAACCCGGGGTTGATTTTCCGCAAAGTCCATCAGATTATTTATCTATGGAAGAGGTTCCAATTATAGAAACCTGGAAGCAAATGGAAACAGCAAAAGAAAGAGGTTATGCCAAACATATAGGAGTATCTAATTTCAGTAAGAAAAAGCTTCAGGATCTTGTCTCAAAGGCTTCGGTTAAGCCGGAAATGAATCAGGTAGAGCTACATCCTTTGCTTCAGCAGAAAGAACTTCTGGAATATTGCAATTCCGAAGGTATAAAACTAACAGCATATTCTCCGCTGGGATCGGGAGACCGCTCGCAACAAATGAAAGGAGAAGACGAACCCAATTTAATGGATATTTCAGAAATAAGAGAAATAGCTAAGAAAAACAACACCACAGCAGCACAGGTACTTATTAGTTGGCATACACACCGAGGATGTGCCGCAATTCCGAAGTCAACTAGTAAGGATCATATCATAGCCAACTTTCAAGCTGCAGATGTAGCTTTAGATCAGGATGATATGGATAAGATCTCTTCTTTAGACAAGAATTACCGTTTCATCACGGGTAAATTCTTTGAAGCTCCGGAAAAAGGCTACAAGAATATTTACGACGAATAGAATAGATTGAGTCTCTTACATGTAAAAATCCTTTAGAATCAAGATTCTAAAGGATTTTTATATTTATTTAGTTTTCTCTATTTAGCTATATTCACCGCTCGTGTTTCACGAATTACGGTCACTTTAACTTGTCCCGGGTAGGTCATATCAGTCTGAATCTTCTGTGAGATCTCAAAAGACAATTGTGCGGCCTTTTCGTCGCTCACCTTTTCACTTTCTACCATCACACGAAGTTCACGTCCTGCTTGAATCGCATAAGCCTTATTCACACCACCAAATCCGAAGGCAATATCTTCAAGATCCTTTAATCGCTGGATATAAGAATCGAGCACTTGTCTTCTGGCACCCGGTCTAGCGCCACTAATTGCATCACATACCTGAACAATAGGAGATAACAAACTCGTCATTTCTATTTCGTCGTGATGCGCTCCAATAGCATTGCATACTTCTGGTTTTTCACCATACTTTTCTGCCCATTGCATTCCTAGAATAGCGTGTGGTACTTCTGTTTCAGTTTCCGGAACCTTACCAATATCGTGCAGTAACCCGGCACGTTTGGCGAGCTTAGGATTTAAACCAAGTTCTGATGCCATAACACCACATAGCTTAGCAACTTCCCGTGAGTGTTGCAATAGGTTTTGTCCGTATGAAGAACGATACTTCATTCTACCAACTGCTTTTATCAATTCGGGTTGGAGTCCGTGGATACCCAGATCAATTACAGTTCTTTTTCCAACTTCTATGATCTCTTCTTCAATTTGTTTTGTCGTTTTCTTTACGATCTCTTCAATTCGAGCCGGATGAATTCTCCCATCGGTTACTAATTTGTGAAGTGATAATCTGGCAACTTCACGTCTTACCGAATCAAAACAAGAAAGAATAATTGCTTCCGGGGTGTCATCAACGATGATCTCAACTCCCGTTGCGGCTTCGATCGCACGAATATTTCTTCCTTCACGACCAATAATACGGCCTTTCACATCGTCACTTTCCAGATTAAACACCGATACGCAGTTCTCTACTGCCTCTTCGGTACCAATTCTCTGAATTGTATTGATGATTATTTTTTTAGCTTCTTGCTGAGCAGTCATTTTAGCTTCTTCAACAGAATTTTGAATAAACGCCATTGCACCCGTTTTCGCCTCCTCTTTCAGGCTTTCCATTAATTGTGCCTTAGCGTCTTCTGCAGAAAGACTGGAGATCACTTCAAGCTGTTCTATCTGACTGCGGTGCATTTTGTCGATCTCGCTTTGCTTTTTGTCTAAGAAAGACAATCTATCATTATAATCCTTCTGTTTTAATTCGAGTTCGTTATTAAGCTTCTTTGTTTTTGCAAGTTCACTAGAGACTTGAGATTCTTTGTCGCGGGTTCTTTTTTCTGCTTCGGAAATCTTTTTATCTCTGTTTAATATTACTTTTTCGTGTTCAGATTTTAGCTCGATAAACTTCTCCTTAGCCTGTAGAATCTTATCTTTTTTTAATGTCTCGCCTTCAGATTTTGCTTCCTTTAAAATTGAAGCCGCATTCTTTTTAGCCGATTTTATAAGTTGCGATGCGTTGTTCCGTTCCAAAAGCTTCGCGATTGCAAAACCTATTGCCAAACAAACTATCCCAATAATAATTATCGTAATTATACTATCCATTTCCATTATTTAATTTCATCTAACATCAATAATAAATTGATCTAGAACCGATTAGAAACTCAATAAACCGGAAAAACTGCTCTAATTGCATTATTTTTCAAATACATTACAGATCTTCTACTGTCTTGAGTTTATTGCATAAAAAAGCCTACATTAATAATTCGCATTTTGAATAAACTCCTTAAAAACAAGTTTAGGGCTAACAAGCTGGTCAAGTATCCGCTCAAAGACGGCTCGCTTTCGCAACTTCAACTCACCCTTTTTAAAGAATTAACGTTGAGTTTACCAAAAAATAATACTAATGTAGGCAGTAACCTTTTTATTTAAAGAACGTTATGATATGTGCTCCAGTATTAGTTGATTTAAAGCTTCTAACTTCTCTTCAACCTCCTGGGTATCATTTACTTTATCAATCTCTTTTTGCTCTACTTGGGCTGCAAATTGTAAGGCGCACATGGCCAGAACATCTTGTTTATCCCTAACTGCATAACTTTTTTCGAATCGCTTTATCATTTCTTCTATCTTCTTGGCTGCTAGCCGTAAACCCTCTTCCTGTGATGGATTGATCGTCAACGGATAAACTCTGTCTGCTATCGATAGTTTTATTTTTAATTGATTCGACATATTTTAATTTATTCGGAAAGTTGGGTAATACATTGGTCAATTTCCCGAACGAGTGCATTTATCTTGAGCTTTGTATCTCTTTTGTATTGGTCGCTGCCGAGCATTGAATTTGCTAATTTCAAAGAATTACATTTTTCTCGCCATTCGTCAATTTCACTCTGAAATTGCTCTTGTTGCGATCTCAAAATTGTTACTTCCTCTTCTAATTTTAGGTTGGATTGCTGCACTTTTTGATGCTGGTGAAGCAATTTGCTCATCCTATTTTCTAGAGAATCAACAATTTCTGAAAGATGGCTCATTAAAATTTAGTTCAATACTTCTCTTACAAAGTTAAGATACCATTCTAAATAAGCCAACTGTTTTCTATAATTTTTTGTATTATTGGATCTCATACACAATAAAACTGCATTGCTCCCCTTTAATCTATAGCGGATTGCTATTTTTGCATTATGAAGAAATTTATGTTAGGGCTGTTGTTTTTGGGAGTTTCAGCCGTTGGACAAAACTCTCTCCCCACAGATTATTTCGATAACCCTTTAGAAATTCCGTTAATTTTATCCGGAAGCTTCGGAGAATTACGTAGTAATCATTTTCATAGCGGATTAGATATTAAAACGCAACGACGAGAGGGTATTCCTATTTATGCGCCTGCCGATGGTTATGTGAAAAGGATTAAAGTTGGTCACTATGGTTATGGTAAAGCGCTGTATATCGCTCACCCAAATGGTTATACCACAGTTTACGCTCATCTGCAAAACTATGCCGGACGTATTCAACAGTACGTAAAGGAAAATCAATACGCTAAGGAGACTTACGAAATTGAACTTTTTCCGAAAGCTAATGTACTCGATATCCAGAGGGGAGAGTTAATTGGTTACACCGGAAATTCGGGAAGTAGCGGAGGCCCGCATTTACACTATGAAATAAGAGATGCCGCCTCACGCCCTATGAACCCATTACTTTTTGGAATAGAAATACCCGATAGTAAGAAACCCATAGTCACCTCGGTCTTTGCCTATCCGGAAGGTGATGACGCACAGGTAAATCAGTCGAAAAATCCCGTGAAATTGAGACTTATACTTCAAAAAGATGGTTCGTACAAAGCCGAGAACGTGACTGCTTTTGGAAAAATAGGCTTCGGAATTGGAACCATTGACCAACAAGACGGAGCTTCAAATAAAAATGGGGTATATCAAATAAAAACTACCTATAACGGGGAAGATAAGGTCGATATTAAGTTTGAAAAATTCTCATTCGATGAAACTCGTTATCTAAACCGTTTTATTGATTACGAGTACTTTCAGAATAACAAAAGCAGAGTACAAAAATTATTCAGACAGTCTAACAATCCGTTGAGCATCTTTAAATATGAAAACGATAACGGATATATTAACGTTGAAGAAGGTTTTAACTCTAACTACACTATTGAAGTCACCGATTATAAGGGAAATACCACTAACATTGTAATTCCAATTGAGGGAGTTAAGAAGGATATTTTAGAACCAAAAAAAACAGGAGAAACTGAAGATTACATCTATGCAGACCATGCAACTTCCATTTCAAAAGGAAAGTTTAGCATCTACATCCCCGCCAATAGTTTGTATGAAGACACATATTTAGATATTAAAGTTCAAGGTGACACTTTACACCTTCACGAAGATATTATTCCAATCCATCGAAACATAACAATTACGGCTGATGCTGCCAATTATAACAATGAAGATATTGACAAACTATACTTAGGAAGGCTCAACTACAAAGGAGACCCATACTACAATACTACCAGACGTAAAGGCGATAAATTAACAGCGCGAACAAGGACCTTTGGTTCCTATGTTTTAGTGACAGATACCACCCCACCTACCGTAAAAGCTGTGAATTTCTCAGATGGAAAGTGGATAAGTAACAATTCCACGTTAAAAATAAAGATCGAAGACGATCTAAGCGGTATAAGTACTTACAGGGCTACGGTGAATGGAAAGTTTATTTTGATGGAATATAATTACAAAACCGACGTTCTAACTTATGATTTTGAAGATGACGTAATTTCTGAAACCGATAATAATTTGAAACTGATTGTTGTAGATAATGTGGGAAATAGTACTACATTTGAAGCAACTTTTTTTAGAAAACAACTCTAATTCTAGCTTTTGAAAAATACAACATTACCTCTACTCTTCCTCATATTATTTACCTCTGTAGCAATGTTCGCACAAAAAGCGACCTTAAGAGGCCTCGTACTGGACGAAAATAATAATCCTATCTCCGGTGTTAATGTCACGTTTGGTACAGAAGGCGTGCAATCTAATCTGGACGGTTATTATTTGATAGAAATTCCTGCAAATGAAGAGGTGAATGTGACCTTTTCATTCCTCGGACTAAAAGATGTTAATCTTAGTATTACGCTTAAACCCAATGCAGATTACGAATTTAATCCGGTTTTAAAGATCGATGTAGAACAAATTGGTGTTGTTGAACTGTCAACTAAGAGAAACAAACGAGTAGAAGGAATTACTACTATTAGTCCGGAGGCGATTAGAAAGATTCCGGGAGCAAATGCCGGCGTAGAAAATCTACTAAAAACATTACCCGGAGTAAGCGGAAATAACGAATTGAGTACACAGTATACGGTTCGTGGAGGAAATTACGATGAAAACCTCGTGTATGTTAATGAAGTTGAAGTGTATCGTCCTTTCTTAATTAGAAGTGGCCAACAGGAAGGATTAAGCTTTGTAAACAGTGATCTTACCAGCAACGTCGATTTTTCAGCCGGAGGGTTTCAGGCAAAGTATGGAGATAAGCTATCTTCAGTATTAGACATTACTTACAGACGTCCATCAGATTTTGGAGCAAGTTTGGATCTTAGCTTGTTAGGAGCAAGTGCTTCGGTTGAAGGGATTTCAAATGACGGAAAGCTAACTGGAATCGTAGGACTACGTTACCGGGATAATAGTCTTTTTGTAAATGCAAAGCAAACGGAAACTAATTACCAACCAACCTTTGCCGATGCTCAAACTTATTTAACTTATAAATTCAATAATAAATTTGAATTAGGTTTCCTTGGAAATATTGCCATTAACAACTACAGCTACGAGCCACTTACGAGACAAACAAATTTTGGTACGCTTCAGGATCCAATTGCTTTGCTTGTGTTCTATGAAGGACAAGAAGAAGATCGATATGACACCTATTTTGGTGCTTTAAAAGGTACTTACGTGGTTAATGAGAATTATACTGCTAAGTTAATTGCGTCGATCTATCAAACTCAGGAGCAGGAATATTTCGATATTTTGGCTCAATATAGACTTGGAGAAGTAAATACCAATATTGGAAGTGAAAACCTGGGTGAGGTCGAATTTACCGAAGGTATAGGTTCTCAATTGTCGCATGCAAGAAACGACCTTGATGCGCTTATATTTAATTTAGAACACAAAGGTAATTTAACACTTGGTGACAATAGTATTGAGTATGGAGTTAAATACACACATGAAGATATTAGGGATCGCGTACAAGAATACGAAATCATAGATTCGGCAGGTTTTTCTATTCGTCCGCCATTCCCCGATTTTGCCAACAACCAACCGTATTCGCCATACACCTCTCCAATTGTACCTTATACAGAGATTAGGGCTCAAAACGATGTACAAATTGATCGTATCTCCGGTTATGCCCAATGGAGTCGCCGAACTAATATTGGAACCAACGATGTTTGGCTAAACGCAGGAGTGAGAGCACATAATTGGACCGTAAGTGGAAAAGATATTACTAGTAATACACAAACAACTTTTAGCCCCAGAGTTCAGGCTACGTTAAAGCCTAAATGGGAAATGGACATGTTATTCCGTCTTTCGGGTGGGTTATACCATCAACCGCCGTTTTATCGCGAATTGCGAGACTCTACCGGTACAGTGCGTCCGGAGGTTAAAGCGCAGCAGTCTTTTCATATTGTCTTCGGAAATGATTACAGCTTCGATCTATGGAAACGTCCGTTTACTCTCAATTCTGAAATTTATTACAAACGACTCACCGATGTGAACCCTTATACGCTTGAGAATGTAAGAATTCGTTATCGCGCTCGAAATAATGCCGAAGCTTATGCTTACGGTTTAGATGTTAGAATGGCCGGTGAATTTGTTCAAGGTACCGAAAGCTGGGTAAGCTTTGGGTATTTAAAAACTGAAGAAAACATTGATGACAGAGGATATATTTACAGACCAACAGATCAAAGATTGAAATTCGGGGTATTAATTCAGGATTATGTAAAGGTATTTCCTAATCTAAAAGGTTACCTAAATCTGGTTTACAATACCGGATTACCCGGTGGTTCTCCTAGTTATGCAGATCCTTACGATTTTCAGACACGTCTCCCCGATTACAAAAGAGCAGATCTAGGGGTATCTTACGTTATTGTTGATAAAGACAGTCAACGTGATAGTGGATGGTTAAAACCCTTTAAAGAATTAACTATAGGCGCTGAGATCTTTAATATTTTCGACACACAAAATTCTATAACCAATACTTTTGTTAGAGATATTTATACCAAGGTTCAGTATTCAATACCAAATTACCTTACGCCAAGAATATTCAATGTAAGAGCAACGATGAAGTTCTAACTTGCGATAAATTCCTTCAGAAAGGCAATTACATAATCCACTTCATCCTTCGTATTAAAACTACAGAATGAAAATCTGATAGAAGGTTTCTGCAGATCTTCTTCAGAAAGTATTTCATTTAAGACATGAGAACCATTGCTACTTCCGCTCTGACAAGCACTTCCGCGGGAACAAGCTATACCATTCAGATCTAACTGAAACAATAACATAAGTGCCTTTTCCGGAGTTATAGGGAGACATACGTTTAACAACGTATACGTACTTTTTTCGTTATCATCACAAGAACCGTTGAAACTCACGCCGGGGATCTCTTTTAACAATGAATTTTTGAAATAATCCTTTAGCTCTGTAATATAAGCACGTTCTTTTTCTAAATTCTGGTATGAGATCTTAAGTGCTTCAGACATACCGGCAATGGCATAAACCGCCTCTGTACCTGCTCTCAATCCTCTTTCTTGCTCTCCACCAAAGATCAAAGGCTTTAAGCCGGTGTTTTTTCGAACAAATGCAAAACCTGCGCCTTTCGGGCCGTGGAATTTATGAGCTGCAACAGCGGCAAAATCGACAGGAATCTCGCTGAAATCCAATTCATAATGCCCTACAGACTGCACGGTGTCACTATGAAACAATGCGTTGTATTTTTTACATAAAGTTGCAGTCCGTTTAAGATCCAGAATATTTCCAATCTCATTATTAACGTGCATCAAACTAACTAAGGTTTTTTGCGAATCATCCTTTAAAAGTTCCTCCAAATGCTCATAATTGATATGTCCGCATTCGTCCAGCGACACATATTCAATTTTTACATTGTGCTTTTCATGTAATTGGTTGATACAATACAATACTGCGTGATGTTCTATTTTACTGGAAATTATTCTTGTTACCCCTAAATCGCGTACACAGCTGTTAATAATTAAATTGTCAGCCTCAGTTCCTCCTGAAGTAAAAATGATCTCGGCAGCAGAGACATTTAAATACCCGGCAATTTCTTTTCTGGCATTTTCAAGTAAAGATTTAGATGACCTTCCGTAAGAATGTGTAGATGAAGGGTTTCCGTATTCTGTTTTTAAAACTTCTGTAATACAATGAATCACTTCAGAACGTAATTCTGTGGTTGCTGCGCTGTCGAAATACACTTTTTTCATAGTTGCAAAAGTACGTATTAAAATTACTTTGAAATCACTTTCGGTTGCAAAGAAATGTGTTACTTTGTAAACATTCAAATCTTTCTGAGAAAAAAATGCAAAAGTTCTATTTCTACATATTAACACTAGTCCTCATAGCATCATCCTGCGACGATGGCGATATCATTGTAACCTCCTTCGATTTCGAAGATTCCAGCTTAGAGTCCTGCGGTAGTGAAAATTCTTATGTTTTCTTTAAGATCAATGGTGATGCTCAAGAAAGTCTTTCGGCCAGTTTAACCGATACAAATGGTTTCTTTTATCAAACAGATACCGTTTCCTATACTTTAGACGGAACAACCAACTTTGTTAATTACCGAAAGTACTCTGACGAGATTACAAGTTCCTATTTTTGCAGTAGCGTCCCACCCACGAGTCCGTTAGTCACCGTAAATTATCTTGCCAGTTCAGGCACTGCGACAATCACGACCACTACGACATTAGACGACAATGATGGAATTGACGAAGTTGCAGACGACTCTATCGATACTGATGGCGACGGCATTCCCGATTACTACGATTTCGACGACGATGGAGATAATGTACCAACAGCTGCCGAAATTGGACCTGATCCACTTAACCCAAAGAATACGGATGCAGCTTCGGGAGACACGATACCGGATTATCTCGATCCGGATGATGATGGAGACGGGGTTCTAACTCGTGATGAGGAGAATTTTACGCAGGATCTAAATCCTACGAACGATATCACAGACGCAAGTGTTGGTCCAGATTTTTTAAATCCGGCTATTGCAACCACGGTACCTTCAGATCAATATCGTCCGCATAACTATAATTTAAATAGTGATATTCTATTGGTTTTAACGAATCTCGTATTGATAAATGAAAATGAGCAAATTACTCAAGAATTTCTCGACATGGGCGGCATAGAAAGTGTAAGAAACACCACAGAAACAGTTACACCGGTGTTCAACGATTAGGGAGTTAGGTTCTGAAATACATAAACTTCGGTAGCACCTCGCCCGTATTTTTGAAAGTTTGCATCGTTATATTGTAGATTTCCATATTGCCTGAACAGATATTCAAGTTCGGCACGCAAAACCCCTTCACCTACCCCATGAATAAATACAATACGCTGGATCTTCTTCTTAATTGCAAAGTCCAACTGTCTTTTAGCTTCATCGATTTGAATAGTCAACATTTCATGATTACTCAAACCTCTGCTTTTTGGAACGAGCTGGTGAATATGCAAATCCACTTCCATAGGAGGTAGAACTCTGTCCTTGGGTTTTACTTTTTTCGATTTTTTACGTTTTTCTATATTTTTTTCTGAAAGTATTTCTGAAAGGTTATCAGGTGCAAAATCTTTTTTTGAAAAAGCCTCATCAATAACGATCAATTCTCTTTTATTAAATTCCAGATCGAAACCGTCGTCGGTGGAAATTGTGACTAAATTCCCTTCTATTTTTGACACTACACCATACATATCATCGTCTAAAACAGTTATTTTATCGCCAATATTCATTTTTCTGAAAGTTTTTTCTTGTTAATTCGACATTATTTATTAGTTTACAGCCGTTTAAATGGGTGAAAATGTGTATTTTTTGACGAAAATAACTTCTAATTAAAAAAATATATTTATTTTTACGCTCTAAATATCGAGCATTTTAACCCCAAATATGATGTTTTTTAAACTGTAAAATTATGAAAAACCTACTACTTATTGCTGTTTCTTTATGTACAACAGTTGCTTTTTCCCAGTTGTATGTAAGTCCGAACGCTTCATCTGGTACAGATTCCTATGTATATGTAAAGGATCAAGTCCTTTTTGTTGAACAGGATATCAACCTTGTTGAAAATTCTTCAGGTGCAACCGAAGCAAGTATTTACCTTAGAGAAGAATCTCAACTTGTGCAAGGTACTACAAGTTCACCTAACAGTGGAGATGGTTATATTTCTGTTATTCAAAATAGTCATTCTGATGCATACGATTATAACTTTTGGATTTCTCCGGTAGGTAATTATGCAACTGCTAGTGGTAATGAAAATTTTGGGATGGCGCGAGTTCACGATTCTCTTAGTTTAACCAACTCTAATCCGGCTACTATCGTTACAAATTATAATGGTAGTGCAAACCCTTTACGTATTTCGAGAAGATGGCTATATCAATATCCGGCCGGAGGTCCTTGGACCGCTATTGGAACTGCTAATGTGGTCGCACCCGGTTATGGTTTTAGTATGAAAGGTGTAGGAGTTAGTGCAACTCCTAATCAAAATTACGATTTCAGAGGCCGCGCAAACAATGGGGACATTACGGTTAATATACTTGAAGACGATTTAACACTATCCGGAAACCCTTATCCATCGGCTTTAGACCTGAATGCGGTTTTTCACGATGCGAGTAATACGTCTATCAACTCATTTAGATATTGGGATGAGGACAGATCGATTAATTCACACTACTACGTAGATAATAAAGGTGGTTTTGGTGTTTGGGTTCCAGGTACTCCAAGTTATGATGGTAGTTTGAGTAATCCCGGTATTTATACCCGCCCAATGTTCATGAACTATGATAACGATGGTAATCCTACAACAACGACTGGTGTTCAAGGTACTCACGTAGAAAGAAGGTTTGCTCCAATTGCACAAGGATTTATGATACAAGGAGATCCCGGAACAGGAAATTCAACTGCCACTTTAAAAAACAGCCATAGATTGTATAGAAAAGAAGGAGCGGCAAATAACTCTACATTTAGAACGACCGCCGGTAATACAGCAGCAAACAAAAATCCTAATAATTCTTTTGCTATAGCTGCTGAACAAATCGTTTATGAGGATCCACGACTTCCACAAATTAGAATTAATGCCTTTATGAACGAAAGTCATATGAGACAATTAGTTCTTGCTTTTTCCGATGATGCAACCGATGGATATGATAGAGGATTTGACGGACTTAGTCCCATGGACGCAAGCTCTGAAGTTTTCTTTCCTATTGGGCCTACAGATAATGACCTAAAACCATATGTAATTCAGGGTGTAAGCTTTGATGAGTCTAAGAGAATTCCTATTACCTTTGAATTGAGCGAACCAACAAGTTTAGTATTAACGGCTATCGAAGAAATTAAAATGAACAACACAGAAGCCTATTTATTCGATAACTTAAATACAACATGGAAACAAATTACCGGTGATAGAACTGCGCACATTCAGCTTGATGCAGGTACTTACACAAGTAGATTCTATATAGTATTTATTGATGGCTCTGAAGAAGTTAAACAAGGTACGACTCAAACTCAGGAACACAGAGCAACTGTATTAGCGAATGTTGATTTCTTCCAAAACAATCCGGCACAGCAGTTAGAGGTTTCTAATCCGGAAGGATATGATATCAAAGCCGCACATGTTTTCGATATGTCCGGAAAACTGGTAATAAATGAATCTAATGTTGGGGTCAGCAAACGATTTACTTTCCCAACCGGGAACCTAAGCGATGGTATTTACCTGGTAAAATTAACAACGAAAGATGATGTTGTTATTGACTATAAAGTTTCTATAAAAAATTAAAAAATAGTATTAGGTATGGATGAATATATGCTCCCATGCCTCAATAAAAAATTTTTCGGAATAGAATGTTTTGGCTGTGGCTTGCAAAGAGCTACAGCCTTACTTTTTAAGGGTGAATTCATCGCCGCATTTAAAATGTACCCGGCCATCTATACTCTCCTACTTTTCTTTATATTCTTACTTTTTGATCTATTTGTCAAGGTAAAGTATGCCGAAAAAATTAAAATTTTCCTTCTTATCACTAACATTATTATAATTGTAATTAACTTTATAGTTAAACTATTAACTTAAAACATATAAAAAATGGAGAAAATTAAACTAAACCCAACAATAACATATGTGCTTTCAATACTCGGATTCTTATGCTGTTGCGTAGGAGGAATCGGTGTTATTCCTGCAGGTATTGCATATTTTCTAGCTAATGGTAAGATCAAAGAAGCTAAAAATAATCCGGAAAACTACGAAAATGTAAGTGCAATGAATACTGCCAAAACAATCGCATTAGTAGTATTGATAATAAATGCTCTTTATTTAATATACACTATCTATACAATTTCAACAATTGGTTGGGATGAAATGATGGAGCAATCAAGAATGCGAATGGAAGAAATGGGTATAGAACAACCTTAAATTAATTCTTCATATTAAAAAAAGGCAACCTAATAGGTTGCCTTTTTTTTCACCAAGTAATAACTTAGTTCATATTGTTTATTTCGGCTATTGGCATAGCGGTTGGTCTTGCTAAACCTGGAGCCGGAGGTACAGGAACTAATCCCGAAGTATCGAAAGTAATAAAACCTGCAGCTAGGAGAGCATCCCCCGCCGGATTATATAACCCCCAGAGTCCGTTAGTACCTGCTATGTTAAAACACCCCGCAGGGTCTAAAGGTGGGTCAAAGAACAAAGCATTCGTTAGTTCCGGAAAGCCAAGCATCCTGTTATAATCTAACTCATTTTCATCTGCGATAGTCTTAGAAAAAGCCAAATCGTAATGTAGAATATTTCCACCTGCTTGTATCCATTCCTGTCCGGTTGCATATATTTCATATCTGTTCTCAGCAGGGTCAGAATCTTCCCAGAAAAATGGTATGTACGGTCCGCCTGTATAACAATAAGGTGTTGTTCCTTCAAAATCATCATCAATCTTCATTTCTGAGCCGGAAGTTGTTATTATTACTTCAGAAATATTTGCTATATCTGTTGGATTTGCCGGTGGCTCTACCATAAAATCCCATGTTCCAGATAGCATAAAAGGGCAATCTGTACAAGCTGAAGTATATGTTCCTAAAACAATTGCAGCGCGACTGTTGTTGGTTTCTTTTATTAGGCGTGCGGTACCACTAGCATTATCAATAGATATATCTGACACTACGACATTGTTATAATCAGAAATATCCACGCTAAAAGTACCTTTGTCACTACCAAAACTATAAATATTATCTTCCATATTGACTAAATTAAAAGCGAATTTCTGCCCCTCTATTGTCTGAACCAGAGCCTGATAGCGATTGTTATTATTAGCAATATCAAGATATAATTTTCCATGAAATTGAGTATTGTTGGCTACAATTACACCGGAGTAGATCCCTTGTTGTGAGTTATCGTAAGCAGAATTAGGCAGAACGGTGGTAAGATCTACTTCAGTATATATATTAATAGTACTGTTTTCATCTTTTGCACAAGAAGCTAAAAGCAAGGCTCCGAGTGCGACATACATAAGTTTTTTCATAGTTCGTATTTTATAATTAATTAATAGGGAGTTTGTTCTAACTAAATATATATTTCTCATTGTGATTTTAAAAATTTCGAATTATAAATTCGTTATAATGGGAAGTAAATGCGTTATCCTACGCCCATAATAAATAAAACCATTCAACTAAACATTCTCAAAACTTCTAAAAAATAAAAAACCCGATCATCAAAATATGACGAACGGGTTTAATCAGTTTATCGAGCTATTCTATTCGAATTCTTTTAAAGTATTTATAATGATCGACACACAATCTAACAATTGTTCATCGTTCATGACCAAAGGCGGCGCAAAACGAATAATATTACCGTGGGTAGGCTTCGCCAAAAGACCATTATCGCGTAGTTTCAAACAAATATTCCATGCAGTATCACTGTCTTCAGAATCATTTATTACAATTGCATTTAACAATCCCTTCCCTCTTACAAGGGTAGCGATAGAGCTTGTTTCTATAAACTTGTTTAATTCACTTCTGAAAACATTTCCAAGACGTTCAGCATTCTCTGCAAGCTGTTCATCTTTCACCACGTCTAACGCTGCCATAGCAACCGCTGCCGCAATAGGATTACCTCCAAAAGTAGAACCATGATTTCCCGGTTTTATAACATCCATAATTTCATTATTTGCCAATACAGCCGAAACCGGATATGCTCCACCGCTTAATGCTTTACCTAAGATTAGAATATCTGGCTTTACATTTTCATGATCCACCGCCAAAAGTTTTCCTGTTCTTGCTATACCTGTTTGAACTTCATCGGCAATAAACAGAACATTATACTGTTCGCAAAGAGATTTTGCCTGTTGAAGGTATCCTTCTGAAGGAACATAAACACCGGCCTCACCTTGAATGGGCTCTACTAAGAACCCAGCTATATTCGTATTCGATTTTAATACCGATTCTAAAGCGAGCAAATTATCGTATTCAATTTTTATAAAGCCTTTGGTGTAAGGCCCAAAATTCTTTCTGGCTACCGGATCGTTAGAAAATGAGATAATAGTTGTTGTTCTTCCATGAAAATTATTTTCGCAAACTACGATTTCGGCTTCGTTTTCCGAAATTCCTTTTTTCTCATAAGCCCATTTTCTACATATTTTTAAAGCAGTTTCAACTGCTTCGGCCCCCGTATTCATAGGTAATAACTTATCGAAGTTGAAATACTCACTTGCGTACTTTTCGTATACGCCCAACTTATCGTTATAAAAAGCTCTCGAGGTTAAGCTTAGAGTTTGAGCCTGCTGGGTCATCGCGTTTACGATCCTTGGATGACAATGTCCTTGGTTTACCGCAGAATAAGCCGAAAGAAAATCGTAGTATTTTTTTCCTTCTACATCCCAAACATAAACACCTTCACCCCTATTTAAAACCACAGGTAAAGGATGATAGTTATGTGCACCATACTTGTTTTCTAAATCCATAGCTTTCTGTGAAGCCGTTTGTTCCATTACTGACATAAAAAAACTTTAAAATGATAAAAAATAAAAAATTCCTGCTATACCTTTATTCTTTCGAGAGTTCGAAAATTCAGCGGAGGAGAGAAATCATCCTTGGGCTTGCAAATTACTAAATTATTCCCAAATTTTTTGAGACCTTTTGAATATTTAAACATTCTTTTTACACTATTTTTGCCAACATGGGAAGAAGAAAAACAAATCGTGTCATTCTCGAAAATCTTGAAGTAATTGACGCCGGTGCGAAAGGAAAAGCAGTTGCCAAAGCTAAGGACGGACGTGTGGTATTTATTAATAATGCAGTACCCGGAGATGTAGCTACGGTTCAAACTACTAAAAAACGCTCCTCTTATTATGAAGGCTCCGCGATCTCTTTTTCCGAATTTTCAGACAAACGCGTAGAACCGGTTTGTGAACACTTTGGTACTTGTGGTGGCTGCAAGTGGCAAAATATGGGGTATGAACATCAGCTCTTTTATAAACAAAAGGAAGTTGAAAATAATTTGTTACGACTCGGTAAGATCGAAATTCCATCGGTTCAACCCATTCTCGGTTCCAAAAAGCAATACTTCTATCGAAATAAAATGGAATTCTCATTTAGCGACAGCAAATGGCTAACACTGGATCAAATTAAAAGTGATGCAATTATCGAAGATAAAAATGCTCTCGGGTTTCATATACCCGGGATGTGGGACAAAATTTTGGATTTAAACAAATGTTATCTGCAAGCCGATCCCAGTAATGCTATCAGAGACTTTGTTAAGGCTAAAGCCGGAGAACTAAACTTGCCATTTTTTAATACCCGAAATCAAGAAGGTCTCCTTAGAACTCTCATGATTAGAACTTCCACGACCGGCGATGTTATGGTGTTGGTACAGTTCTTTTATGACGATAAAGTAGGCAGAACGCAACTTTTAGATGCACTAACTCAAAACTTTCCGGAAATAACGTCACTTTTATACGTTATTAATTCTAAAGGCAATGATACTATTTACGATCAGGATGTGATTTGCTATAGCGGCAACAACCACATATTTGAAGAAATGGAGGGGCTTAAGTTTAAAATAAATGCTAAATCTTTCTATCAAACGAATAGCGAACAAGCATACGAATTATATAAAGTAACACGTGATTTCGCAGACCTATCGGGCAATGAACTCGTTTACGACCTGTATACCGGTACAGGTACAATCGCCCAGTTCGTGGCAAAAAAAGCAAAAAAAGTCGTGGGGGTAGAATCTGTGCCGGAAGCCATTGATGCAGCGATTGAAAATGCGAAACTAAATAATATAGAAAATGCCGAGTTCTATGTAGGAGACATGAAAAAGGTTTTTAATCAGGATTTTATCGATACTCATGGTATTCCGGACGTCGTTATCACAGACCCGCCAAGGGATGGGATGCATAAAGATGTTGTAGGTCAGTTACTTACACTTTCTGCGCCAAAAATTGTTTATGTAAGTTGCAACAGTGCAACTCAGGCACGTGATCTTTCATTGCTGGATTCGGTTTATAAAGTAGTGAAAATTCAGCCGGTCGATATGTTTCCACAAACACATCACGTCGAAAATGTTGTACTTTTGGAAAAACGGTAATTTTTTCTGAATCAATTCCGAAGTAAACCTAATGATTAAAAAAATTATAACCTTATTATTAATAGTTGTTGCCTTTAATGGGTGTACCCGTGACGATATCTGTCCGGAGGGAAGTGACACCACCCCCCTATTAATAATAGTTTTTAAAGATATTCTTGACCCTTCTGAAGCAAAAGCGGTTCCAAATCTTACTGTTAGAGCCGATTACAGTAACAATGTAGACGTACTTGTTGCCGCCAATACCGATTCTATTGCAATTCCACTTCGTACAGGAGCCGATGATACCCGATTTCAGTTTATCAATGAAAATGAAGACGGTACTTTTACCAACGTCGATATTCTTTCCTTTTTGTATCAAAGAGAGGATGTTTATCTTAACAGAGCCTGCGGATTTAAAACAATTTACAATCAATTGGGATTTAACTTAGAAGGAGACCCTAATAATTGGTTATTAAATATTCAAATTGAAACACAAACAGTAGAAGATGAAACTGAGACACACGTTACTATTTTGCATTAGCCTATGTTGTGCGTCTGTTTCTCTTTGGGCGCAATCACAAACAGCTGTCGCAACAGATTCTGTAGCTAAAATTAATAAATACGGACTTAGAGTTGGTGCCGATCTATCTAAACCTTTACGTACATTGCTTGAAAGTGGTTATAGCGGTTTCGAAATTGTTGGTGATTTCAGATTATCGAAAAAGTTCTATCTCGCCGCTGAACTCGGAAATGAAAAAAAAGATAGATTTGAAAGCAATCTGAATTCTACAGCCTCCGGTAGCTATTTGAAAGTGGGAGGCGATTTTAATGCATATAATAACTGGCTGGGACTCAATAATGCTATTTTCGCCGGACTTAGATATGGATTTTCAACTTTCAATCAGGAGTTACTTGCCTATAATATTTATGTCACCAATCAGTCCTTTCCCCCCGGAAGCAGAGTGGAACCCCAAAAGTTCGACGGTCTAACCGCTCACTGGGCAGAATTGATCGTTGGCGTTAAAACCGAAGTACTCAATAACCTATACCTCTCTATTAATTTACAGCTAAAAAGAATGCTCGCTGAAGACCAACCCAACAATTTCGATAATTTATTTGTCCCTGGCTTTAATAACACCAATGATTTTAGTGATTATGGGGTAGGTTACGGATATACAATTTCGTATCTCATTCCCATATTTAAGAAATAATAGGATACATTCTCACGTACTCAGAACTTATCACTGTTCACTGCTTCCTAATTCTTCTTGGCCTTCCTGCTACCTTCGTACATTTCATACTTTACAAAACGAGCTTCTAACTTCCCGTTGTAAACCTTTATTTTTCGGGATGGCCGTAATCCTACGTACTTTAAGGCCTCCATATTAGACGTGATCATCCAGGCTTGAGTTCCGGGATAGCCATGCTTTAACGTATTACCAATAGAGGCGTAGAATTTTTCTATGTCGGTTACCGCAATACGTTCATCATACGGCGGATTAAAAACCAGCCACATAGAACGCTCCGTTTCTTTTTTGGTGTCAAAGAAATCTTTGTTTTCCAAAGTGATGAACTCATCCAGGTTAGCGCTTTTTATATTTTCTCGGGCTTTTTTCAATGCGACAACATCTGTATCAAATCCGTAGATCTTAAAATGAAAATCTCTTATTTTCTTTAAGGCAGCATTTTCAATAAGTTCGTAAAGATCCACATCAAAATCCGGCCATGTTTCAAAACCAAACTCATCCCTGTTTAAGTTAGGTGGAATGTTACAGGCGATCATTGCAGCCTCTGTTAAAATTGTTCCTCCACCACACATAGGGTCTATAAAATCACATTGACCGTTCCAACCGGAAAGCATGATGAGTCCGGCGGCAAGCACTTCATTAATGGGAGCTATGGTGTTGGCGATCTTGTAACCACGCTTGTGTAAGGATTGTCCCGAGCTATCTAAAGAAATGGTACAAATATTTCTATCAATATGTACATTAACCCTTAAAGTTGGATGATCCAGATCCACATCGGGTCTTATGCCCTCTTTATCTCTAAATCTATCGACAATGGCGTCCTTGGTCTTTAAAGCAATATATTGAGAATGCGTGAATTGTTTCGAAAAAACAGTAGCATCAACTGCTAAACTGCCATTTGCTTCCATATAATCCTCCCAATTAATATCATATACTTTTTTATAAAGATCTTCCTCCTTAAAAACATTAAAAGAAGTTATAGGCTTCAGGATTTTAATAGCCGTTCTACAACATAAATTCGCTTTATACATAAACCCGGTGTCTCCTTCAAACGAAACGTTTCTCGTGCCTAATTCTATATTAGACGCCCCAAGCTTACGAAGTTCTTGAGCTAATAATTCTTCTAACCCAAACAGGGTTTTCGCGACCATTTTAAAATTCTCTGCCATATAGTAAGCTCGTAATTAGATGAGTTGATTTATTTATATCCGAAGTAATTCAAATAATTTAATAAAAGAACAAAAATACAGTATTTTAGCAGTGCAAAAAGGCATCGATGCAAAAAGAAACAGATAATTGGTACGCTTCCTGGTTTAACACTCCCTATTACCATATCCTTTACAAAGACAGGGATCATACAGAAGCCGCGGCTTTTATGAATACGCTTACTAAACATCTCAAGCTGGAAACAGGCGCGGAAATTCTCGACCTTGCATGTGGAAAGGGGCGTCATGCCAGATACTTAAACCAATTGGGTTATGATGTGACAGGGGTTGATCTTTCCGAATCCAGCATTGCCTATGCCAAACAATTTGAGAACGAGAAACTACATTTCGATGTACATGATATGTGTGTGCCTTATAAAAAACAATTCGATGCCGTTTTTAATCTCTTTACAAGCTTTGGATATTTTGAATCGGAAAATGACAACCTTCGGACCATTAAAGCCATTAAAGCCGATCTAAAAAGCAATGGCCATGGAGTAATCGACTTCCTGAATTCAGAATATATTAAAAAGAATCTCGTTCCGAAGGAAACCAAAACTGTTGATGAAATTACATTCCACATTGAACGACTAATTGAGGACGATTACATTATTAAAAACATCAAATTTACCCATAATAATAAACACCACTTTTATACAGAACGTGTAAAAGCACTTACTTTAGCTAACTTCAAATCCTATTTCAAAGAGGCAGGAGTTATTTTAGATGATTGCTTTGGTGATTATAAATTGAACGAGTTTGATGAACGCACATCCCAAAGACTAATATTATTATTTAGCAAATGATTTATTTTCTCCTATTCGCATCGGTTGCTGTTGGTTATGCAATTGCCTTACTTCTAAAAACAAAGGAAATAGCAAAAATGTCTATTTATCTGGCTTTTAGCGGTGCCTTCCTACTGGCAGTAACTATTTTCGAACTCCTACCCGAAGTTTTTACGACAGATTCGAAAACTACGGGTGTGTACATCATGGCAGGAATACTGCTTCAAATTTGTTTAGAGTTTTTTTCTAAAGGCGCAGAACACGGTCATGTCCATATTCATGCTGCCGAGAAAAGTTTTCCCTGGCTGTTATTTATCAGTTTGTCAATTCACGCTCTCTTGGAAGGCTTCCCTATTTCAGAAGAAAACAACCTTATTCTGGGAGTGATAGTACACAAGATCCCTATTGCTATAATTTTGTCCTTCTTTTTTATAAAAGCAAATTACTCAAGGTCCACTACCCTATTATTCCTGTTTTTATTTGCCTTGATGACGCCTTTAGGCAACTTTCTATCTAAAAACGTAGACGGATTTGTACGCTATAGTACCGAAATTACTGCGCTCGTAATCGGTATATTTCTACACGTATCAACCACAATCCTTTTTGAAAGCAGCAAAGACCACAAATTCAATTTAGCAAAACTACTCACCATTATTATGGCAATGGTGATTGCTTATTTTCTTTAAACGACTGACTTGAAAGTTTTGTTGGGGGAATTTTTCGCCTAAGTATTCTATTTTATTCGCGTAAAGAACGGCTCAAAACCGGGCTATCCGTTACAAGTCCTCACTACGTAAACTTCGCTGTGGGCTTTTCGCTACTATCCCTTCCCCAAGACTAAAAACAAAAAAACCGCTACAAACTTTATTATAGCGGTTTTTGAAATCATTTGAAAGGTTATTCCTTTATCACTCGTTTGGTGACCAAACCATTTTCGGTTGAGATCTCCACAAAATATAAAGCAGCCGGAAGTGCCGACATATTCAACTGATAATTACTGCTCCCGTTAAAGTTGGCTTCATAAACTTTTCTACCACTCATATCATATATTACGGCGCTATGTACTGTAAGTGTAGGTGATGCAATATTTAAGATATCCTTTGCAGGGTTCGGAAAAACAGAAATCGCATTCAACGAGAAATCTGTCACATCGAGTACCGAACTACGGAAAAACACCGTAAAACGATTGCTATAGGTAGCCGCATCACTTTGGAATGTATAATCATTTTCACTTAAGGAAGTTGTAATTCTTGTTTGTGTATCCAGTAAATACACCACTACAGTATCGAGATTAATACCATCAAAATTTTCTAGTGAGATACGGTACTCCTGTAATTCGGTTACCTGTGTTACAAAGCTCAAGTTCACAGAGTCTTCCGGTTCAAAGCTATCAAGCGCGTTTATTACGAGTTGCTCACCGGTTTCCAATTCCGAGTACAACGAGACCGGAGTAGCCAATCTTCGTATATCTGCATAATCATCAAAAGCACTAGTTGTTTCTTCTGAAAATCCAATAAGCGCAGTACTTCCCAATCCGTAGGTGTTATTAAATACTTTAATCCACAACCTATCTTTGTCTACAATCTGAGGCGATCGGTATGTATCATTGGGACCGTTAACACGCATCGAATTGTTAAATACAGCAGTACCCGCTGCACTCGCTTTTACTGCGAATCCTTGTCCCGAAGAAATAATACTTGTTGGTGCTGTACCCCCATTGGCAGCGGCAACGCCACCCATCGATTCACTATATACAGAGATATCTCCCATACTGAAATTAGCATCATTATAACCGGGATAACCGGTAGACAACGGCGTGATATGCTCCCAAAAGTAGAGCGCATTTATATCTGCATTGTTTGGATCTAAAAAGAACAAATCGGCATCAATTGCGGAAGCGTATGGATTTGCCAAAATATTCGGACTGCCGTTCTGACTTCCATTAAAAATTAACGGATAATTAAAAACACCATTATTTAATGTCCCCAGATCATAATTAAGTGTGTAAGATCCACTTGCGGTAGTGTTAGGTTGAGGAAATACAAGATATCCTTCGGCCGGATTAACCAATCCCGAATGGTCTAACCAATTGTTACCATCATCATCGGCAAAATTCTCGGCCATAGGAAACATGGTCGCAACATCCGGGTGGGGAACAAAGTTTCCTGTAACATGATTCCTTACAATATAACTTGTACCATACACGGCTTCTCTTGTTTCCGAAGACATAGGACTTCCCAAGATCATAAATGCCTTTTCGGCAAGTGCAGGGGTAATCTTCTCTACGTTAATGCTCCCATTATTATTGGTTACCGAGGTATCATCAATTTGTACTAAACTACCTTCATGATCTATATTTAGAGTACCATTTACTGTTATGTCGGTTCCAATACTTACATAATCTCCTGCAGATATAGTAAGGGTTTCTCCATTATTTACAATTAGCGCACAGGCATCCATGCTACCATCTGCTAGTGTGCTATAAGCATCATTGATAATGGCTACATCAACATTTGTTGGGGCAACACCTCCAACCCAGGCACCATTGGACCAAGTAATGGTAGTCCCGGCACAAACGGGATAGTAAACACAAATATTAAAGTCATCATCGTTATCATCGTTATACTCATGAACTCTTATATAATATGTATCTCCTGAAATTAGACTTCCGTCTGTAATTGTGATCGCAGAAAATGGTGATACAGCTCCATCATCATTACATTCAACTTGGGTTAAAGTTTCGGTAACTTCGTTATATGCATATAATACAATAACGGTATCAAGATTGGCACCGGTACCCACCGAAGTTTCAATTTTTGCATTCCCCGAATCAGGGGCTACAAAACTATACCAAACATCCCCCTCGGTACCATCGGTGCTTCCACAGTTGCCAAAAGGAGTTTCACTGGAAGGGGTTGCTCCAATCAAAGTACCTAATGTATTATTACATACAGTATTTACAGTGAGCATTTCGGCATTTGCGAAATCATTATTTGCCGGAGGTGGTGGCGGTGACCCTATACAGATATCAAACGAAGTCGTTTGTCCGGGGGTGTCTGTCCAGGAATAAACTTGTACATAATAGGTATTTCCTATGGTAAGTCCGTTGGTATTACTCACGTTTGAGTCTGAGCAAGTAAGTGCGGCCTCCAGTGAAGCACAGCCGGGTGCAGCATCATAAACCGCGTGATACATATCGGTAGCGCTGCCGGTCACATTTAATATGGAAACCCTATGTCCCGTTCTCGTTGCAACAAAACTATACCAAACATCGTCGTTTGCAGTGCCACCACAATTTTGTTCTCCCGAATTAAGAGCAAATTCAATTGTCCCGGCTGTCACTGCAACACAGTCGTAATCCGGATTAACGGTAAGTGATGTCGCACCACTACAATTGTCATTTGAAGGAGGGGCCGGAGGAACTCCCACACATATATCGAAGGTTGTATCCTGTCCGGTTGTTCCAGTTGACGTATAAACCTGAATTAAGTAGGCATTTCCTATTGTAAGACCTGTAATACTACTCGAATTTGGATCTGAACACATTAATGCTTCTCCTAAAGCCCCACAACCGGGAGCTGCATCATAAATGGCATGATTTAGGTTCGTAGAGCTTCCTGCTATATTTAACAATGAAATAGAATGATAAGTACTGGTAGCAACAAAACTATACCAAACATCATCATCTTCGGTCCCTACACACGAATCCACCCCGGAATTTGTCGCACTTAGAACAGTCCCTGAAGCAGTAATGGTGCAACTAGAATCGCCATTTACTGTTAGTCCTTCCGCGTTAGCGCAATCGTCGTTTGTCGGAGGTGGTGGCGGAGTTCCTATACAGATATCAAACGTTGAATCCTGTCCCGTTGTACTTGTCCAGGTATAAACCTGAACATAATAGGTGTTTCCTATTGTAAGATCATTAGTAACACTGCTATCTGCATCTGAACAAGTAAGTGCGGTGGTTAAATTTTCACATCCCGGAGTAGCATCATAAACTGCATGATACATATCGGTGGTACTACCTGCTACATTCAACAATTCAACCGAATGAGTTGTGTTCGTTGCTACGAAACTGTACCAAACATCATCATCTTCGGTACCCCCGCACCCATTTACATTAGAATTAGTAGCACTTTCAACGGTTCCGCTCGTAACTGTACCACAGTTGAAATCGGGATTAACAGTTAATGAAATAGCATTGGCACATTCGTCGTTCGTTGGTGGCGGCGGAATGGTTCCGACGCAAATATCAAATGAAGATGATTGCCCGGGCGTGTCTGTCCATGAGTAAACCTGAATATAATAAGTATTCCCTATGGTTAAACCCGAAGTTGTACTAATATTAGGGTCTGAACATTTTAAAGCGGCAGCCAATGCTCCACAACCGGGGGACGCATCGTATATCGCATGGTATAAATCTGTAGTACCGCCCGTGATATTCGTCAGTTCAACAATGTGAGTGGTATTTGTTGCTACAAAACTGTACCATACATCATCGTCTTCAGTTCCACCACAGTTATCAATTCCGGAATCTGTAGCTCCGGCTATGCTTCCACTTGTAACATTTCCGCAACTTAGATTCGGATTGACTGTTAAGGCCGTCGCATTTATACATTCATCATTCCCGGGTGGTGAAGCTTGGGTTGTAAACGATATTGCGGAAGCATAGTCCGTTTCACAATCAGATTTTATGTAAAAATCATAAGGAGTAGAACCAGACAAGCCATCAATAGCAGCAGTCAACCCTGTTGTATTTCCTTGATCGATCACGCCATTACCTTGTCCATTACCTTGAGGCACGACCTCCCAGTCATAATTGGCAGCTCCAATTCCTGCCATCCAGCTAGCATTGGCAGTCGAATCTGTTATATTTAAAATATTGATGTCGGCCGGATTTGTGCAGGTTGGTAGCCCATCATTAACAAAGGTATCTACGTAGAGATTGAACTGATCTGTATCGGTTGCATGAACGGCGACATATACGGTATCACCTAAATACGGAGTTAGATCCAGTACTACTCGTGTCCATGAGTTGGGAGCATTATCATTCGATTTTAGTACCTCGGTAAAAGCACCCGGATCAGTATTATTCGTAGTAGATAATAAAACATCATAGTTCTCTAAAAATGAACTTGATCTGGATTTTACATAAAATGAAATTTGATCGTTCACTCCACCGGCAACGGTAATGGCAGGTGTAATAAGAAAATCATCATGGGCATCAGAACCATAGCGAATATCGGCTACATTCGTTCCAGATTGAGCTCCACCCGATGGGTTACTAATAATTTTCCAGGTTTGATCTGAAGACCCTCCATCTATAATAGACCATCCGGTTGGTAATGTAGTTGAAGTATCAAAATTCTCTGTAAACTGGGCTTTAAGCTGCCAAGATATGACAGTCATTAATAACACCAAAAATCTCATTGAAGTTTTAGTCATAATTTCGGTTAATTAGTTTTTTTAAAAATATACTAATTGAACCTATTGCGTTTTGTTTTGGTCTTTTTTTCGTTCATACGAACTAATCATTCGACCAATAACAAATCATTCAGAAAAAGATTAGATACGAAGACAATATTGTAGAAAACCCATTGTCAATTTTTCCAAAAAAAACACTTATCGTTATAATATGGTAAGAAAAATGAATAAATAATGTAGAATACTCCCAAGTAAAACAAATAAATGCCAAATAACATGACTGTACTTAATTTTATCCATCGCATAAAAAACAATACCTACTGTGTAAGCCAGTCCGCCACCCATAAGTAGATACAATCCGGTTGTGCTGACCGATTCTTGCAAAGCCGAAAAATCTAATACAATTAGCCACCCCATTACCAAATAGAGAATTACAGAAATTAATTCAAACTTTCCCGTAAAAAAGACTTTAAGTATAGTCCCAAAAATTGCGATTCCCCAAACTGTCCAAAACAACGTCCACCCCATACTGTGATCAATTGCTATCAACACTACTGGAGAATAGGTGCCTGCGATTAAATAATAAATGCATATATGATCCAGTTTCCGATAGATATTCTTGCGATGTTCATTTTTTTCATAGTGATAAAGTGTAGAGACAAAATACAGTACTGCCAGAGAAACTCCGTAAAGTATAATTGCAATCGTACTAGCAGTAGAATCGAAACTTTTATAGACGATTAGAAGAACAAAACCCACTAAACTGAGCAAAAATCCAATGCCATGTGTAAGAGAATTCAATAATTCTTCTTTGTGTGTTTGTGTTCTCATGTTCTTTATGGCAACTTATTTTTCAAAAGAAAAATAACCGCGCTTTTCGTTTTATTTTTTTTTGCAAATCTAAGGCATAAAAAAGATGCCACTGCAATCGCTGTCGCGTTTATTTCACAAATCTTTTCGACTTTGCGACATGATGATAAGTTATAGTTTTGTAAATGAGCAACAATTGAGAAAAATATTGAATAAAACACAGCTTAAAAACATTGAAACGATCCCGACTCTATGAGGCTACCAAAAGTATACTTTTGTGTAGGTTACGCACAAGACCTGCCATAGCAGCGTCTTGACTCTTCCAAGGCAGCCCTTTCATTAAGTTTAAAAAAATAAGGACATCCATTTCTGGGTATCTTTTATAAGAAGTCGGCTTGTTCGTATTGAAACGATCCCGTTTCTAAAATGTGTAGCGTAAAAAAAACATATTTTAGAAACGGGATCACCACGCCAATTGTGTCATTACATAAAGTAATAAAAAAAAAGTCCCGACTCATAAATGAATCGGGACTTAAAGAAGGCGGCGACCTACTCTTCCACAAGTGTAGTACCATCGGCGCAAACGGGCTTAACTTCTCTGTTCGGAAAGGTAAGAGGTG